>NZ_JBWLUW010000023.1:0-61244 GCF_057784245.1 Mesorhizobium sp. CNPSo 4671 | reverse complement strand
CCGGTGTCACCGGTTGCACCCGTGGCTCCGGTTGCGCCGGTCGCTCCAGTTGCGCCAGTGTCGCCAGTTGCACCCGTGGCCCCGGTATCGCCAGTTGCACCCGTGGCCCCGGTATCGCCAGTTGCACCCGTGGCTCCGGTGTCACCGGTTGCACCCGTGGCTCCGGTTGCGCCGGTCGCTCCAGTTGCGCCAGTGTCGCCAGTTGCACCCGTGGCCCCGGTATCGCCAGTTGCACCCGTGGCCCCGGTATCGCCAGTTGCACCCGTGGCCCCGGTATCGCCAGTTGCACCCGTGGCTCCGGTGTCACCAGTGGCTCCGGTTGCGCCGGTCGCTCCAGTTGCCCCGGTCGCGCCGGTTGCTCCGGTATCGCCAGTTGCACCCGTGGCTCCGGTGTCACCAGTGGCTCCGGTTGCGCCGGTCGCTCCAGTTGCCCCGGTCGCGCCGGTTGCTCCGGTATCACCAGTTGCACCCGTGGCTCCGGTCGCACCAGTCGCTCCAGTCGCCCCGGTATCGCCAGTCGCTCCAGTCGCCCCGGTATCGCCAGTCGCTCCAGTTGCCCCGGTATCGCCAGTCGCTCCAGTTGCCCCGGTATCGCCAGTTGCACCTGTGGCTCCGGTATCACCAGTTGCACCCGTGGCTCCGGTTGCTCCGGTGTCACCAGTGGCCCCGGTTGCGCCGGTTGCGCCGGTTGCTCCAGTTGCCCCAGTAGCACCCGTGGCCCCGGTTGCACCGGTCGCACCAGTGTCGCCAGTCGCTCCAGTCGCGCCGGTATCGCCAGTCGCTCCAGTTGCCCCGGTATCGCCAGTTGCACCTGTGGCTCCGGTATCACCAGTTGCACCCGTGGCTCCGGTTGCTCCGGTGTCACCAGTGGCTCCGGTTGCGCCGGTTGCTCCAGTTGCACCCGTGGCCCCGGTTGCGCCGGTCGCACCGGTCGCTCCAGTGTCGCCGGTCGCTCCAGTTGCCCCGGTCGCGCCGGTTGCTCCGGTATCGCCGGTTGCACCCGTGGCTCCGGTTGCGCCGGTCGCTCCAGTTGCGCCAATGTCGCCAGTTGCACCCGTGGCTCCGGTCGCGCCAGTCGCTCCGGTGTCACCAGTGGCTCCGGTGTCACCGGTCGCACCTGTGGCTCCGGTTGCGCCAGTAGAGCCCGTGGCTCCGGTATCACCCGTTGCACCGGTCGGGCCGGTCGTTCCAGTATTGCCAGTGGCACCGGTCGAGCCGGTTGCACCAGTAGAACCAGTTGCTCCAGTCGAGCCACTTGCACCCGTGGCGCCAGTCGCACCAGTCAAGCCCGTGGCACCGGTCGCTCCGGTATCACCCGTTGCACCAGTCGAGCCAGTCGCTCCAGTATTGCCAGTGGCACCGGTCGAGCCAGTTGCACCGGTTGCACCGGTTGCGCCAGTTGCACCCGTGGCGCCAGTCGCACCGGTCGCGCCCGTTGAGCCACCCGCACCAGTAGAGCCTGTGGCACCGGTTGCGCCAGTTGCACCCGTGGCGCCAGTCGCACCTGTGGCACCGGTTGCGCCAGTCGCTCCTGTCGCACCCGTGGCGCCGGTAGGCCCTGTTGGCCCCGTGGCGCCGGAAGACGTGACTGTTACAAGGCCCCCAGTAAAGTGATTGCCATCATTGCCCGAACCGCCGGGGCTATTGATAGCCGTGGTCGTGAAATTATAGGTCGGAGGATCCGTCGCAGGAACAACAGGAGTAAGGGTGCCATATAAATGGAAGCCGGAATCGTAAATGAGATAAGTATGGGTAGAATCTGGAACTGTTACAGTTATAGAAAAATTTGGAGCTACTCCGTTTGCTGCAGATGGAAGATTGAAGCTGCCAACGACTGTGTCATCAGTGGTAGCTACCGTACCATTTGTATCGACCAGATAGTACGTGTTAATATTTTTACTGGAACCAGAATCGACTATGCCAGTAAGGGTTAGATCGCCTGACGTAAGCACCCCGGCGTAATTTGCCAGCCCATGTGAGGTCAGCGGCGGCAGGGGCGCCGACGTGCTCGCCCGCCCAGACAATTCCCAGGCACCGCCCAGGGCGGCTGCGCCAACCAGCGACCGAGACGCGCTGACGTCCGCGCCAACGGCCTCTTGCAGCGTCTCAATAAAGGTTTGGCCCGCATCCCCTGACGCCGTCTCGCAGCTCCACAGCCGCAGTTCGCCGTCCGCGGCAAGTGCCCTGCCGATCGCGGCAAGATCCTCAGCTTCTTCCCTCAGTGTGGCGACCGACCATTCTCCCGCTGTGAAGCTAACCCGGCCAGGCGCGCCGTGCGCCAGGACGTGCACCGCGTCGACCGCGTCGTGCCGCGAGAGCGCGGCGGCAATCTGCCGTGCCGCCGATCGGCGGCCATCCAACACTATTGCTTGGACTTCGGGTCGCAAATTGCCAAGAACCGTCTGGAGGTCGGAGACTGAAGGATCGACAAAAAGAATTTCAGAGGCGCGGGCCATGACTGGCTCCTGTTGGCTTCGAATTCAGTTCAAGGGAAAACCGCCCGACGGCTAGGCCGGCGTGCGGTCGCGATAACGATAAGGAGGTTGGGCGGTCATCTTCCTGACGGGCCGAGGGCGCCGTCGGGACGATCGACAGCGGGGCTCTCTACGCGGAGGAAGCTGCAGGCCTGGAAATTCCCGCCATCGTCAAACGTGCCGATCGCAAATGAGCCGGCTGCGGCCGGAACCTTGACGGTGACAGCGACGGCGAGGCTTCGCTTGACGGCCTTGGGAAGAATGACCTGACCGACGATGGCGCTCTTGGCTGTGTCCAGAATAAAATAAGGCACATTTTCGGTCGCGTCGCCGATGGGCAAGACGCCTCTAACGGCAACTTCCATGACCGCAAACCCTGCTATGTAGCTCATAGTACTCTCCCTGGTCAGCGACGAATGCGCCGCGGCGTTTTTCTGTCCTTACCCTCAATTTGCAGTCGCCGCCGATCGCCTGCGCCGGACAAGGTCGTCGGCGGGATCGAGCGGGCGGATAGTCTCTGTCGGATTGGTGGCGTCGTGGCATCGAACGGCGCCGCATCGTGGGGCGGGCCAGCGAAGCGTGGACGACCCGGCCGTGAGCCGCCTGCAACTGCCATGAAGGGATGGCCGCCGACGTCCAAAGCATCAGTTGCAGCGTCTGGCCGATCGTTTCCAGCGCTTGTCCGCAAATGGATTTGCGCCGTCCGAAACGGGGTGCTGCACCACAGCACCACCGGTCGGCAGGCGATATCATCCCACCCACTACGCAATCCCTCCAGGCTACGCCGAAGGCTCGGCGACAGCTCGTCAGAAAACTCCGAGACTCGAAGCCCGTCGTCCTTCAAATGAATGACGTTCAACGACAAGTGATCTGCGACAATCGAGGTCGCCACCGCCGGGTCGGCATCGAGTTCGCAGACGCGGCCGATGGCGAAGCCGGTCTGGTTTAGGCCGGGTTCAGGCTGATGGCCGGTTGCGTCCAGCGCGGGGGGCTCGCGCGCATATCGGTGCTCACCGAACCGGATATCCGGGCGATCGGCCGCCTGATGGTTTTGCGGCCAGCCGAACCGAGGCTCTACACCCCTCCCGTGCGCACATGGCAACACTCGACTCAACACCCACTCCCGTCAACGATGGCGCCGATGCCTTGGCGACAACTCTCAAGGGAATGGGAAGCCGTCCGCCTCCAAACCAAGGGAAGACATAGTCACGACATATGATCGGCACGCCCGGTGGACGCGCCTTCCTATCCGCGAAACGACCTTGATAACCCAGACCCTTCTAACTCAACTCCCTGAGAAAGAATTTCGCAGGCCGTCCAATCCGCGAGCGCCACTTAAGCAACTACTAAATTAACTGAAAGCAGGTAGTGTCGCTGTAGCTATAGCAGCGGGCTGGGTGAGAGAATCGTTATGAAAATCATATGCTTAATAGGCCTTCCTGCAATCGCGCCTGCTTCAGGCCGCAGTTGAAGGCCGCCATCTTCCATGCAAACCCATCGGCGATGGCGCTCCCAGACGACGCCATGCGGGTTGGCAATGTGCTAGCTGATGTGGGTGCCTCAATCTTGACGGCAGCCTGCAAATGGCGCCGAAATACACAAGCTAAACCGGTCAACGGGACGGAAGTGGTGGATGCCGGCGGTTGCAGTTCGGGCACGATCCTTTCACGGTAGCGGTTACCGCCCGCTGGCGCGGCGACTGGCTGCTAACCATGATGGATAAGGTTAAACGCGGTTTCCAAAGGACGACCTGCATGATCCGTGAGAAAGAATGGTCGGATCTTTGGGAAGTGCAGGCTGTTCCGGCGACCGGACCGGAAGAGGGTAGGGGCAGCGGGGGAAATGCATGAACGATCGAAGCCCGGCAAATCTGCATCGAAGCGGATCCGGCAAGGCGCGGCGGCACGCAAGCCGTCCCCGTCATCAACAGTCATATCGAGAGCCTAGAGATCACGAATGACGAACGGCAAACGGCTCTGCCTCAACATGATCGTCAAAAACGAGATGGCGAATCTTCAACGCTGTCTCGGAGCGGTTGTCGACCACATCGACTGCTGGGTCATCGGTGATACCGGCTCGACCGACGGGACCCAGGATTTCATCAAATCGTTCTTCGCTGCACGCAACTTGCCGGGCGAGCTGCACGAATTCCCATTCCACAATTTCGAGCAGGCGCGCAACGCAGCGCTCGATCACGCCTACGCCTCGCCACTCGCTTACGACTATCTGCTGTTTGACGACGCCGACATGGAACTTGTGGTCGAGGACGCGGGCTTCCGATCGCGGCTCGACGGCTCCGGCTACCGGCTGCTGCAGCGGGCGGATTCCGGCTTGGCCTATTGGAACACGCGTCTGGTCAGGCGCGACGCCGGCGCGCGCTACCACGGCGTGACCCACGAATATCTCGACGTGCCCGAGGGCGTGCAGGAGCTGCGCGGCGCCTGGTACAAGGACCACGCCAGCGGATCGAACCGGATCGACAAATTCGAACGTGATGCGAAACTTTTGCTCGAGGCGCTCGAGAAGGATCCGGAAAATCAACGCTACTGGTTTTACCTGGCGCAATCCTATCGCGACGCCGGGCGGACGGCGGAGGCCGCGGTGGCCTACGCCAAACGCGCCGCCATGGGCGGCTGGGACGAGGAGGCGTGGAATGCCCGGCTGCAAGGGGCTCGCTGCCTGCGCAAACTCGGCGACGAGCCTGGCTTCATTGAGCAGGCGCTTGCCGCTTTCAATCAACGACCGCAACGTGCCGAGCCGCTCTATGACCTGGCCCGGTTCTACCGCGACAAGGGGATGAACGACGCCAGCGTACTGTTTTCGGAAGCGGGACTGGCGATCAAGCGACCAGAGCAGGACATCCTGTTTATCGAGGATTACATCTATACAACGGGCCTGATGGAGGAGTTTGCGATCGCGGCAAACTACGCGCGCGATCCCGTGCGCAAGGACCGTGGTTTCGCGGCATGCAACTGGCTGGCGCTGAACCGGACAATCGACGACGGACCGAGGGAGCTGGCGCGGTCGAATTTGTATTTCTACATGCAGTCGGCAAAAGCGATGATGCCGTCCTTCTCGGCGCTGCGGGTCGATTTCACGGCGCCTGACGGCTATCTGCCGATCAATCCGTCGGTGACGCGATTGGGCGAACGGATTGTGCTGTTGCAGCGAAGCGTGAACTACAGGCTGAACGAGGCCGGCCAGTACTCCACGCCCGACGACGAGCCGATCCGCACACGGAATTTCTTGCTTCGACTAAGCGACGATCTCGGCGTTCAATCGGCTAGTGAAGTACTCGCGCCGGCCGATATGCCCGAGCCCGCTTACGACTTGGTGCGCGGCTTAGAGGACATGCGCCTCTTTGCCTGGGGCGGTCAGTTGTGGGCGATCGCCTGTGTGCGCGAAATGACGCCGGAGGGCTGGTGCGAACAGGTGCTCGGGCGCATCGATGACGACGGGCCTGGGCCACGGCGCTTGACCGATTGGCGCGTCCTGCACCCCCCGGGACCTAGGCTGCACGAGAAGAACTGGATGCCGCAGGTCAAGCCGGCCGCCGACGGCGGCGGCGAGCAATTACGGTTCATCTATCAGTGCGATCCGACCAGAATCATCGATGAGCGCGCGCAGATCATCTTCGAGCAGGCGCCGGCGATCTCCGCACCGCAGTTCAGCGGAGGCTCGCAGGCGATTGCCTTTGACGGCGGGTGGCTGGCAATCGTCCATGAGGCACGCACCAGACCCGGCGAAACGCGGCGATATTATCAGCACTGCTTTGTCTGGTTCGACGAACTGAACAGCCTGGCGAAGGTCAGTCGACCGTTTTTCTTCAACCGGAAGGGTGTCGAATTCGCCGCTGGCCTGGCCTGGCATCCCGACGCAAAGCGACTGCTGATCTCTTATGGCGTAAACGACAGCGAGTCGTGGATCGCAGCCGTGGAGGCAGCGGAGGTACGATGGCTGCTCGAGGAAGTGGAGCGCTTTGCATCCATTGCGTCGGGAAAACTGCCAAGTAGCATTCCCGCAGCGATGCGCGAGCGCGCCCGGAAGAATGCTGAATTCACAAACCTCGCTAGTGTCTCGAAGGGGACCACGCTTATGCAGTCAGACTCTTCGTGGACACCTCCCGCGCCAGCCGCAGGCACAGAGTTGATGGTAGCGGGCCTCAAGGATCGCATTCCAGATATGCTCGCGCGCATCCAGCTTCATATCAACTTGTTCCCCGATAACCCGTCGGACGAAAAGCCACTCGTGATGTGGATGCATCACGATGTGAATCAGAACGCCGTTCAATGGTGCCGGAACCGCGCACTTGTCGACCGGGTGGCATGCTTTGCCTTCGTATCGCACTGGCAGCGTGAACGTTACCAATCCGAGTTTGGAATTTCACCAAGCAGATGTGTAGTTCTGCACAACGCAACGACAGTCGCACAAAAACGGCGGGTTTGGACGAAAGCCGATCCACTACGGTTCGCATATACCAGCACGCCATTCCGAGGACTTTCCGTACTCCTGGATGCATGGGAACAACTGAGACTAAAACGGGCGGAGCTTCACATATGGTCGTCGATGAGACTATATCATCACGACGATTCAAAGTATCAACCATTATTTGCCCGTGCCCGAGCACTTGAGGGCGTGAGCTATCATGGAATTGTCCCCAATCCAGAGCTCAAATCTGCGCTTCGTGACATTCACTACCTGGCCTACCCCAGCACGTTCGAAGAAACGTCTTGTCTTGCTGTCATCGAAGCAATGGCTGCAGGGTGCCGCGTGATAGTACCCGCCCTTGGTGCATTACCGGAGACGACAAGCGGCTTCGCTCACGTATACCCATGGAGCGCCGACGTGGTCGAGCACGCTACCTTGTTCGCCTCAGCCATGGCTAAGGAGGCAGAAAGCCCGTGGTTTGATGCTCCAGAAATGTCTCTGACACAGCAAAATTACTGCGAGCTATTTTTTGATTGGAAGGAGCGCGTCAAAGAGTGGACACGGCTCATCGAAAACTTGACCGATCGCGAGCGCAACCGTCGCTCGCCGCACAACGAACAGGAACACGGCCTGCTAGCGCTTCTTGATGCTGATCGCGATGTGCCGAGACCTGATCAATGATATTCGTCATGATTTCCACCCACAAGTCGCAGGCCTTCACAAGGCCCTCTCTCGATTCTTTGCTCAAAAAGACTAATTTTCGATCTGACGACAAGATTATTATCATAGACAATGACGGGTCATTGCAGGATCTCCCACCGTCAACTATTATTCGGAATGAGAGACCAAGAAGTTTCGCCGAAAACGCCAATTTCGCAATTGGAATTTCTAACATACTTAAGGACGACTTAATTCTTTTAAATAATGATATAATATATACCAGAAATTGGCTTGATTTTCTTTTGTCTGGTGAAAATAGTAGAGAGAGTATCGTAATTCCTTATTGCAATCAAAATGTGCAATATCGGGTAGGCTCTCTAGATATTAGAATCGCGATGGACTATGAGGACTACGCTGATCAAGAAGAAGAACTCGAAGAAATAGCTCGCATTCACCGGCGAGAACTGACTGGACCCGATTACGACGCCGGCATATTGATGAGTTTTTTTTGTGTCTACATTCCGTGGAAAGTCTCGACGGCGGTCGGATATTTTGACGAACGGTTCGGGCGGGGAGGTGGCGAGGACGTAGACTACCGACTTCGCGCACTCAGAGCCGGAGTTGAGGTGTTGCACTCGCGTCAGTCCTACCTTTTGCATTTCATGGGAAAGTCAACGTGGCGAAGCGGCGAGCCCATTGAGGAAACGCGGTCTGCCGACAGCGCCTATCAACGCCACTTCGTCGAAAAATGGGGCAGACCGGTCGCCGAATTTTTTCTATCTGGTTCGAACAAACAAGAGATTGCAAATCGATACGGCCTCATACCACATCTTCAGCGCCATGATTTCCGCGCTATTCTAGAGCGGCTTGAGGACTGCGCTTTGGAGGAACGCGAGAGGGCGACTGATGAAAGTTCCTGATCCGGAAAAAACGATTGTATTTTGCACGGCTTTTGTGCCGATCGAGGGCGACCAATACTATACGTGGAATATTCGTTATCGTATCTGGGTGGAAGCGGTACGCCGCCTGGGGATCCGGATCGATCAAATCCTCCTTGTCGATGACGGATCGGAAATACTCCCAGACTGGCCCGACCTTACGATAATAAACGAAGGAGATGATCTGCGTTGCGACGCCCCTTTGGTGCTATACCATTTCAGGCATCGCCTTGGTCGACGGGATATTTCAGATTTTCCAGGTTGGGTCAGATCCTTCTTCTCCGTTTCACGCTACGCTGACGCCAATGATTTTCAAAAGATCGTTCATCTGGAAGCCGACGCCTTTTTGATCTCAAGCCGAGCCTGTGACTATGTCAACGGGTTTCGGGACGGGTGGATAGCGCCGTGGTGCAAGCGACATGAGAGGCCGGAGAGCGGTATACAGATTATCGCAGGCTCTGGTCTTGAGACTTATAAGAACTGGTCAGAAAGGCCGGTCGAGAGTTTCGCCAACAAGGTAATCGAGACGACCTTGCCCTTCTCCCAGATTGCCTACGAACTGCTAGGGGATCGTTACGGGGAATATGAGTCTAGGGTGCCCAGGAGCGCTGATTGGTGCATGCAGGCCTTTCCTTCAAGTCTAGTAAGTCTTGAAGAGTATTTTTGGTGGATGCCTTGGTTCACCGCAATTTTTCCGGAATTGGCTCTAGCGTCGAACTTGATCGCAGCGGAAGTGATATCGAGACCGCGGAATGAGTTCACACACACCGGCATTCACTATACGAGATGGCTCAAAGAGGCGGCACAAGCTCTTGAGGCCCAGCTTTATTTCGAGATCGGAAATAATGGGGGTGAGTCAATCAGGATGATACAGTGTGATGCAGTTTGCGTTCACCCATTCTTGGAATCCGCTAGCGTACTGACGCGGCGGAAAAATACGCATTTTTATCAGGGCACGCCAGATGAGTTTTTTTCCGATCCAGCGGCGGTTGACCGTCTGTTTCCAGAAGGAATCGATCTGGCATTCTTAGATGGACTTCACCTAGTCGAAGTTTTGTTGCGCGATTTTATCAATACCGAGCAGCTAGCGAATGCGCGTTCCATGTTCGTTTTGCATGATTGCTTGCCGTTGAATGAGCGTATGGCGCAAAGGAAACGCTACTTAGGAGATGACTCGGAGCCCAAGGAAATTCGCGGTTTTTGGACTGGTGATGTCTGGAAGATTGTACCCTTGCTCGCGAAGTATCGGCCTGAATTGCATATCTCTTATGTCGACTGCCCGCCGACTGGATTGGTCGTTTGCACCGGTCTCGATCGCGCTAATAGAGTTCTGATAGAGAGTTACGATCAGATCGTTCGAGAAGCAGAAGCTCTAAGCCTGACTTCTTTCGGCTTGGACAATTTGTGGGGCCTATTTCCATTTTATAAAAGCGATCAGGTCTTCAAGACACGACATTTATTTGACAAGGCATATTTCGCCGAAAGGCGCGGTCCTATGTTCCGTTCTGATTGGCGCGACCTTAGCCGTCGCTCATGAAGGAACCATCATGAATGGCCGATTTTTGCCCTGACTTTAACACGACAAGGATCTGATTTTTGATGTTGCGGCGTTCACATGCCGAATGAGATGCAGCGACGAGACTTTATGACGATAGCACTCGGCCTGGCGGCCTCGGGTGCAACTGTTGTGTCGCCAGCGCGTTGGTTTGGGTTAGACAGGAACGACGCCCCGATGCTGCAGCGAATTTCATCGACCACCATCACCCTCCTCTCCGCCCCGATCGAACTCGCGGGCAACTGGGGCCACATGCTGCCGCGCTCAGCCGAGCAAGTCGTTGAGCGCATGCGGCACGCCTGCCTGGATGGCGTCCGCCTGGTCTCCGATCGCCAGCCGACGCGGCTTCGCGTCGACGAGCATTCGTCAGGCCCACCGTCCATCTGGCTGCATCCGGACGGCAGCACCATGGCGTGGATCATTGTGGATGTTGGCGAACGCGACTGGTCGAAGCTTGCCTACCAGGTCGGACATGAGCTCGGCCATGTCGCGGCCAACAGCTGGCAGGCCGACGCCAAGCCGGCAGCGCCCTGCCAATGGCTCGAGGAAGCGATGGTGGAAGCCTTCTCGCTGCGCGGCCTGGGGCGCCTGGCGAAAAGCTGGAAGGAGTCCCCGCCCTTCGCAGGCGACAACGCTTTCGGCGATGCCATCGCTGAATATCGCGAGAACATCATCCGTAACTATACCGACCTAGCTGACAGCCAAGGGTTCACCCCTGGAGCCGCGGCGTGGTTCGAGGTGCATCGCGGCGAGATCGAAGCCACCGCGCTTGTTCCTTACGGGCAGGCGATGTCCTTGGCCATTCTCGCCGAGTACGAGGCGGCGCCCGACTGCGTCGAGGCATTGGGCGCACTCAATCGCTGGCCCGGCCGCACCGGCCTCCCGATCGCCGAGTATCTGAAGCGATGGGAGGGGAGCTGTGCCGAACTGCAAGCCTCGCCCCGATTGCCGATCCGCCTGCGCGAGCTATTGCGCATCGCGTAGTCAGCCCAAGCCCGCGACCTGTGATCTTTGGAAACCCGCACCGAGCCAGTGGGAGGCAAAACCGCCTTGGCGACCGCGAAATGAGACCCGGTTTCGCCCCGGCAAAGGGGTCTAGTCCAGGCTGAACGCAAGGTCGGCTTTCTGACCCAATTTTCGCCAAAGCGGATGCGCACGCGGCCTTCGATCTGGGCGATGGTGACAAGGCGGCTTGCGCTGAGGTAGCGAAACAGCAGTGCGATCGCTGCTTCGTGCCGATATTCTTTGATCTTGGTGACGTCGACGTGTGAGATGAAGAAGTCGGGAACGGAGCTTCTGAACACGAGTACCTTGAGGGCACTATTGGCCTCGGACTGCTGAATGAGGGAAACCAGGTCGCGCACCAGTGCAGGCCCTAGCAGATTCATGGACGGGGCAGCTATGTCGGCGAAAAGGACGGCGCCTTCCTGGCTTACGTTCAACGTCTCGAAAACTGTCGGGCTCTCGGGCGAGGCCACTTCTGAGTTGACGGACTGCCGACAGGCCGATCGCCTTCGTGATCGAAGGTGTCGTCCACGGTACGCGTTCGCATCCGCCTGTCTGCAGAGTCTCAAGGGTGCGCAGTGGGAAAGCCGTACGCCCCGCGCTCTGAAAGCGCCTGAATCTGAAGGCGCTCTTCAAGCGGCGGAACAATCGGGCGCATCGTTTCAAGCGACGCTTTCCGTTGAGGCGGCGTGTGGACTGAAGCAACGAATTGGTAGCCACGCCCTGGGATGTTGATGATGAACCGATTTCCATCTCGTCCGTCGCGCAAAACACGGCGCAATGCGGAGATGTGGACGGTGAGATTGGTGGGC
Source organism: Mesorhizobium sp. CNPSo 4671 (assembly GCF_057784245.1). NCBI lineage: Bacteria > Pseudomonadati > Pseudomonadota > Alphaproteobacteria > Hyphomicrobiales > Phyllobacteriaceae > Mesorhizobium > Mesorhizobium sp. CNPSo 4671. Next base: position 49,372 of record NZ_JBWLUW010000023.1, on the reverse strand, counting down.
ACGACAAAGACATCGGGCCAAACGCGGGCCATCAGTTCCTGCTTGCTGACCAGCTCGCCTGGGCGTTCAAGCAAGGCGATCAGGATGCCCAGCGCGCGACTTCCTAGCGGTACCGGTTTGTCTCCCTCCAACAGAAGAAACTGCCTCGGGAACAGACGAAACGGTCCGAATGCAATTTCGCCTGTCACGCTTGGTTGGGGCCCGGGATCAAGTTGCGTGAGCGCTGTCGGCCTGGACGAGGGCAAGCGGTCAAAGATCATAGTCAATCCTGATGTTCTCATGGTGACCTCGCTTGCGTTAGGGACCCATTTTCTGCCTCAGCATCTACTCCGACGCCGCGAGAAGCGCCCGTTATAGGATGTGATGCTTTGTTAGATCCTGCGAGGCTCACGGTGTGCTGATCAAAAGCTGGAGGAAAAGAGCCAGCTGGGCAAACGGGCAATGACTGCGGCGAGTCGGCCCAATTGCACGGTCAGATCAAGCTGATCGTCACGCCGATGTTGCCGCGCGTTGCTTTCGAGTACGCGCAGATCTGATGCGCTTCGTTCACCAGAGCCTGGGCGACCGTTCGATCAACACCGGGCAAGCTAATATTGAGCCGAGCACTGATGAAGTAACTGTCGTTTTTCATTTTTAGGTCTACTTCAGCGTCGATAGCGGGAGAGGCCGGCAAGGCAATTTTCTGTTTGCGGGCCACTTGCACGATTGCTGTTTGAAAGCAGGCCGACCAAGCCACAGCAAATAATTGCTCCGGGTTGGTGCCGATGCGAGCCGATCCAGGGGCCGCAAGCCTTATGTCGAGTTGCCCATCGGAGCTGCGTGCGATGCCATTCTCTCGTCCCTGAGAGGTCCGTGTCTTGGCCGTATAGAGCAGCTTTCCCGTGGTGCGCATCTTGCAGTCCTTGGAATCCTCGTCTCGCGAGCGCGGTGGCGCTGAGGCCATGCTGCGCATGCAAGCAAGTCGCAGCGAAATCGATCACCTGCAGAAGCCGCAGGCACACGCGGGGAGGCTACGGCTTATGCCCGCCCGCCGATACGTCCCGTGCGCCCATAGTCGTCGTAGCCTCACCATCCTGCGCTCTCCTTTGGCTCCGTCTTCCGGACGCCTTGTCAGCGGCTCGCTGCGTTCATGGCGGTATTTTGGTCGCTCTCCGCCTAGAGCTACGCCTGCCTTGCGGGGGCCGCCCGTTATGGCTTGTGAGGAGGTGTTAGAAGCTGTCAGCAGCTCTATATTCCCGGACAGTGGGAGCTGGGTAGCCGAGAGCGAAACCCTCGACTTGCGTGCACTCTTCTGGCAGGGACGCAGGGCAAGATTTCGGTTAAAATTGTTGTCAGCGAGACAGTTCAGAGGAAGGCATGGCGGCTGTGGAGGACCACACCAAAGACGGTATTTCGTTTGGTGCCTTTACCCTATTTGCAGGTGAGAGGCTGCTCACCAGAGAAGGCGTTCCCGTCAAGCTGGGCGCGCGCGCTCTCGATATCTTGGTCACCCTGACTTCGGCGCCGAACGAAGTCTGCAGCAAAGAAGAGCTGATGTCGCGGGTCTGGCCCGGAGTTACCGTTGAAGAAGGTAGCGTGCGCTTTCATATAGCCAGTCTCCGAAAAGCGCTGGGAGACGGAAAGGATGGCGCGCGATTCATTGCGACTCTGCCGGGGAGGGGCTACTGCTTTGTCGCCGCGGTTTCGCAAGCCGGTAGTCGACGCAATGACGAGAAGATCGCCGCCTCAAACTTTCCGCACGCTAATATCCCTACCCGCTTGAGCCGAATGCTCGGACGCGATGAGGATGTGCTCAAGTTATCGGTTAGCCTGACCGCATCGCGCTTCGTCACCGTCGTAGGACCTGGTGGCGTCGGCAAGACGACTGTCGCGGTAGCCGTCGCACACCATTTGATGTCCGCTTTCGCTGGTTCCGTTCTCTTCGTCGATCTTGGAGTCGTTACGGATCCTGAACTTGTGCCAACGGCTGTGGCCTCAATATTAGGGTTGTCGGTTCATTCCGACGACGCGATACCGAGTTTGGTGGCCTACCTGCGTGACAAGCGCATCCTTCTGGTCCTCGATACATGCGAGCACCTCATAGAAGCGGTTGCCACGCTGGCGGTAAGCATCGTGGAAGCCGGACTCCAAGTGCATATCATCGCGACCAGCCGAGAGGCGCTTCGAGTTGAAGGCGAGCACGTCTATCGGCTGGATGCCCTTGCATGCCCCCCGGACAGGTGGGGGCTAACTGCCGCAACCGTGCAGAAATTTCCGGCAACGCAACTGTTCATGGAACGGGCTGTCGCAAGCGGCGCCCCTCTGATTGTGAGTGATCTCGAAGCGCCGATAGTCGCAGATATCTGCCGAAAGTTGGACGGCGTGGCACTTGCGATCGAGCTTGCGGCCAGACGTGTTGAATCTTACGGCCTGAAGCAGACCGCTGCGTTGCTCGACGAACGCCTGACGTTGCTATGGCAGGGGTCGCGTAACGCTCCACCGCGTCACAAGACCCTGCACGCGGCTCTCGACTGGAGCTACGGGCTTCTCTCCGAGCCGGAACGCTTAGTCCTTCGCCGCCTCGCGATATTCATCGGATATTTCACCCTCGATGCGGCGCTGGAGGTTGTGACAAGCACAACCCTGGACCGCCCGGCTGTCTTCGAAGCGATTGATAGCCTCGTCGCAAAGTCGATGGTGGCGACCCACCCTCTCGGCGCGATGGTGCGCTACCGGCTGTTGGATACCACCCGCGCATACGCGCTCGACATCGACATTGACGACACCGAGGCAACCGCCTTGTCGGTACGACACGCGACTTACTACCGCCGATGGCTCGAACAGACCGGGATCGAATGGCCGACCCTGTCGGCTGGAGCCGAACGCACGCCCCACTTTGCCGCGCTGAACAACGCCCGTGCGGCATTGGAATGGTGCTTCGGAAAAGGCGGCGACTTGGCCATTGGTGTCGGATTGGCCGCCGCCGCCGCGCCCGTTTTCTTGTCAATGTCACTGCTTCCCGAATGCCATCGCTGGTCGGAACGCGCTATCGCTTGTGTCGCTCCTTCGGCCCGTGGCGGACAACAGGAGATGAGACTTCAGGCGGCCCTTGGGGTCTCACTGATGTTTATGCGCGGCGGGCGCGATGCTGCGCGCGAAGCCTTGGAGAGAGGCTTGGCGATCGCTGAAAACAATGGCGATACGCTTGATCAAATACGCCTGTTGGCCCCACTTCATCTGTTTCACCGACGCAGAGGGAACTTCACGCGTGCTCTCGAATACGCGACGCGTTGTTCTGCTGCCGCGGCGACTGTCAGCGACCCCGTCGCGATGGCACTAGCCCATTCGAATTTAGGGCTCGCGCTTCATCTCGACGGCAGACTTGTCGACGCCCACAGCGAACTCGAGGCGACCCTGGCGGGCGACTATCTTCCCGAGCAGACCACGACGGTCTACCTTGGCGTTGAAGGCAGAATCCTGGCCACGGCCGTTCTCGCCAGAAATCTTTGGCTGCAGGGTTATGCCGCTCTGGCGACTGAATGCGCGCGCGAGGCTGTGGAAGAGGCCCGCAATATCGACCACTCATTATCGCTGGCAATCACCTTGGTGTGGGCGGCGACGGTGTTCCTTTGGACAGGCGATCTGCAGAGCGCTGAAGCAGATCTAGATGAGCTTATTGCTCTGTCCGAAGCTCATTCCATGGCACCTTATGTCTTGGTTGGAAAAGGCTTCCGAGGCGAATTGGCTATTCGTCGGGGGGACGCGAATGCGGGCATAGAAGCCTTGCAGAGCTCTCGTCAAAAGCTGCACGCGCTCCCTTACGAGCTGGTCACCACCGAACTTAGCCTTGCGCTTGCGAAGGGATTTTCCGTGTCGCACCGCCTCGATGAAGGCCTCAGAACGATTAACGAGACAATCGAACTGATCGAAGCGAGTGGCGACTTTTTGTACATGCCAGAGGCGTTGCGAACGAAAGGTGTGATCCTTTTGTCGATGTCCCGGGACTCGAACGAGGGGGCCGAATCCTGCTTCGCACAGTCGCTGGAATGGAGTCGTCGTCAGGGTGCATTGTCCTGGGAATTGCGGACAACGACGGAACTGGCGAAGCTCGCCCTCTCTCGCGGACAATCGAAAAAGGCGCGCGCTCTGTTGCTGCCAGTCTTTGAGCAGTTTGCCGAAGGTTTTGATACAGCCGATCTGAAAGCTGCTGAACAGCTGTTAAGCGCGATCGCCTAGCTGCACCTTCCGTCAGCTGTTCGACGTTGTCACGCTCATACCTGGCCGTCGCAACGCGCGCGTGTGCTGAGCGGCTCGCCGCCTGCGTCCCCCAGCACCAGCAAGATCCCACCGGTGTCGTGTGTGCCAGGTGACAAGTGGGTTTGGCTGTGCTGCAGCGGAGCTCACGGCGAAGGATGTGATAGAGCTACAGGGGCGCGACCGCCCAGTAAGCGCCCCAGCCGGTCCGCCACCCCACATGCCCTCCCGCCGATCTCTCACGCGCTCTACGTCCGGCCGAGTGCCCGTCAATCATCCGACCGGGCGAAATCTCGGATCTGTATCGAACGATCGGCTGTAAGAATCCCAAATGCGGCAGCTCGCAAAGATTCGCATCTCTTAGCGCCTCTTAACTCGCTTCGACGACAGCAGCAGCGCACTTTGGCCGTGTCACAACGAAGCAGCCGTCGATGTCGGCGGCAATCCTGGATGGGTTGGCACAGGAGGGTCCCATGTCTGCGCGCTTGCCATCACCAACACGGCGGGAAGTCTTGATCACCGCGGCTGCCATAGGAGCCATCAGCATGCTTTCGTCAAAATCCAAAGCGGCTGCGGAGGCCGCGTCAATCCATCCCTTCCAGTTCAGGGCTTCCGATGAGGATCTCGCCGATCTGAAGCGGCGTGTCGCGGCGACGCGCTGGCCGGACAGGGAGACGGTGCCGGACCAGTCGCAGGGCGTGCAGCTCGACATCGCGCGCCAGATCCAGGCGCACTGGGCCAATCATGATTGGCGCAAGGTCGAGGCCAGGATGATGGCGTATCCGCACTTCATCACCGAGATCGATGGGCTCGACATCCACTTCATTCACGTGAAGTCGAAGCACAAAAACGCGCTGCCGATGATCGTGACCCATGGCTGGCCGGGCTCGGTTATCGAGCAGTTGAAGATCATCGAACCGCTCACCGACCCGACCGCGCATGGCGGCACCGAAGCAGATGCATTCGATCTCGTGGTTCCGTCATTGCCCGGCTACGGATTCTCCGGCAAGCCGACGGCACCAGGATGGGAGCCTGTCCGTATCGCCAAGGCGTGGGCAACCCTTATGGAACGCCTCGGCTACAACAAATATGTGGCCCAGGGCGGCGACTGGGGCAATGCGGTTACCGAGAACATGGCGCTACAGGAGCCGCCGGGACTGCTTGGCATCCACACCAACATGGCGGCGACGCTTCCACCTGAAATCTCCAAGGCGCTTGGGACCGGCACGCCGCCGCCAGGGCTCGGTCCCGACGAGAAGCGCGCTTTCGACCAGCTCATCTATTTCAATCAGCATGGGCTCGGCTATGCCATCGAGATGAACCAACGTCCTCAGACGCTCTACGGCATCGTCGACTCGCCCGTCGGCCTCGCCGCCTGGATGCTGGACCACGACGCCGACAGTCACGCCCTGATCGCCCGCTCCTTTAGCGGGAAGCCCGAGGGCATCACGCCGGACGACTTTCTCGACAACGTCACCTTCTACTGGCTGACGAACACCGCGATCTCGTCGGGACGGCTTTACTGGGACAATGCGCGGGTCGCGAAAGGCGGTTTCTTCGACGCGCGTGGCATCAGGATACCGGTCGCGGTGAGCGCTTTCGCCAACGAGATCTACCAGGCGCCGGAGAGCTGGGCGAAGACAGCCTATCCAAAGCTTCTCCATTACGGCCGCTTCCCCATTGGCTGCCATTTCGCCGCCTGGGAGCAGCCCGAAATCTTTGTCGAGGAGATGCGTGCGTCGTTCAAGCCGCTACGCGCGTCCTGAGGACTGCGACGGAAAAATAGTCTCCATTCTTAGCGCCGCCTCGGTGGTACTCAGATGGTCAGCGTAACAGGACAAGACGCTCCCGCACCCCGGCGTGCGGGCCGTTCCATCAGATTCTAACGAGTGACCGAACCATGCTGGAAGTGATCAGTCATCAACGTCGCCACCTTTTGCGTGTTGCAGCTCTGGCTGTCGCTGCCGCCGAGCTTTTTGCGACCAGCGGGGCGCGATCAGGATCAAGCGACACCTCTGCAACGAATGCTGCAAGCGGTTCGCAGGCGAGCAATTCGCTTAAGGTCAAACAGGTCGACGCCGGCGACCTGAATATCGGCTACGCGGAGTTTGGCCCTGCCGAGGGTCCGCCGGTCCTCCTCCTTCATGGATGGCCCTATGACATCCACGCGTTTGCCGAGGTCGCGCCGCAGCTTGAGTCCGCAGGCTATCGCGTCATTGTACCGCATTTGCGCGGCTATGGCACAACGCGGTTTCTGTCCGCCAATGCGCCTCGCAACGGGCAGCAAGCGGCCCTTGCCGTCGACGCCGTCAATCTGATGGACGCACTGAAGATTCGGACGCCGATCATCGCCGGTTTCGATTGGGGCGCGCGCACCGCCAACATCGTCGCGGCGCTTTGGCCAGAGCGTTGCAAGGCGCTTGTATCGGTGAGCGGCTATCTGATCGGCAGCCAGGCGGCCAATCAGATGCCGCTGCCGCCGGCCGCCGAGTTGCAGTGGTGGTACCAGTACTATTTTGCGACCGAGCGCGGCCGCGCCGGCTATGACAAATACCGGCGCGACTTTTCCAAGCTGATCTGGCAGATCGCCTCGCCGAAGTGGCGCTTCGACGATGCCACCTTCGAGCGGAGCGCTGCCGCCCTTGAGAATCCCGACCACGTCGACATCGTGATCCACAATTACCGCTGGCGACTCGGTTTGGCTGAGGGGGAGGCGAAGTACGACGATCTGGAGAAGCGGCTCGCTCAGGCGCCTACGATCGACGTGCCTGCCATTACGCTCGAGGGTGATGCGAACGGTGCTCCGCATCCGGAGCCTTCGGCCTACGCGAAGAAATTCACCGGCCGATACGAGCATCGCACCATCTCCGGCGGCATCGGACATAATCTTCCGCAGGAAGCACCGCTGGTGTTCGCCCAGGCCGTCATCGACGTTGACCATTTGTCATGAAGCAACAAAGGAGCCCGACATGAAACCGCTCATTGCTGGATTGGCCCTGGCTGGTATGGCGTTCGCAACAATGGCGTCCGCGCAATCGGACAAGGCGACCATCGTCCTTGTGCATGGCGCCTTCGCCGACGCATCGAGCTGGAACGGCGTCGTCCCAATTCTTGAAAAGGATGGCTACCCGGTGGTCGCTGTCGCCAATCCTCTGCGCAGCGTAAAGGCAGATGGCGATTATGTCCGCTCCTTTCTCAATACGATCAAGACGCCAATCGTGCTGGTCGGTCATTCTTATGGCGGCATGGTGATCAGCCAGGCCGCCGACGGGGAGGCGAATGTCAAGGCGCTGGTCTATGTTGCCGGTTTTGCACCGGATAAAGGCGAAAGCGCCGGCGCGCTCGACACCAAGTTTCCAGGAGCCTTGGTTGGACCCGATACCCTGGCGCAGCCAGTGCCTCTCCTGGCTGGCGGCAACGACCTCTATGTCCGGCAGGACAAGTTCCACGAAGCGTTCGCGCCGGATCTGCCCGAGGATGCGGCGAGACTGGCAGCGGCAACGCAGCGACCGATCACCGACATCGCTTTCGGCGAACCGGCGACCGCCTCCGCCTGGAAGACCATTCCGTCGTGGTTCATTTACGGTGACGGTGATACTGCCATCCCGCCGAAGGCTCAGGCCTTCATGGCCGAGCGGGCGCACGCCAAGGGCGTCGTGGTCGTGAAGGGCGCGTCGCACGTCGTCATGATCTCGCATCCCGATGCGGTGGCCAAAATCATCGAGGACGCGGCGACCGCGGTTCCTTGATCCTTGCGGCAATGTGCCCCGTCATCGGCAATGCCGCGTCGCCTCAAATTTCACATCGGCGATCCGCATCCCGGATGCTGCCCATGTCACTTTCCTTGCGGTCAGGATCTGGAGAACATGGCCACGCTGGTTGATTGAACTGATAGCGGTCACGATGGCGTCGGCTGCTTCGCAGGCGATCAGGTGGCAGAGATCGACGGGCGTGTTCAGCGTCCAGACAACCTCGTAAAACCGTCGGCACTCCAGCGCTCGCTGCCGACACCGTGATGATTGATGAAAAGGCCGTCCGGATCGTAGCGCTCTTTCGCCGCAAGCAATCGCGGATAGTTCGTTCCCCAGAACGCATCCTGCCAGCGTTCTTCGAAAAAGTCACTTTCGGCTACATAAGAGCCGGGATTCGGAACTAGGCGCCGAACCTCGCTCATCGCCCTGCCGATGGCTTCGACATCCTGTCCGCCTTGACGGCGCCAGGCTCGTGGCCGGGGATGCCAGGATAGGCTGGCGGCCCTTTGGCAGCACTGATCAAAAGCGCGAAGGCTTCCAGTGCCGCCGGATTGATGGCGGTATCGCGCGCCTGTTCCACGACTTCAGCCGGTGCACCGGCGAGCCCCTTGTTCGTGTGTAGCGAGATGCTCCAGTGGCGGCTTGCCGCAAACAGCATCTCGGCCAGTGCCTCGCGGCGGTCCCGCTCCAGAAGCGAGGCGGGCAACCAGGCTGACTGATAGCCATGCAGCACCTGGCCTGCCTCTTCCAGATTGCCGGCCCAGAACATGTTGTCGGCCCAGGCGCCGGGGCGGGTGTCGAACAAGACGATGCCCGGAACCTTCTCCAGGAAACGCGGATCCCAGAAATGTCGCGCCGGGGCCGAGATGAAGAAAGGATCAGCCGATAGCTGGAAATCTTGATTGCCTTCGGCTAGCCAGTCAAGAAAGGGCCGCCATGCGACTTCGGCCTGTTCCTGATCGATGCCCTGAAACAACATGTTGATGGCAAGCAAATTGCCGGGGCGGAAGACGATCTGCTCGCCCCAATGCGGGTTGAACAGCGCGGTGGTGTAGAATTCCATGATACGCGCGATCAGTGCCTTGTAGGCATCATCCGAACATCGCGGCGGTACCGGCACTTGCTCGACGGCGCGGAGAGACGCATCGAAAGGCCGGGTGCCCACACTGCCTAATCTGTAGGGCGTCTGCTGGTTCGTGGTTCCTTAGCTAAAGCGGTGGCGAAGATCGACCGCGTCTTTTCTCAATGCGGCGGCATGGATCGTCACCGTGCAGCGTCTGTAAGCGTTGAGAGGCGTCGAGGCGTCACCGTGAGCACGTGCCACGGGCGGTCCAGTTGCCCTTGTGCTCCATCGGCAATCTATTCCCTGCATGAGCTTCTCACGCGAGAATATGAACGAGGCGACCCTCGCGAACGGCGACATCAACAAAGTGCCGTGTACTCGATGGTGACTTGGCCTCAAATCCCAGCTTGGCTAGAGTTCTTAGCATGCTGAATGCCATTCACCACGTCGCGCTCATCTGCACCGACTACGACCGGTCGCGACGGTTCTACGTCGAACTCCTCGGCCTCGATTTGATCCGGGAGGTCTTTCGGGAGGAGCGGCAGTCATGGAAGGCCGATCTGCGGATCGGGTCCGTCCAGCTGGAATTGTTCTCCTTCCCTGCACCAGCGATGCGGCCGTCTCATCCAGAGGCAACAGGCCTGAGACATCTGGCGTTTGCCGTGACGAAACTCGACCCCGTAATTGTACGCCTAGAAGCCGCCGGCGTTGCGGTTGAACCAATCCGGATCGACCCATACACAGGCCAACGGTTTACCTTTTTCAACGACCCAGATGGATTGCCGCTGGAACTCTACGAGGCCTCATAAGGTGGCGAACCTCCGGGCATCGAGAATGATCGCCAGCACTACGGCTACTACAATATGGGGTCACTGAGTTTGCTTCTTCGGCCTCGGCGGAATGATACGGGACGGGAAGGCTTCGGATTTGGTTTACGAAAAAGTCAATGAAATCAAAGATTCCAACTCCGGTCCGGATTGACGACCTCCTGAAGGCTCTCGGTTAGATCACCGTCTCTCCTCCATCGACAACCAGAATCTGGCCCGTCATGTACGAGGACTGGTCGGACACCAGAAACAGCACTGCCTCCGCGATTTCCTCGACGCTTGCCCAACGGCCAAGTGGCACTTTTTCGCGGATGTAGGTTTCGATGGCTTCTCGGCCTCCCATCTGGGCGATGAAAGGAGCATTGAAGGGCGTGTCGACCCAACCCGGGCAAAGCGCGTTGACGCGAATGCCGAAACGGCCATAGTCGCCCGCCATTTGCCTCGTCATCGCGATCACCGCGTGCTTGGTCGTCGTATAGGCGATCATCTCGCGGTCGTAGAGCACGCCGGAGCTCGACGACGTGTTGAGGATGACCCCGCGACCCGCCTTTTTCATGAACGGCATGACGATGCGGGCACCGAGGAAGTGAGCCCGCACGTTGAGCGTCCAGGACGTGTCGAAGCCTTTGACGCTCACGCCGAGCACGTCACCCTCTACCTGTACGCCGGCATGATTGTGCAGGATGTCGATCCTGCCTTGTGTGTCGATGAAATCGCGGAAACCGGCTTCAAGCGCCTGATCGTCGGTCAGGTCGAACACAAGCGCTTTCGCCCGGCCACCAGCAGCAACAATCTGGTCGACGGTCGCGTTCGCGCCGTCAGCGCTGCGATCCGCGACGCCGACAATCGCCCCCTCACGCGCCATGATGAGCGCTGCGGCCCTGCCGATGCCTGATCCCGCCCCGGTGACGATCGCGGTCCTGTCCTTCAGGATCATCTTTCAGCCCCCTTTCTCCCCGGCCCGTAATCCTGCATCATCCATTGGACGAGCCTCGCCCGCTTGGATGCGCCGACCAACCTCTGGGGAAAAGACAGGCATGTACGACTTCGGCCCCTTCAAGTTCGAGTCGAAGCAGGATTTTTTCGACAAGGCAATCCGTTTCTGGAATCCCGACAAGACTAGGTTCTGGCAGAAGGCCGGGATCGATCTGGTGATCGGCAGGCGGGAGGGTTATTTCCTCTACGACATGTCGGGGCGCCGCCTGATAGACCTGCACCTGAATGGCGGCACCTACAATCTCGGTCACCGTAATCCGGAGCTGGTCGAGACGCTGAAGAGCGCGCTCGACTATTTCGACATCGGCAACCACTGGTTCCCTTCAGTGGCGCGAACGGCGCTGGCCGAATCCCTCGTCAATGTCTCACCGGGAATGAAATATGCGATCTTCGCGCCGGGCGGCGCGGAGGCGGTGGACATCGCCATCAAGAGCGCCCGCTATGCCACCAGGCGGCGCAAGATCGTGTCGATCATCAAGGGTTATCACGGACACTCGGGGCTCGCGGTGGCAACCGGCGACGATCGCTTCACCAAGATCTTCCTTTCCGACCAGCCGGAGACGTTCATCCAGGTTCCGTTCAACGATATCGACGCCATGGAGCAGGCGCTGAAGGGCGAAGACGTCGCGGCGCTGATCATGGAGACGATCCCCGCCACGTACGGCTTCCCGATGCCGAAGGACGGTTATCTCAGCGCCTGCAAGGCGCTGTGCGAAAAGCATGGCGCGATGTACATCGCCGACGAGGTCCAGACCGGCCTGATGCGGACCGGCAGCATGTGGGGCTGGCAGGCTTACGGCGTCCAGCCGGACATCATGGTGACGGCAAAGGGCCTGTCCGGCGGCCTCTATCCGATCAGCGCGACGCTGGTGAACGACCGGGCCGGCGGCTGGCTAAACGAGGACGGGGCGGCCCACATCTCGACCACCGGCGGGGCCGAACTCGGCTGTGTCGTTGCCCACAAGGTCATCGAGATGCTGCAGCGGCCTGAACTGGTGGCCAATGTCGCCACCGTAACCGAGTTCATGGCGCAGGCCATGCGTGAGATGCAGGTTCGTCACGGCGATATCTTCACCGGGGTGCGCCAGAAAGGCGTGATCCTCGGCCTGGAGTTCAGCAATCACAGGGAAGGCGCCGTCTTCGTCTCGCGCGCACTCTACGAGCACGGCGTCTGGGCGATCTTCTCGTCGCTCGACAAGCAGGTGCTGCAGTGGAAACCTGGCGTGCTTCTCGATCACGAAACCTGCCGGGACATCATGGATCGCTTCGATGCGGCAATGCCGCGCGCGCGAGAACTGCTGCATCAGGCAGACAAGGCGAGTTGACATGGTCCAAGGCTGGTTGAAACTGCAGGGGTCCAACTCGAACCGGCGGTTGGGCTTGCCGGGACCGCACGGGTTCTGGCAGGGGACAAGGGCACAATGATCGGGCAGGACGGACAGTGACGGATTTCGACGCGCTCAGCCATGACCAGCAACTCGGCATCCTTCAGGAGACGGCCGAGGCGGCCACCGCCAACTACGACCTTCCGGCGGATGTTTCAGTCGAGATGATCAACCTCTCGGAGAACGCGACCTATAAGGTCGCGGCTGGCGACGGCCGGCGCTGGGCGCTTCGCATCCATCGCGACGGCTACCATTCAAGGACGGCCATCCAGTCTGAGCTGGCCTGGCTTACGGATCTGCGCCAGACCGGGATCGTCCCCACACCAGTGCCGGTCGCGGGCAAGGACGGCGAGCAAATCCAGCTTGTTGGCCATGCCAGATTGGCGCGACCCCGCAATGTTGTGTTGTCGCAATGGGAGACGGGTTCGGAGCCGGGCATAGGCGAGGCGCTTGGCGAGCCTTTCGAGGTGCTGGGCGAGGTGACGGCCCGCATGCACATCCACGCCCGACAGTGGAAGCGCCCATCCTGGTTCAGCCGCCATGTATGGGATTTCGAGACAAGTCTTGGCGAGGAAAACCCCCATTGGGGGCGCTGGCGTGACGGCATGGGCGTCGACGCCGCGAAAGCCAAACTCTTTGGCCGCGCTGCGGAACTGATCGGCCACAGGCTCGCCGCCTTCGGCAAGGGCCATGACCGCTTTGGCCTCATTCATTGCGACTTGCGGCTCGCCAACCTTTTGATCGACGGCAAGACAGTGAAGGTCATCGACTTCGACGACTGCGGCTTCGGCTGGTATATGTACGACGCGGCGACGCCGATCTCTTTCTACGAGCACGAGCCGCAGGCCGCCGATCTGATCCAATCGTGGACGACCGGCTATCGCCGCGTGCTTGACCTGCCCAGGGCGGACGAGGACGAGATCCCGACCTTCGTGATGCTGCGCCGCCTGCTCCTGGTTGCGTGGATCGGCTCACACGCCGAGACAGACCTCGCCCAATCGATGGGCCTGCCCTACACCGAGGGAACGGTCGAGCTGTGCGAGGCCTATCTACGCAAGTTTTCCTAGACGGTCGCCATCATCACGCCAGGGCCTCCAGGCTCTCCGGCAGGATCTGGCCGCCGTCGACGATGATCGTCTGTCCGGTCACATAGGCTGCTTCCTTCGAGGCAAAGTAGAGTGCAGCATAGCCGATGTCCTCCACGGTTCCGAGCCGCTTGAGCGGGACAGAGGCGGCCATGGTCTTCTGGTAGTCCTCGCCCAGGGCGACAAGGCCCTCGGTGATGATGTTGCCCGGCATGACGGCGTTGACGGTGATGCCGTATTTCGCCAGCTCGATGCAGGCGGTGCGCATGAAGCCGAGTTGCCCGGCCTTGGTGGCGCCGTAGTGCGACCAGCCGGGAAAACCGGTGACCGGGCCGGTGATCGACGACGTCAGCACGACCCGGCCCTGGTCGGACTTCTTGAGATGGGCAACCGCCGCCTTGACCGCGTGGAAGGTACCCTTGAGGTTGGTGTCGACAACCTCGTCCCATTGTTCCGAAGTCATGTCCTCGAGCCGCGCCTGCGGGAAAATTCCGGCATTGGCGCACAACACGTCGATGCCCCCGTTTCTCGCGGCCACGGTCGCAAAAGCGCTCTCGACGCTGGCAAGCGAGGTGACATCGCCAACCACGCCAAAGGCGCCGTGACCGATCTCTGCGGCAGCGGCTTCGGCCTGGTCGAGATGGCGCGCGATGATGGCGACCTTGGCGCCCGAGAGAGCGAACACCCGCGCTATGCCCTTGCCGATGCCTTTCGATCCGCCGGTAACGACGACAGACCGACCCTTCAAAGACTGGGTCATGATTTGAAGCTCCAAAATGAGACGGGGACAGAGTGATACCCTGTCCCCGTTGCCACAAGAAATCCAGGGCGGTCGATGCCCTAGCCTTCGTTCACCATGTGACCGATGTTCTGGTACGCTTGGGGGTTGGCGGACTTCAGCACGAAGCCCCAGATCAGGCCGACGATAAGGATCGCAAGCCCGACATAGGGGATGCTCCTGGCGAAGCCATTGGTGCCGCCGAGCGTCGCGAGATTGGCCACCAGCGTGTAGACGAGGACCAGCTGGACAACGAGCGAGATCAGCGGCGCGATGACCGTCGTCAGCATGCTGCCGCCGCCGTTCTTCTTGAACCACATGTAGATCGCCAACGAGACAACGGCCTGCAGCACCAGCAGCAGTCCGGTGCCAAGCACCGCAAACAGCGTATAGACGCCGAGCCAGGCCTGTCCCGACGGATCGTCGAAGCCGTAGGCCAGACCGTAGAGCAGTACCCATAGCGCCGCCAGCACCGACTGCAGCGCCGAGGCCTTGTGCGGGCTCTTGTGGTGGTCATGCGTCTCCGCGATCGCCTGCGGCAGGACGCCTTCGCGCGCCAGCGAGTACAGATAGCGGGAAGCGGTGTTGTGGAAGGCCATGCCGCAGGCGAAGGAACTGGTCAGGATGAGAAGCGACATCAGCTGGTAGCCCCAGCCGCCGACAAAACTCTGAACGGGTGTCAGGAAGAAATTCACCCCGTCGGAGAATGCCTTGGCCACCATGTCGGCCTCGGTGGGATAGGCCGCCACCGCGCACCAGCTGACGAAGGTGTAGAACAGGCCAAGGCCGATGACCGAAATCAGCAGCGATTGCGGAATGATGCGCTTCGGATCGCGGGATTCCTCGGCATAATTCGGCGCCATCTCGAAACCGACCCAGGACCAGAACGCCATGAATATGCCGACGGCGGCCTCGCCCGCCGGTACGGCCACATCGCCGACCTTCTGCTCGGCTACAGGCGTGAACACCTTGAATACATTGAGCGAATCGCCGGAAAAATTCGTCCCGCCATGCGCGAAAAGCACGCCCAGCGAGAAGATCACCAGCATGATCACTTCAAGAATGAGGGCGATCCCGAGCAGCCGTGCCGACACTTTCACGTCGCGGTAGGCGAGCGCTGCTATGACCACGATCATGGCGAGCGCAAGGACGATCCACGGCACGTTGATGCCGAAGTGCTGGGAGATCCAAAGGTTGCCGAAAAATGCGAACAACCCGGTGAGAGAGGCCTCGAACAGCGAGTAGCAGGCGAGGGAGCCGATGCCCGCCGACATGCCGACCTCGCGGCCGAGCCCCTGGCTGATGAAGGAGTAGAAGCCGCCGACGGACGAGACACGCGATGCCATCGCCGCATAGCCGACCGAGAAGATGGTCAGCACGATCGTCGCCATCAGGAAGGCGGCCGGCGTGTATTTGCCGATGCCGTAGCCCGCCGCGAACGGGACGTTGCCCAGCATCGCCGACATTGGCGCCGCGCCGGTAACGGCCAGAAAGAGCACTCCCGCGAGCCCCACGGCCTTGGAGTGCAAAAGATTGATGCTGTTACTCTTCGAGACGTCGATCGTCCCGCGTGCAGTTTCTATGGCCATGAAGCCCTCTCCATTCGTGACAGCAGTATTTGGTCCCCGCACGTGGCGGCCGATGTATCCCGGCCTGCGAGTGCAGCCATGACACTACGGACGCCGCGTCACTTTGCCAAGGCCATGATTTTGCATAGCTCGCCGCTCGACATCACGTGGCAGTAGATCATGTTGATGATTTCGAGCTCCTTGCGATGAAGCTCCTCGGTCGCCGCCGCGCAGCAATCCTCAAGCACGATGACGGCGTAGCTCTCATCCGCCAGGCTGCGCACCGTCGAGGACACGCACTGGTCCGTGAAGATGCCGCAGCAGATGACGTTCCTGATGCCGAGATTGTGAAGGATCAGGCGCAGGTTCGTCCCAGTCAGCGCGGAATCCGTGGTTTTGGTCACGACGATTTCGTCGCCGGCCGGTTGAAGCTCGGCAACGAGCTGCGATGGCGCGTCGTTCTTTGGTAGCAGCAAATTGTTCCAGCCCGGCATTTTCTGGGAGAGCGAGCGGTCGCGCCCGTCCCTGGTGTGGCAGGCGATGCGGGCAAAAAGGCATTCGATGCTATTTTGCCGTGCCAACTCCAGCAGTCTTGCCGTGTTCGGTATGACCGTGCCGTGCATGCGCTCGTGGAACGGCGTCCACAGATCGTAACGGTGCTGTTCCTGCGGTGAGAGCGACCCGCGATCCGGCCGTTCCAGGTAGGTGTTTTGAACATCGATGACCAGGATGGCGGTTTGCGCCGGCACCAGCACCGGATCATCCGGCTCGGGCGCGCCGAGGTAATAGAGCGAACGGAATCCGGTTTTCCAGCTCATGCGGTCCTTTCAGAAGCGGAACGTGAAAAGGCCGCGCGCTGCATAGGTCTCGGCGGCTTCTTCGATGAACCGGGCGATGCGTTCGGCCTGGTAGGTGTCACGCATCGTGGCGGCGGCCTCGAGCAGTTCTTCCATGGACTTGGCGCGGCCCGGGCGCAGCAATTCGTAGACCTGCATGATGAAATCCTGCGGCACCTCGACAAGCTCCGCCCCCCGCTCGAAGTTGAGCGCCAGTGTCGGCCGGCCGACATCGCGCGCCACGTCGGCCTGGGCCTGCAGCGCTTGCGGTGTGATGCGGAGGTCTTCCATCGTCACTTCGCCGGCTAGCACCGCATCCAGCGTTATCTCTGGAAGCGCCTTGCCATGCTTGCCGGTCACCGCGCCGGGCTGGGTTTCGGCGAGTGGATAGTCGGCACGCGTATGGGTCACGATTTCGCTCCCGTCAAAGTGACATCGACCTCTTCGGGAGCAGCACCCGCCTCGGTCAGCCCGGTTTCGATGGCGTAGATGAGGGCGACGCGGGCGTGGTAGCGGGACCCCATGGCCTCGCCCCGCTGCGGCACCACGATGGGCTCCGGCATTTCGCCCAGTGCATAGGCCGCCGCATTGGCACCGAGCGCACGATAGTGCTCGAGCCTGGTGATCGGCGCATTGGAAAACAGTTCGAGATTGTTGTGCGGCTGGCGGTCGCGCTGATGGATGACGGCCGTGCCCTTGGCCTGGATGCCGATGCCGATGCCGCTGCCGGCAAGCCGGGCGGCGGACAGACCGAGGAAGGAGGTATCGGCGGTATGGCGAAAGCGAACGACGCGCGCCTTGAGCCCGCGTGCGCGAATTGCATCCAGCATCGCGCCAAGCACTTCGGAGAGCCGATGTCCGGCCGTCGTCCGATAAAGCTTGAGCCCGAATGCCGGACTGATGCCGATGACCACATCGTCCTTGGCCGATCCGTTGGCCGCCGGCCCAAGATTGCGATAGCGGATGTGCCTTGCCTCGTCCTTCTCGTGCAAGGCTTCCGAGCGCAGCACCTCCTTCTGGTCCAGCACATCGCGGATGTCATTGAGCTGCAGACGCCGTTCTTCGGACACGCGGTAGCCGGAGCCCGGGCCGAGATAGTCGTTTGGATCGTTCACCGCGCTGACGATCCGCCCGTTGCGGATCATGGCCGAGGTCTGGAGATAGTCACCGGAAAGGCGCAGCTTGACCACGTCGAGGAGGTTCTCCGCCTCTTCGCGGAACCCACGCTTGGCCAGCGCCTTGACCACATCGATCACGGTGATGCCACGCTCCTTGATGGCTTCGCTGATAAAGCTGACGTCGCGCGGCATCAGGCTGCGCGTGTCGTCGGAACCGGACGCGTAGACCACACTGCTCTTCATGTCCTCGGTCGGTGAGGAAAGGTCGAGTTCCTCGAACACGGCGGCGATCGCTTCCACCGCCCGCTCGCGCAGCTCGATCGCGCGCGACTCGGGCAGCGGCGTCAGCCCGCCATCGGCCTCGAAATCGCGCTGCAGCACCAGATAATCTTCCAGTTCCTCGCCGTTGATCAGCGACGGGTTGAACGAATTGTCGTATTTCAGGATCGATCCCATGCCGGAGCAGATCAGATCCGAGCCGGCAATCAGATAGGGAAGGATTTTGGCGCCGACGCGAATTTCCGATTCGGTCGAGCGCGCGTCATTGCCGGACGCGCATTCGAGATCGAGCCAGACGGCGATGAGGTTCTCGGCCATCAGCTCGCGGACGCCGCCGGGTATAGTGGCGGTCAAGGGCGCCCCGTCGATGCCGCCATTTTGCGTGCCCTGCACGCCCATGCCACGCTGCAGACAGAGGCAGCGCGCCTCCAGGTAGAGCAGTGATTTTGCTTCATGGAAGCCCATCAGCAGCTCTGAGCCGGCACCCGACGTGCAGCGCATCTTGACGCCGCGCGAGGCATAGGCGGCGGCGAGAAATGCCTTGGACCACGGCGTGTCGTCGCCATCGGTGAACGACTTTTCAGTTCCGTAGACGGAAACGGTTTCGGCGTAGGAGGTGAAGCCGGCCATGGCGATGCGCAGCTCTTCGGCTTCCTCGCTGGAACACTGGAACAGCGTTCCCCAGCGGCCGACCGCGCCGCCCACCGCACACGCCACTGCGTTGGACCAGGCGTTGCGCGACACGCGCATCGTCGTCTCGATCTCGTCGAAGCCAAAGGCGACAGCAGTCGCCGCGTCGGCGGCGAGCTGCAACGGGTCGTCCTTGGCGTTGGTGACATGCGCCTGATTGCCCGGCGTCTTGCGCGCCCGCATCTTCGAATAGGCGAAGGCGATCTCCAGCGCGTTGAGTTGCGACACCACCTCGGCGAGTTTCGCGGGCGTCATGCCATGGGCGAGCCGCACCAGCGTTTCGCGCGGCACGTTCATGTCGACTAGCCAGCGTGCGACGGTCGCCGAGTCCAGCGCCATCGCTTCAGGCGCCACCTCCGGGTCGATGTGATGGCGGGCAATGAAGCGGTCGATCATGTCGTAGTCGTGTTCGAGCACCCCATCGAGGGACACGACGCGCCCCTCCTTGATGCCGACGCCGGGCTTGGGATCGGCCGGGCTGGAGAAGGCGGAGAAGCCGTTGGCGGGGTCTTCCGCCGCGAACTTGTCCAGCCGCAACGGCCGCTCGTCCCAGTCGGCGAAGCGCTTCCAGCGGTTCAGTTTCGGCGTCATGCGTGCTATCCTCGACCCAGCCGAAAGACTAGTAAATGCCTATTCGCCACACAATGACCCTGTATCGACCGCCGGCCAAGGGGGTGCACGCCGCAGGCTCAATATACCCGAAGCTCCTCGCCTCGATTGGCGCGGTGACGGTACTTTTGAAAGACCACCTAGGCGCTATCGGGCGCCGCAAGCTGCGAGAAATCTTCCAATTGATCTCGATAGTTGGTGAAACCTCGAAATGTTTTTCACGGCAATTTTCCGTTTAAAATCAAAAGCGTAATTTTTTGATGGTTCTGTATCGGACTTTGTGGAGGTACGAAAAATATTTGGCAGCAATTCAATGGGTTATATGCTGTTTGAACAATCAAGTGGGAGTAGAGGAACGGACGGCAATAGCGTAGCGGCGGCGATTTTCGCAATCGTATGAATTGTTTTCGTGTCCGCATTTCGCTTCCTGCCGAACTGGCATTCTCCATCTGCAGTCTGGCAAGTCAGATCTGCGGCCAGATACCTGATGAAGTAAAGCCCTTTCAAAAAAGGGAGAGGGCTATAGCGTAGAATGGCGTGCGAAGAGGCGGTCTGCCTTCCCCCGCATCTTTGACATCAATTTTGCGGTTTGCCTGAAAGCAGACATCTACGGCGACTTCAGCGACTTGCCGCGTCGAGGCAAGCGTTCGCCTCCAGATTGGAGGTAAATTGGCGTCGCGGCGGTCGGCCATTCAATTGGCAATCCGTGAGGGTTCATGTTTGCAGCCGCATTTGCGCTGCATCAATGCCACGCACAGCCGACAGACTTAGAAACGAAATCAGTAGACCGGGATTTCAGCTCGGATCGAGAAAGGATCGCAGCCGTTACGTGACAGCGATGGTCATATAGTGGTCGATAGATATGTGCGACGGTTCCTGCCGAAAACGGATTGAAAGCGTCGAACGAACTCAACTCACTGGTTTGCGTTAGACGGTGGCCAGGATTTTCGCGAATGCAGAGGGATCGGAACATGGACGACCATTCGAGAACTGCGGCTGATGCGAACCGTTTGTCCGCACGGGAGCTACACGATCTCGACGCGTATTGGCGCGCCGCCAACTACCTGACCATCGGCCAGATCTACCTGCTCGACAATCCGCTGCTGCGCGAGCCGCTCCGGCTTGAGCATGTCAAGCCGCGGCTGCTTGGTCATTGGGGGACCTCGCCGGGGCTCAGCTTCATCTATGCGCATCTCAACCGCGCAATCAGGCAGCGCGACGCCAACGTCATCTATGTCTGCGGTCCCGGCCACGGCGGCCCCGCCATGGTGGCCAACACCTATCTCGAGGGCACTTACAGCGAACTCAATCCCGATGTCTCGCTCGATGAGACCGGCATGAAGAAGCTGTTTCGCCAGTTTTCCTTTCCGGGCGGCATTCCCAGCCACGCGGCGCCGGATGTGCCGGGATCAATCCATGAGGGAGGCGAGTTGGGCTATTCGCTCTCGCATGCCTATGGCGCGGCATTCGATAACCCGGATCTCATCGTCGCCTGCGTGGTTGGAGACGGCGAAGCGGAAACCGGACCGCTTGCCACCGCCTGGCATTCCAACAAATTCCTCAATCCGGTGCAGGACGGTGCGGTGCTGCCGATCCTGCATCTCAACGGCTACAAGATCGCCAATCCGACCATTCTCGCCCGGATCCCCGAAGAGGAACTGCGCGCGCTGTTCGTAGGCTACGGCTATGAGCCGCTGTTCGTCGAAGGCCACGACCCGGCCCTGACGCATGAAAAGATGGCGGTCGTGCTCGACGAAGCGCTCGACCGCATCAAGGCGATCCAGGAAACTGCGCGCAGCAGCGGCGCCATTGTCCAGTCGCGGCCGAGATGGCCGATGATCGTGCTGCGCAGCCCGAAGGGCTGGACCGGGCCCAAGGAAGTCGACGGATTGAAGACCGAAGGTTTCTGGCGCGCGCATCAGGTTCCCCTGTCGGGTCTCGCCGAAAACCCGGCGCATCTGAAGATGCTCGAGGATTGGATGCGCAGCTACCGGCCGGAAGAGCTGTTTGACGCAACAGGTGCTCCAGCGCCGACGATCCGCGCGACTGCTCCGCAGGGTTCAAGGCGCATGAGCGCCAACCCGCATGCCAATGGCGGCCTTCTGCGCCGTTCTCTCGATTTGCCCGGTCTTGATCAGCACGCCATTGCGATCGAGCGCCCCGGAGCCGTGAAGGCGGAGTCGACACGGGTCATGGGCCACTTCCTGCGCGACGTGATGGCACTCAACCAGGGCGCCAGGAACTTCCGCATCGTTGGCCCCGATGAGACGGCGTCGAACCGGCTTCAGGATGTCTTTGAGGTGACGGAACGCGCCTGGATGGAAGAAATCCTTCCAGAGGACGTCCATCTCGGACGAGACGGCAGGGTGATCGAGATCCTGTCCGAGCATACCTGCCAGGGCTGGCTGGAAGGCTATCTGCTGACCGGCCGGCATGGCTTTTTCTCGTGCTACGAGGCCTTCACGCACATCATTGACTCCATGTTCAACCAGCATGCCAAATGGCTTGACGCCTGCCGCAAGCTGCCATGGCGGCAGCCGGTTGCGTCACTGAACTACCTCTTGTCCAGTCACGTCTGGCACCAGGAACACAATGGCTTCAGCCATCAGGATCCCGGCTTCATCGACGTCGCCCTGAACAAGAAGGCTGATGTCGTGCGTGTCTATCTGCCGCCGGATGCCAACAGCCTGCTCTGTGTGACCGACCATGTGCTGAAGACCTGGAACCGCATCAACGTCATCGTCGCCGGCAAGGCGCCATCCTGGCAGTGGCTGGGCATCGAGGAGGCGATCGTCCACTGCAACGCCGGCGTGGGGATATGGGAGTGGGCCTCGACTGACCACGGCGCGGAGCCTGACGTGGTCATGGCCTGCGCCGGCGACGTGCCGACGCTGGAGACGCTTGCCGCGGTACAGATCCTGAAAGAGCATATTCCGGATCTGCGGATCAGGGTGGTCAACATTGTCGACCTGATGACCCTGCAGCCCAAGGAGCATCATCCGCACGGCCTGTCGGACCGCGACTTCGACGCGCTGTTCAGCAAGGACAAGCCAGTGATCTTCGCCTATCACGGTTATCCCTGGACGATCCATCGCCTGACCTACCGACGGACCAACCACCAGAACATTCATGTGCGCGGCTACAATGAAGAAGGCACGACCACCACGCCCTTCGACATGACTGTACTCAACGGCCTCGACAGGTATCATCTTGTGCTCAGCGTGCTCGACCGGATTCCCGAGCCGAGCGGCGCCCATGTCGGGCTCAAACACGCGATGGAAGGAAAGCTGATTGAGCATCGAGCCTATATCCGCGCCCACGGGCAGGATATGCCGGAGATTCTCGGCTGGAAGTGGGAACAGTAAGCCGGTGACAGGCCGATCATGACTGATGCGTTCCTGGTCCTCAATGGCGGCTCATCAAGCCTGAAGTTCGCCGTCTTCGAGGAGCAAGGGGACCTTCCCCTGCTGTTGCGCGGCAGCGTGTCTTCGCTCGCCCGAAATCCGAGACTGCGCACGGTGGCCACGGCAGCGGCGGCCGCGGTCGACAAGAGCCTTGGCGATGGACCGATCGCGATCGCCGACGCATTTTCGGCGGTGGCCTCGTTGCTCGCCGATCGCAATCTCCTCGGCCGGATCGGCAAGATCGGCCATCGCATCGTTCATGGCGGTCAGGCCTTCACAGCGGCGGCTCTGCTCGACGCAGGCACATTGGCAGCCCTGCACGGGCTGGAGCCGCTCGCGCCTATCCATCAGGCTATCAATCTCGAGATCGTCAAGCTGGCAGCTGAGCTGCTGCCGCACGCCGTGCAAGTCGGCTGCTTCGATACGGCATTTCACGCAACCCGGCCGGCGCTCGCCAAGATCTACGGTCTGCCGCGAGACATGGCGGAGCAGGGGATCGTTTCCTACGGCTTTCACGGACTGTCTTACAGCCACATTGCAGGGATGCTGCGGGAACGGTACGGCGCCGGCACCGGTGGCCGGGCGATCGTTGCCCATCTCGGCAGCGGCGCGAGCCTGTGCGCCATGCGGGCAGGGGCAAGTGTGGCGACCACAATGGGATTTTCGACGCTCGACGGTCTCGTCATGAGCACCCGCTGCGGCGCGCTGGATCCGGGCGTGATCCTGCATCTTCTGCGTAGCAAGAACTTATCGGCCGATGAACTGACCGACCTTCTCTACGAGCGCTCGGGCCTGCTGGGCGTGTCCGGCATTTCCGGGGACATGCAGACCTTGCTCGACAGCAAGGACCCAGCGGCCTTTCAAGCCGTCGATCTCTTCATCTATCGCGTCGGGCGAGAGATCGGGTCGCTGGCCGCCGCGCTTGGCGGTCTCGACACTTTGGTGTTTACCGCCGGTATTGGCGAGCACGCGCCCCTGATCCGGCGCAAAGTCTGTGAGGCTGCCGCGTGGCTTGGCCTGGCGCTTGATGAAGGCTTGAACCAAAACGGCGATGGTCTCGTCAGCGCCGCTACGTCACGTGTCGATATTCTTGCCATTCCCGCCGATGAGGAGTTCGCCGTGGCGCGAGACCTGCTTGCTTTCTGAGCAGGTCTCGTTGCGGCTGGGAGGCGAGCGAGTACCTACGCCGGCAGACTGGCGCCCCGCTTGCGCTGAACCAGAACGAGTGTCGCATCGTCGGGGTCGGCAGTCACGGTGAAACCCATCTCGCGCTCAAGATCGATCGCTGCGCGGTTTTCCCGATTTTCGATCGATTCGATCGTTTCGAGACCGTGCTCATCTGCGTAGCGCGCGACATGGGCGAGCAATTCCCAGCTGACCCCCAAATGTTTGCGGTCATCGCGGATGCAGATGGCGACCTCGCCACGCCTGTCGGCCGGATCGCTGGCCAGCGTCGCCACCGCGATCAACATTCCGTCCGGTACGAATGCCAGGAAATTATGGATATGCGCATCGTCGGATCGGGTCATCGCAACCAGCCTCTCGTGCGAAACTTCCCGCACGGCGCCAAGAAAGCGGAAGCGCAGATCCTCGGGCGTCACATGGGTGAAAAACTCGGCGACCGTCGGCTCGTCTTCGGGGCGTGCACCGCGAACGTCAAAGCGGAATCCTGAGTGCGTGGTAAGGGTCGTGTTCATCGTCTTCGGTCCTTGGCTTGCCCTTGCGGGCATTGTTGTTCTGGATCGCTAAAGCGGTGCGCGTCATTCGCCCATGTCGAGCAGCACGTCCTGCTTGAGAATCTCGAGGCTGCGCAGGCCAAGCAGGCGAATGACGCCCTTGTCCTTCAGGCGGGTGAAGACCCGCGACACGGTCTCGATAGTGAGGCCGAGATAGTCGCCAATATCCATGCGCGACATCGGCAACTCGACCTGGCGCAGGCCGCCCTGGCGTTCCGCCATGTCGACCAGGAAGGCGGCGACACGCTCGATGGCATTCTGGCGGCCAAGCACCAGCAGATGTTCCTGGGCTCTGATCAGACCTTTGAGTGCCAGCGGCAGCAACTGCCGGGACATGTCCGCGGCTGAGGCGATCCGGAAAACCCGGATGCCGGTCGCGTTGATCGCCTCGGCGAAGAAATGATGGGTGGCGTCGGCTTCGAAGCCGAATGTCTCTCCGGCCATATGGAAGGCACTGATCTGCCGGCGGCCATCGGCCAGAAGGCGGTAGACGCGCACGGCGCCGAATTCGACTTGGTAAAGCGGCCCTGCCTTTTCGCCCTGGGCGTAGATCTCCGTACCCGCCGGGAAGAAGCTGACCGGCTGCGTCGCATCGAGCAGAGCAAAAGGGGCCTGCTGCGTGGGCAGTTCAATATTGGCGATCTGTTGAGCGTACATGGCTGTGTTCCCGGTTGATCCGTGACAACAGAAATCGCGCAAAATCGAACCGGCCGAAATTCGGTTATGTCCCTAAGGGAAACTACCTAGGCGCTCGTCGCGCCGAGCCGGGCGAAGCGGCGTGGCCGCGGGAAACCGCGTAACTGGCGCAGCGCGATCGCCTTGACCAGGGTCAAATGACGACGAGGCCGGTAGGCTTGATCGGGATCAATGTTTCGCGCGGCGGTTCTGCCACTCTTGGCCAGAACCAACGAGAGGATTTGACCATGTCCGCCGATGTCATCGTTCTCTGGGGCGTCGCGTTTGGGTTTGCCTATCTCGCCGGAGCATCGATTTGCTTTGAACTCGCGTCGGCAACCACAGGCGAACCTTCTGCGACAAACTACAGCTTTGGCCGCCATGCACGACCTAGTCGGGTGAAGGTGAGGTACTGAGATGACGACATGCGATCTGGAAGACGTCATCGCACCTTGGAGTGAGGCGTTGCGCGTGCCGGAGATGCTTCCTTTCATAAGGTCAGGGCAGAAGCTTCTGCAGGCGAACGTCGCCTTGCAGGCGCATTCCGCGCGGATTCTTATGCGCTATCAGCTTGAAGGCCTCTCGTTCCTCGGGCGTCGGTTGGAAGCCGACCTGAAACTGGTCGAGACACTGATCGCCAGCGGCGAATTCGTGGATGCGTTCGACGTCGTCGGCAACTTTGTCCAAAACTCCACAGCCGCCTATGCGGACGAAATCGGCAAGGTCGCCTCGATCGGCGCCAGCTTCGCCGCGGAGGCGGCCGGGCATCTGCGCAAGGAGGCGCGCAACACGATCGAGGACATGGCCGCGGCGACCGCCACCGCCTGAGAACGTCCGGCTCTACGAGACGCGCCGCGGAGGTGGCGGGGGGCTCGGTTCGTGCCGAACGCACCAGTAAAGCCATGTGTGATCGAGTGCCAGATTTGAGCCAGATCAAGGTATGGCGTCCATATCTCATCCATGCTGGGACGATGAAACCTCGATCCCTGTCTGGACGCTTCCTGCTGCTTGGACTTGCCCTTCTTTGCGCGACGCCGGCATGGGCAGGCCACGACGCGCAGACTGTTCGCGGCAAGAAGCTTGTCGAGACGAACTGTTCCGGGTGCCATGCCGTCGGCTTGAACGACAAGAGCACCCATCCTGATGCGCCGCCCTTCCGCACATTGTCGAGCCGCTATCCGGTGGAGGATCTTGAAGAGGCACTCGGTGAGGGGATCTCGACCGGCCACCCCGACATGCCGGAATTCGTCGCGACTCCCACGCAAATTGACGCCATCGTTTCCTACATAAAGAGCCTGGATCGCAGATGAGACGCCTCCGTCGGCCGTAGGCTTAGGCCGCGCCGATGCCTGTACGCACTCCGGGCTGAGAGATCGAAAGCGGCTCAGGCGTGGAAGCTGGTGCCTTGCCGACCTCTGACGATTTCAACAGCGTCCTCGAGCCGGCCTATCGCTGCCGAATTGCCGGTCGCCTCAACGAATTCGATTGCGGCACTGACTTTCGGCCCCATGGAGCCGGCCGCAAAATTCTTCCCGGATAGCTCCTTGGGGCTCACGCGCCGGAGCGCCCGAGCAGCCGCCGTTCCATAGTCGACATATACGGCGTCGACATCGGTCAACAGGAGCAGCATGTCGGCTTGCAACTGGCGGGCAAGAAGCGAGCTTGCCAAATCCTTGTCGATGACTGCTTCCACGCCGCAAAGACTGCCGTCATCCCGAGCTATCACCGGAACCCCACCGCCGCCGGTGCAGATGACGATCACGCCGCGCTCGACCAGGAACGAAATCACCGAGGCTTCCAGGATTGCCAGCGGTTTGGGCGAAGGCACGACCCGGCGCCATTTGTCGCCATCGGGTGCGATTCGCCAGCTGCGTTCGGTGGCAAGCTTGCGTGCGGCTGCCTCATCGTAGACCGGGCCGATCGGCTTCGTCGGGTGAGCGAACGCCGGATCGTGCGGATCCACTTTCACTTGTGTGAGCAGGGTTGCGAAAAGCCTCTCCTTGAGGAGGTTGCCGAGTTCCTGTTCGATCATGTAGCCGATCATGCCGGCGCTCTCGGCGCCGAGCACGTCCAGCGGGAAGGAGCCGCCGTCCGGGTCCGCGGCCGACTGGAGCGCGAGTAGCCCGACCTGAGGGCCGTTGCCATGCGTGATGACGACCGAATGCCCTTCGCCGATCAATGCCGCCAACGCCGACGCCGCACGCCTGACATTGTCGCGTTGGTTGTCGGCGGTCATCGGCTCGCCGCGCCGCAACAGCGCGTTTCCGCCCAGGGCAACGACGATACGCATCTCAGGTGCCGATCGTGGCTACGAGCAGGGCCTTGATCGTGTGCATGCGGTTTTCAGCCTGGTCAAAAACGATCGAGGCTGACGACTCGAATACCTCGTCGGTAACTTCCATGCAGTCGATGCCATACTCCTTGGCGATGAAGGCACCGATTTCTGTTTCGGTGTCATGGAACGCCGGCAGGCAGTGCATGAATTTGGTGTGGGGATTGCCCGTCGCCGCCATCACCTCTCCGGTGACCCGGTATGGCGTCAACAGGCGGATGCGTTCCGCCCAGCCGGATTTGTCCTCGCCCATCGACATCCACACATCGGTGTAGACGAAGTCGGCGTCCTGAACGCAGCTCGTCACGTCTTCATCCAGCCGGAAGCGGCCGCCGCTTTGTGCGGCGAGCTCCCTGACATGGGCGCAGAACGCCTCGTCGGGCCAAAGATCCCTTGGCGAGGCAATGCGCATATCGATGCCAACCTTGGCTGCACCCAGCGCCAATGACAGGGCGACATTGTCGCGGCCCTCGCCGACAAAGGCGACGGTCATGTCCGACAGATGCTTGTGCGTGAATTCGCGCATCGTCATGAAGTCGGCAAGGATCTGCGTTGGATGCGCCTCGTCGGTAAGGCCGTTGTAAACCGGCACGCCTGCATGCGCGGCAAGCAGTTCGGCCTGGTGCTGACCAAAGCCGCGATATTCGATCGCGTCATACATGCGGCCCAGCACCCGCGCCGTATCTTTCATGGATTCCTTGTGGCCGATATGGCTGCCGCTCGGCCCGAAATAGGTAACGTGGGCGCCCTGGTCATAGGCTGCCACCTCAAAGCCTGTCCGGGTGCGCGTCGAATCCTTCTCGAAGATGAGCGCGATGTTCTTTCTGACAAGACGCGGGATCTCATGTCCTGCGACCTTGGCCGCCTTGAGATCGGCCGCCAGTTTGAGAAGGAAGCGGATCTCATCGGCGGTCAGATCGTCCAGGGTAAGGACGGAGCGGCCGTGAAGGTTGATCGACATTGGAAAATCCTTTCTGGTCAGACCGGGTCGCGGGCAATGGGACAGGTCATGCAGTGGCCGCCGCCGCGGCCGCGGCTTAGTTCGGCCCCCTCGACGGTGATTACTTCGATGCCCGCGCGGCGCAGAAGCGTGTTGGTGTAGACGTTGCGGTCGTAGCCGATGACGACGCCGGGCTCGACCGCGACGACATTGTTTCCGTCGTCCCATTGCTCGCGCTCGGCCTCGTAGTGGTCGCCGCCCGTCGCGATGATGCGTAGTGTCTTCAGCCCGAGGGCCTCGGCGACCACCGTCGTGAAGGGCTTTGTCTCATCGATGACCTCGACCGCCGCCTCTGCATCGCCCGGGCGCAGCGAGAAGGTGCGCAACCGGTCAACCACCGGCGGGTACAGGGTGACGAGGTCGCGGTCGCAGAAGGTGAAGACTGTGTCGAGATGCATGAAGCTGCGGTCGCGCGGCATCAAAGCGGCAATCACCCGCGTCGCTTCGCCGGCTGCAAAGAGGCTTCGCGCGAGGTCGCCCACCGCTTGCGGCGTCGTGCGCTCGCCCATGCCGACAAGAACCGTCCCGTCGCCGATTGGCATGACATCGCCACCTTCGAGGCTGATGCCCGTCCCCTGGCCCGGCGAGACGAATGGGACGCCGCTGTCGCGAAAGCGAGGGTGAAAGCGATAGACAGCCTCGACATTGGCTGCCTCCGGGCGCCTGGCAGGCCAGTACATGGCGTTGACCGACACGGCGCCATAGATCCAGCAGGAACTGTCGCGTGTGAAAAGCTGGTTCGGCAGCGGCGGGAGCACGAAGTCCTGGGGGCCAAGCGTTCGTCCAGTCAGCCCCCTGGGCTCGAAGGGAAGCTCCGCACGCGCAATGCCGCCGACCAGATGAGCGGCAAGTTGCTCCGATGGCATTTCGTTCAGCCAGCCGCGCAGCTCGCCGACCATGTCCAGTCCAACCACCCCCGGATGAACCCGGCGCTCGAGCAACCAGTCACGCGCTTCGGCAAGACCTATTGTCTCCGCCAACAGGTCGGCGAACGGATGGACCACGACGCCGCGTTCGCGCAACGCATCGACAAAGACGTCGTGCTCCTGGCGAGCGCGCTTGACCCACAGCACATCATCGAAGAGCAGCGCCTTGCAGTTCTCTGGTGTCAGCCTGCGCAGGCTGAGGTCCGGACGGTGGACCATCACCTCGCGCAGCCGGCCGACCTCGGAGTGGACACCCAGGCTTGTCATCGCGTCAATCCTCTCACAGCGGGCTGACAGCGCCGGTCCACATCTCGTAGACGGCGAGGATGGCGACCGCGACGAGGGCTGCGGCGAGTGCCGCTTCGGCAGGATGAAACACGCGCTGATTGGTTTCGCGGCGCGCCCAGATGAAGAAGATGATGCCGGGCGCATAGAGGATCGCGCACATGAACAGGTAGGCAGGCCCTGCCGCGTAGACGAGCCACAGGCCGTAGACCGTTGCCAGCAAGCCGGCGAAAAGCGGACCGACACGCTGCTCGCCACTTTCGTAACTCTCTCCGGTCAAGGCGAGCTTGGCCGCGTAGGCTCCCGAAAAGATATAGGGCACCAGGATTGCGGCCGACGCGATGTAGAACAGTGCCTGGTAGGTGCTTTGTGCGAAGAGCGTGATCACCAGAAAAGCTTGGACCAGCAGGTTGGTGATCAGAAGCGAAGTCGACGGCACGCCACGTCCGCTTTCCCGGCCGAAGAATTTCGGCATCGTTCCGTCCTTGGCGGCGACATGCGGAATTTCGGCTGCAAGCAGCGTCCAGCTCAGAAAGGCGCCGACCACCGACACGACAAGCGCGATGTTGATGAGGACAGCGCCCCAGGGACCGACGACCGCCTCCAGCACGCCCGCCATGGACGGGTTCTTCAGCGCGGCGAGTTCAGGCTGGCTGAGGATGCCGAGCGACAGCAGCGACACCAGGGCGTAGAGGGCGAGACAAGTGAAGAAGCCGAGGACTGTCGCCATGGCGATGTCTTTGCGGCGCTCGGCCCGGCCGGAAAATACGCTGGCGCCTTCGATACCGATGAATACCCACAGGGTCACCAGCATCGTGCTCTTCACCTGGGCGGTAATCGAACCGAGACCGGCGTTCCCGAGACCGGTGAAGTCGAGGGACCAGACCTGCAGTTTGAAGGCGACGGCAACAACCCCAACGAACAGGACGATTGGAGCGATCTTCGCCACCGTGACGATGAGGTTCACAACGGCGGCCTGCCGGATGCCGGCGAGAACCAGGACATGGATCAGCCATAGCAGGATCGATGCGCCGAGCACCGCCTGCCAGGTGTTTCCGTCGCCAAAGGCCGGAAAGAAATAGGAGAGCGCGCTGAAAACGATCACCGCGTAGGAGACGTTGCCGACCCATGCGCTGATCCAGTAGCCCCAGGCGCTGTTGAACCCGATGAAGGGACCGAAGCCGGCCTTGGCGTAAGCGTAGGGTCCGGCGTCGAGCTCGGGCTTGCGGGTGGCGAGCGATTGATAGACGAAGACCAGCGCCAGCATCCCGACAGCGGTGATCGCCCAGCCAATCAGGATAGCGAGAGGACCCGCGCCTGCCGCCATGTTCTGCGGCAGGCTAAACACGCCGGAGCCGACCATGGACCCGATCACCAGTGCGGTCAGGGACCCCAGTCTGAGTTTCGTCGGCGCCGCGGTAGCGACTTTCCGAACAGGAACGTTGATGTCGGCCGTGGTCATGATGCTCTCCCGGATTTGAGGCTCAGATGGGAGGCAATCAACAGGAAGACCGGCCAGGCAGCTTTGATGTTGGTCAAATAGAAGCTTGATTTCCAAAGGCGCGAGCTCGGGGCCCGCCGTTTGCTCGAGATCGTTTGATCCGCATCAACGTCCACATGACCTCGCCTCTCCATAATCAAACCTTGACCGAGCGAGCGCGGCCCGCTCACAAGAAGAGGTGCAACCATGAACAACAACGTTTTGAGGCAGAACATCATCGATGAGTTGGAGTTCGAGCCAAGCATCGACGCAGCCAATATCGGCATCGCCGTTGACAACGGCGTGGTCACGTTGACCGGCCATGTGTCGACCTACGCGCAGAAGGCAGCCACGGAAGAAGCGGTACGCCGCGTCAAGGGTGTGAAAGGTATCGCGGAGGAAATCGAAGTACGGCCCTTGGGGAGTAATCTGACGGCCGACGACGAGATCGCCAAGCGTGCTCTGCACTCGATCAGCTGGAATACTGTCGTGCCAGACGGAGCGGTCCAGGTGAAAGTCCAGAATGGCTGGGTGACACTCACCGGCAAGGTGGAGTGGCAGTATCAGAGATCCGCCGCGTTCGCCGCCATCCGATACCTGGCCGGCGTGATCGGCGTCGTCAACAACATCGAGGTGATGCCGCACGCGACTGCGCCGAATGTGAAAAAGTGCATCGAAGACGCCTTGAAGCGTAATGCCGAGGTCGGGTCAAAAGCGATAGAAGTCAATGTATCCGACGGCAAGGTTACCCTGAAAGGCAAGGTCAACAGCTGGGCCGAACGCCGTACAACAGAGCGCGCCGCCTGGGCTGTGCCTGGCGTGCGCATGGTTGAAGACCACCTTACAATCGCCTGATGCGTCGGAACGTCAAAGGGAAGCGAGCATGACCCGCTTCCCTTGTTCCTTGCGGCGAACTCGCACGCATACCAAAGTCTATCCGCTAGAACAGGCCAATCGGGCGTTGGACGATCTGAGACAAGGAAGATTGAGTGGCGCCGCTGTCCTGGTGCCATGACGCCGGATTGATTATCAGCGCATTTGTCGGACCCACTTCGCCCGTATGGCGTCGCTGGCGCCCGCGATCGCGCTGAACAGGGGCGATCGAAATGCGCACCGTGATCGTTGAGATGCGAACCGGACTTGGCGCGCTAGCAGAACGTCAAGCGATGTCAGCGGGCCCGGCCTTGCGTTTGCAGCCGGTGATCATCGCCCGAACCAGGTTTTCGCGATGGCGAAAGCTTGCCAGTGCGACGCCGCCAATGTGGAGGAAGACGAGCAGCAGCAAGCCATGCGCGGCAAGGCTGTGCGCCGCCTCGACCCACGACACGCCGAAATAGGCGTCCGTTGTCATCAGCCATCCGGTCAGCGCGGTTGAACCCATCGCCGCAATCAGCGCGATCACCATTGCTCCGCCTGCCGGATTGTGGCCGATGTAGCGGGCTTCGCGGCCACTCAGTATTGCGGAGAGGTAGCGCAGCACCGTCACCGGATCGCGCACGAATTGCGAAAACCGCGCATAGGGCGTGCCCAGAACGGCCCATAAGAGCCGCATTGCGACCAGCGCGGCAGCGGCGTAGCCGGCCCAATGGTGAACGTCCTCCGCGGAATGGGAGGTAAACCAGGCCGTAACGAAGCTGAGCACCAGCGCCCAGTGGAAGCTCCGCACGACCCGGTCCCAGACGCGCACCATCTCCGGCGATGGCTGCGCGTCCGCGACTACCGATGCGTTCCGATCAGTTTTCGCCGGCTTCGGCATTGTCGAGCTTTTCAAGGGTCTCTGCGTTGTAGGCGAGGTTCACTTTCTTGCCGGCCTTGTCGACCGCGTAGACTTCGTAGCAGCCCTTCTCGACCTTGATCTGGCGAACGGTGAGGCCTTCGCCAGTCAATTGAGCCTCGAGCGTAGCTTTGGGTTTGAACTGTGATTTCGGGGCGGTGCTGCAGCTGCCCCCAGCAGCGAGCGTTGGCCCTGCAATCATCCCGGCGAGTGCGGCGAGGACAAGTGTGCGATACATGATGGCTCCATTCGGGAGGTTGGGCGCGGATCTTGCGCCTTGAGGGGTGGATTTCGACCGGTCCGGTCAGACGGCGGTATGACCGTCATTGGTGCGGGATAAACAATTCAAGCTGACAACTGGCTGACAGCGGCATCGACGCTGCTGGCTCGGCTCGCCGCCGGTCGATTTGATCTGGCGCAAGGACGGCGGGTGGTGTCGCGAGCAGTATGACAATTGGGAAGTAGAGCGCTTCCGCTGCCTTCCTGAGGAGAACGTCATGAAAACCATATCGAGGAGAGCGGCGCTAGGGCTTGCCGCCGCAATGCTCATGGCCGGCAGCGCCGGTGCTGTCCACGCTGCTGCGATTGTCCAGATATCGCTATGGGACAAGGGCGCGAGTGCGGAGATGCCGATGGGGCTCGCTTATGCGGCGCCGGGAATAGATCTCTCCAAGGCCACCATGGGTATCAAGGCTTCTCCCGGTACGGTGAAGGCCGGGGAGGTCACATTCAATGTGAAGAATGACTCCAAGGACACCGTTCACGAAATGATCGTGATGTACCTTGCCGATCCCGGCAAGCCACTTCCTTACGTTGAGGCCGAGAACCGGGTCGACGAAGACAAAGCTGGCGACAAGGGCGAAGTTTCGGAACTTGACCCTGGCAAATCAGGCACGTTAACCGTCGAATTGAAGGCCGGAAAATACCTGCTTATCTGCAACGTTCCAGGTCACTATGGGGCCGGCATGTGGGCCGAATTCACAGTCGATCCATAGGCCGCAGAACAAGGCAACGCCTTGATCAGAGTCGGTGACTTGTCGCAGTTCTCGAAAGCTTGCCGGGATCGCCGTACTTTACCGGTGGGCCGCCGTACGACGGCAAGGCCAAGAGTGGGTCGCAATCCGCTTCGTTTGTTTCCGGGGCAACGTGGGGCGCATCATGAGAGCAATGGTGCTCGAGAGCATCGGCACTCCCTTGAGACTGGCCGACAGATCCGACCCCTTACCGGGGGTCGGTGAGATACGGTTGAAGGTCGAGGCATGCGCGGTCTGCCGGACCGATCTGCATGTCATTGATGGGGATCTTCGTCACCCAAAACTGCCGCTGGTTCCCGGTCACGAAATCGTCGGCATTGTCGATGCCGTGGGCAAGGGCGTTGCGCGTTCCAGGATCGGGCGCAGGGTTGGCGTGCCTTGGCTTGGGCACACTTGCGGACACTGTCCCTACTGCCTCGCGGATAGCGAAAATCTCTGCGATCAGCCAGATTTCACCGGCTATACCCGCGATGGTGGCTTTGCCACCCATGTCGTTGCCGATGCACGCTTCGCTTTCGATCTGGATGCGGACGCAGACCCTGTATCCCTTGCGCCGTTGCTTTGCGCTGGCCTGATCGGCTGGCGATGCCTGAAGAAAGCCGGGGACGGCAAGCAGCTTGGGATCTATGGTTTCGGCGCCGCTGCGCATATCGTTGCCCAGATCGCGATCTGGCAAGGTCGTGAAATCTTCGCCTTCACCCGGCCTGGTGACGAGCAAGCAAAGGAATTCGCCCATTCGCTGGGCGCGGCCTGGGCAGGTGGATCGGATGAGTCACCACCCAAGCATCTGGACGCGGCGATCATCTTCGCTCCTGTTGGCGATCTGGTGCCGATCGCGCTTCGTGCCGTGCGCAAGGGTGGCCGGGTGGTGTGCGGAGGCATCCACATGAGTGACATTCCAGCGATGCCTTACGATTTGTTGTGGGAAGAGCGCGAGCTGATTTCCGTCGCAAACCTGACGCGACGCGACGCGCAAGAGTTCTTTCCCATTGCCAAGCGTGCGCAGGTGCGCACGCATACCAAGGTCTATCCGTTGGAACAGGCCAATCAGGCGTTGGACGATCTGAGGCAAGGCAGATTGAGCGGCGCTGCCGTGCTGGTTCCGTGATCGACTGTCGAGGACTATCTGGCCCGTTCACCAAGGTCGCGCATCTGCCGGATCCATTTCGCACGGGTCGCAACGCTGGCGCCAGCGACCATGCCAAACAAGGTCTCGCGCACCGGACTGATGCCGACAAAATGCAGGATGCTTCGCTTCATGCCGGCGATGCCGTGTCCAAGAAACCATAGCCGGTAAAGAACGGATGGCATGCCCATCGTCACCACGACGCGCGCGGAGCGGCCGCGAAGCAATGTCTTGGTGAAGCCGCCGCCCTTGTTCGGATAGGCAAAGGCCGTTCCCGGCCGCATGACCTGTTCCAGAAATGCCTTGAGCATGGCCGGCATGGTCCCAAGCCACAGCGGAAAGACAAAGACAATGTGCTCCGCCCAGATGATCGCTTCGGCCGCTTCCTTCAGCTCATGGGGAATCGAACCGTGCTCGAACTCCTGCATTGTCCGCAGCATCGGAAAATCGATCGCCGCCAAATCGACCCGGCGAACGGCGTGCCCCGCCTTCTCCGCGCCCTCGCCATAGGCCGTGGCGAGACCGCGGCAGAGACGGTCCGGGGACGGGTCGGGATGGCCGACCACAATGAGGATGCGTCATGACATGGTCTACTCCCGGGGAGCCTGACGTTGCCGCTTCAGGGGCGTTCCACCCTCGCCACCTGATAGGTGTGCATGGCGCCGTTGCGCTCGATCGACACATATTCGCCGGTCACGAACCGTTCGTCGCCGAGATGGAAGCCGATCTCGTCATCGCGATCGCCTTCGGCATAGTCGAAATACCACTGTCCGCCAGGCTTGCGCCTCAGCCGGCCGATCAAGTCCTCCTCGCCGGTGCGAAAGCGGCGAACGCGGCAAGAGGCTCGGTGCGATTTCCACTCTTCCGCGTCGATTCGGCCTTCGCCGGTCAACGGAGCCAGCACGTCGTAGCCCTCTTCGCGGTCGCCTTCCGGGTGACCCTTTTCACGGGCCAGCAGCAGCCGGACGTGGCGGAATTTGGGGGTGAGATCCTTCAGACTGGTCATGGCGAACTCCTTTCACGGAGTTCTATAGAGCGGTGGCTGGACCTCGCCCTTGATCCGCGTCAAGGAAGGCTCCGTCGCCGCGTTTCTATCCAGGACCAAGCAACAACATGGCGCCGTAGCCGGCGGTCGCTGCGGCCAAGGTTGCGCCGGCCAGCGGCAACCAGAACCTGATCGGCCCGGCAAATACCGCCAGCGAAAGACGGCCGATCGCATTTGCCGCCAGTGCCGCCAGCACCGCCTGGCCGATAGTCTCGACAGGGACGGAATGCGTGACCAGCCGCAAGGCACTGAGCACCGAGACGTCGACATCGAACGTGCCAGCCAGCGCCGAGGTACCCAGCAGGCCGCGGCCACCGAATTGGGCTGCCAATGCAGCGCTTGCGGTCGCGACAACCGCGAAGAGCAGGGCGAACAGAAGCAGTGGACCCAACTCGAATGGATTGCGCGCAATAGCGCTGCCTTCTCCATTCCCGCTGTGGCGAGTCAGTAGTATCGCACCGCAAACAGCGAAGCCGAGCGCGGCTGCCATCGCCGGTATGGCGACTGAAGCCAACACAATTGGCTCTATGATCAGCACCACGGCACAAACGCGGAGCACCGAAACCATTGCTGCCAGGGATGCCGCCCCTGCGAGTGGTAGCGGATTGCTCGCCGAGGCGGCGTTGCGGGCAAGCGCCAAGGTCACCGCGGTGGAAGAGACGATCGCGCCGGCGAGCGAACTGACCAGCAGGCCGCGCGTATTTCCCAGAATTCGGACAGCCACATAGCCGGCGAACGAAATCGAGGCCATCAGCACCGTCAGAAACCAGACTTCCCACGGATTGAAACCGCCCCACGGGTCCATCGTCCGGTTAGGCAGCAAGGGTAGGACGATCGCCGTCATCACGGCCAGGATCAGCGCCGATCGCAGCTCGATCCAGGTCAGTCGCTTCAGCAGGCCGTGCAGGACCTCTCGGCTGGCCAGGATTGCCGCCAATGCGGCGCCGCCGGCGGCAGCCGCCCGATAGTCGTCGGTAACCGAAAGCGCGCCCAGCGCAAAAACGCCAAGGCCCGCGATCACGCTCGTGACACTGAAATCCTCGTCATGGGCAGCCTCGCGCGCCTTGTACCAGGCAAAGATTGCCGCAAAGGCGATGAAGCCTCCGACCAGCACCGATATTGCGCCGAGCGCGTTGGCGAGCGCGGCGAGAACGCCGCCCAGCAAGCCGGATATGCCGAATGTGCGAATTCCGGCCGTCCGACTGCGATCGGGTGCATCGCGCTCCTGCCAGCCACGCTCCAGGCCGACGAGCAAGCCAATTGCCAGGGCCAGTCCAAGCCGGGCGATGAGCGGATCCATTGGAGCGGCGACTTCAGGCCGCGACCGTCGGCAGGCGGTCGCGAACCCACCTGACGATCTGGCCTGCCGTCATTGCGCCGGATGTGCGCGCGACTTCGCGCCCGCCATGAAAGAGGATCATGGTCGGGATGCCGCGAATGCCGAGTCTGGCGGCAACAGCCTGCTCATTGTCGGAGTTGAGTTTGATCAGGCGAACATGCGGTTCCAGTTCGCTTGCCGCCGCTTCATAGGCCGGCGCCATCATCTTGCAGGGGCCGCACCAAGGTGCCCAGATGTCGACAACAACGGGCAGGCTGCTGCGCGCGATCTGATGATCGAAAGCTGCGGCATCGACATCGTCTGGATGCCCTGAAAACAGCTTGGCTCCACACTTTCCGCATTTTGCCTCCATGGCGTTGCGGACGGGTGGCAGGCGGTTGACCCCACCACATTTGCTGCAAACCACCAGATCTTGCTGTGCCATGGCCATCCACCGATTTTGTTCTCGACCACTATGCGCGCCACAGATGCCCATCGCCAAGGGTGCGCAACGCGTTGAGGATAACCGCTACGTCGATCCCTTCCTGAAGCAGCGCACCGGCAACCGGCGTGATCTGCCCCATGGCAGCCGCGATCATTGCCAGCCCGGACAGCGCCAGCCCGGCGATGATGCTTTGCAAGGCGATCGATCGCGTTCGCCGTGCAATCCAGACCGCATCGGCAACCGGCTGCAGCCTGTCGGTCAGCACAATGACGTCGGCGGCCTCGGAGGAGGCGGTCGCACCACGTGCGCCCATGGCGATACCGACCGTCGCGGCCGCGAGGGCCGGGGCATCGTTGATGCCGTCGCCGACCATCATCGTCGGCGCCGAAGCTTTCTCGGATTCGACCGTTGCGACTTTTTGGGCAGGGGTCGCATCGGTGACCAGGGCGTCGAGGTCGAGCCTGGCGGAGATGCGCTTCGCCGCCACGCCGTCGTCGCCCGTGAGCATAATCAGGCGCGCAATGCCGGCTGAGCGCAGCTTGCCGAGTGCATCATGCGCATCAACACGCAAGGCGTCGCCGAACGTGAAAACACCGGCAAGCCGTCCGCCGAGTGCTAAAAAAACCCTGAGTACGGGCTCGCCCCGGTATTTTTCTTCACCGCTTTTCGCCCATCCGGGCAGCGGCTTGTCGGCGAGCACGAGAGCCCGCGATCCCGCGGTGATCGACATGTCGTCGACCCGGCCCTTCAGGCCGGCACCGCGATGCTCCTGGACACCACGCGGATGCGAGAGCACCAACTGCCTGCCTCGCGCCGCGCGGATGATCGAGTCGGCGAGCACATGGTGCGAGGCCTGTTCCAGGGATGCCAACAGCTGCAGCAGATGGTTGGCGTCGCGGCCGGGGGCAGCTTCGATTTCGATGAGCTCGGCGCCGCCGATGGTCAAGGTTCCCGTCTTGTCGAAGATCGCGGTTCGGACTTGTGCAAGCGCTTCCAGAGCCGCGCTGCCTTTCATCAGGATGCCGGCACGCGCGGCCCGCGATACGCCACCGATGAAGGCAACGGGCGCGGCAAGGATGAGCGGGCAGGGCGTCGCGACGACCAACACGGCAAGCGCTCTGATTGGGTCGCCGGAAACATACCAGGCGGCGCCGGAAACCAGCAATGTGACCGGCAGAAGGAACAGGGCAAAGCGGTCGGCCATGCGAATGAACGGGGATTTAGCGGTCTGCGCTGCGGCAACCATGCGCACGATCGCGGCATAAGTGCTTTGTTCCGCGAGGGCAGAAGCCCGCATGCTGAAGGCCTCGCCCGCATTGACCGTGCCGCTACGTAGAATATCGCCTGCTGTTCGCCGTTCCGGTAGCGGCTCTCCGGTGACCGCCGACTCGTCGAGAGAGGCCGAAGCATCAACCAGGATGCCGTCGACAGGAAGCAGTTCGCCAGCCCGAACCAAAAGCTCGTCGCCGACAGCAACGTCTTCGACGGGGATGGTCTCTGCCCCTGGCGTTGACGTTCG
Source organism: Mesorhizobium sp. CNPSo 4671 (assembly GCF_057784245.1). Classification (NCBI taxonomy): domain Bacteria; kingdom Pseudomonadati; phylum Pseudomonadota; class Alphaproteobacteria; order Hyphomicrobiales; family Phyllobacteriaceae; genus Mesorhizobium; species Mesorhizobium sp. CNPSo 4671. The sequence continues at coordinate 10,054 of NZ_JBWLUW010000023.1, read as the reverse complement.
GTGGGCGACACGCGGCGACCGGTCGGTGAGTGCCTTTAGGTTCCGCTCCGCGCGGCCGCGCGCAAAATCCTCGAGCACGGTGCCGCCAGCATACATGATCGCGACCACCACTGCAGCCAGGGGTTGTCCAAGAAGCAGCGCGGCGGACATCGACACCAGCGCAATAACATCGACACCGAAGCGGCCGATCCAGAAATCACGCAGAATGGAGATGGCGAGAGCCACCACCACCGGCAAGGTCGCCACTGTCCAGATCGTGTCGGCCTGAAGGCTGCCCAGGCCGGTTCGCCAAACGCCGATCCCAAGGGCGAGGCCCAGGATGGCAATGACCAGCAATGCGCGCCGCAGGATGGTCTCGTTCATGCAAATGCTTTTCCGATTTGAACGATGCGAGCCAATGTCGCAAGCACTGACGAGCGCGTGGTACTCGCGCAATGGGTAATCCGGATAGGCCGAGAAGGCTTTGATCCAACGCAACGAACGGGCAAGCTCGACAGGTGATTGTTGCAAACGAACAGGAGACATCAGGGGTGACGATCCGAAATCTCGAATATGCATTCGCTCCAAAGTCAGTTGCCGTCGTCGGAGCATCAGGGCGCGAGGGCTCTGTCGGACGCGTCGTTTTCGAGAACATCGTGAACGGCGGCTTCGAGGGCGAGATATGGCCAGTCAACCCAAAATACTCGCAAGTCGCCGGTCGACGCTGCTATGCCGGGGCTGCCGATCTGCCTGATATACCGGACCTCGGCGTCATCGTGACGCCGCCTGAAACGGTTCCCGGCATCGTGCGCGAACTAAGTGACAAGGGCACACGGGCCGCGGTCGTCATTACCGCCGGACTGACGCGCGAGAACGGCTTGCGCCAGGCGATGCTCGATGCCGCCAGGCCCAGCCTGTTCCGCATCATCGGGCCGAACACGGTCGGGCTGATGATACCGCCATTGAAGCTCAATGCCGGCTTTGCTCATATGGCCGCCGAGCCTGGGAACATCGCGCTGCTGTCGCAATCCGGCGCCATTGCCACGTCGCTGATCGACTGGGCTGCGGACAACAATGTCGGCTTCTCGCAGATCGTCTCGCTCGGCGACATGGCGGATGTCGACGTAGGAGACTGCCTCGACATGCTGGCGGGCGACATGCACACACGCGCCATCGTAATGTATCTGGAAACCATTCCCAATCCGCGCAAATTCATCTCGGCAGCCCGCGCGGCGGCACGGATCAAGCCGGTAATCGCGATCAAATCTGGTCGGCATGAGCAATCGGCCAAAGCGGCTGCGACCCACACCGGTGCACTATCGGGGGCCGATCGTGTCGTCGATGCGGCATTGCTGCGCGCCGGCATCCTGCGTGTCAAAGGCCTGACCGAGCTGTTTGACGCTGCAGAAACGATCGCCCGCTTCGCTCCCCTCAAGCAGGCCCGCGTCGGCATTGTCACCAATGGCGGCGGGGCAGGGGTATTGGCCATCGATCAGCTCGTCGACTGCAAAGGCGAATTGGCCGTGCTTTCACCCGCCACCATGGAACGCCTGAACGCCGCATTGCCGCCGACATGGTCGCACGCCAATCCGGTCGACATCATCGGTGACGCCCCGCCGGAGCGCTACAAGGCCGCCGTTGGAGCCGTTGCGGCCGATCCGGCAACGGACGTCGTCCTGGTGATGAATTGCCCAACCGGACTGGGCTCGCCGCTGGCCACCGCAAGCGCGGTGGCGGAACTCGCAAGGGACGGGATGATTGGCGGCAAACCGGTCCTGACCTGCTGGCTCGGGGAACGCACGGCGCGCTCCGGGCGGCAAATCCTTCACCAGGCCGGCATTGCGAGTTTCGAAACGCCCGCTGACGCGGCAACGGCCGTCTCCTATCTCAGTGAATGGTCGCGTGCCCAGCGGGCACTGATGCGTACGCCGTCGAGCCTCAGCGAGGACGTCGCGAGCGATCGGGAAGCCGTGCTTTCCATATTCAGGCAGGTCGCGAGGGAGGGTCGGCGAATGCTGACCGAGCCCGAAGCCAAGGCAGCAATTTCCGCCTACGGCATCCCGGTGCCCGAGACGGTCGTCGCCAGATCTCCTGCAGAGGCGGAAGCCGCGGCCGGCCGGCTCCTCAAGACGTCCGAGCAGGTCGTCGTCAAGCTGCTGTCCAAGGCAATCTCGCATAAGTCGGACATTGGCGGGGTGGTACTCAACATTGCCGATGCCGAGGCCGCAGGGGAGGCCGCACGCGCAATCGAGGCGCGCGTGCGCAGGCACGCGCCGCAAGCCGATATTGAAGGCTATGCCGTTCAGCCCATGGTCGTGCGAAAACAGGCGCAGGAACTCATCCTCGGAATGAGCCGGGATCCGATCTTCGGGCCGGCCATCCTGTTTGGCGCCGGCGGCGTCGCGGTCGAGGTGATGGACGATACGGCGATCGCGCTCCCGCCGCTCGACGACGTTCTTGCCGGGGACCTGATCGGGCAAACGCGAATAGGCCGGCTGCTCGCCGGCTTCCGCGATCGCGAGGCGGCGGATCGGCAAGCGATCATCGCGGCGCTCAACGGGCTGTCGCAGATGGTTGTCGACTTTCCGTGCCTCGTTTCAATGGATGTCAATCCGCTGCTGGCGGACGCCGCAGGCGTGGTTGCGCTCGATGCCCGCGTCGAGATCGAGCCCGAACGCGTGGAGGAGCCTGGACCCAATCCGGCACTTGCCATCAGGCCCTATCCATCGGGTTGGGAGAAGGAATTTTCGACAGGTGGTGCGCACTATCGCATCCGGCCAATCAAGCCAGCCGATATCGCGCTCTATCCCGAATTCCTTGCCAGGATTTCGCCAGACGATCTGCGCCTGCGTTTCCTCTCGCCGCGCAAGAGCTTTTCCGACCAGGCTTTGAAGCGGTTCACCCAGCTCGACTACGACCGCAACATGGCTTTCGTCGCTCTGGACGCAAGCACTGGCACCTTGGCGGGTATCAGCCGGCTAGCCTGTGATCCTGACCGCTCCGTCGCCGAATATGCCTTGCTGGTGCGCACGGATCTGCAGGGCCACGGCCTAGGCTGGGAGTTGCTCAGACGGATCGTTGACTATGCAAAGGCCGATGGCATCGGCCGGATCGAGGGCATCATGCTCAGCGAAAATGTAAAGATGCTCTCGATGTGCCGAGAGGTTGGGTTCTCGATCGCACATCACCCAAGCGAAACCGGCTTGTCGATTGCGACGTTGGACGTCCGGTGACGAGGCGGTACCGCTCGTCTTCGCAGGCGGTAGGTATCGACGCTCCAAGCCCATCATACCAAAGTGTAAGATTCCTGCCACAATTCCGGGAGGATTCGGGCGAATTTCGACCAATCTTACGCGCTCTTTTCAGTCTCACTACAGCGTGTTGCCTTATAAGGGAGATGAACGTGCCTAAAACTATACGAGGATACTCATTTTATCAGGTCGCTTTGCATTGGATTATTGCATTGCTCGTCCTGTTCCAACTGTTCTACGGTGAGAGTATGACCGGCATCGTCGATGCTGCCGGCGAAGGCCAGCCCGTATCGGCAACCGATCAGCTGTTGGCGTCGGCCCATTATTGGGTAGGCATTGCGATACTTGGTTTCGTTCTGCTGCGCTTGATCCTCAGGCTTGTCCACGGTGCGCCCGCGCCGGCGAACGAGGAACCACGCTGGATGCAACTCGCGGCCCATGCATCACACGGTTTGTTCTACTTCCTGCTGCTGGCGACGCCGATCGTGGGCCTGCTCGCCTTCTACCTGGGTGATCCGTGGGGCGACATTCACGCCCTGAACAAGCCGGCCTTCATCCTCCTCATCGGCATCCACGTCGTCGCCGCCCTGTACCATCAGTTCTGGCTACGGGACGGGACGCTGAGGCGCATGATCTCTCCTGCCCGATAGGGACGATGCGGACGGAAGTGCCCCTTCGCGTCCAGAGGCTGGAGTCGCGGCCGCAACGAAACCCTGAATCTGCGCCGCGATTTCAGCGGCGCTTCGATCGGCCTCGATGCTCAACCAGTTCAGCGGACGGGTATCCCGCTGCATCTGCCGCGAGAGGATGTCGACCGTGGCATCGGAAGGGCCACTTGTGCGCTCTTGGACACGACGCCAAAGCACAAGCGGATCAGCCGTCAGCCAAAATCCGGCAAAAGGGATGCCCCTGTCAGCGGCGACGCGTTCGATCCTGTCCCGATCGACGGGCCTGTCGAAGACGGCATCGGCCACAACGGATCCGCCTTCCGAAAGAATGAGGCCGGCGCGCCAGGCAATCTGGCGATAGACCCGTTCGGACACGTCAGGCCGATAGGCTTTGTTTGGCAACCTCGTCTCGGCGGGCACACCATGCATCGCCTTGCGTAAGCGATCGCTCTCGATGATCCGGGCGCCGGGCGGCGCGCCGACATGGGCCGCGAGCGCCTCCGCAATGGTCGTCTTGCCGGAACCACTGAGGCCGCCGATGGCAACGAGCCGGGGTGATGTTTGCTGGAGAAATGTCTGGGCAAGGTCGAAATAGGATCTCGCCTCCGCAGTCAGCTTGTCGGAGTCGGCACTGCCTTCCTCGACTTGCGTCGCCGTCACATGGGCGCGCACGGCAGCCCGCACCGCCATGAAAAACGGCAGCAGGATGAAACCGTCTTCGTCGTCGGCTTCGTCGAGATAGCGGTTCATGACCAGATTGGCGAGCTGCGGAAAACCGCGATGCCAGAGGTCCATCAACAAGAAGGCAAGGTCATACAGAACGTCGATGCTGGCGATCTGGTCGTTGAATTCGATGCAATCGAAGAGGCGAGGCTCGCTATCGAAAAGGCAGATGTTGCGCAGGTGCAGATCGCCATGGCACCGGCGGATCTTGCCCGCGGCCTCCCGGCGGTCTAGCAATCCCGCATGCCGGGCAAGCGCGGTGCGGAAGGCCCCGGCAAACGTCTCGATCTCCCGTTTCGTAAAGACATGGCTGGTGCCAAAGCCGGCCTCGTTGATGTCGAGCACGCCCATCAAATTGAACGAGCCGGTGCCATTGTGGATCTTCGGCGCGGCACGGTGATATCCTACGATCATGCGTGCGACCGCGGTCATCAACGCCGGGGTCAGTTCTCCGGCACTTGCCATGCGGTCGAGAAGCTTGGACTGATCGAATCGGACCATCTCGATCGCCGCGTCGACCATTTGCCCTGGACCGTCAAAAGCCAATTTACCGTCGGCTTCCTGTGTGATGCGCCGCACCCCCAGGTAAAGGCCGGGCGCGGTCTTCGAGTTCAGATCCACCTCCTGTTCGCAGGCGGCAAGCCGGAGGGCTGGCGTGGAAAAATCGACATAGGGCAGCTTGACCGCGCGCTTCATCTTGAACGCGCGTTCGCCGATCAGAAAAATACGCGAGATATGGGTCTCGATCGCCTCGACTGACCCGGCCGCGCCATATGAGGCGGGATCGAGCAGAAACGAGACAGCAGCTTGCTGGTCGTCTACGATCATCGCCGGCCTCCTTGATGTGTCTTGTTTCCGCGATCTGCGCTCATTGCTGCAGCGTCTCGACATAACCGGCCAGATCATGGATCCGTTCCCTGGTGACGATTTCCCCGGCATTCGGGCCATATTTCTTCACGTCACCCGGAAGGAATTGCCGGCCCCAGACCGGCATGTCGCGATCGCCATGCGCCGCCACCATGCCGCGGCCGTCGATGACGGCAAAGACGCGCCAATAAGGGAATTCGCCGCCATTGCGCCTGGAGAGGCGCGTCAGGTCGCTCGGCCGCTTCAACAACTCGTCGCCCAACGGGCCGTCCCCCTTGCCTTCAGGGCCATGGCAGACGGCGCATGAGTTCATGTATTCCGCCTTGCCGTTGCCGAGTTCCTGGGCGCCAGCCACGTTGAGGGCCAATCCCGCCAAAATCGCCGCGATCAGGAATTTCATCTGCGTTTCCCCGATTGATCGACTGAAACCTACAGCCCCAGTCCGCGAGTGCGTTGATGCGGATCAAATGCCGCCGCGGTCACGTTGTTTGATTCAGCGCAATGAACGCATCGGGCACCCTCGCTAATGACTGAAACCACGACTGATCTTTCAATCGAAATCAGGAGTTGCCGCCGTGACTTTCAGGACACTGCTTACGGTTACCGGACCGAACCAGGGCGAGGGCGATCTAAAGCTAGCCGCCTCGCTGTGCGAACAGGTCGGTGCCCATCTCTCCGTACTCGTTCTCGAACTCGCCGCACCGCCGTCAGGCGGTGAGTATGCTGCCGTCGTCTCACCAGCTTGGCTGGCAGAACGTCAGGCCGAGCTGAAAAGACTCGAGAAACGAATTTCGGATGTCGCCGGCTTTCTCTCCCAGAGCGCCGTATCGGCCGATCTGAGCGACGACTATCCTGACATGGGATGGGCGGACGACGTCATCGGAAGGCGTGCCCGCTACGCCGATCTGACCATTCTCGGACCGGATCTGCTGGCAAGCCATACGCTCAAGGATAAAGTCATCGAGGGCACGCTGTTCTCATCGGGAAAGCCCATTCTGCTCGTTCCCGAGGGGTCGCGGCCGACGCTGAAGCCGAAACGCATCCTCGTTGCATGGGACGCGCGTCTTGAGTCATCGCGCGCCGTCCGCGAGTCGCTCGATATGCTGAAAGGCGCCGAAGATGTGCGCCTTGTCATCGTCGATCCCATTGAAAACGAGTTCCATCATGGCGAGGAGCCGGGTGCCGATGCCGCAGCCTATCTTGCCCGGCACGGCGTGAAGGTTACGGTCGATCGGCTGCCGAGCGCGAACCATTCGGTCGCCGACGTCCTTCGCCAGCATGCCAGCGACGTTGCGGCCGAGTTGATGGTCATGGGCGCCTATGGTCATTCCCGGTTGCGCGAGCGGATTTTCGGCGGGGTCACCAAGTCGGTGCTTGAGGGACAATCGCTGCCGGTCTTGATGGCGCGATAGCAATTCAACCGCGGAGAAAAAGGGCCGGTGCAGATTGCGCCGGCCGTTTTCATTTCTCGCAAGATTTGATGGGGCGACTACTCGTTTGCTTCTCGTCCGGACACCTGCTCGATCAGGATCCGAAAGAAAACGTGCGGTGCATTGTCGGCGGTGGGAGGAACGACCGGCTTGAGTGCGCCGGGTTCCCACCAGTCGGAGTGCTTGCTCAACACCGACCAGGCATGATCCCGCTCAAGCTTGTGGCCGATCCGGTCAGGCAGTTCTTCGTATCGGCCGTCGGCAATGACACTTTTCCATCCTCGCCCCTGGCCATGTTCATCGACCTGGACGGACACCAGCGGATTGGCCCGCATCCATTCGATCTTTTTGCCCGGCATGGAAAACGCGTAGAGATGAGCGTCCGAATGGGCGTAGTAGAAGGGCACGACATAGGGCTGCCCATCCTTTGCGCATGCCAGGCGGCCCACGCGATTGGCCGTCAGCAATTTAGTACATTCCAAAACAGAAAGCGTGCGGATCTGCATCAGTGCGATCTCCTGTTCTTCACGGCTTTTGACCTAGGCCGGAAACGTGCCGCCGGCCAGTCTTGTACAGCTGGGCAGCCTCGTCCATAGCGGAGACAACGTCGTTGTCAGAGAGCTGCGGGAATCGCAGATAGTGGTGGCCCAAGGCCCGGAACTGTCCTGGCTGACTAAGGCAGACCACACGGTCCGCTTCTTGCTCCAGCGCGGCGACCGTCTCTTGCGGTGAAACGGGAACTGCGACGATGATTTCCCTCGGCGACCGGCGCTTGAGGGCGCGGACCGCGATTTTCATGGTCGTACCGGTCGCGGCCCCGTCATCGACGATGATAGCGGTTTTTCCCGCAATCGAGATCGGTTTGGTCTTCCCGCGATAGGCAACGCGCCTGCGTTCGAGTTCTGGGCGCTCGTTTGCAATCAAGACGCGTAGTTCGCCTTCGTCGAGCGCATAGGTCTCGACAATCTCACGGTTCAACACGATCTCCCCAGGGTCGCCATCGACGATTGCGGCAACAGCCAACTCGGGATTGCCCGGGGCGCCGACCTTGCGGACGATAAGCAGGTCAAGAGGCGCATTGAGCGCCCTGGCTACTTCCACGGCGACAGGCACGCCACCCCGCGGCAATGCCAGCACGACAGGCCGATGCAATTGAAGCCTGCTCAGTTCCAAGCCGAGTTGCACGCCAGCATCTTTGCGGTCGCGGAACATCAGTCAATCCGCCGGCCACAGTTTCCGCAGCGACTTCTTCATCGAGTTTCTGACCTGCACGATCTCGCCATGCGAAATATGGCGATCGAGAAGCTTGAACACCGCGTTGATCGCGACGTCGAAATCTATCTCCTCATCGTAGCCGAAACTGCTTCTGACGTGGAGGATAAAGTCGCGCTTCTTGTGCTCACGCGCCGGCGCCGATGGGTTCCAGCCTTCGAAGTAGATGCCACGCACCAAAACAGGCAACTGCGCCGCAAGATCGGCCATTTCCGCTTGCGATAGCCAGTCCCGCACTGTGTGGAGAACGGACCTCAGGAGACGGCACGCGCTCGGTTCGCTCCAGCCTAGTTCCTTGGCAAGTTCCTTGACCCACTGCTGCGCCTGCTGGGCAGCATGAGTGAAGTCGGCAAAGGACGTGTGAGAACAATGACCCATGGCGGCGCTCCTTGAAGATTGAAATCCATTCTTAGGCGCCGGAAGGCCTTGGGCATTGAGCCGGATCAAATTCCTCGCAAACATGCGGGTGCCTGAAATGCTCCACGACAGAGCGATGAGCATTTGCGGTGGATCAAAGCGCGCCTTGTCCATCGCGACTACGACACATCTCGAAGGAACGGTGGCCGACCGTCCCCCAATGGAGGCCCTGGTGAAGACGATAGCATCCCTCTTCCTGTCAACCTATCCTGACGCAAACTCGCTGCAAATCGCAGCGAGCTCGGTTGCCCTCGTCAAGCAGATCAACGCAGCGCTGCATGCTGTTGCCATTGATGTCGAGATTCCCGACGTTTCGAACGCCCTCTCAAAGCTTTTGCTGGATCTGCCCTACAAGATACAAGAGGCCGAGGCGACCAGTCGCAAGCGCGGAAAAGTTCTTCTCGAGGCAATTGTCCAAGAAGCCGCGCGCGGCGGTGTGACGCTTAACACGCAGGATTTGACGGCATCACCGGCTTTGATGGGCGATGTTGCCGCGGAGCATTCCCGATATTTCGATGTTGGTCTGGTCGGCCTGGCGGCAGGCAACCAGACGGCGCGGATGATGGCCGAAGCGCTGCTGTTCGGTTCGGGTCGACCGACGCTGCTTCTTCCTGATGCCATGGAAGTCGGCATTCTGGACCATATCGTCATCGCCTGGGATGGCAGTCGGGTGGCCGCGCGGGCTGTTGCGGACGCGCGGGCGTTTCTTGAACGCGCCTCGATGATCACCGTTTTGACCGTGACCGACGAAAAGCCGCTTCCGGGACATGGCATCGGTGAACGCCTTGCGCTGGGCTTGAGGGCGCGTGGCCTGGCGGCCGAGGCCGCCCCTATCCAGGCGGGAGATCGTTCAATCGGAACCGCTCTACAGGAGCACGCGCTCAAGATCGGCGGCAAGCTGCTTGTCATGGGCGGATATGGCCATTCCCGCATCAGGGACTTTGTGCTTGGCGGAGCCACCGAAGGCATTCTTACCGATCTGCGGCTGCCTGTCCTGCTATCGCATTAGGCCGGCGAGATGCTAGACGTCTGCGTTCCACCGCAGACTCATGGTGTCACCGGCTCATGCTGTGGGATCGAGACGCCACCTCCTTCGCTGCATTTCGGGTTGGAGCAAGCTTCAGCCTCCGGCCTTCGCCGTGACCAGGGGAACGATCCGATCGCTCTTCGCGACAGCCGGCCGGCCGGCGGAACCGTAGGGAATGCCGAGCGCATCCCAGGTCTCGACCAGCGCGTCCTGCAGTCCCGCGATTAGCGCATCGGAATGGAACGGCGTCGGCGTGGTGCGCAGCCGCTCGGTGCCGCGCGGCACGGTCGGGTAGTTGATCGGCTGGATGTAGATGCCGTGCACGCCAAGCAGGCGGTCGCTGGCCATCTTGCAGAGTTCCGGATCGCCAACCAGCACCGGCACGATGTGGGTCGGAGAGTCCATCACCGGCAGGCCGGC
>NZ_JBWLUW010000022.1:0-62251 GCF_057784245.1 Mesorhizobium sp. CNPSo 4671 | reverse complement strand
GGAAAAGGGCGACGGCTTCACCCTCGGTATCAAAGGAGTGCTGTATCGTGCGGCCGGTGGTTCCAATCCGGCCCCAACGCCGGACCAGGCAGGTCTGGCCGAACAGGGTCTCCTCGATCGACAGTGCATAGAAGCGCGCCATGTTCCGATCCGCGTCGCGGCGTTCGATACAGAGGCGATAGAGCTGCGCGATCATTGCGCACAGAATCGCGCAGCCGGACGCGCGTCCAATGAATGGTTTGAATCAGCAGACGTGGATCGATTCACTCTGGTGATGGATGGAACCGAACGTCAGTCGTTCGACAGCGTCTCTGATGATCCCTTCCCGCAAAGATGCAGCCAATCCTTGTTGGGCCGTGTCGTGCGCGGTCTGTAGTAACGATCGACGCTGATCACCGCGTAGAGCGCTAAATTTTGCCCTACAATTTGCCGATCAGCCGTTGGCGGCTGCTGTGTTCCCGCGCCCAAGCCATGTCAAGCGTCGGCCCGAGCAGATATGTGCGTGGCCGAGGCGTTGAAAGCGGCGAATGTCCGAACTCATGCTGCGACAGTCGCTCTGTTGAAGGCCCCAGCATTTTGCCGCGGACGCACGCTTACATTGTCGATCAGCCGGGTTTGTCCGAGCCAGCTGGCGGCGAGGAGTCGTGCGGGACGGTCGAGCGCTGCCATTGGCATTAGGTCTTCCTCGGCACGCAGTTCGAGATATTCCACTCGCTCAAAACCCGCAGCAAGTATGGACTGGCGCGCGACGGCAAGAATGGGTGCAACGGGGTCTCCGTCTGTCAGTTGCTCGCTGGCCTCCCGAAGGATTTCGGCCAGTCGCGGTGCTGCCTGGCGCTCGGCTTCGCGTAGCCGCGCATTGCGGGACGACATCGCCAGTCCATCGCTTTCGCGCACTGTCGGACATGCGACAATCTCGATCGGAACGTCGAGGTCGCGCACGAGTTGGCGCACCACATGCAACTGCTGGAAGTCTTTCTCGCCGAAGAAAGCGAGGTCGGCGCCGGACTGCAGAAAAAGCTTTGTCACGACTGTCGCCACGCCATCGAAATGACCGGGCCGGAATGCACCGCACAACCCCTCGCTCACCCCGCTCACGGATACTGTCGTGACAAAGCCCTTCGGATACATGTCCAACGCATCCGGTGCATAGAGGACGATGTGGGCTCCAACCGGCGCCAGCTTCGCAGCATCGTCATGTTCAGTACGTGGATAAGCTTGGAGATCGGCAAGGCTGTTGAATTGCTTCGGATTGACGAACAGCGTTACGATCACGCGGTCGGCCTTGGCGAGGGCTGCTCGCACCAAGCTGAGGTGTCCGTCGTGAAGGGCACCCATGGTTGGAACCAGGGCAACCCTCGAGCCCTCTCGGCGCCACGCGGCTACGATGCTGCGCAGTTCCGCAACTGTGCGAAGGATGGGAATGCTCACGCCGACTCTCCTCTTCTACCCGCCTCGCGCCGCCAACGAGATGGGTCGTATCGGTGCTCGTGCCGCCTGCGCACTTTGCACTCGCCGCACCTCGACTTCGCCCCGAGACGGGCCGGGCCATCTCAAGGTCCTTCCGGAACGTCAGGCGATGATGCATTTGCCACATTTTTGTGCAAGTGCGAAGAGAAAATTGCAACGCACAATAATTTGCCGACGACGCTCTCTCGTCGGGGTCCGGCCGCGAATGTCCTCTAGGAAGTTCGCCAGTTTCGGCGCCGGTTGACAGGGCGCTATTGCGCCGGTTTGGCACGGTTGAAGGAGGAAACATCGGCAGGACTAACTCTGTCTCCCGACCTAGCTCCCCCTTTCCAGTTTTGAGTTCGCGCCGAATGCGTTCGCAAGGCCTCTAACGCGCGACGATCGCTCGTTGGACTATGCGTCTACGCTCAGGCCTTGGCTTTGCGTCTCGTCGCGGGTTTCTTGGTGGGAGCAGGTTTCCTGCCCAAGCCTAGCGATTTTGCCAAAGCCGAACGGGTCGCCGAATAACTCGGCGCGACCATGGGATAGTCCTTCGCCAAACCCCATTTCGCCCGATATTCATCAGGGGTCAGCCCGTGACTGGTCGCAAGATGGCGCTTAAGGGACTGGTATTTCCTGCCGTCCTCGAGACTGATGATGTATTCCGGAAACACTGACCTTTTGGGATTAACTGCCGGCTTCGGGGCGGGCTCTGCTATGGGAGACGACTGGCCAATATTAGACAATGCCGAATTCACGCTCGCGATCAAATCCGGTAATCCGGACACTGGAACCGCGTTTTTCTGGACATAGGCGGCAACGATATCTGCAGTAAGCTCGATCATATTATTGCTTGGTTCCCCAGGCATCATTGTGCTCCTTCAATCCCCACATTCTCATATCCGTCAAAGGGGACGATATGCGCCCAACCTATGCCAGCTGAATTTTCTACAACCAAGCCAGCTATTAGAAATTTCTGCGCGACAGTATTGGGCAAATCGATTGTTCGTTTCGCGGCATAGAGGAAAGGCGCCAAATCAGTTCGCGTGTAGGGGCGTACACCGGGAGAATGCTGCATTGCCACATCTTACGAAGTATTTCCCCATCTATATGAAGTTCCCTGAAGGAGGGCCGATAATGTCAGCAAAGAAGAGATGCGCAGACAGGTATCGGTACATCACGGGAAAATGCGCGCCCGCGACGCGGTGCGCAACCTTCAGTCGAGTGCTTTGGCTAGTGGCTACGGGCTACAAGGCTGAGGCTTGATCGGCATGTCACGACGGTGGAGGCTAATTAGGGAGGGTCTCCTCCCAATTGGCTTTATGTCCTTTGATCTCCTCGCCGATCACGACTCCTTGGCCAGTTGATGCCATGTAACGAAGCTCGAATAAAGCAGAGGTGATGGGGGCGGCACGATGATCATCCTCGTTATCGGCTGATCGGGATTCGTGGGTCACGCCATCGTGCGGTCTCTGACGGGCAATAGGTACAGGCTGACGCTGCTGTACAGGGGCAACCGCCCCGTCAAGGGGACCGGGCAGCTCGGGGCAGTACGAGGCGGCGGTGTTGCGCGCGGTGCTGGAAGGCCGCGCCTTCGACGCAGTGGTCGACACCAACACCGGCTTGCCGAATTGTGCTTCAAGCCACCTGGGGCGTTTTCATGACAGAAGAAGCCGACAACAATATCGACACCCCCATCGAGCTCACCGCGGAAGTCGTGTCGGCCTATGTTTCCAACAATCCGGTCCCGGTGGGCAATCTTCCTGCCTGATTGGCCAAGTGCACGCAGCACTCAAAGGGACGATCAGCAACGCTTCTGCAGAAATGCCGAAGACTCTTGAGCCTGCGGTGACGTCGGGCGCGGCTGTTTTCGCAGACATAGCGGGAGAAGCGCTCTTATGCGAGCGGCGGGGATAATCGCCCGCTGGCGAGGCAATGAAATGCCAATACGGAAAAAGCCCGGCGCGGGGGCGCAACCGGGCTTTTCCCTTTAGCCGCACGACAGTCGCGCCTACGTGATTTCGGCATCGACGACTCTAAAGCTAGATAGAAATTCTGAATAAACTGTTGCCGGCTAAAGCCGCCGCGCAAGCAATGAAAGAGGGCAAGGCTCATCAAGCTCTCAGAGCAACGCGCCGTACACCAGCGCCGGCTTAGGCGCTGGCCGGCGGGCCTCCCTGCGGCCCTGTACGCTATGCCATGGACAAAGGGGGACCTTCGATGACCAGGATGCTGTCTGACATGCTCGCCACGCTCAATGTGGCGTTAGCGGTGATCATCACGATTGGCGGCGGTGCCGTCGACTGGGTTAGGTTCCACGACGATGGTGTCAGTGGTGTCGCCGGGCTTGTCGGCATGATGCTCGGCTTGCCCATCGGCTTCGTCGTCGCCGCGTCAGCATGCGGCACGCTGACAACGCTGATCCTGATCGAAAACCATCTGCGCAACGTGCTGGCAGTCGAGCGAGATCGCGCATGAGGGCAATAGGATCGAACGCACGTGCATTACGACCCCGGCCTGCCTGAACCGACGAACCCGCGCTCTGGCTTGGCACCCGCGATCGCGCGTTCGAAATGCTTGAGGATCTTCTCCGCGCAGCAATCTCACAGGGCTACGACTTCGTGCCGCTGTCGCCCAAACTGGTCGCAAAGCTGGTCGACGACAAAGCGGGAGCCAGCGGGCCTCCGGTGCGAGACACGATCCTGGGCCAGGTGCGGAGTCGCGCTCCACTTCGACTTGGCACGCCCGTCGTCCTACATGCTTCTTTTCCAAAGGGTTCTCGGTAGCCGGTTGGAGGTCGTCAGGCATGTTGACGGCACAGCACGGGCCAGACAGTTTCGCGGGAGCAGAACCCGACCCTCTTTCAACTGCTTACCTCGCTCAAGGCGAAAAGCGGAGTCGCACCGTCCTTGGCGTTGTTCTCGAAACGGAAGGCCAAAGGTTTCTAACCGGACACACTCTTGAGATAGGCGATAACGTTTTTGACGTCGTCGGGATTCTTGAGGCCAGGGAACCCCATTTTGTTCGCCGGCACTTTCGCCTTGGGATTTGCCAGATATTCCATCAGGTTCGGCTCATCCCATACAAGGCCCGCAGCGCCCGCATCCTTCATGGCTTTCGAATAAGAATAGACAAGGACGGTCCCCGCTGTCCGGCCCACGACGCCTTTCAAGGATGGCCCAACTCTGTTTGCTTCGGTATCAGCGCTGTGGCAGACAATGCACTTTTTGAAGACCGCCTTGCCTCCTTCGATATCCTGGGCCTGGGCGACCGGAGGCAGTAACGCCAAAACCATTGTGGCACCGACGAACAGATATTTCACGCAGGAACTCCCCCCTCTTCTCCTAACCTTGTCAAGCGTGATGTTGTAGTTGAGGCTGTTTCGGATCGCCACGATCGGTGCAAGCCCTCCAGGGCGTCGTTTGAGATTTTCAAGCGGACTGCCTTTTTTTCCTAAATCGTTGACGAATCGCTCTAACTCAGTTTTCCGCATAACGAATTCGTGCCTTTGCTCGATGTTGCCAAACTATCCATCTCGCTCTCACAAGCGATCGGATGATGGTTCCGTGAACATGCAAGCGCCGTACCAAACCTCAAAACGCTGACTTTGCGCGATGCCTAACAGTACGCATTGTCAACTTCCCGATCTTTGGGTTGCGAATCGACAATTTGCCGGTTGCAAAGTTTTGTCTGGTCAGAGAATTTGCCAGAGTGGTGGCAATCATGCGGCAGCGAGGATTTCGAACTGCTCGGCGAGAGACGGGTTCGGATTGAAGGCGTGCCGCGCCTGTCGTTTGCACATCGTGTGACCATCTCGATGCCGGACAGGGTGACCGCGGCGGCGTGCGTCGATTTGAAACCGAGCATCGGCCGCACCCGGCGCTTGATGCGCCGATGATCCTGGGATCGGCTCGACCGGCGCTGGGAGCAATCCTGCAATCGACTTGTGGCATCGCAGGAAAGGATGGCTTCCCGGTTGGTCTGACTGCCGTCGATGACGGCGGATCGGGACGGCCATGGCGTGCCAACGCTTTTGTGCAGAAACGCTTGGCGGCCGGCAAATCCCGGTATTCACTGAACCAGAACTCGACGGTGTCGCCGACGCTGTCGATGGCGCGATAGAGGTACATCCATCGCCCGCGCGCTTTGATGTAGGTCTCGCCCGCGCGCTTTGATGT
This sequence comes from Mesorhizobium sp. CNPSo 4671, assembly GCF_057784245.1. Classification (NCBI taxonomy): domain Bacteria; kingdom Pseudomonadati; phylum Pseudomonadota; class Alphaproteobacteria; order Hyphomicrobiales; family Phyllobacteriaceae; genus Mesorhizobium; species Mesorhizobium sp. CNPSo 4671. Next base: position 56,624 of record NZ_JBWLUW010000022.1, on the reverse strand, counting down.
AGGTCTCGCCCGCACGCCATCTGCCGGTCACGGCGCGCTTGCACCGGTTGAAGCGTTCCATCAGCAGCGGCGCGAAATGAACGACCCAGCGATGGATCGTTGAATGATCGACCCTAATGCCACGCTCCGCCATACCTGGTGTGTCCGCCACGCGAATGATGCAACCTGATGCTCAAGGAGGCGCCGTAGATCATCAGCAGCGATGGTCCGCGCATGGTCAGATGGCCAGTACAGGGGCAAAACCGCCGCCTAGTGTGCGGAAATTTGTAGTCTGGCCCTGGTATAGGCGGGCAGCCGCGAGGAGGACCTGGCCATCATAAGTATAAAGCCGCACGTCCATCTTGCGCGGCGTGGGCGCGCCATCGATCTCGATCATGCGCTGCCCTGGTGCAGCAAATGCCTGGGCCACATAGCCACCACGGGCGATCTCGGCCCACACCCCCTTCGTCACCTTGTCGCCGCGGTAGACCGCCTTGCTGCCGTGGCCGGAGAGCGGCTTGAAGAACATGTCCTTGCGGAATTGCCAGGCGGCATCCGAATTGTCGGGCGTGACCAGTGTGGTCCGCGGAATGCCGGCGAGCCGCGAGCGCATCTCCGGAGAAAGGCCGAATGCCTCCAGCGCTGCCGGATCGGAGAACAATGTCAGATTGCGCTTGCTAGAAAAGAGCGCATGGTTGTGCGGATTGGGCGTGAGCACCACGGCGCCGTCCTGATAGGCCGCTCTGAGCGCGGCATGCTCCGGCCAATCAAGCGCAAAATCGACCAGGCGATTGTAGACTAGGTCAATCTCTTGTCCGTCGAGCAGAAGCCTTCCGCCATCATATTTCAGCTCACTCGCGTTCCCGATCATCGCGTCCATGCCGTGCTTCAGCAATAGCTGCCGGGCCAGCACGAATTCAGGATAAAGATACTGCTCCGTAGGCTGATCATCGACGATCGCGATCCTTCGCGGCGAACCGGCTCCGCGCTGCCTGCGCCATTCGCTCTCGAACATCGCGATGACGCTGGTTTCGAAGTGATCGTCCCTTGTGCCAATCAGCGCCCGGTCGACCACGGAGCAGCAAGCCTTCTGAGCTCTGGCCAGCAGGGCATTGAGGAAAGCCCCGCCGGCGTTGGTGTTGACCTCAATCAGCTTGGGACCTTGATCGTCGAGGTGGAAGTCGTAGCCCATCAGCGCGCCGACCGGTCCAAAGTCCCGTTGCGCAATTGCGGGAGCCCAGGAGAGAACCCTTTCGCGGTAAGCTGGCAACTTTGCTGTCGCCTCGATGGCGATCACGATTCTCTGCATCTCGTCGAGGGCGGACACGGCAAGGAAGACTGGAACATTGGAAAACAGATGCGGCCGCGACGCCATGAATGTTTCGCAGAAACCAGGCTCGCCGGCTTCGTGGTCCAGCGCCGCCCAAAGTTTGGCCCGGTCGAGCGTGATGCAGAAGCATTTGAGGTTGAGCCGCCCCGACAGGGACGTGCTCAGATCCACCACGCCGGAGGCCTTAAGCATGAACGTATCTCCTCTGAACGGCAGGCGGCGTGCAGCACGTTGGGGACGAGCGGACGCTCGTCGTCGCGGCCGGGAAACAACCATCGCTTTGGCCGAGCGAGCCGGTAAGCGCAAGCTAGGCCGTCAGCCAGCGAGGCTCATTGGCATAAGCGCAGCTCACCTTGCCGCCCGCACACGGGTCTTCACTTCGAGGTCACAGACCAGTTGTTGAAATTGAAGTTCTTTCCCCCCGGGGACGAGGTAATCTCGACGCCGTATTGGACGCTACCGACGTTTATGTCGCCGAAGTACCCCGTCGACTTGATCCACTGCAGGATACTCTTGATGTCCACTGTCCCGCTGTTGGTCTTAGAAGTGCGCAGCAATGAGATGACCTTGTGACCGTCGGGGCCTTCACCTTCAAACACGTTCCAAGTCGCTCCGCCTACATTGACATTGCTGTAGACCGGAATCGCCGCACCGGAAGGGGCATAATGATATGAAATGGGCTTAACGTTGCCGCTCCCGTCCGAGTTTCCGGTGTAGTTTGTCCAGAGCATTACCTCATGCTGGTTTGACCTGTCCCAGATATCGTAGGCGACATCCCAGGCGCCGCCAGTAGGAACCTCCTGATTGAAGCTCGAGCTCAGAGTGTTGATTGAACTGAGCGGTTTCCCGATACTAAAAGCCTCGTGCGGATAGCTTTTGATGCCCGGCGTATTAGGCTGGTTCGACCATACGCTCCACCGGTTGACGCCACTCACCGAAATCGTCTGAGGCCCAGGGCGCGGACCCCATACGTCGTTGTTCCAAGAGTAGCCATCGCGTGAAAAGCTTCCGTATGGAGCGCTCGAACTCCAAATCGGAGCCTGCGCCGATACAAGCGCGGCAGATGATAATGACCCGGCTTCATTCGCGGCCTGCCTAAATAGATCATGATCCTCCTGTGTCCGGACGTATCCCGGTGGGAACCCTTGCGCGCCAACACCGTTTATCCGATTGGAATTCATAAAGCTCTCCTTTCGATTATGATAACAAAGTCTCCTGCAGATCCGCCCAGCGGGTACCCTAGTTCAGCATAGGCGGCATTGGCATCTAGAGGCCGAGTGCGAATGCTAGGAAGGTTGGCTTTCGAGAAGCTGACGAGCTCAAGGAGAAAGGCGGAGCCGCGCCCGGGTTTGCCGTCTTTCGGATGACAACAGCCTGCTGAGACAGTGGCAACGATCCACTGGATACGAGCCTAGCAGTTTACGGAAAAATCCAAAGAATTGGGCGTTTGTTCTGTCGCGGGTGCCATTGTTGGGATGATTTGTTTGAGAGTTTGAAGCGCTTTGGCGGTCTGGACACCAAGTTGGCTACGCTGCAACCAGTTTGGGGATGCGGATCAGGTTGTAGGCGATCAGATTGAGTATGAAGTCGGTAGCGACCCGAGCGATGCCGCGATGTTTGGTCTTGCGCATGGTGTCGTGCTGCTTGCTCCAGCCGAAGATGCACTCGATCATCGCCCGACGCGATTGCGACATTCCATAGCCCGGATGCTGCCTGGTTCGTTGGTCGATGGCGCTGTTGCGGGTCTTGCCGGTTTTGGTGACGGCCTGGTTCTGCGTCACATGCGGTGTCACGTTGATGGCGCGAAGATTGGCCACATGATCGACCGTATCGTACGCTTTGTCCTCACGGGCCGTGATGCGGCAGCCGGCAGCTTTGCCTCTCGCCTGCCCCCACCGCGCATGCGCTGAAGGCACCCGCGGCTGCAAGCCAAACTATAGGTCGCATCCCCCAATTACCCCTCAGAAATCCCCAAGGATACTTTGGCGCTAATGTGCTTTGAGCGCAAGCTGGTTACGCCCAAGTGTGTAATCTTAGGCTCTTGGCCATGGCAGGAAATCGTCATCAAAGCCGTCTTGGCTAAAATAATCCAATGCCCTCGTGCCTTCTTCACTTTCGTGCAGGCCGCATCGATAGAGCAAGTTTTCCGATTACTTGGTAGGCTTGGCCGGATTTGGCTTCTAGGTCCTCGATGCGCTGCTTCATTTCGGCCTTGGCCACGTCTCACTTCCGCTAGCTTTGCGCTCGGCCCGTAGCCGCCGCTCGCGGGCCGCTGTCCAATAGCTTGGATCGCGATTGGTATGATCTAGCGCCTCGGGCTCCGCCTTTGCACTGATAAGCTTTAGGCCTGCCCTTCAAGATCGCAGCCATGCGCGCCTTGGATTCCGCCAGGTCTTCGAGCCGCGCGCCTACAATACGCGCGATCAAGGATCGAAAAACCCGCTGCCGGGAGGAGGTGGCAGCGGGCTCTATTTGAGAATGCAGCGCAAAAAGGCGTGCTGCCTTCAGCGTCGACCGTTCCATGGTGGGAGTGAATCGGCCGACAGGCAAAAGTATGGGCGAACGGAAAAATTGTGCAATGCACAAAAGGTTTATCGCTGCTGCAAAATTTTATCCGGAGGTTGCATCAGCTGGGGTCTCCGCGTTGACAAGGCCGGTACCTGATTTGGCAGCAGTGAATTCGCGAATCCCGGCTTCGGCGCTCCGAAGCCAAAGCGCGTTCCGGTGTCGCAACCGGGGGGGGCGCTTCTCTTATTTTGTGCGAGGTTCGGGCATCATTCCGCCACCCTGTTCATCCTGACAAGGCGTGCCGACGCAGGCGCGTCTTACGCTCCTCAGTCCAGTACGCCGGATCGCGATTGTTGACGTCTAGCGGCTCGGAGTCCGCCGGAGCGCGCTTTGCCGTTTGGCCTCTAATGCGGCTGTCCGCTTAGCTGCTCTCGCAGCGAGTTTGTCACGTGATGCCTGGCGCTTCTCCTCTAGGCGCCGTTCACGTTCGGCCGCATCTCGTTCCTTACGCAGCCGGCGCTTCTCATCGCGTTTTCGTTGGTTCGTGCGGAGAAGATCCTTGTAGGAAGCGTCCGAAGTAATGCAATCGCCCGGCCAGTGACAGGTTTGCTCTCGGTGGCAGGTGCCCGCATGATCTGCCAGATGTCGACAAGATCCTGCTCTGAGAACATTACGTTGCGTCCGTGAGTGGAGCAGCAGCCGTAGCGCTTGCCAATCTGTATATTCCCCCGCCGCGTCATCTTGAGCCGGCTGGCCGCTTCCTTTGCGGAGTAAATATTACCTAGTTGTGTTGGCGGAGGAATATCGTTCATTCATAAGGAATCCACAATGCCACTATGGAGTCAACCATTTGTTTTAACTCGGTAAATTGGTGAATGCGGTAGGCAAAGGCGGCCAACGAATTAGCCGCAGATGATATAGCATCAAGCGCTAGTGTAGCTTGTGGTTCCCATACCAGTTTTCGATTGGCGATCTAGGATCGATCTGCCGACCGAGCGACTTGAAGTGGGCGACGATCTCGGGCAGCAATGCATCTCGATCACCGAACTCGTCATCTATGCGCCGCAGCTCATCCTCTGCCGCTTCCTGCTCCCAGGTCTCACCGATCACATAGCCAAAGTCGCCGATGGCGCAGATCACAGCCGGCTTTAATCACCCTCTCCACAAAAGCCGGGACTTCGCTCGCCTTCATGAGCCTTTGCGTACGGGCCATTGCAATCATCTCCTTGTTACTGTTCGGCCGAAAAATTGCCAGAGCACCGCACGCTATGGCTACCTGTACAACTGCACAGGTTTCGGTAGAGATGAGGTTGAGAGCAGCCGTGATATCATGGCGCGCGCAGATTTTTTCGGCAGGTGCGTCTTATGGTGTGAATCGGCGGCAGCTACAGCTCCTGCCCCTTCGCAAGGAAAAGGACGCTAGGCCATGATATACGACGTCAAAGTCTCTGCTCGTAAGACAGAAAATCTGCGAGTGGCGGTCGAGCGCTGTTACATTATCGATGTGAACGACCTGGAAGAGGTGAACGCGAAAGCTATATCCCGCGCTCGCTAGGACGGTGATATCGACTTGGTCAAGGTAGTCCGCAAAACGCGCAGGGGTTTCTGAACCCACTGCGAGACGACACATAGCGAAAGTCGTCACCATTCAGCGGCGCCGACGCGGCAAGCGCTCCTAGAAGCCCGGTTTCGCCGGCCTTTTTGCGGTTATGGCAAGAGGCAAAAAAAAGCCAAAAAAGATAACAAAATCAAGTCTTATGGCGGAGCAGTTTTCGAATCTATGTATCTGCATTGAAATATCGGGTTTTGATCAGCTTCTTCCTGGACGCTCTCCCGTGTCGCGGCAGCAAGAAGCTAGGTGTTCCCTGACGGAATTAAGGTTATCGAGACCAAGCGGCGGAGCGCCGCTTGAACAGCGTCGCCAGATAAATTTTCGCCATAGCGACAGATATCCAAGGTGGCGCACAATCCTGCGAATTGTCATCCCCGTGACAACAATCGCAGCTCCAACCACGCTTGCGACCCCGATTTTGGTCGTGATATTCCAGGGTTCTCCGAACTGTATAAAATCCATGAGGCGAAAAACGGCACCTTGGACAAGGTAAAGCACTAGTGTGCTCTGACCAAGCTCCTCCGCGACAAAGCGAGCTAATCGAGTTGAATAGCTAGCTCTCCAGCATAGGAATATAAATTGCATAGCTACCGCAGACGCCGCTCCCGAGCCGGCGAACATTAGAAGCACTTGTTTCGCTGACTCTTCATCGTATATCAAACCAAGATTGTTGTAGACATAAGTATTTTTTCCCCAATGCAGAAAGCATATGAACGATGTTATCGAAAGAAAGATAAATAATGGTTGCTTCTTGAGCCAGATGACGCTGGTCTTCCACTCGATCGATTTGGCAAACAAGAAACCAAAGCAATAGAATGGATAAGTATATCGTACTAACGGAGCTATTGACCAGGTAACTGGCGCGAAAGCGACCACAATTGCAGATGCGCCTATGATCCACACCGGCAAGCGTTTGAAAGTCATAAGTAACTTAACGGCCACGAAGGAAGTGAATGCCGCCCAGATGAACCAGTACGTCCCAATTAATTCCCTTGAAAAATCCAACATTTCGCCGGTTAAATTATCCGCCCGCGAAATTACGGCGGCCTTCGATATCCAAATGAACGCGCACCAAAAAAACATTGGCAATACTAACTGCATCGCTCGATCACTGACACCTTGACGAAGCGATTTGCGCAGGACAGCTCCCAAGGAAAGATATCCGCTTATCGCCATAAATAGTGGCATGTGAAACATGTAGATCGACTTGAAATACGGCGACAACCAAAAGGTATCAGAGTCGCGATAAATCAGATATTGCAATAGGTGGCCAATTATAACCAGTATAATGAGCACGCCTTTGGCGAAATCAAAGCTTATGTCTCGGGATTTCGCCCCTTCTGGGCACGAGTCGCGCCCCGTCGCGCCCACCGTTATGTGATTAAGCATCAATCCGCCAGCCTATCTTTTTTCCGTCGTTACTTTCCGCTTTGGATCTAGTGGTTCGCGCGCGACCACCAGGCAAAGCCCGAGAGCAGTTGCATGGGCCTTCTAGAAAGCTGAAATATTTCCAGCGAAATTCGTCTCAACGCGCCGCCTGGTAGATCAACCGGAACTCAGGGCTGACACCGGACAACTTCGATTGCTTTCCAAGGGTCCCGCCGCGCAGGCAGGTCCATAAGCCTTCCTGAAGAAGCAGACAGTTTGACATGGTCCGCGAGAGGCAGCTCGCGTTCCGGGGTGGACCTGGTCCCCGGCCGACGGTTTCATATCCGCTAATATATATGTTGGTAAAATCGATTGTGTTGATGGAACGCATGCGCACGATGGATACATGGGTATCGGGCGCCGGTGACAAGGCACGCTTAGGACATCCAAAGCGCTGATGGGTCTCATCGAAACAAATGATTTTATCAATCTTCCTCGATCTCGCATGAAGCACCCATGAGCTCGGAGGTGCGGTGGAGGTTGTGCTGGGAAAATGAATTGCATCTGCCAGACCATTTCTGCCAGACCATTTCGAACTCTCCGACGTATTCCGAAGGACCTAGCACCGACTACCTCGACGCAAAGCCATTGGCGGCCGAGACGTTTGAAGACGAGCCACGTTGCACACCGGGTTTCGATGTGCTGGCGCAAACTCGGCTGCCGGCCGACGTTTTTCTCCATCTTCCGTCGCAGACCCGCCGGAACTCATCTCGTCTCTGCAATCAAAAATCCAATTGGTTTTGGTGAGTGGCACAAGGCCGGTCAGAGACAATTTCGCTTGCCGTCTGGCTGGAAGAAGGCGCCGCGCCCACGTCAAGAGGCGTTATCAAAGCAAGGAGATAGAATGGCTGATCAATTCACAACGGGAGTCACTGCCACTATCATGAACCGCGTCGAATCCGAGCGCGGCGCGGCAACGACTGCGTCCCTATCCGGGGAAATAACGACTGCCAAGCAACGGTCGAACCTGACCAGTATCGGCGACGTGTTGGAACCCTTCTGCGGCTTGCTCGCCAAGGAGGCCTGATATGGACAGGCGAGTCGTTATTACTGGAATGGGCGGGCTTTGCGGGCTAGGCAACAACGCCGCCTCCATCTGGAAAGAGATGCGCGAAGGCCGCTCCGCCATCGGTCCAATGGCCACTCCCGAGCTTCGTGGACTGAAGGGCACTGTCGGCACCGAGATCAAGGTCCTGCCCGAGCATGACATTGCGCGCAAGCAGCTGGTCACCATGGACCGCTTAAGTTTGCTCGCTGTGCTTGCAGCGCGCGAAGCCATGCACCACGCTGGGCTTTCCTGCGGCGAGGGAAATCCTTATCGCTTCGGTGCGACCGTGGGCGTCTGCGGCTGGGGCTGGGCAACGGTCGAAGAAACCTACCGAGCGCTCCTTTTGGGCGGCGCGAAGCGTGCTGGCATCTACTCTGCACCAAAGGGGTTGCCGCGCTCCGCTGCCAGCCAGGTCAGTATTAGCCTCGGTCTGCGCGGGCCAGTGTTTGGCGTCGCTTCCGCTTGCGCTTCAGCCAACCATGCGATCGCTTCGGCGGCGGATCAGATTAGGCTGGGCCGGGCTGACGTGATGCTTGCCGGAGGCGCCGAAGCGCCACTCGCATGGCTTATGTTGAAGGCATGGGAAACGATGCGCGCGCTCGCTCCGGATACTTGCCGGCCCTTTTCCGCCGACCGGAAGGGAGTGGTGCTAGGCGAGGGCGCGGGCATAGCCGTACTAGAAAGCTATGAACATGCCGCGGCGCGCGGTGCCACGATGCTTGCCGAGATCGCGGGCATCGGCCTTTCCAGCGATGCCTTCGACGTTGAAGCGCCGTCTATCGATGGGCCGGAGGCCGCGATGCACGCTTGCCTCGCCGACGGCGGGCTGAATGCCGAGGACGTGGACTACCTAAACGCCCATGGCACCGGCACCAAGACCAATGATCAGGCCGAGACGGCGGCAATCAAGCGCGTCTTCGCACACCATGCCTATTCGATGTCTGTATCGTCCACCAAGTCCATGCACGCGCATTGCCTCGGCGCAGCAAGCGCGCTCGAAATGATTGCCTGCGTGATGGCGATCCAGGAGGGGGTCGTGCCACCGACCGCCAATTATCGCGAGCCAGACCCCGATTGTGATCTCGACGTCACGCCCAACGTGCCGCGAGAACGCACGGTGCGCGTGGCGCTCAGCAATGCTTTCGCGATGGGCGGCATGAACGCAGTTCTGGCATTCAGGAAGGTTTAGGCATGCGAGGTGCTTCGTAACGTTATTTCTTTTCCGGAATGAGTTACCGGTTGGCGATTATGAAAGAAGCGCCTTTGGACCAACTGGATGAATGCGCCAAGCGGCAGCGGAAGCTCGATGAGCCGGGGTTCCGTTCTTGAAAAATTTCAACTGCTGAAGCGGCACGTCTACCGCTACCCGGAAGCTCAAGTTAGGCGCTTCGGGTAAGGCTCGAGGGTCTGCCCCAAAGCCTCATCCGACAATGTCAGAAAGGCGCAGCGCCGCCGGCGATTCCGTGCGAAGCTGGTCCTTGCCGTTTCCGGCGAACCTCTGAACCGCGACAAGGTCAAAGCCGCTCGGCGCAAAATTGCGGAAGCCGATCTCGAAGGCGTCGACATATTGGTCAACAATGCCTGCATCACGAAAGACGGGCGCCTCCTGGCCTAGGCCGCTCGCCGCAAACGCGCTAGTCAAATGGCAGGGTCCGGCGCTGGCGCTAGGTGAGATGCCTCCTCCAACAAAGTCTTCCGCATCCAGATGCTCGCTGGGTCGCCATTGTGAAGCGCAGGCCACTGCATCGTCAGAGTCAACGGGGGCAAAGAGAACGGAAGTCTGACGACCCGCAGCGGTAGCGTTTTTGCGAAATGCTCAACCAGCCTCAACGGCATGGTCCCAAGGCGACTGGTGCCCGGTAGCATAGGAGCGATCATGCTGAACCCCTGCACGACCACCTCGGCACGCCTCTTGAGGCCATGCTCAATCAAAAACCACTCGTCAACGGATGCTCTGAGCGAGCGTCCGAATTTGGCCACGACGTGGCCCATTGACATGTATTTCTCGAATGTGAGCTTCCTCGTCAGTTCCTTGTTTGTCCAACAGCTGACACAGACGAATGAATCGTCGAAAAGCTTCGCTTTGGGATGTGCGTCTGACATGTACAAGTCCGGAAGGACCAGAAAATCGGCCTCACCGCGCCGGAAAAGTTCTTCCGGGTTGTCAGTCAGAGGCAGGAACTCGAAGCTGACGAAAGGGGCTTCTCGCGCAACACGCTCAACAACTTTCTGGAAGAAAATGATCGTCGTGTAATCAGAAACTATAATCCTGAACCGGCGGTCGGATTTCTTGGGATCAAATTCTTCCCAAGAAATAATCGAGAGCTGAATATGTAGCAGCGCCTCGCGAACCGGGGAGGAGAGCGCCTCGGCTCGCGGTGTCGGGATGAGTTCGCGGCCTCTCATTGTAAACAGCTCATCGCCAAAATAGCCGCGCAGCCGGGCAACAGCCGCGCTCATGGCTGGTTGGCTAAGGTTGATGCTGCGAGCCGCCGCCGTGAGGTTGCGTTCAGCCATCAGCGCATCGAGCGCGACGAGGAGGTTCAGATCTAGTCCCTTAAACCGCATTTCTCTTTCCAATCTGGCGTATGGATGCATTATATCCGAACAATAGGTTTTGCAAATGTCACGAGACGCTGCATTTGAAAAGTGCCTCAGCTGTGAATCAAATCGGAGCGGCAAAAGGAAGCAGGCGGTAGCCCGGGCGGTATGGGCTCGACCACGATCGGGGCGTCGGGAAACGGCAATGGAAGGAGGTGATTGCAGGCGCCACTCTTGGGTAGGAGCAGTCGAGCATTAACCTCGCAAGATCCTTTTGTAGAGACCTGGGGACCGATAAGAGCCTTCAATGCAAACCGGTCGAATCTGGGCGGTGCGACACCTGAGCTGCGTAGCGATTGGTTATGGCTCGCGGCTCATGTGGGCCTGCGATCGTGTCCCAGGAAGTCTTTGATCGCCTTGGTCGATGGGCTCCGTTCTCTCGTCTCGTCGGTGCACCGGGTCGCCCGACGAGAGCGGGGCCGCCGACGCGAGCGCGGACTATCGCCTGCCGACAATGCCTGGCTCCGCAGGGTCATGGTTCAGCCGGCCTGGCGGGTGCTTGTCTTCCCAGAAGGAAACCGCGTTGGTCAGTCTATCGGGAGTGCTCCGCCGACGCACGAATCCGCACGTGAATGGCGATTATCGGCGCGCCGCACTCGGGACGTGTTCCCGCGCCGGCCGGCTTGGGGCACTACTGGCTCGGCGAGGTGCCTCTGCTCGTCACCGAAATCGATACGCAACCCTGATGAACGGTGCCACATGGACGGCAGACTGAACTGTGCGCCACCGTGAAGTACCGCGACCAGCAGAAGCATCGCGCGCGAACGAGTAGATTTGATCGAGAACATTGAAACGGACGGACCTATACCCGAAATGAATGTTTGCTATCCAAACAATGGATTTTACCAATCCGGGGGGATGCTGCATTAGAAACCTGAAATGAAAGGTGGGGATCGGGAACGACGGCAACTTTTGAGAGAGCCCCATCAACGCAAAAGTCCCCTCGTACGAGCTTCTCTCGGTCCAATTGCCTGGCATCGCGATAGCCGACGATAGCGCCTGATGCCCGCCAAATCACGCCGCGACGATCGCGGATGGGCACTCTCGAAAATCATCAGAAAAGGAGTCTTTGTATGCGTTCAAGTGCGGTGGAAGCTGTGCTGGGAAGACGAGTTGCAACTGCAAATGTCGAACTCGCCGAGTTCTTTCGAAGGACCTACGGACGTACTGGGACCTCTAATATCGATCCCTCGAAGGCAGCCGAAACTAGACCGGAGCTAGACCTGGGTTCGTTGCGATCGCGTATGACTCAAGTGTTCCGGGATATATGTCCTTGCGGCGCCGTTTGCACGACGAGTGCCCTCCCAGCGAAATGAAGCCGGGCAGTGATACCGGCTTGCGAAGTCACTCCCGCATTGCATGACCGCGGTTTTGTAATGCGCTTGCTTCTCGGACAGACAACGAACCAAAATCTCATGGACCGTCTTGGCGCAGTCAGCACTGTCAGCGTCTCGTGTTATGCGCTGCTTTGGACCGCAGGTAAAAGAATGCAAGCCGCCTATGCGTGCCGGCAAGCGTTTTCCGGTCTCGGACGACGTAGCCAGTTCCGGTTTTTGGCCGGGGGCGTGGACGGCATGATTGTCGCGAATGCGGTGCAGAATCGTATCCGCCATCTTGCACGGCATTGGTCAGCCCTGGCGACTTCTGGCGAGCGTTGGTTGCGTTATCGAGGCAGATGAATCTTGGGTCTGGATAATAGTCGTCGATTGTTAGATCGGGAATTGGCCGCAGACGATCCGTGGTTGCTCGATGCCAGCCCGTTCGAGCGGGAGCGTCACACCCAAATGCTCCGGCTGTCGCTTTCCCAGGGATCCATCACAAATGCACTTGAAGTCGGGTGTGCTGCAGGTGCATTCACCGAACGGCTAGCGCCCCATTGCCAATGGCTCTCAGTAATCGATCTCGTGCCGCGAGCGATTGATCGAGCGCGCCGTCGGATGAAGGAGCTCACCCACATCACCTGGTCAGTCTCCGATGTTCGACAGTTCTCGACTGAGGAACCGTTCGATCTGATCGTCGTGGCGGAGGTCCTGTACTACCTCAATGGTATAGCCGAGATGCGCGCAGCTATCCGCAACCTTGTGCGGATGCTTGCTCCAGGGGGGCACCTGGTATTCGGATCGGCGCGTGATGCCACTTGTCGGCGCTGGGGTCACGCCGCTGGTGCCGAGACTGTCATGGCTATGCTCAACGAGATGTTGATCGCTGTCGATCATCTGCACTGCCAAGGCGACGCCCCCCACCAAGACTGCTTGCTAGCCCGTTTTCGGAGTGAGGAGAAGCGGGACAATAACCGACGGTATCAAGCCATCGATGATCTGGAGTCCATTGTCTCCGCCTTGGCGGAGCACGGGCTGGATGCGCGGGCCGGTGATCAGTTCTTTATCGACGGCTGGGACGGGCATGTGGAGTCGCAGTTCCATGTCCTTAGCGGGGCGGCTCCGATCACTCTCAGAGGGGGCCCCTACGTCGAACGGAATGCCGATGGCCTCCTCACTTCGATCGATGGCCGGCTTTTCTCTTATAGAAGCTACCCGCATGTTACCGGCCATGTGACCTCGGCATACTGCACCAGCCCATTCGCCAAAACCGGAGAGCCCGCATTCTGCTTGGTCTGGGACGGGTGCATCTTTCCACGCCTCTATTATGTAGAACGCCACGGCGCCCGGCTCCTGGATTGCCTGTTCCCGGTGATAGGCCATGTTTATGCAGCAGCGGGCCATCACTTCGTGCCCTATAAGCGGTCGGGTCCCCGTGACTGGGACCTCGGTGTTGCCGGCAAGCTGATGGCCTACATCGCACTCGGGGCGGTCGCCGAAGACATCGGGGCGGTGTTTCAGGAACTTTTTCAGGAGAGATTTGCGGGCGACACAGAGCTGGCCAGCCGTTACCGCGCGGATATCAACGCCGCTGAGCCCTCGCTTGCGTCCGTGAATGACTTCTTCGAAGCCAGTGCCCTCCGATTGAGGGACCAGGCCTGCGAAGATGTGCTCGCATCGTTTCATCTTTTTCTCGAGCGTCTTCTTGTCAGCGAAATGGTGACCGCTATCGAGCGGCACGCACATTTTTCGGGGGCGCGAAGCTTGTGTATCGCCGGCGGCTGCGGTCTCAATATTAAAGGGAACAGTGCCTCACGTCAGACGGGGCTCTTCGATGCGGTCTGGGTGCCCCCATTTCCGAATGACGGCGGCTCGGCAATCGATACCGCTTGCAGCGCAACGGTTGCGCAAGAGCGCTTCGTACCTCTGGAATGTTCGGTCTACAGCGGGCCGGCTCTGCCAGATAGCCAACTTCCTTCTGGATGGAATTCCGCACCTTGCGGTATGCGAGAACTCGCTTCCATTCTCGCCAGCAACAAACCCGTCATTTTCCTCACTGGGCGAGCCGATCTCGGACCGCGCGCACTTGGTGGCAGAAGCATTCTCGCGGCTGCGACCTCGCCGGAGATGACGGACCATCTAAGCAACATCAAACTTCGCGAACACTTCCGCCCCGTGGCACCGATCTGCCTTGAGGATCGCGCCCCTGAAATATTCAGCCCAGGAACGCCGGATCCTTACATGTTGTTCGACCACCAGACACCGGAGGAATGGCGGACAAAGTGCCCGCTGTCGCGCATCTCGAAGGGTCTGCGCGATTGCAGACTATTTCCAGAACCTCTGAACACAAAGTGGCCGAGCTACTCATCGCGGCAACCAGCGAAAATGCAGCATGTGTACTTGGAAATGGTCTTGAGCCAGATCAATGAGGTCCCTTTTTATGATGAATGGAGAGTGATATGCTGTGTCTAGGGTTGAGTGGCGGACTTGAGAGAGTCCACGAAAGCCGACTCGAACTTCCGAATACATTTATGCATGACGGCGCCGCGGTTCTAGTCCGGGACGGAGAGGTAATAGCCGCTATAGAAGAAGAACGCCTCAATCGGATTAAACACTCCAACAAATTGCCCAGCAATTCGATTCAATACTGTCTCTCAGTCGCCGGCGTTCAGCTCAGCGAAATCGATCGTATCGGGTACTACTCTACCGAGGCCTATTGCAACTCTGTGCTCGAACACCTGGTCGTTTCCCAGCCGGACATCTCCATGCCGTTGGATGCTACACTGTTGCTGCAGAGGTTACTGGCGCAGGAGTTCGATTTCGAGGTCGATGCTTCGCGTATCTCATTCGTGAATCACCATGAGGCGCACGCTGTGAGCGCTTTTGCAATGTCCGGCTTCGAACAAAGCCTGATCCTTTCGATTGATGGCGGTGGTGATTTTCTCTCCGGGCTCTTGGCTCTGGGGGACGGAACCGACGTTACGCAAATCGAGACATTCCCGGACAATAACTCGCTCGGGCTATTTTATCTCGAGACGATCCGGTATCTCGGCTATGGCTTATTCGACGAATACAAGGTCATGGGGCTCGCCCCCTACGGGGATCCCGTTCCCTATCGCAAACTCTTCGAGCAGTTCTACGAGCTCTCCGCCAACGGGGGTTACCGTGTCCACCTCGACCGTATCGGGCCGACGTTGCTCCGCAACATCCAGGTTAGGCGAAAGGGAATGCCGTTTACCCAGCAGCATCGGGATATAAGTGCATCATTGCAGGAAGCGCTGGAGCGGATCGTTTTTCATATTCTCCGGCACCATCGTGAGACGAGCGGTATGAAGCGGCTGTGCTTGGCCGGAGGGGTAGCGCACAACTGCACCGTGAACGGTAAACTGCTGTATTCAGGGCTCTTCGAAGACATCTTCGTTCAACCGGCATCGCATGACGCTGGCTGCGCATTGGGCGCCGCATTAATGATATCTAACGAAGTCGGCCACCCTGCGCCACGTAAGCGATTACAGGAAGTGTATTGGGGCCCCGATCTCGGGGGCGACCGCGCGGTGGAGCAGGAACTTACGGCATGGGCCGGTCACCTCGATATTGAACGTACTGATGACGTGGCAAACAGTGCAGCGGACTGGATAGTCAATGGCGCCGTGATCGGATGGGTGCAGGGTCGCTCGGAGTTCGGCCCACGTGCGCTCGGTAACCGCAGCATCCTTGCTGACCCGCGACCGGCCGCGAATAAGGACCGGATCAACGCAATGGTCAAGAAGCGGGAAGGCTATCGACCCTTCGCGCCATCGGTGCTCGAGGAGAATGCGCGCGAATTTTTCGACCTGCCGGATGGTACAAGCGAATTTCCGTTCATGAATTTCGTCGTTCGGGTGCGTGACTCAAAACGTGACTTGCTCGGTGCCATCACGCACATCGACGGTACAGCTCGGCTGCAGACAGTGTCGCGCAACACCAATCCGGCCTACTGGGATGTTATTAATGCATTCAAGAAGCGGACCGACATCCCAATCCTGCTCAACACGTCCTTTAATAACAATGCAGAGCCGATCGTGGACTCGGTTGCAGACGCAATAACCACGTTTCTAACGACAGAGCTGGACGGACTTGTGGTCGGGTCGTTCCTCGTCAAAAAGCGGGCTGCAACGCTGCAGGATTGGACTGCGCTCGCGGTTTCATTGCCACCTTATGTATCGCTGCACCAAACCCGCGCATTCACAGCCCCAGATCGCCAAGAGACGGTCTGCGAAATCCGTGCAAATCATTCCAGCCGTGACGGTGTTCGTATTTCACATGACGTGTTCGATCTGCTGATGCGTATCGAAGGCGAAGCGGTGCTCGCAGATCTTCTCGACATGATTGCGCACGATGTGGTCAGGCATGAAGCACTCCTCCAAGAATTGCGGGAATTATGGGAGAAGCGTCTTGTTCGGCTCCATCCCCCACACGTTGCTCGCGGGGATCAAGCGAGGACGCCTGAAGCGGCTTCTTGAGCGAGGAGGACGGGCGAACCATCCCATGTTTATGACGCCCGCAGCCAACCGAAAGCTGCTCGCCTGAAGGAAGCTGTTGGGATGAGAGGGCGGCACGGCGTGTAAGCCATGGTCGTTGCCGTATCTCCTCGCAGATACGACGCTGGTGCTGAATGCGGTCCCTCTCCGCCGGCACTGCCTTTTCAAATCAAGCTCGCTGCCCCCTTACTCGGCAGCGGGCTTTTTCTCTGTTAAGGATTCGACCAGCCTTGGGTTCGATACCGGCTCCCGAGATTACTGACGCACTTGTTATCAGGCGGTTTCCGAGCGATATCAGGATCCTCAGGTTGGCTTGCCGACGGAAATAATAGGGTGTGCAGACCTGCCTCCTGAAGTCCTCGGTCTGAAGATTTTATGGAATGCTTTGGTGCCGATGACACGCCGCTGGCGCATTAACGAAACCGACCTGCATTGCGGCTATCTCGGCCGCAATGGTCCGCCCCTTTCATCTTCATCGGGAGCGTCAACAAAGGCGGTCCCCTTTCGCGGTCTGCGGCCACCTCCGCTGCGGCCAACGTTCTTTACTGCCACATTGTATGGCCTCAGTTGAAGTCTAGGATGAAGCGCCGGCTAGGTGAACGGATAGGCCGCGCGTTCTGGGGGTAGAGGGAGGCAAATCGCGCAATATCTCCAGCATCGACCTCCACCGGTTCTTTTGCCAACATCCATTCGACGTTCTCGGTGCAGGGCGGCGTGGTCAATGATCCCTCATAAGTCCAGTAGTTGAGCGAGGCCGGGAGAAGCCCACTGGGATCGATATCGAGGGCCATTGCCGCGCCAGGCTGCGGGGGGAAGGCCGCTGCCAGCCCTGCAAAGCTGGCATTTGTCGCGCCCGGTATCAGAAAAACGCCCAGGGCGCCAAAGCTATCGCTCTTTGTGTCCTTGTGCACGAAATGCGCTTCCATCGGGAAATTCATGCCAGCTAGGCGATGCTCGCTTGGCGCATGAAAATGGAATTGGATCAATTCGAAAGTGCGATTCCCACGGGTCAGCGTGCTGCCTTGCGGCATATTGATTTGAATGGTGTGGCCGTTATTCACCATCTTGCCACGGCCTTTGTGCCAATCCACGGTGATACGCGGTATGTCGGCCTTGACGGCGTCGGTGATATCAATGGGTGATTGTTGCGTGCCCGCCGAACAGACGGAATTTTCCCTGTCCATATCAGCCCAGTGCTCGGGCGCCACCTGGCCAGTGTATCCCCAATGGGCCTCATCCGCACGCGCGGCAGCGGCACAGATGAGGCAGGCGCCCTGTGCAACGAACCCTTTGATCAGGTGACGACGATGCATATTGCTTTCCCTTCCTTACGCGGACTGATGCTCTTCCAATTGAAAGAAAGTGCAGTTCGACGACAGACACATTCGATCTAGCGAGGTTGATCAAAGCCCCGACACTGGGCCCCAGCTGCCGAAGCTTCGCCCTCTAGCTTTCGAACGATGGGACGACCCTAACGAGCAGCCGCAATCAGCCTTTCGGCGAATCGTATCAGGCGAGCTTGCCTAGGCGCGCTCGACCGTGGCTTCAAATCAACCAGACGGAATTTGCCCCATTCAAAAAATTCCAAAAATCAATTGTTTCGATACAACTCATCCACGGAATGAATTGTAGGTCGGTTGAGCGATTGAAGACGATCCTTTCGGTCACCGAGTACAGAAGTGATGGCCTGGGCAATTCGAAGGCAGCGGGCGATGACGAACGGCGATCCGATCTTCGTGCGCATGACGGAACTTGCGATGCCGGAACTTTCGATCGATGAACTGGACGTCAGCGGCGTGACGATTGTGCGCAGGCCCAGGAACTCGGCACAGAGCAGGCGAGCACGTCGCCACGAACCACAGTGCCGTCAGCGTCCGCCACCAGCGGTCGGTCGGCGTCGCCATCGGTAGAGACAATCGCGTCAACCTTGTTGCGCACCGCAAACTCGAGCAGCAGGGCCAGATCCTCCGGACGATGTGCTTCCGTATCCATCGGAATGAATTCGCTGGACCGGCCGAAGGAAACAGCTTTCGCGCCGAGCGCCTCCAGGATGTCGCGTAACAGGTCACGCGCCACGGAGCTATGCTCGTAGAGGCCGACGGTAAGGCTTGACAGGCTGTCACTGTTGAAAAAGTCGAGATAGCGCCACCTGTATCCGTCCAGCGCCTCGGCGGCTTTGGAGGTGACCGGCGGATTGCTCCCCGCGATTCTCGGCCCGCCGGCCTCGGCAAGAGCACCGATCCTGGCAGCGATGCCGGTCTCGTCGTCCTTATTGATTTCCGCGCCGGCGACATCGAACTTCAAGCCGTTGCGGTCGTCTGAGAGATAGCTGCCGGTGACCATGATTGCCGACGCCGAAGCAGCGATTGTGGCCAGCGCCAGCGCCGGTGTCGGCAGCGCACCGCACTCGACCGGGTGCCAGCCGGCCTGGCGGGCGGTCTCCAGGCAGTCGGTGGCAATGCCGGGGCTGGATGACCGCAGATCGCGCCCGTGCATAGAGGGCCCTAGGGCCTGCCAGCCCGGCGTCGTCTACATAGGCGAGAAACGCCTTTGTCCAGTCGCGCGCGGGTTGACCGGCGAGCCCGGTGACGAAGCCGCGCAGGCCACTGTTGCCGAATTTAAGGCTGGACATCAGACCCGCGCGTAGATGTCTTCGATGCGCACGATGTCGTCCTCGCCGGTGTAAGATCCGACCTGCACCTCGATGATCTTCAGATCGATCTTCCCCGGATTGCGCATGCGGTGCACACAACCGATCGGCAGGTAGGCCGCTTCGTTCTCGTGATATAACTTGACAACACCGTCGATGGAAACTTCGGCAGTGCCGTGCACCACCACCCAGTGCTCTGCGCGGTGATGGTGCCGCTGCAGCGACAGCGTACCGCCCGGCTTCACGCAGATATGTTTGACTTGGAAGCGAGCGCCGATGTCAATGCGCTGATACCAGCCCCAGGGGCGATGGATGCGCAGGTGTTCTGTCGCGGCCGCATGTCCCAGCCTGACTAGGCCGGCGACGAGATCCTTGACCATGGCCGCCTTGTTCCTCGACACAACGAGCACGGCGTCGGACGTGGTCACAACGACGACGTTGTCCAGACCAATGACAGTGGTCAGCGCGCCTTCGGAGCGCACCAGGCTGCCGGTTGTGTCCATGGCAACAACCGGACCTTCCAGCAGATTATCATTTTCATCGCGCGTCGCGATATCGTAGAGCGCATCCCAGGCGCCGACCTCCGACCATCCGAACGCAGCGCGCACCACGCCTACGTTGCGCGTGCGCTCGATCACGGCATAGTTTATGGAGTTCGTCGGCGCCTTGCGGAACGCTTCGGGGTCGAGGCGCAGGAAGTCGAGATCAACCACCGCCTTCTCCACGGCCTCTCTGGCGGCAGCCAGGATTTCCGGCGTGTTCGCCTCGAGTTCTTGCAGCATCACTGCCGGCGCAAAGAGGAAGTTGCCGCTGTTCCAGAGCATGCCTTCGGAAACGTATTTGGCAGCGGTCTCGGCGTTAGGTTTCTCCACGAAACGGTCGACCGCAAAGGCGTTTTCTTCCTTCAGCCGCTCACCAACGGCGATATAACCATAGGCGGTAGCCGGCGCGGTTGGTGCGATGCCGAGCGTCATGATGCGGCCGCTCAAAGCGGCGCGGGCTGCCAGTACGCAGTCGGCCGTAAAACTGCCTTCGTCTGAAATCACATGGTCTGATGCCAGGATGAGGCAGACCGCGTCCTCACCGATGCTTTCGGTCAGCAATGCGCCAACTGCCACAGCAGCGGCGGAATCGCGCCGTTCCGGTTCGAGCACTATCTGCCCTTCAATCCCTATCGCCTGCATCTGTTCGGCGACGATGAAGCGGAAGTCATTGCCGCTGATGACGATCGGCCGCGCGAATTCCGGTCCCGAAACCCGCTTCACGGTTGCCTGAAAGGTTGACAGTCCGTCTTGCATCAGGGCGACGAACTGCTTCGGCATCTTCTCGCGCGAGATCGGCCACAGGCGCGTGCCTGCCCCACCCGCCATGATGACCGGGACAATCTTGCCGTCGTTATTGGACTGCATCGTGAAAAACGCTCCGAGCGGCCGAAGGAAACATTCCTCCAGCCTAGTATGTGGCTGCAGTCGAACTGTGGAGCCTTCTCCTTCGCTCCCACGACGATAGGTCTGGCCTAATCATGGAACCACGACGAGAGACAGACTGCTCTTCAATTGGCTCTGCGACAACCTAACCATCGACGTTGTTCGATATCCTCCTGCGACATTGGCGCGATCTCATCAGCAAG
Organism: Mesorhizobium sp. CNPSo 4671; assembly: GCF_057784245.1. Classification (NCBI taxonomy): domain Bacteria; kingdom Pseudomonadati; phylum Pseudomonadota; class Alphaproteobacteria; order Hyphomicrobiales; family Phyllobacteriaceae; genus Mesorhizobium; species Mesorhizobium sp. CNPSo 4671. The sequence continues at coordinate 35,999 of NZ_JBWLUW010000022.1, read as the reverse complement.
CGTCCGTCGAACAAAAAGAACATCGTTGTGCTCGAGGTTGCCAGTCTGAGGATTGCGGTGACAAATCGCGCGGCGGCCGTTTAACGGTTTCCAAGGACCAGAATCGGGCAGCCCGCCACCGCGATCGTGAACGGTATCCGCGAGGGCAGGCTCAATTTGGCAATGCCCAGGGGATGGCCCGTTTCATCACGCGAGCCAGACCAAACGGTAGTGAAGGCGCTGGCCGGAAGCAGGCATGGCATTCTCCTAACTGCTTGCGTCGCTGTATAATTCAATCATCTTCCCCGTCAAGCTCCGAAGGCGCAATCCGGCTCGCCGGCGGTCTCATGGACGCACAAAGCGGGGATTTATCGTAAGACTGTCTGTCCGCTTCTGCTGATGAGGTGGCTCGCCCTACACTGCTCGTCCCAGGGGTGCTCGGGCGGGGCCGAGCCGATTCTCACCACAGGTGGATGAGCCGTGGCGGAGTATAGAGAATTTGTCGGAATCGATGTTGCGGAGCTGAAGAACGCTATTTCGATTGCGGAGGCAGGCCGGAAGGAGAGGTTCGGTTCTTCGGTGAGGTCGACGCGTCAGCGACCAGCATGCGGCGGGTCATAGGCCGGATCGCCAGCCGCTTTGATTACGTGCATACCGCTTCGAGGCTGGTCCGACTGGGTACGGCCTTTATCGCCTGATCCGGTCCCTCGGGCATGAGTGCGCCGTGGTTGCAGCGTCATTGATCCCGAGGAAGCCCAGCGATCGGGTGAAGACGAGCCGCCGAGACGCCATTTCCCTTGCCCGGCTACTGCGCGCCGGCGAGCTGACCGCGGTGCGGGCTCCGGATGAAGGACATGAGTCATACGGGATCTTGTTCGCTCGCGGGAGGCCGCGGTCGAGGCGCTGCGGGTCCATCGCCAGCAGGCGAGCGCATTCCTGCACAAGCACGGCCATAGCTATCCGCGAAGGAAGCGCTGAACTATGCGCTATCTACGCTGGCTTCAGGAACAGCGGTTCGATCATCCCGCGCATCAGATCGCACTCCAGGAGATCGTCGAGGCGGTGCGCGTCTCGAAAGAACGGGGCGACCGGCTGGAGCGTGTGATCGAAGAGTTCGTCTGGGCAGTCGCAAGGGAGGCGCGTCACCTAATCGCTCGCCGCGACGGCGCACATGTCGCGCATGGGCGGAGGCGGGACCACGGCAGGGGAATGCCCGTTAGACTAGACGCTTTGTGGTCGGCGAACGCCGCGCCCGCAGTAAGATAGGAACAGCCCCGGACGCACAATCGGGAATGCGGTAGCCAACCCGCGCATCCGAGCTTGATCACCGACGTCCTTCAGTTCCGCCTCCACCCATGCGCGACCGAACCGCTCGGAGAAAGCGAATCTCGCCTCAAATATTTTCCGGCAGATAGATCTCGAACGGCAAGAATGTCTGCCATGGCGCCCCTGCGGTGCCTGTCTCGATTGCCTTGGCCATCAGCGTTACCAACTCCTGGCAAAGTTGGCGCAAGGGTGTGGCAACCGCCATGGTAATGACGTCGTCCGCGAGAGCTGCCCGCGACTCCGGCGTGATCTCATTGACGATCGCAAGGAGATTCCGACCTTCGCCCTCTTCCCGGAGCGCAGCGATGGCGCCCTCCGTGCCTCCGCCGGCGACATACAAACCGACAAGTTCGGGTTCGCGTCTTAAAACATCGAGCGTAGCGTCGTAGGTGGTTTGCCGCGTGTCGAGATTCACGCGCGTGTCTAACACCTCGAACGTTGGCGCCTTCTCACGGAAGTATGAGCGAAAGCCGATTTCTCGCAATTCGGGTCCGTGAAAACGATGGCTGACGACTAACACCGCCACCTTGCCGGGCCTTTTTGCAACCTTGGAAAACATCCAGGCTGCTGTCCGCCCAACCTTGCGGTTGTTGAGGCCCAGATAGCCCTCGCGCACGCCAGCTGCAAAATCAGAAAGCAGCGAAAAAACCGGGGTTCCGTTCGATTTGAGTTCTTCGACAGCTGCCGTGACGGTTGGATGATCCGGCGCCATCATCGCGATCGCGTGACAGCGTGCACCCATGTCCTCGAGCAGCGCGACCAGGTCGCCAGGCCTATGCGACGGCGCAAATTCAACGAATGGAATGCCCCGGAAGGACTGTGCCGCGCTGACAGCAGCTTTAATCTCGCGCGCGAAATCCTGATAGAAATGTTCGGCTGGCATTCTGAGAATAAAACCTAGCCGGTACTCTGGCAAAATTCGCTGCGTGCGTTGCTGCATCAGTCCAGCTGCGTTGTAGCCGATGGCGCGGGCCGCCTCGCAGACCCGCCGTGCAGTCTCTTCCTTCACCAGTCGGCGACCGTTCAATACCCGGTCGACCGTCGCTACGCTAACCCCTGCTTCGCGGGCGAGATCTGCAATTGTGGGCCGCTTAGTCATGATTCGAATCCAACAGGAAGTGATGGGGAACATAGAGGACGGGTCACAGAATTTGACAGAATTAGTCAGCCCGGTTTGATGTCGCCAATGTCGCAGCCGATTCTTGGTGAACTCGGCGGTAACGGCGCGTACCCGTTGGCACTTCGACGCAGCTCTGTGGCACGCATTGACCGAAAGAACAGATATGCAGCACGAGGTCTCTCAGGCCTCTGAGCCAGAAAGGACTGATCCCAAACGGCACGATCATCAGGCGCCCCTTTGACGACCCGATCCGCATACCGCAGGGCGCGCCACTGATGTACCCGAAAAGGGGAAGTGTATTCTTGGGCGCAAGCAGCTTTCATTTTCCCGGTGCCAAGAAGCCTATAGCACCCCTTCCGCGTCGAGCGAGATCAAGGGGATTTCTAACAATCGCTGCTGCTTCGATACACGCCCGGGGTTATTCCATAACGTTTCAGCTTGTCGTAGAAGGTTTTGCGGGGCACCTGCAGAAACTCGGTTGTCTTCCTCACGTCGCCATCGCATTCCCGCAATGCGTTGCGGATCACGGTCGCCTCGTAAAGGCTAACCTTTTCGGAAAGAGAGAGACTTAGTTCGGCTTCTCTTTTTCCGGGAAGCGAATTCGACGCGCCTTCAAGTCCCAACGCAACCCGATCGGCGAAATGCGCAAGTTCGCGAACATTGCCGGGCCAGTCGTGACCCATGAGATGATTACGCACGGCCGCGGTTATCTCCCACACTGGCTTGCCGAAGCGTTTGCAAGCGCGTTCCAAGAAATGCGCAAAGAGGATCGGGATGTCCTCGCGGCGCTCGCGAAGCGGCGGGATATGGACCGTGACGACGTTTAGGCGGAAATATAGATCTTCCCTGAAGTCACCGCGAGCGTTCGGGTCGCCCAGATCGACCTTCGTCGCAGCCACGACACGAACATTGATGCTGCGGGTTTCGTTGGTACCGAGTGGCGTGACCTGCCGGGTCTCCAGTACCCTTAGGAGTTTAATCTGGAGTGCAGGCGGCATGGACTCGATTTCGTCGAGGAATAGGGTGCCGCCATTCGCGTATTCGAGACGACCGATCCTGCGCCTATGCGCGCCGGTAAACGCGCCTGCTTCGTGGCCGAAAAGTTCGCTTTCGATAACACTTTCGGGCAGCGCCCCGCAGTTCAAGGCCACGAACGGCTTCGTGCTTCGTCCGCTCCAGCGGTGAAGCAGGTCCGCGACCACCTCCTTACCCGCGCCGGTTTCACCCTCGACAAGGACATCCACATCCGTATCGGCGATCTGGCGGAGCGTTTCGCGCAGCCATGTCATACTCGGTGCGTTGCCTAACAGGGGCATATCACCCGCGGATCGGACGACCGCATCTCTAAGGCGCCTGTTTTCCAAGACCAGGTGCCGGTTTTCGGAAGCGCGATTCAGCGTCACCAAAAGCCGGTCAGTCTCATATGGCTTAGCGATGAAATCGTAAGCGCCGTCCTTGATGGCGGCAACGGCGAGTTCGACGTCGCCGTGCCCAGTGATAAGGACAACAGGGATGTTGGGATCGATTGCCTTCAGCCGCTCAAAGAGCTGAAGGCCGTTCATTCTAGGCATGCGGATGTCGCTGACGACGGTACCATTGAAGTTCTCGTCGATTTTGGCGAGTGCGGCCTCGGCCGAGTTGAGGACGATAGGGCTAAAGCCGGCAAGTTCCAGCATCTGCGCGGCAGCGGGCAGCAGATCCTCGTCGTCGTCAACGAAGATGACGTTCCCTTTTTCGTCACTCATTCAGCACGCCTCAGTTCGATGGTGAAGGAAGTCCCCTTTTTGTGGCTGGCATCGAGTCGCAGCGAGCCGCCGAACTCCCGGGCGATCTCAGCTGAAATAACCAGGCCAAGACCCAGCCCCTTTTCCTTGCTTGTGGTAAATGGCATGAAGAGGCTCTTGCGAATTTCAGGGGCGAGGCCGGTTCCGTTGTCTCGAACCGATAGGGCGACCGTTTCTCTGTTCTGGGCAAGCGCTATCTCAATCCGCGGCTCCGGCAGGCCCTTCAGGGCATCGAGCGAATTCTGCAGAAGATTGACCAGGATTTGCTCCAGCCGAACGCAACTTGCCATCACCATCGGAGACGGATTTGTCCGCTTCCGTTCGATCGTCACGCTAGATTCTCGGATTCGGCCCGAAAGCAGCGAAAGCGCCCCGTCGATCGCTTCTTCCGCCGATACTGGCCCCACAGCACCTGTTGCGCGGCGGGAGAACGACCGCAGCGTTTCGGTGATCGCCCCGATGCGTCCCGTTATAGCAATGATCGATTTCAAATTCCCCGCGGTTTCTTGCGGCTTCTCGCCTTGGAGAAGACGTGTAGCATTTTCGGCATAGGTGCGAATTGCTGTCACCGGCTGGTTAATCTCGTGGGCAACTCCGGCTGCGATCTGTCCAAGAATTGAGAGGCGGTTCGCCTGAGAGAGTTCATCACGTAACCGGCGCACTCTTGCCTCGGCATTCTCCCGCTCGGCTATCTGAGCTGCGAGCGTTTCGTTCGAACGGCGGAGCTCTGCGGTACGCAAGTTGACGCGATGTTCCAGTTCCGCGTTGATGCTCGCAAGCGCGTCCTGCCGTTGCCGGATCGCCTGCCGCCGTCGAACCATAACGGAAACAGCAAATGCCACGAGCATGAGGGCAAGCAGTGTTGTCGTGCGGGCTGTCATCATCGCCGCGGAAATCTCTGTATCGGCAGGAATGAGCAGTGACAGCCGCCAACCAGGGACCACTTTGCCGAGATCCTGAGAAACCGCGACAAAGCCTGCCGCCTTGTCCGCGGTACTTGCGGTAACCAGTGTGCCGCCGCGGTGCGAAAGCGGGACGGGCTCGAACATCGCGCCAGGCAGTTGCAGATGATCGCGGGCGATTTCCGCCTCTTTCTTGGACAGCGGGGATAGAGCGCTAAAACGCCATTGAGGCACGCCGGTTGAAAGGACGACGCCGTGCTCATCGCTCGTGAAGACCACGAAACCGCTCTCGCGCCAGCTCGACTCCACACGGTCCAGCTCGACCTTCACCACGACGACACCGAGTGGTCCCTCAGGTCCATCGATTCGGCTCGACAAGAAGAGGCCGGGGCGCTTGCTGACGGTACCAAGTGCGTATTGCGTGGCCATGCCGCTCGCCATCGCTTCAACGAAATAGTGACGGAAACGCAAGTCCCGGCCGACAAAACTGGTAGGCTCGCCGGCGTTGCTCGCAGCAACCGTCGTTCCCTCACTGTTGATGACGTAAATGACTGAAGAGGCGGCGTCGCGCGCGACGGCGCGCAGCTTGTCATCCAGCGCAGCTTCCCCACCGGCGCTCGGACTGCGAAGCATCTCCTGAACCGCACCGTCACGAGCCAGGATCCGCGGAATCAGTCGTTGTTTTTCGACGTCTCCTTTCAAAGTGTCGGCTGCAAGTGGGCGCGCCGCAAGAGCGCGGTCGCGTAGGTCCGCCTCAGCTTTGGTGCCGGCAATCCGGCCGGCTGCAAAAACAAAAAACCCAAGGCCCGGACCAAGAACTGCAAACAAAGCCGCAAGCCAGAGAAATCGGCCGGCACTCAATCTGCCAAGGAAGTTGAACGGGGCCTTTTGCAAGCCACCCTCGCTGATGCAGTCGTCTTCTACCGAGTGCTCCAGAGTAGTGCCGGATTTCGCCAGATGAAACCAAAAAGTGCGGAAATCCACACACTTACATGGCGCGACCCGCCCGAAAAGAACCGAAACCGCGCCATCCGCTCGGCCTGTCGGTTTGGCATGGCTCTTGCGGAAAACACCGCAGCAGCGTTCGACCGGAGCGCAGCGATCAAGAAACCCCGGGGAGGAGAGGCAGTGCCAACTTCCGGGTCTGGGAGAGAGATCAATGTCGAACCCACAGAACGCTAGCGCGAACGTCGCGCCTCGCAAGCCCTTCTATGCACGGCTGTACGTGCAGGTGATTGCCGCCATCGCCATGGGCGTCGCGCTCGGCCATTTCTACCCCGAAGCCGGCGAAAACATGAAGCCGCTTGGTGACGCCTTCATCAAGCTCGTCAAGATGATCATCGCACCGGTGATCTTTTTGACCGTCGCGACCGGCATCGCCGGCATGCATGACCTTCAAAAGGTCGGCCGGGTAGCCGGCAGGGCGATGGTCTATTTTCTCACCTTCTCGACGCTGGCACTGATCGTCGGCCTCATCGTGTCCAATGTCGTCCAACCGGGCGCCGGCCTCAACATCGATCCGGCCTCGCTCGACGTTCAGGCCATCAATCCCTATGCCGCGAAGGCCCATGAGCAGTCCGTGACGGGCTTTCTGATGAATATCATTCCGACCACGATTGTGGCCGCGTTCGCTGACGGCGACATCCTGCAGGTCCTTTTCTTCTCGGTGCTGTTTGGCATTGCCCTTGCGATGGTCGGAGAGATGGGAAAGCCGATCAGTTCCTTCCTCCAGGCACTCACCGTGCCCGTCTTCGCGCTCGTTGGCATTCTGATGAAGGCGGCCCCGATCGGCGCGTTCGGTGCCATGGCCTTCACAATCGGGAAGTACGGCATCGCCTCCGTCGTCAATCTCGCGATGCTGGTCGGGACGTTCTACATCACGGCCTTTCTCTTCGTGTTTATAGTTCTGGGCGCTGTGAGCCGTTACAACGGCTTCTCGATCCTTTCTCTTATCCGATACATCAAGGAAGAGCTGCTCTTGGTCCTTGGGACGTCCTCCTCGGAGGCCGCGCTGCCTGCTCTCATGGAGAAAATGGAGAAGGCTGGCGCCAATCGTTCAGTCGTAGGGCTCGTCATCCCGACCGGATATTCCTTCAACCTGGACGGCACCAACATCTATATGACGCTTGCGGCCCTCTTTATCGCCCAGGCGACGAATACCGATCTCTCGATCAGCGATCAGATCCTGTTGCTGCTCGTTGCGATGCTTTCCTCCAAGGGCGCTGCGGGGGTCACAGGCGCCGGCTTCGTCACGCTGGCCGCCACTCTTTCTGTGGTGCCGTCCGTTCCGGTGGCTGGCATGGCATTGATCCTCGGTATCGACCGGTTCATGTCCGAGTGCCGGGCCCTCACCAACGTCATCGGCAACGCCGTGGCAACGCTCGTGGTCGCCCGTTGGGAAGGCGAATTGGATGAGGCGCGGTTGGAAGCTGCCTTTGCAGGGCATCATCTTGCCGAGACCCTGGCCGATCAACCGCCCGTCTCACCGCCACTGAGTGATGCCGCATCGTTGCGACTCGTCCATCCGCCTAGTCGGTCGCAAGCACAGCGAGGTCGACCCGCAGACACCAAGCGAGGACTCGCGGATTGAGCAATCCAAAGCGCTGAAAGCAGCACCACCGCGCTGAGCCAACAACGAGCATCAATACGCGCCGCGTTTTCGGTTGGAGCGCTGCTCACCGGTACGGTCTCGACCAGAGGGATTCAAACGAGTTGACCCTGGCAAATCCAGCACAAGGATCGGGAGGTCCTGGTCGGCTGTTGACGCGCTCCCTAGCGATATCGTGGCGCCTCGTTAGCCGTGAGCGAAAAACAGTCTGGCGCAGATCAACCGGTTCGCAACCCACCAATACATCGGCCCAAGAAAGACGAGGCACGCGTGACCGAAGCACTGCCTCGAGAAGAGAGGGTATTCTATGCGCCGCCTGAAACAGGCCGCGCGGGCCGATAAAATTTACCTACAGCAATAATAACAATAATTCGCCTGAGTCAGAAAGTGTAACCCCATTTTTTGAAATGACTTTAGATGAAATGATACTGGAATCTGCACGTTAAGTGCAGCGAAATCGGCGGGGATAAACCTTAGCAAGCAGAGGGTATAATTTCGCCCTCAAAAAAGGAGAGGATATGTTGGAACCAAAACTGGAAAGCGTGCTTTCGTCGTTTTCGCAGGTGGCAAGGGAACTAGAGCCTTTACCGTCCAGTCGCCCTTCGCTGAACGATAGCTACGTCAGGCTAAATGCGAATGAGAATCCATTTCCGTTACCGGAAGTCGTAATGCAAAGTGGAATTGCCGCCCTTGAACGGCAGTATCTGTATCCAGAACTCGACAACATCAGCTTGAGGGAAGCCGCGGCCGACACCTATGGCCTCACCAAGGATCAAGTGATTGTCGGAAACGGATCCTCCGAACTTTTGGGACTCATCTACAAGGCCTTCCTTGCCCCTGGCGACAGCGTGGCAATGCTATCGCCCGGCTTTTGGTTCAACCGCAAACTCGCCATGTTGCAGGAGGCTCAATTTATTGAAATCGAGTGCGGTCGATCTAATACCCTGCCAGTAGAGGAATTGCTCTCTGGTCCAGCAAAAGGCGCCAAGTTCTTTCTTCTAGCCAATCCGAACAATCCAACTGGAACATTCGTTCCGGTGGCCGAGATCGAACGCCTCGCGTTGCAATCGGATCATCTGATCGTTTTGGATGAGGCCTATGTCGACTTCGCACCGGATAATGGCCTGCGCCTTATCGATAATTATCCCAATATTCTGCTCCTACGGACATTTTCCAAAAGCTATGCCGCCGCCGGTATTCGTATCGGTTTTGGATTTGGTCATCCTGAAATCATTGGAAGATTGCGCAACATCCAAAATGCTTTCAACATGAACGTGATCGGCCATGCGGTTGGCATCAGCATCCTTGCGCATCGCGCCGCCTATGAAGAGAACCACCGGCAAATCAAGCAGGAGCGGGAGCGCGTGTCCTTCGCGCTCTCGCAACTGGGTTTTTCCGTGACCCCCTCCCATGCAAATTTCTTGCTGGCCCGCGTGCCGACAGGACAAGACGGTAGATGGTGGCAGCAATCGTTAGAGCGGCGCAAAGTACTTGTCACCGTTCCTTTCGAAGAATTTCTGCAAGATTGCATAAGAGTAAGCATAGGCACACGGCAGCATATGGACCTATTTTTAGATCAGATCGCAAGTATTTTGATAAGACGGTCGGATGTATAATAAGCCAATGAGGCTTATGTAAGTCATAATTACATCGCGGAAACCTTTATATCTAAAAGTACTTGGTTCACCTGATGCTTAGACCTTGGTCCGGAGCGAGGATTTTCCGCGTCAAAATCCTGGAGACAATAAAGTGAAAAACGTTCTTTCGAAGCCGACCTTCGGAATATTCGATCACTTGGATGACGACGGTCGCGACATCGGCCCACAATATGCCGATCGCCTGAAGCTGGCGGAGGCGTGCGATCACCTCGGCTTTTATGGTTATCATCTCGCAGAGCACCACTGCACCCCACATGGGAGAGGTTCGTCGCCAAATCTCTTCTTATCGAGCGTCGCACAGCGCACCCGCCAGCTGCGTATAGGCCCGCTGGTCATGCTCCTCACCTTGTACCATCCGCTTCGTGCGTTCGAAGAGATCTGCATGCTCGACCAACTGAGTGGTGGCAGGTTGGAGCTCGGTCTAGGCCGAGGCTCTCTCCCGGCCGAACTGAATTATTTTGGGATTGGCACGGACACAGTGCCGGGCCGTTATTCGGAGGCCTGCGAAATCCTAATCGCGGCCATGAAAGGCGGGAAGTTATCGTATCGAGGCCGTCACTTTGAGCTCAATAAGGTTCCCTTGACGCTTAGCCCCCATCAGCGCCCGCATCCGCCGACATGGGTCGCCACCAATCGACCCGAATCTGCAAGTTGGGCCGCCGCGAACGGCGCAAATCTCGCATGCGTAGGACATAGCTCCTCCGTCCGCAAAGTAACTGATGCCTTCCGCGCCAGCCGGAAGGAGACTATGGACAAAGGTAATCCCGTGCCGTTTCTTGGATTGCTGCGCATGGTCGTGATTGGTCGTTCTGATGCGCATGCCTATTCGATCGCGGCACCTGCTTATGAAACATGGCTCAAGAGCTTCAAGTTTCTTTACGTCCTCAATGGCATCCCCACCCCACCAAACCTACCGCTGACCTTCGAAGCGGCGATTGAAAGTGAGCTATGCGTAGCGGGAACGGCAGCTTTCGTGCGGGACGCCCTTCTTGGTCAATTGGAAATGGCTGGCGCCAACTATCTTCTTTGCCAGCTCGCGTTTGGGGACTTACCTCTGGAAGCGTCCCTATACACTGCAGTGACGATTCATTCCGACATCATGGCCCGATTTGCCTGAGCGTAAATCCGTGGCGTAGGGCGCTTCCAAGGAGTCGCCCTACGCCAGGGACAAGTCCTCTGGCAGACATAGCCCGGCAGCGCATGGTCCACAGGCGGGGATTCCACGCTACGCCTGCATGCGCGTCCCGGACGACGATGAGAACTGGTTAGCTGTTCACACCGACCGTGTGACTCTGTCCGCTGCAATCCACTGCATTGACGAGGTTGGATCTTCCAATATGGTGGCCCGCTTCGCGAAGCCGTAGAAGGCAGCGCGGGCGGTGCTTAAGGGCTTGTGCCCATCGTAGGCGTCAAAACATGCTTTAAGGGCAGTCTCGTGGATCAGGTCTCTGCGATCCTCGGGCCACTCATCGAGAAAATCGATAGCGTCCTCGAGACTTGCAATCTCTTGCACGACATAAGCGGCACGCTTCACGAAAATAGGGCTGCCGAAGGCCTTTGCCTTCATCTCGTCTACTCCCGACCTGCTGAACAGCCGACTCGCAAGGCTGCCTCATCCACACCGCCGAGCATTGCAGAATGCGTTGTCAGCCTTATGACACTTCAAGGAAAAGCGGCATTCATCCTCGGGAGGAACCCGATCGTTTGCCAGTCTACTGCCGCAAAAAATGGCCGCCTCGGGGACAATCTTAATCGTTCCAACCGCCGCCGACGGACGGTGAACCCAGTAGCCTAAACCAGTCGTTCACAGCCCAGCAGCAAAAGAAAGCCGCACGCTCGTCTGATTAATCTAGCCCAAGCCTTTTCTTCAGTTCCGCATTTTCCTTGCGCAGACGATCCGCAAGCAGGCTCTTTAGCCGCTTGTTTTCTTCCTCGAGCGCGACGAGATCCTTCAGCTCGTCACTGTCCGCTGCAGGCGTCGCTGCTTTTTTCCAAACATAGTATGTCTGTTCCGAGATGCCGGCATGCTTCACCGCGCTCTTGAGAGTAGCGCCGCCGCCAAGCAACGTCTCGATTTGAGCAAACTTCTGGCCGCGCTCATTTGCAGAGCGGACCTTGCGGCCTATCCCTGCCGATGGCGGTGCTTCAGTGGTCGCGGATATCGGCTTGGCGCCGTTCTTCCGGCCAGGCGCGCTCGGCTCAGCCTTTGGCTTCCTCGTCCGCGGCGTTCTCGCCCCCGGTTTTGACGTCTCCGCCTCGGCTGCCGTTTCGGTAGGAATTACTGTTTCGGTTGCCAGGCGATTTGCCATGAAATTCTCCATCGATGGTTTTTGCAAGGTTCAGCATTGAGGGCTACAACAGTAGGGTCAACAAGCTGACGAGTTGGCTGCCGGCTCTTCTGGAGTTCCTCTGCGGTTTCGGCGCTCGCCGCGGCCATGTCGAAATCGCCCCAGATGGAACGCGCGTTTTTTTGATAACGGCGCTTCTGTTTGACTTCCACGGTGAATGGTCGCGTTTGCCGCCTCATAGTTCCCGCCTGATAAAAACGAGTGGAAGAATGAAGTCGCCGCTCGAATTCCCAGCGCTTCCTGATTAGCGCGGAGCTTTATCGTAATAGTCGTTCGACGAGCAAGTGACATCGGTCACGGCACTGCTCTTAAACGGGCTGAGCGTACGCCCGCTGCGCGAGGAGAAGGGCTGCAAAAGCCGCAGCGCGGTGTTTTCCGATTAACACGTTCTGCGAACCCGCCCTGCAGACCTGCGACCACGAAGGGGTCCGATCATTGTAATGGTCGAGTACCGCAATCATTAGAGAGAGGTTCCAGAATTTCTCAAGGTGATGGCATCATGGCGAAAGGCGAGACTGCGAGATGGCCAGGGATGGGCTATCCTACGTGATTGCCTGCCCGGTGACAGCCCTCTCATTGCGCTGGTCGGACATGACTTGGACGAAAGCGACGCGCGAGGCATCGTCGATGCAGACGTGGACCAACTCCCAGCCGATGCCGAGATGGCGATTCGACCGCACCAGGATATCGCCCGGAATGCGGTGCCCCACAGAGCCGATCGACCGAGCTTCGTGATGTCGGTGAGCACGCTGGGTGCTCGCCCCCTAGCGGCGCACCGGCTAAGGTTTCTGGTCCTTGAGGCACGACAGGCCAACGCGTGCCAGCACCAGACTCACGGTTGCCTCGGATACACCGGTTTCGCTGGCGACGTGCTTGCCGTTCAAGCGTTGCCTGCTCAGCGCTACGATGGCGTCCGCCACGGCGGCTTCGGTTTGTTTCGGGCTTGTCTTCGGCCGCGAGAACGGTCGGCCACGCCGGCACCGTGTAGCAATCAAATGCTCGTCATGGGTGGTGGCGATCTCGGTATTGCGCAGGCGCTCGATTTGCTTCCGCAAGCGGGCGACGCGCCGGCTATCGCCGCTCGGCAATGCGCCTGCACCATTGCGGTGGCTCCTCGGAGTTTCGCGCCTCAGATCTGTAGCCCGCTGGTTCGGAGGTATCGAGTTGTTCATCGGGGGTGTCGAACGAGGCGTGGTTGAGCCTGTAAAGTTTGGAATAGACACCGCCCATTTTGATCAACTCGTCGTGTTTTCCGCTTTCGGCGACCTTGCCGTTCTGGAGAACGACAATACGGTCGGCGCCCCGCACTGTGGCAAGACGATGGGCGATAACGAGGCCAGTTCGGCCTTCGAGAAGCGTGACGAGTGCCTTCTGGATCTGCATTTCCGTGTAGCTGTCGATATTCGCGGTCGCTTCGTCGAGTACCAGGATCTTGGCGTCTGCGACAAGCGCACGTGCAAAGCTGATAAGCTGGCGCTGGCCCAGCGAGAGATTGCCGCCACGCTCACCTAGAGCGGCGTCGTATCCACCAGGAAGGCGCACGATAAAGCTGTGCGCGCCAACGGCCATGGCGGCCTCGATAACCTCTTCCCGCGTGGCTTCAGCCTGGTGGTAGCGGATATTCTCAAAGACCGTGCCGGTAAAAAGGAACGGCTCCTGTAGCACCATGGCAACTTGACGGCCAAGAGATTTCTGGGTGACATCTCGCACATCGTAGCCGCCGACCAGCACCTGGCCCTTCTGGACATCATAGAAGCGGTGGACGAGGGCCATTGCACTCGATTTACCTGAACCCGTCGGCCCGACCAAGGCGACGGTTTCGCCGGGATCGGCCCGGAACGACACGTTGTTCAACACCGGATGCTCGGGATCATAGCCGAAAGTAACGTTCCTGAACTCGATCGAGCCGTCCATGTCGGCTGAAAGCACCCTGGCATTCGGTTTGTCCTGGACCTCGATCTTGATATCAAGAACCTCGATCAGACGCTTTCCCGACGCCATCGCCCGTTGCATGATCGAATATTGCAAGGTGAGCGAGCGGATCGGATCGAAGAAGCGCTGAATGTAGAAGAGGAAAGCGACTATCACACCCACATCGATGCGGTCGTTCATCACCATTGAACCGCCGACAACGATGACGACAGCTACGGCAACGCCCGTCAGGCCATCGACGATCGGCACCATGATCTGTGCGTACTTGGCAGCGGTCAGATGTGTCTTGAGATTGGCGCGCGCTTTATCATCATAAAGCATCGAATTGACCTGCTGCCGATCCATGGACTGCACTGCCCGTACGCCATGAATGGCTTCAGCCAGCGCGCCATTGGAAATCGAATTGGCCTCGTTCGCGGCCATGAAGGCATCGCGCGCGCGCGGCAGCCACAAGAGGCGCACCACGAAGAGAACAGGCAATACCGAGAACGTAAGGAGCCCCAAGCGAACATCAAGCCACAGCATGATGAAGACGATGCCAAAGAGAAGGGCGATGTCGCCCAACGAAAACACTGCGGTTTCGAAGAATTCCCGCATGGAATTGACGTCGCCCTGCAGGCGCGACATCAGCCGTCCCACCTCTGTCTTGTCCATGAAGGAAAGCGCTACGTCTTGCAGATGACCAAACGTGGCGCGGCGAATATCGGACAGAGCCTTCTCCGCCGTTTTGTAGACCATGATCTCCTGCGTGTAGCTGGCAGCAAAATTGACTGAGATCGTGAAAAGGAAAGCGCCGGCGGCCGCAAGCAGAGCTGAGCGATCGCCACTTCCCGGCTGCATTCCATGGTCGATCGCAAAGCGGATGATGAGGGGGATGAGAAGCTGTGAACCGGTGAGGATCAACATCGCGGCAACCGAGATGATCAATTTGGCGCGGTAGGGCCTGACGAACGCCCAAATGCGCCGGACAATATTCTTGTCAAACGCCGATCCGAACATCTCTTCTTCGAAGCGGTGCGAGCCGACGACGGCATGCGGCGGGCGCCGGTCGTCGTCTCGAGCATCGTTGCGTTCCGCCTCGACTTCGCCGGCCTGGAGCATCAGCTCGCCCCCTTCTGGTCGGGCAGCATGTCATCAAATGCGCGCACTTGGAGGTCGTAAAGAGCCTTGTAGCGTCCGCCTTTCGCCAGAAGATCTTCATGAGTGCCGCGCTCGACAATCTCGCCGTTCTCGATCAACAGGATTGCGTCGGCATGCATGAGCGAACTCAGGCGGTGGCCGATGATGATGGTCACGCGATCCTTGGCAAAGAGTCGCATGGCGGAGCGAATGCGCTGTTCGGTGGCTGCATCGATCGCGGCAGTCGAGTCGTCGAAGACAATGACCGAGGGGCGCAGCATCATCGTGCGGGCGATCGCCAGGCGCTGACGCTGTCCGCCCGACAGGGATACGCCGCGCTCTCGCACGACCGTCTTATAGCCGGCCGGCAGCCGGAGAATATAGTCGTGAAGCTGAGCCGACTCGCTCGCGCGCTCGATCCGCTGTGCGTTGGCCCAGGGATCGCCATAGGCGATATTGTTTTCGATCGTCGTGGTGAAAACGAATGCATCCTGCTGCACGACCGCGACGGCTCTGCGGAGCGTGGCCAGGGTGACGTCGCGGATATCCTGGCCGTCAAGCGTGATGGCACCGCCGGTGACGTCGTAAAAACGAGGGATCAGATGAGCCACCGTCGATTTGCCGGAGCCGGGCGGGCCGACAATTGCAACCGTCTCGCTCTTGCGGGCTTCAAAACTGATATTCTTCAGGATTGGGCGTTCCTTGGCGGCCGGATAGGCGAATGAAACATGGTCGAAGCGCAAGGTGCCCTCGCTGATTTCGAGCGGTTCGGCGTCTGATGCGTCTTTGATCGCAATGTCCAGGTCGAGTAAGCCGAAGAGGCGCGAACCGCATGTTGAGGCCCGGGCGAAGCCATCGACTATCACGCCTATCTGGCGAACCGGCATCTGGAGGATCGTCATAAATGAAAGGAACGTAGCAAGTTTGCCCACGCTGATTTCGCCTGCGGCAACTTTGTTGCCGCCGATCCACAGGACCAGTCCCATGGCGAGAAAGAACGAGAAATTCATCGCGGAAATGTTGCGCACGTAAATCTCGACCCGTTCGAGGATGAGACTAAGCGCATTCTTAGAGGCGCGGTCGAACTTCAGCATCTCGTAAGCCTGCGCTGCAAACGCGCGGACAACCCGGATGCCGACGAGATTTTCTTCCATCACGCGGCTGAGGACGGAAAGCCGCTCCTGCAGATCAAGCCAGGTGGCACGCAGCTTGAGCTGGGTGATTGATGAGCGCCACGCGACAAAGGGCACGAAGCTCAGCGCGAGAAGACCAAGAAACACGTTGGTGGAAATCAATATGTGGGCACCAATCCCGATCAGCATGACGAGCAGGACCGCACGAACCAGAGAGGCAGCGAAGTACATACGCACGCCTTCCAGGTCGAGCATGCCGATAGTGATCAGATCGGCTGAATGCGCCTGGTCATAAAAAGAAAAGCTGAGCCGCTGGATCTTGTCATAAACAGCGACCCGCAGTGCATACGCGACGTGATGTCCGACCGCTTCGGCAAGATAGTTCTGAGCCAGCGTGAACAGGCCGCGCAGCATGCTAACGGTGAGCAGCAGGAGGGCCGAGTTCTGCAGCGCCTCTTGCGCGGCCGCTCCGCTTAGTCCGCCGCCGACGGCTGTCTGGGTCTGGTCGATGGCCTTACCGAGGAGCACGGGGATCAGCAATTGGAGCGATGCCGCAACGAGCGTCGAGCCGATCGCTCCGGTGACCTGCCACGGGTGCCGCAAATTCATCCGGGTAATGCGCGCGATCGTGCTCCAGCCCCGGACTGAACCGGCCACTTCTCCGATCGCCACCCAATTTCCGGGCTTCGTCACGCCACGAATAGCCTTACTGTTGGAGGGGGCAGCCCAGCGGCCTTGTGCCGTTTGGAGGGCCTTGAGCCGAACGACTCCCCCGCCAAATGCCGCTGATGTGCAAAGCTGGCCACCATCGGCTAGATACCTGTCCCTACCAGTTGAGCTGCGGCTTCGCATGCGGGCATGTCTATGACCGTAATTGCGTTTGCTGCAAGGAAGCGGCGCTCGTTCTTAGTCAACGTTGCCGAATCGATAACCGCAAAGTGTGGGCCGCTTGAGCGCTTGATCACCTGCCGGGCGTATATGCGCAGCATCTGATCGTCGAACCGACAGCCGAAGAAAAAGAAACCGCGCTTGGTGCGCCGTTCTTTCACGGCTTGAGGGATAGGCGTCTGGATATCGATTTCGGTTAGGGCTTCGACGTAATCCGAATCTGCGATGAGGAAGTTTGCCGCCGGCTTGATGCTGCCGTGCGGCGTATAGAGGACCGTCGCTGCCGTCGAGTCTGATTGGAGTTCCATTCCAGACAAATGGTAGGTTCTCGTCCAGATGTCGCCAATTGCGTCCGCGCGCGGTACGCCTTGAACCTCCACGACATCAGTTCGCCCGGTCGCTACCAGGGCAGCGCGCATGGCGCCGTCGTACCAGCTATCGACGATCAGGGAGAGCGGAAGGGTCGCGAGCCAGGCATGAAAGACGGTCGGCGCCACCGGCCCCGCGAATATCTCGGCCATCCAGGCCTGGAGCGTCCGCCGATGCCGACGCTGTTCGATGAATTGAGCGACCGACCACATATTGGCACGAATCTTCGAAGGAGCTGGCGCCCGCGCGTTGAGTGCCGAGGCGACGGCTTGCGGCGTGAGCGGTACCGGTGGATCCCCGTGCCTAAGCCGAGGCAGGTCCGGACCGAGGTATGGGATGATCTCATCGGCGCAAAGTGCTTTCTTCAGCAGTGCAAGCTGCTTTGCGGCATGACTGTCCCGATTGATCATGAGGTGGCGCAAGGCCAGGATGGTTTCCATGCTCGTTTCCCATTGACGCTCTCAGATTGCCGACCTGTTGGCGTCACTCTTCGTCGGAAATCTTCCTAGCCTCGACGGTGATCGGCAAAGGTGTATCTCGCGGCAGGTCGGGCAGGACGAGCCGCCAGCCGTTCCTGAGCGTTATGGACCCTCCCCATAGCTCTTCATGCTCTACGCTGATGATCGGCTCTTCGAGATCCTTCTTCGGCACATAGGCCGATAGGCCGGCATCGGTCCTGCGGATCATTAGCTTCATTGGGCTGTTCCATTGTTAGTGACCACAGGCGATTTCGGCACTGCAAGGTTCTCCGGATTTGTCAAGGCTGATCAGTTCATGGGCGCGCATGCCAACGACGGTGCCGCGATCGAGCCACTCGACCGCATAGATGTAGAACTGTTGGAGAAAAGTGCCGATGTCGCGAACATAGCCTTCATCGCCCTTCCGCACGAGGTTTGCGCCTATCTCGCTACCGGGATAGGTACCGTCGTTCTTTACGTGTCGTGTGGCGCGGACCCGCTCGCCCGGCACAAATCGTGGAGGCTTGCGGATCTCAACCTCCTGTTCGCGTCCGAGGCCCATCCGGCTTCCTTCCTTTCCCGCGGCTCCAGTTTGTCAGCAAAGGATGCAGCTCAGGCGGGAACGCAGGTCTTCGGCACCGGACATACGGAGGCGCATTGCTGCGTATCGAAGGCCTCTTTGCATTCAGTGCACTGCTCCGGATCGATCACGTAGTTCTCGCCCTTGAACTTGATTGCGCTCGAGGGGCATTCGAACTCGCAAGCACCGCATTGCGTGCATTGGGAGGCAACGATCTTGAAGGCCATTTATCAACTCCTGATTCGGTTAGGACGAGACGATCAGGCCGTCGCCGCCATTGGTTCGCTCCCAAACTCGGCGACGTAAAGCGAGCCGATGGCGGTTTCGATATAGTCGTAGCCATAAACGTCCATTGCCCGGATTCCAGCTCCAGCGAGCTGATCCTTGGGGCAATCTCCGATTTTGGCACACAGCACTATGTCGACGCCCTTGAGGGCAGCTATGACGCCGTCGAGGGCGCCGTCAGCGGCTCGGCCGCCGAGGCAATACTGCTCGACCTTGCGATGCCCGATGAAGCTGATCCCCCTCGGAGAGGCCTCATAAACCTGAAATTCCTTCGAATGGCCGAAATGGTCGTTGATCCGGCCGCCGCCCTTGGTCGCCACTGCGATTAGGAGCGATTTGCCGGAACCTGCTGCCTTGACGGTCGCGACCGCCTGGCTCTTGGCCGCAACGTGATCGCCGCGCTCGCTCGCAACCACCTCCCGATAGGACGTGCGTTTGCTGGCGTCGTAGGTGATGCCGTGCGGAATCTGGTCGATCGTGAACTCCTGGCCACGATCCTCGCCAAGCAGGCCGACAGCGTCGGCCCGGCACTGGCGGCAATGTCGCATCAATTTGGCGCCACCTTCGAGGCGATCCTGGAGCGTCTTCAGTTCCAAGGCCGTCGGGCCGCGCTGCCCCGTCAGGCCGAAATGCGTACCGTGCGCCGGGTCGGAAATCAGCGGCATGACATTGTGCAGGAACGCTCCGCGCTCCTTGACCCATTTATTGACCTCGATCAGGTGGTTGTCGTTGACGCCCGGGATCATCACCGAATTGATCTTGGTGAGGATGCCACGCGCGGTCAGCATCTCCAGGCCCAGCATCTGCCGCTCGTGCAGGATCCTGGCAGCGTCGATGCCGGCGTGGCGGCGATGGTTGTAAAAGATCCAGGGATAGATCTTTGCCCCGATTGCGGGGTCGACCATGTTGACGGTGATTGTCACGTGATCGACATTCATGTCAGCAAGCTCGGCAACACGATCCGGTAGCGCGAGTCCGTTGGTGGAGATGCACAGCTTGATGTCGCGGATTTCCCTGGCGACACGTTCTAGTGTCGCCTTAGTCTTCTGCCAGTCGTAACAGGCGTCGCCCGGTCCAGCGATGCCGAGCACGGAAAGTTGGGGCACTTCATTGGCGACGGCGATAACCTTGCGTAGCGCCTGGTCTGGGGCGAGCTTTTCCGATACCACTCCGGGCCGGCTTTCATTGGCGCAGTCATATTTGCGATTGCAGTAGTTGCACTGGATGTTGCAGGCTGGCGCGACCGCTACATGCATGCGCGCGAAATAATGGTGCGCCTCTTCGGAATAGCATGGATGGTCATTGATCTTCTGCCAGACGGTGGGGTCCATCTCGGTCGGTTTTTCGGACGAGCCGCAGCATGAAGATGTGCAGCCGGCGGATTTCGCGGTCGCCAACGACTGGTCGAGGGATTTGGTACTGACCAAACTCTCAAGCGAAATCGCCGGTATGGACATTGAACGGCTCCGTTCGTGGGTGGACGTCGCAGTTCAGTTCGCAAATGTTGTGCCAGCTCGAAAAGGCTGTTTTTAGTTCAACATGTCGGATTTCATGTGCGATTACGTCTGTTCGCTACGCCACAAGTTTTGTCGGGCTTGCGACTTTGGATGATGCCTTTGAGACGGCGCTGGCGGGTTCAACACACAGCGAGGAGATTTTGACATCGTAAGGCGTTTAGAACTTCTTCACCTCGATATTATGCCGACGCAGGGCATAGCCGACTTGCCGCGGCGTGAGGCCGAGGATGCGAGCAGCTTTGGCCTGAACCCAGCCGGCCTTCTGCATCGCGTCGATCAGCCGGGCGCGATCGGTCACACGCATGCCTGTCTCGCCCCAAGCAGGATCATTTGGACGGGGGGCATTGACGGGCACCACCTCGCCCTCGGATGCGCAGATGCGCCCGGGCTCCAGTGGCGATGCAATCGGCGTGCTGTTGCGGCCGAACTCATCGCTGGCATTGCTGCCAGTTGGACGGCGGGCTCCTTTCCAGAGTAGCGAAGATAAGCACTGGCTATTCTGGCAGGCGAAATCCGAAGCGGCGATCGTGCTCGAACGCGCAAGCGTGGCCGTCCTTCGCACACAGTTTTCCAGCTCACGGACGTTGCCGGGGAAGTAGCATTGCGAGATCAGGTCAAGCCCTGAAGGCGCGAACGCGAGCTCACGATCGTTCTCCCTATTGAATCGATCGAGGAAGGACTTCGCAAGGCGTGGAATATCGCCTGGTCGCTCTCTGAGCGGCGGCAGCACGATTGGCACCACATTGATACGGTAGTAAAGGTCGGCCCTGAACTCGCCATTCACGACAGCCGTCTCAAGGTCCTTGTTCGTGGCGCATATAAGCCGGACGTCGACCGTGAGCGTCCTGGTGCCGCCGACGCGCTCCAACTCGCCTTCCTGCAAGACGCGCAACAGTTTAGCTTGAAAAGCCGGCGAAATCTCACCGATTTCATCAAGTAACAGGGTTCCGCCATGCGCCAATTCGAAACGGCCGGCGCGCTGCGAGACAGCTCCGGTGAAGGCGCCCTTTTCATGGCCAAACAACTCCGATTCCAAAACGCTTTCAGGCAGCGCGGCGCAGTTCAGTTTGACGAAGGCCTTCTTACTGCGAGATGAAAGCTTATGGATGGCCTGCGCGAAAAATTCCTTGCCCGTGCCGCTTTCACCGCGCAAAAGCACGGTGGAGTTGGTCCTTGCTACGACTGCGACGGTTTCAAGCACCTGCTTGAGTGCGGGACTTTCCCCGATGATCCCATCGATTTTGACATGCCGATGCCGGGCAGGGCGGGTCTCCTCGTCGAGCGATTTCTCCGGTCTCCGTTGCTCCTCGATAAGCCGCAGGCGATCTGTGCTTAGGATACGATGGAGACGGATGGTCCGGCCGACAAGGTTGGCGACCATCATCAGGAAGCGTACGTCCTCGTCGCAACGCACGGCGGCTGCGCCGCCCCCGATACGGTCGATCGACAATGTCCCGAGAATTTCATCGTCAGCCTCTACTGGCACTCCGATGAAGGTGACCGGCATGGTGGCGCCGCTCGAAGCCGTTTGAAGGTCACCCGGAAATAATTCGGACTTGCGGACGTCGTCTATGACGAGCGGCGTCCCCGTGGCGAGGATTCGGTCTACCACGGCTTGCGGTATGACGCGCCGATGGTCTGATTGAGGTGCGAGGTTATCGCCGGTAGTTGCAGCAATCTCCACCTCTCCTTTCGCGTCTAGGACGATCACTGCTCCATGACGCATTTGCAGAAACGAGCCGAGAATGTTGACGACGTTGGCAAGCGTGATCTCCAGCCGCGTGGGTGCGGTCAGGATCTCGGATATCTCATAAATTCCCCTGAGCGAAATGTTCATCCCTTGCGGGGTTTCGATAGGTGAGCGGCTATTGCGAAGCCCAATCTCATTAACCCGTTCCCGCACTATTTGAGCCATAGAAACACCTCAGGGGCTGCATGGGTGCTCCTCACAAAGCGCCTTTTGGTCTGCCGAGTCGTGAGTCTTCAGTATTGACGAGCCCCTGTTCAATTGCAAATTGTCTGGCTGCAATTGCGGAAATTGCGGCCATGGCAACGAAGCGTAGGTGCGTAGGTCATCCAAACTTGAAGAGAACACCGAAGCCGCCGCGTGGATAATTCCACTCGATCTCACCACTGGCCTCGCACAATAGCCGACAGGTGCCGCACTCCATGCAGCCGTCGGCGGTGATCTCCACTTGGCCCTCGTCGTTCAATTCATAACATTGGGCCGGGCAGACGCGGGTCAGCGCAAGCAAGTTGGTGCTTGGCTTCTCGTGCGGTCGCACTTTTATATGCGGGCGCCCCGGGTCGACCAGGTAGCGGTTCTGGTAAAGTTTCTCCTCAATGCGTGCCGGTGCGATTGTCATCTCGTGTCTCCTACCGCCAGGCCAATGCCAAGCGAACCGCGTCACTCAGCAACCCCCAGCGCGAACGCGCCCTGATGAAGGCAGCAGTGGTCGCCTTTTCCTTGTCGATCTTCGGAGTGCCGTCGACCCGCACGACGTTCTGAGCCGCCTGCGACATCAACCGCGGGTAGGTCGTGAAGAAATTTCGGGAATTGGTGTGGAGCAGCGCCGGCATATCCTTATATTTCTTTAGGTCTTTGACCACGAAGGACTTGTCCAGCATGGTCTTGTAGAGGACAAGGTTCTGTCGGGTCATTGGACGCTTGCGGCTCTTGATGTGCACGATCGCCTCAGCCGCGATACGGCCTGAGGTCATGGCGAGGTTCGAACCCTCGCGGTGCACCGCATTGTTCAATTGCGCGGCATCGCCGACCACGACCCAACCATCGCCAAACAACTGCGGAATCGCCTTGTAGCCACCTTCCGGGATGAGATGCGCGGCATATTCTTTCACCTCCGAGCCGGCGATCAGCGGCCGGATCGAAGGATGGTTTTTTAACGCATCGAGAAGGGCATATGGGCTCTCCATCGTCGCAGCGAAATCCGAAACGAGGCAGCCGATGCCCAGTGAGATCGACTCCTTGTTGGTGTAAAGAAAGCCGAGCCCAGCCATGCTGCGGGAGATCGTACCCACGGCCTCGATCACGCAGCCTTCGCCGGCCTTGAGCCCGAACCGCTGCTCGATGACCTCTTCGGGCAGGAAATGCATTTCCTTGACGGCGAGCGCCACGGATTTCGGCTTCGGCATCTCGCGAAGGCCAGCCCTCGTGCCAAGCAGTCCGGACACGCCTTCTGCGAGGACGACAACGTCGGCGAAAATCGCTCCGCCGGTCCGGTCTGTGAGGACGCCGACCACTTTGTCTTCGGCATCGCGGACGAGTTCGGTCACGGTCGTCTCGCACAGAACCGTCGCACCGGCCTCCCGCACTTTACGCGAAAACCATTTATCGAATTGGGCGCGGATGATCGTATAGCGGTTGGGCTTCGCCTCGTTAAAATCGTCCGACCGATAGTGAATCCCGGTGTGGGATGTGTCGTCCATCACCCACAGCCGCTGTTCAACAAGGTGGCGCTCGAGAGGCGCGTCATCCCGGAAATCCGGGATGATCTTCTCCAGCATGCTAGCGTACATGATTGCACCCTGGACATTCTTGGAGCCCGGATATTCTCCCCGCTCCAACTGCAGCACGTTCAGGCCTTGGCTTGCCAAGGTGTGAGCTGCTGCGTTTCCGGACATGCCGGCACCCACAACAATGGCGTCGAATTTTTCCCTGGTCATGTCCAGCTCCCTAGTTCGCAATTTTATCGCGACTGTGGGGCGACAGTCGCCGCGTGAAGGCCTCTGTCAGCGCGGGCAGAAAGCGGATCGCGTCGGTGACAATCCCGACGTGGGCGAAATCGAAAATCGGCGCGTTCGGGTCAGTGTTGATAGCCACGATGAGATCCGCCCCTTCGACGCCAACCCGGTGCTGGATGGCGCCGGAAATTCCAGCCGCTATGTAAAGCTTGGGACGGATGGTCTTGCCTGTTTGGCCGATCTGCCGATCTGCCGACAGCCAACCCTTCTGGACCAAGGGGCGCGAACAGCCATGCTCGGCGCCGATTGCCCGTGCGAGATCCTTCACAAGCTGCAGGTTCTCCGCCGCGCCTAGACCGAGGCCTCCCGCAACAACAACGTCGGCATAGGCAAGATTTGCCTTTGCCGACTGACTATCGGGAAGGAAGCCTAGGATCTTGGTGACGATGTCGTCTTCGGCTACCGACAGTTGGTGCTGGATGACGCGTCCGACCGGCTTATTCAACCGCTGCGGCATCGGCATGACCCTCGGTCGCACTGTCGCCATCTGCGGCCGGTAATTGAGCGTATAGATGGTGCACAACAAGGAACCGCCGAAAGTCGGACGGGTCGCGGCGAGCGAACCGTCGGCATCAACGTCGAGTTCGGTGCAGTCGGCCGTGAGCCCTGTCTGCAATGTCGTCGCCACCGAACCGGCAAGATCCCTGCCAAGTGTGGTCGCCCCGAGAAGCAATATCTCGGGTTTGTGGGTGTCTACGAGCTCCGTCATGGCCTTGGTGAAAGGCTCGTTCCGATAGTCGGCGAGCAGCGGCGCCTCGACGTTGTAGACAAGATCGGCGCCATAAGCGAAAGCGTCGGCGACCGCAGACTGAGTGGCCTCGGCCGGTGGTCCGAGCACGATTCCCGCAAGCTCCACATTAAGCTTGTCGGCAAGCTTGCGGCCTTCGCCGAGCAGTTCGAACGATACGGGATGGACCTGGCCGCGTTCGAGCTCGATGAAAACCCAGACGTGGCGGTAATCCTTGAAATGCTCGGGCAGTTCCTTCTTTATGCCGGCGCGGCCGGCGGTAGGGCGAGGGGTTTCTTGGTTCGCGCTCGACATCGTCTCTCCTTGCCTCACGCGCCGCCGTTGAAGGCCAGCTCATGTTCCAGCGCTGGTTGGCGGGTCAAGATTGCGGCGATCAGCTCGTCTGCTATATCGCGCAAGGGCTTTTCGGCGGTGTCAATTTGTGCCGCTTTTTGCGCCCGAGCAGTAGGGGCGAAAACGCGCTTGACCACCGTCGGGGAGCCGCGCAGGCCGCATCTGGTCAGGTCATCAATGCCGGCATCGGCCGCACTCCATCTCAAAACCGGGCTGCGCGCGGCGCGCAGGGCATCCTCGAGCGAGCCCCGGCGAATCTCGTTGGTGCCTTCCAGCATGGTGACGAGACAAGGGAGCCTGCTCTTCAGCATCTGCGTGCCGCCTTCACACCGGCGCTCGACTTGGATGTCGCGCGCAGCAAGATCAATGCGGGGAATCTTCGCGACATAAGTGAGTTGCAGGAGATCGAGGCGCTTGGCGATGCCCGGCCCCACCTGGGCTGTGTCGCCATCGATCGTCTGCTTCCCAGTGAAGACGATATCTGGCGCGCCGAACGTCTCGCCAACCTTCGCGATTGCCTGGGAAAGAGCGAAGGAGGTCGCCAGCGTGTCGGAACCGGCAAAATAGCGGTCGGTTAGGAGCACCGCGCGGTCAGCGCCGTAACCGAGCGCCTTGCGCAGCGCGTCCTCTGCCATCGGCGGACCCATGGTGAGCACGGTGACCTCGCCGCCATAATCGTCACGCAGTCTGAGTGCCTCTTCCAGGGCGAATAGGTCGTAAGGGTTGATGATGGTGGGTACGCCCTGGCGCATGATCGTGTTCGTAACGGGATGGACGCGTATCTGTGCCGAGTCCGGCACCTGCTTGATGCAGACTACGGTGTGCATTGGCGGTCTCTTGGGGCTTCTGTCCGGATCTGAGCCTGGCAGTTTATCCTTGGCAGCAACATTCGTACCAACCGCTTTTCGTGCTCCTTTTCCTGGATACTCGGTTGGTTCCTTCCGGGATCGCCTTCGTGGTGACAGGATTTGTAGGCTTCTCGACATTGGCGCGTTGCAACCATCTCGCGCGCTCATTCTTCTGCGAACCGCTTCAGGACGGAGTCGAACGGGACGAATGTGCGGTCCGACGTGGGAGGCTTGTTCGGATCGTGGTCTTTGAGCACCTTGAAAATCCGGTGCGTAAGCGGCGAGGAGCTCGCGAAGTCCTCGTAGGCGCGTTGCAGTGTAGCGCGCACCCGCGCGGCGATCACTTGGTCAGGCAGATCGGATAGATCTTCTTCCGCAAGGTATTGGCCCACGCGTTTCATGATATGAAGCCGGGAGACATTCAGCACCTTCGGATCATAAGAGACCCCAAGGACTGCGAAGAACTCCTCCGCGGCCGACAGGCCTTTCAGTCGCGCGAGGATGTCGCTAACATCGATGGAGCGGTTGTCAGCGGAACAATTCATTGCATTCCCCTTCGTCGGCAACTGTGGTGCGTTCGTCCCACAACTGGATCCGCAGATCCCTCTGAACATGCCTCGCTGTGCAGACTATCGTAGAGCTCAACCAGTTGAGTTGCAGTGACGGCAGATTTGGTCTCGGACGCCTTGCGGCGGACGCGGGCTACCATCGCGGCTGCCAGATCCGGATCGAGATCGCGACCGTTGTCGCTCAACACTCGGGTAATCGCGGTGGCGCCGGAATGCTTACCGATGACGATACGATTGCAGCGGCCCACAAGAGCCGGGTCTAGCCCCTGATAGGCGCGCGTGTCCTTCAGCAATCCCGCGACGTGAGTGCCGGATTCGTGGGTGAAAACATCGGCCCCGACGACCGGCTTCATAGCCGCGGTTTGCCGGCGGGCAGCGCAAGCCACCTTGGCAGCGAGGTCGGGCAATGCGGTCAGTTCGATCCCGGTATCCGCGCCGTCGATCACGGCCATCGCGACTGCCACCTCTTCCAGCGCGGCATTACCCGCACGCTCGCCGAGCCCGAGGACGGTGACGGAGGCATGGCTCGCGCCTGCGCGGATCGCGGCCAGCGTGTTGGCGGCAGCAAGACCAAGATCATTGTGTGCATGAAATTCGAGGTCGACCTCAGACTTCGCGATGAGCTGGGCTACAAGTTCGAAAGTCGAAAACGGATCGAGAATTCCCAGCGTATCGGCCAGCCTGACGCGGCTTGCCCCGGCGCGCGCAGCAGTTTCAATGACTCGGCCAAGATGATCCAAATCAGCCCGCGAAGCATCCTCGCAGCCGACAGCGACGAAGAAGCCAGCAGCGGCTGCACGCCGGACCATATCCTCGATGACCTGGAGCGCTCCTGCCTCATCGAGGCCGAGCTTGGCCGCAAGTTGAATGTCCGAGGCGGGTAGCGAAAGATTGACGGCGCCGACGCCGCTCTCAATCGCTGCCTCGAGGTCCTGCGACTTCATCCGGCACCAGGCCGTGAGCCGAGCCGGGAGACGCCGCGCGACCGCGGCGCGAATTGTTTCGATCTCCTCGGCGCCCATAATCGGCGTGCCGATCTCGATCTCCGGGACGCCGGCGGCCGCAAGAGACCGGGCGAGCTCCAGCTTTTCCGCCATCGTAAAAGCGACGCCTGGCGCCTGCTCGCCATCGCGCAAGGTCGTATCGTTGAGGAAGACGTCACGGCTCATGAATAGTGTCCTGTTCTGCCGCCGCTCAGGGTTAGACCTGCTCGCACGACTTCTGGCCTCCGCCCACGCGGGCCGGAACTGGGAGAGCCACGCAGCTTCTCCACGATCGCCGGCATAACCTCAAGCACCCGGTCGACGTCTGCTTCGTTGTTGTCGCGCGCGAATGAGAAGCGGACCGCAGCGTGTGGCGCCTTCATCGCGCTCAGGACATGACTCGGTTCCATTGAGCCGGAGGTGCAGGCGGAGCCGGAGGAGCAGGCGATGCTCAGGCGGCTGAGCAGATGTGGGATTGCATCACTTTCGGTATTTTCAAATGAGATGTTCGCTGTGTTTGGCAACCGCTCCATCGGATCGCCAGTGACGCAAGTGTCTGGGATGCGCTGGAGGATCCCGTCCTCTAGGCGGTCGCGGAGCGATTTTACCCGCGTCGCGGCGTCGTCCAAGAATTTCAAGGCGAGTTCGGCTGCCATACCGAGTCCGACTATGCCGGGAGTGTTCTCGGTGCCGGCACGCCGGTCGTGCTCTTGGTGCCCGCCCTTGATCAGCGAGCGGAAGTGCACGCCACGCTTTACCCAAAGTGCGCCGATCCCTTTGGGACCATGAAGCTTGTGGCCGGAGAGCGACAGCATGTCGATTTCCGTCGATTTCAGGTCTATCTCAATCTTGCCGACCGCCTGCACCGCATCGGTATGGAATAGCGCGCCGATTTCCTTGGCCAACTCCGCAAGCTTGGCCACGGGGAAGATCATACCAGTCTCATTGTTCGCCCACATTATCGAGACGATTGCCACGTGTGGGGTGAGCGCGGCTTTGTAGGCATCGAGGTCAAGCCGGCCACAGCGGTCCACCGGGATCCTGTGGACCTTCACACGGCGGGTCTGCTCAAGATGCGCGCATAACGACAGGACGGCGGGATGCTCGACCGACGACGTGACGATCTCGGTTCGGTTGGGCAACACCTCAAGCGCCGAAAGAATTGCTGTGTTGTCGCTTTCTGTTCCACCCGAGGTGAAGGTGATCTCATCGTCGAACTGCGCGCCAATCAGCGCTTGCAACCGCCGCCGCGCCTTCATTATAGCCGCCGCGACCGAGGCGCCGAAAGCGTGCGCCGAAGAAGGGTTGCCGAATTCATCCGAGAAGAACGGCAACATCGCTTGCACGACCTCAGGATCGACCCGTGTCGTTGCGTTGTTGTCGAGGTAGACAGGCCGCATAGCTACTATCTCAGTTAACTGAAGGACTTGCCGCAGCCGCACCTCTCCCGCGCATTGGGGTTGTCGAAGACAAAGCCGGAAGATTCGAGCCCAGCGACGAAGTCCACGGTCGTGCCAGCGACAAAGGGTTGGGAGTCTGCGTCGACAAACAGCTTGACCCCATCTGTTTCAGTGATCACATCGCCTTGGCGCGAGACACTCTCCAGGCCCATTGAGTATTTGAAGCCGGCGCAGCCGCCGCTCTGGACCATAATGCGAAAGCCCTCCGCCGGCTCGCTGGCGCGGGAAAGAGCGGACTTGGCGGCGGCAACAGCATTGTCGGTGAGCGTAATCATGGCGAGACTTCTCCCCAGCTTGTGACGTTTTCGTGGATGGCGTCGCATGAACCGTGCCAAAAGGAAAAACCGTTTCAGCACGGCGCCATCTCTCCAACGCTGCCATCAATCTTGTGCGCCGTTGCTGGAAAGACGTCGTGCACCCGACACGCACTGTCGGGTTTGTCGAGTTCGTCACAGATTGTCCGGCCTCGGTTGCCGCTGAACTCGCAGGTAAGATCATTGACGAGTGTGCAGAAGGATTTCTGCGCGGTTCAGCCGGATTGGCATGACTTTTGAAACTCAGTTGGCGATGCGGCGAGGACGGCAGAGACCATGATCATCCCGCGCGTGCGCTCGCGATCGATGGAAAGAAGGAAGGAAAGCAACATGTCATGTCGGTCAGATCCACTCTGCGCCGATGGAATCCGCTCCTTGCTGCTCAGACGGCACGGCCGGTTTCGACGGCGATCGTGCACGCTCCCCTGCAGAACGCTGTTCCTGACGAGCACCAGGTCGGCATCGAGCATTGCGGCGTGCTTTGTCGATTGACCATCGGGCAGACAGCCGATCCTCAACAAGCAGGTGAAAGCAGAGGCAGGACATGGACCAGCGCGAGAGACGATCGGCGCACGAAATCCGCCAAGCGCGGCAAGACAACCCGAAAATACGCGCGCACGATCTCGCCGCCAAATTGGGCATAACGGAAGCGGAACTGGTCGGTGCGCATTGTGGCTTCGGCGCGGTGCGCATTGCACCAAGCGTAAACACTGTTCTGATCGGCCTCGAAGCGGTCGGCGAGGTGATGGCGCAGACCCGCAATGAAAGTGCCGTGCATGAAAAGATCGGCGTCTACGACAAGGTCGTCACGGGCAATCACCATGCCATGGTGCTCGGTAACGACATCGAGCTGCGCATCTTCCCGAGAGCTTGGGCGTACGGCTTTGCCATCGAGGAGTGCGATGGTGACGACATTCGACGCAGCATGCAATTCTTTGATGCCACCGGCGAGGCGGTGCACAAAGTGTATCTCGGGCCCGCCTCAGACCTCCATCGATATAAGCAGCTGCTGGCGCAACTCGAAACCTCGAGCCAGGAGCCAATCATGTTGGTCAAGGGGAGCCGAGCAGAAGGCGAACCAGAGGTTCCGGACCAAGCCGCCAGGGGGGAGGACTTGCGCGACCGCTGGAGCCGGCTGAACGATGAGCATCAGTTCCTCGACATGTTGAAGACGTTGAAGCTCGGACGCTGTCAGGCGATGCGTATGGTCGGCGAGGATTACGCTTGGGCGCTCGATAAGAATGCCATCGGCGCCATGTTTCAACAGGTGGCTGAAGACGAGATGCCGATTATGTGCCTAGTCGGCAATCGTGGATGCGTCCAGATCCATTCCGGCCCGATCAAGTCGGTCAAACCGATCGGGCCGTGCATAAATGTGCTCGACGAGACCTTCCACCTGCATCTCGGGACCCACCACATTCGCGAGGTCTGGGCCGTTCGCAAACCGACCAAGGACGGTCACGTCACCTCGCTCGAAGCCTATGACTCCGAGGGCAAGATGATCATCCAGGTCTTCGGCAAGCGCAGTGAAGGCGAGGGCGAGCGCGAGGACTGGCGACTCCTGGCCGAAACCCTGCCACGCATGTTCCGTCCGACCACTACATGATGCGAGGCCGTCGCGTGTTGTGTTCGGTGTTCGCTCGGCGCTTGCGCAGCCCGCTCGCGTTCCCGTGCGTCTTTTTGCCTGCCCAGACCTGTAGGGTGTGGCTGTTCGTTCCGATCCGTCGCGCCCGACCAGCGTATTGTCTGCACGCTTAGCCCGGAAAGTCATAACGTAGCTCTATCTCTGCAAGCAGAAGGTTAGGTTTTTCGCCATGCCCCGCCACAGCTGCCCTGCAAGCGGGATATCGAAAGCTGCTTGGACCCGGAGGAAGGTGAAAGCGCGTCCTTTGGCCTGCTACACCGAAATAAGTTGTTCAACGAAATGGGTAGTGGAACGCACAGAAGGAAGTTCAGCCGCGAGTTCAAGCGTGAGGTAGCCTGGTGAAGGATCGGGGCGTGGCGGTGGCGCAGGCGGCGTATGAACAATGCAGACCGCTGATTACTCAGTGAGTTCGGTCTGGTGGCCGGTGTGTTCGCGATGTCCATCTTATCTGGCCAGTTCGGGAAAGCTGAACGGCTATGCCGCCTTCGTGCGCGTCCTGATGCTACTGGCCCTCGGCACCGTCGTGGGCCTCATCAACGGCGTTCTCATAGCCTACGTCAGGGCCTCAGCGGTGATCTCGGCACTCAGCATGTGGCAATCCTGGTCGGCCTGATGCAATATTTCAGCGCCGGGCGTGCGCCCGGATCGATCCCGGCACGGGATCCGGGAGCTTACCCACGCGCGCTTCATCGGCATGTCCTGGGGTGTCATCATCTGGATCATCGCGTTGATCCTCGTCGCCCTGGCGTTCCGCAACTTGATCATTGGAAAGTACTTCAGGGCGGCTGGCGATAACCTCCGCGCAGCACAGGTGTCCGGTATCCACATGCCCGGATTGTCTTCACGGCGCATCTTCTTGCTGCGTTCTCATCTGTCTCGGGGCGCTGCTGCAGGTGTCGGCGACCTCGGTAGGCATGGTCGAGCCTCGGGGTATTCATGAACGCCCTTGCAGCCACGATCCTTAGCGGCGTCACCCTTGGAGGCGACCGCGGCGGCGTGGCAGGCGCGTTCGTCGCTGTCATTGCGCTCAGCTTTCTGCGTGCGGTGCTGACCGTCTTCGGCATCCAAGAGCCGGGGCAAGTTGATCGCTCAGGTTGTCTGCGGCAGCCGGACGCGCTGACCGGGAATTCGGGAGAAGAGTATGACCCAAGCCACCGCTGCCATTACCCGCCATAAGGGTGGCCCCCGTGAGATTGAGCGAATCCTGATCACCGAGCCTAGGTCTGACGAGATCCTCGTCCGCATCGTGGCATCTGGTGTCTGTCATACTGACGTGGTGGTGCATGACCAGGGTTACGGGGTCCCGTTACCGCTCGTGCTGGGACACGAGGGATCGGGTGTGGTCGAAGCGACAGGATCCGCCGTCTCGGGACTTGTACCTGGGGATAGCCCTTTCGTACGCCTACTGCGGAAAATGCGAAAAGTGTACGAGCGGGCAGCCGTTTTATTGTGTCGAGTTCTATGAGCAGAATTTCAAAGGCGCGCGGATGGGCAGCACCACGCCAGTGTGTGACTGCCACGATCGTCCCGTCACCTCGCACACGTCGCCGACGCTTACACTTGGACTTTTCCACATTGGTCCATGCGAGGCGCAGTCCGCCCCCTATACTCCACCCGGCATGCGAGATAACAGCGCCTCAGACAGATCAAGAGCTGTCGAATCGAAGCGCCCCGTTCCGTACGAAAGAAAATGGGAAACTTTGAAGGAGGTTGATGCAGACATCCGTTTGGCTGCCACTGGCGTCAGAGCACTCGGCGCCGAATGCGAATCTGAACTGGCCGAAAAAATACCTGGTTCTGAGTGACAAAGGAATTTGGATGCGATCGTGGCGCGCGTGAAGGAGCGTGCTGCCCAAAGGGCTGATGAATTGAAGCAAATGCTGATGAATTGAAGCCGATTGAGCAGGCGAGCGAGTTTCTGAGTTCAGAGAAGTCTGCGAAAGCCAATAACACTTCAAGGCCACCCTCGCAGAGAATGCAGGAGTCGATCCCCGGAAAGCGGTTAAAGTGACGAATCTGCAAGCGTTCTTCGGTGATAAGGCCACCGGCTGGCATGGCGGTTTGAAAATCGCGTTTGCCGACGGCGCTGTCCAAATACGCGAGATCTAACGCGAGCGTTCAAATCGGAGGAAGAGGCCATGGGTTGGGGCGGCTGACAGAACTTTCCCCGCCCGAAACTAGAGGCATACCCGGAGAGCCGCAGCCCTGTTTGAACCATGGCGATAAGGATCAGGCTTCATCGCCCTAATGGTCGAAGGCCCCCGGCTTGGTGTGCTCAATCGCGGTAACCGCCGTGGATGTAGCGTACATCGGCTGATATCAAATGAACTAAGAGGAGAAGTCCCGCCATGCGACTGGTGCCAGTAGATCGGGTATCCACGATCGACGAGCTTACATTCGACCCATATCCGATCTATCGCCGGATGCGCGCGCAGACCCCCGTGGTGCACGTTGCCTCCGTGAAGCGGACGTTTCTCACTAAGGCGTCCGACACGAAAATGGTGAAGGACCAGCCCGAGCTCTTCAGTTCGGATGATCCCAACACACCGATGAAGCCGGCCTTTCAGGCCCATACTCTGATGCGAAAGGATGGCGCGGAACACGCCCGCGAAAGAATGGCCATGGCGAAGGCTTTCGCCCCCAAGACTATCGCGGAACATTGGGCGCCAATCTATCGAAACATCGTGAACGAGTATCTGGATCGCCTTCCGCGCGGCGGCACAGTGGATCTGTTTGCAGAGATCTGCGGCCCGGTGGCGGCCCGCATTCTCGCTCATATCCTCGGGATTTGCGGAGCATCCGACGCAGAGATGATACGCTGGTCGCAGCGGCTGATCGACGGGGCGGGCAATTTTGGATGGCAACCGGAGCCATTCGAGCGATCTGACGAAGCCAATGCCGAGATGAACAGGCTCTTCGACAACCTAATCGAAAAGCACAGGGCGGAACCGAACCCCTCGGCATTCGCGATCATGGTGAACGCGCCTGATCCGATACCCATGAGTCAGATGTATGCCAACATCAAGATCGCCATTGGCGGGGGAATTAACGAGCCCCGCGACGCTCTCGGTACGATCGTCTACGGATTGCTGACCAACCCCGAGCAGTTGGAGGAGGTCAAGAGGCAGCAATGCTGGGGGCAGGCCTTCGAGGAGGGCGTGCGGTGGATTGCTCCGATTCAGGCGAGTTCCCGCCTCGTGCGGGAGGACACGGAGATTCGCGGTTTTCTTATCTCGAAGGGCGATACCGTGATGACCATCCAAGCTTCGGCCAATCGCGATGAAGAGTTCTTCGAAGACGGAGAGCGCTTCAACGTCTTCCGCCAAAAGATTTCGCATCAGTCCTTCGGCTCGGGGCCGCATCACTGTGCAGGCGCGCAAATCTCGCGTCAAACTGTAGGGGCAATCATGCTGCCCATGCTATTCGAGCGTTTTCCAAATATGACGCTGCCGGATCCTCAGGTGGTGGAGTGGCGCGGCTTCGGCTTTCGAGGGCCGATCAATTTGCCGGTTAAGCTGTCATGACCAATTACGCTGGTCGTGAACCGGGCTGAGGCATGCATTCTATCCATGACCCCTGAGTCACGCCCCGGAGCGAGGCTTTCGGATAGGCCTGCTACGGATGGGCAGCGCCGTACGTTTCCGACATCGAGCGGTTCTGGTAGTTGAAGACGAGCCACTAATCCGAGACGGCGCTACTCGCCAACAATATTCCGGCCGACTTCCTAAACAGTGATTTGAGCGCCGAAGAGAAGCAATCCGGTTTTCCCTTTTGGGACGTTGCGAGCAAGTCAGGTTTTTGTCAGCAA
Source organism: Mesorhizobium sp. CNPSo 4671 (assembly GCF_057784245.1). Taxonomy (NCBI): domain Bacteria; kingdom Pseudomonadati; phylum Pseudomonadota; class Alphaproteobacteria; order Hyphomicrobiales; family Phyllobacteriaceae; genus Mesorhizobium; species Mesorhizobium sp. CNPSo 4671. The sequence goes on along the minus strand of NZ_JBWLUW010000022.1, from coordinate 1,523 downwards.
CCAAGGCTATGTGGTGGCTTGGAATGAGCGCCGCGGGCTGCCGAGGGGCACCGACTGATTTGCAGCGATGGTGGACATCTTGTCATGCCGCGAACGGGGACCTTTACTTGCGTATTCAGCCAGCAAATCCTGCCCCCGCGATCTGCCTCTCGGTGTTGAGGGCCTGGCGCGATGGGTAGGCCGGCGAGCAGTGACGATCGGATGCGCGCTGGTTTGCTCGGGGGCCTGGGTGGTCGTCTCAGTCTTTAAGTTAGTACGGGCGCGCCAAGCCGTGTTCTCCATCGGGCCGATTGTGGAGTGCCTTCGGCGCAGGCTGCGCTGGCGTCGCCGTGCGCCGATGCAAGCGGGTCTGGTTATGCGGCTTGAGCGAGGGCGTCCAAGGCGGGCGACAAGACTTGCAAGAGGTCTATGGTACGGGCGTGTCCTTCAGACGCCTTCGCAATCGATGAAAGCAGCGGGCATGTCCGGCGTCGGAGGCCGCAGGGCGGTCGTGACGGCACAGGTCGCCCGGCTGGTGGTCGGACTTGACAACACAGGCAGCGGCATTGTCGCCGACATCGGAGGTGGATAATGACGGGCATTGGCCGAGTCGGGACGTCGCATATTGGGGATGCGAGAACCGACAACCCGCCGGGATCGAGCAGCACGCGCCCAGAATCACGTTTTGCTCCTGGAACAGGCGCCCCATCGTTCGCTTCCATCGTGGCGCGGATGCGCTCTGAGCCTCAACATGAAGGGACGTCCTCCGTTCGCAGCCTGCCCCTTGCCGATGATGCCGTTCGAGACAGGCCTGCCAGCTCCTCAGTTGCCCCCCCTGTGATCCCCGGGGCGTTGCCGCGTGCGGTTGGGCGTCGTCGTCCATCTTCCTGGGTGCCGGAGGGTGACGCGCCAGCCCCAGAAAAAAGCCTCTCGCGTTCCGATGGCGAGCCCTGGCGCGGCAATGAGGCCGCCGGAAGTTCGCAAGCAGGTGCTCGCGGCGAAACTTGGCGCCCTGGTCGAACGGCCGGAGGTTCGCAAGCTGGTGTGCACCAGACTGATCGGCAGCATCGGGACGCATTCCGCCGACAAGAAAGTTCACCGCGTGCAGGCGAGGGCGAACCTTGGCGCAGCGATCGCGCGGCCGGAGGCTCGCAGGCAGGCGGGCGCCCGCCCCGTGGGCAAACCGTGTCCAATCTCAATGCAGGACCAGGAGGGCGGCGTATCGACGATGTCTCTGCTCAAGGCGGCCAAGACGCAATCGAGCAAGAACAACTGATTGCCGCCTTGCGTGAGATCAATGGCGCCTGCGGCATCGTTCGATTTTCAACTGCCGTGGTGAACCATAACAAGTTCCTGCAAAGCGCGCACCGCGAGAAATACGCGATATTTCTGCAAAAGGCGGCCGCCCGGTTCACGCGTGAATTGCTGCCACACTTGGAGGAAGACATCGGCGCCGGGACAACATGGGGGTATGCCACAGCATGCAACACAGTGAACCGGGTGGCGGGAGGGCGGGAGGGTATCGAAGCCTGCAGGGCCATGGC
>NZ_JBWLUW010000021.1:0-64698 GCF_057784245.1 Mesorhizobium sp. CNPSo 4671 | reverse complement strand
TCCGGCGCCGCATCGATCTGGTCGTAGCGCTTGTACTCGCCAAAATACTTCGTGATCGCCGCCGTCAGCGACGTCTTGCCATGGTCAACGTGACCAATCGTGCCGATGTTCACATGAGGCTTAGTGCGCTCGAATTTACCTTTTGCCATAGTCTCTTTCCTTGGACGGCCTTGACCTTCAGTTCAGTCGAATGCGGGGCGATTAGCGACAAAGGCCAAAAAACACAAGCGTCTTTTGGCCGGGTGCCGTCTCACTCAGTCCGAACCTGGGATCCGATTGCGGGAGTATGGCGCTGATATAGGAAGGCGATGGGTGAAATGAAATGGCTGACCGGCCGAGCGATCGCGGCCTGCATCGAGGGCTCCTGCCCGCCAATCCCTGTCTGGATCACCGCCAGTTGATGGCCCATTGCGGCGGCAACCGGGGTCTGATCTCTTGCCCCCATGCATTTCATCCCTGCCTCGATCCGCGGCCCGCTGTTCATGATCGTTTCGACGGGGTCGTATCTCGTCAACGATACGATGATGAAACTCGCGACCACGGGGCTGCCGTCCTACGAAGTGTTGTTCCTGCGCGGTGTAGCGGCAACACTCTGGGGCTTCCCGCTGCTGTTCCTGCTCGGCTACGGCAAACAGATCCCGCTGATCTTCGACGGCCATGTGCTGCGCCGGAACCTGCTCGAGATGGCGGCGATCCTCTGCTACGTCGTGGCGCTCGCCAACATGCAGATCGCGGATTCCACGGCGCTGGGACAAATCACGCCGCTCCTGATGCTGGTCGGCTCCTCGATCCTGTTTGGCGAACGCATCGGCGGCCAGCGCATGGCGCTGATCGGGCTCGGGTTCATCGGCGCGCTGATGGTGGCGCAACCGACGATGCAAGGCATTTCCGTCTACGCGCTGCTCGCGCTCGGCAACGCCACACTGGCGGCCGCGCGCGACCTTGCCGGGAGGCGTGTCCCCGCCGAGGTGCCGGGGATGATCGTGGCGATTTCCGCCGTGGTGGTGGTGCTGATCGGCGCCGGCGCGGCGCACCTGGTGTCCGAGCGCTGGGTGATGCCCGAAGCACGCCACCTGCTGCTGCTGGCCGGCGCCGGATTTTTCCTGATCTTCGGCCATTTCTTCATCTTCATGGCCTATCGCGTCGGCCCGACCAGCGCAGTGGCGCCGTTCTATTACAGCTTCACCGTCTGGGCGGTCATTTCGGGCCTGTTCGTGTTCGGGCAGTTCCCCAACGCGCTGGCGGTCTGCGGCATCCTGCTGGTGGTTGGCAGCGGGCTCACCATCGTGTCGCTGGACCAGCGCAAGCGCAGGCTGACTGTTGTCGCATAGTTGGCATCCGCGCCCTTGCCTTTGGCGGCTGTTGCGGAGGCCGGACTGATCGTCTATTCGCCGGCGACATGATCAATCCGCCAAGGGAGTTTCCCCATGACCGATTTTGACCAGAACAAGAACTCCGACGCCGACGCCGTGCTGATGCCATAGGCGAGCTTGAGGCCGGTCTCGCCTCAGCAGAAATTCGAAGTTTCAGACGATGCAGCCGGCGCCTAGAGCGTCCGCCTTCCGCTGAACTGGTGGTAGGCCCACAGCACGATCACCGCGCCAACTACAGCGACGATCAGGCTGGTGATGTTGAGACCGGTGACACCTATGCCAAAGAGCTGGCTGCAGATCACGCCGCCGACGATGGCGCCGACGATGCCGAGCACGATATCCATGATCAGGCCTTGGCCCGTCTTGTTAACGATCTTGCTGCCCAGGAAGCCGGCAATGGCGCCGAGAATGATCCAGCTGATGATACCCATTTTTTCCTCTCCATCCCCCTGCCGGCCCGACATTTTCATATGATTGTCAAAACCTCAAGCCAGCTTGAAATTCCGCCTGGATGCGCCATTGTCAGAGGTGGGCAGGGCTTGGTTGAGATGGAGGATCCACTATGGGACTTTTTGACAACGCCGTTCCCGGCGGCAACATCACCAAACCGCTGATGATCGCGCTCGGCGCGTTGCTGGTCGGAAAAATGCTGAGCGGCAGAAGTGCCGAACAGCCGGATCAGCCTCAAACACCCGTACCGGCCGAACCCACCGCCAGCGACGGCGGATTGCTCGGCGGACTGGGCGGCCTGCTCGGCAAGCTCAGGGATGCCGGCCACGGCAATGTCGCCGATTCCTGGGTCGGCACCGGGCAGAACCAGTCGATCAATGCCAATGATCTCGGCGCCGCACTCGGCCCGCAGGTCATCCGCGAGATTGCACAGCGGACCGGGTTGGACGAGCAGGAACTGCTCAAGCAGTTGTCCACCGCCTTGCCCGGCATCGTCGACAAATTGACGCCCAATGGCCAGGTGCCGCAGCAGCACCAGGTGGCGTCGGCGTTCAACAGCTGAGGCGGCCCATATTGATGTCCGGAAGCGCTGCGCGCATGGTCGCGCAGTGTCAGGGCTTAGCGATTGTGGGATGAAAGTCTGGAGCGGGTAGCGGGAATCGAACCCGCATATTCAGCTTGGAAGGCTGCTGCTCTACCACTGAGCTATACCCGCGCCTTGCACTGAAGTATCGGATTCACCCGAAAAGCGCCATGCACTTTTCGGCCCGATGCTTTTTCGTTTCAGGGCTTCCGGGCCGGCAGTGGTGGAGAGGGTTGGATTCGAACCAACGTAGGCTAAGCCAACGGATTTACAGTCCGTCCCCTTTAACCACTCGGGCACCTCTCCAGTCTGCCGCCGGAGCCATGCAACGAGGCATTCTTGCCGACCCCGGAGCCCGAGATAGAAGTCTTGTCCGAAATCAGCGAAGCGCCTTATGGCGGCAAGGCCAGTGGGTGTCAACCGCGTGGCAAGGCTTTTTCGATGTTGTTCGCCGGCTGCGGCGACGGGCCATATCCTTGGCAGGTGGAGACAGCTATAGAAGCCGGCCATGAGCAACAAGACCAACACACCCAAAGACACCCATTACGCCAAGCTGCGCCGCGCACACCGCGACGAGAAGAGCGGCGGCGCCCCGGCGTTCCGGCCGCGCCAGCCCGTTCCGCCCGGCGAGAACGCCGCCGACGGCCTGGTGCGGCTTTATGGCCTGCACACGGTGCGGGCGGCGCTCGACAATCCGCGCCGCCGGATCAAAAAAATGCTGGTGACGCGCAATGCGGCCGAGCGTCTCGAGATCGCCGATCTCGCCGCCTTGCCCTTCAAGGCGGAACTGGTCGAGCCCCGGGACATCGACAAGATCACCGGATCGGACGCCGTGCATCAGGGCGTGCTGATCGAGGCGGAGCCGTTGAAGCCGAAGCGCCTCGACGCGCTCGGCGACACAAGGCTGGTGCTGGTGCTCGACCAGGTCACCGACCCGCACAATGTCGGCGCGATCCTGCGCTCGGCGGTCGCCTTCGGCGCCGGCGCGCTGATCACCACGGCGCGCCACAGCCCACAGGAATCGGGCGTACTGGCGAAATCCGCCTCCGGCGCGCTGGAACATATCGACCAGATCGAGGTGAAGAACCTGGCAGACGCGCTCGGGCAGCTGCACGAGGCAGGCTTCCAGACGATCGGGCTTGATTCGGACGGGCCGGCGGAACTCGAAACCAGCTTTGCCGGCGACAGGATCGCGCTGGTGCTTGGCGCCGAGGGCAAGGGCCTGCGGCAGAAGACGCGCGAGACGGTGACGACGCTGGCACGGCTCGACATGCCCGGCGCCATCCTCTCGCTCAACGTGTCGAACGCCGCGGCGGTGAGCCTTTACGCCGCGCGGGCATTTTTGAAGCGCGGCTGAGCTCGGAAGCGGCAGGTCGCCTGCCCAAACGAGAAACGGGTTCCGGCGACAGACGCAGGAACCCGTTCTTCGACAGGAAAAAGAGGGGCGGCTTGGGAACGTTACGCCACCCTCTCCCGACCTATGCCGCTTTGCCTTTGACGTTTGCCACCTCGCCACCGACCTCGAAATTGGCCATCCGCTCCAGCGCCCTGACCAGCGCCGAGTGATCCTCCTTGGCGCCGCCATTGGCGGCGCAGGAATTGAAGAGCTGCTGCGTCGTCGAGGTGTTGGGAAGCGACACACCGAGCGCCTTGGCGCCCTCAAGTGCCAGATTGAGATCCTTCTGGTGCAGTTCGATGCGGAAGCCCGGCGCAAAGGTGCGCTTGACCATGCGCTCGCCATGCACTTCCAGGATGCGCGAGGCTGCCAGCCCGCCCATCAGAGCCTGCCGGACCTTGGCCGGGTCGGCGCCGGCTTTAGAAGCAAAAACAAGCGCTTCGGCGACGGCTTCAATGGTGAGCGCGACGACGATCTGGTTGGCGACCTTGGTGGTCTGGCCTACGCCGTTCGGCCCGACCAGAGTGATGTTCTTGCCCATTTTCTCGAAGACGGGTCTGGCGCGCTCGAACGGTTTATCCTCGCCACCGACCATGATGGTCAGCGATGCCGCCTTGGCACCGACCTCGCCACCGGAAACCGGCGCGTCGAGATAGTCGCAGCCGAGCTCGTTGATCTTCTTAGCGAACACCTTGGTCTCGATCGGCGAGATCGAACTCATGTCGATGACCAGCTTGCCTTTCGACAGGCCGGAGGCGACGCCATTGTCGCCGAACAGCACATCGGCGACCTGTGGGGTGTCAGGCACCATGGTGATGATGATGTCGGCAGCCTTGGCGACGGCGGCATGGCCGGAGACTGTTTTCAGGCCTTTGGCGATGAGATCAGCCGGCGGCGTTGAGCGATGGTCGCTGGCGATGACCTTGTAGCCGGCGTCCAACAGATGCCCCGCCATTGGTGCGCCCATGATGCCGAGGCCGATGAAGCCTATGGTTTCCATTGTGGTTCTCCGTCTTTAGTTAGGCCGCGTTCCTTCGCGCCCCCCTCTGGCCTGCCGGCCATCTCCCCCACAGGTGGGAGATTGGCAGCTTCGACGCCAGCCCTTAAGCCGCCGCGCTCCCCTGCCCGGCCAAATCCCGGAACCAGCCAAGCCCGGCTTCGGTGCCTGCCTTCGGCTTGTATTCCGCGCCGATCCAGCCGGAATAGCCGATGCGGTCGATGTGGTCGTAGAGGAAGGGATAATTGATCTCGCCCGTTCCCGGCTCGTGACGGCCGGGATTGTCCGCAAGCTGGATATGCGCGATGCGGCCGAGGTTTGCCTCGATTTTACGGGCGAGATCCCCCTCCATGATCTGCATGTGATAGATGTCGTATTGCAGGAACAGGTTTTTCGAGCCGACGCGGTCGATCAGCGCCAGCGCATGGTCCGAATAGTTGAGGAAGAAGCCCGGAATGTCGCGCGTGTTGATCGGCTCGATCAGCAGGCGGATGCCTGCCTGCTCCAGCTTCTCCGCCGCGAAAGCGAGGTTTTCAGCGAAAACATCCTCGAGCACCTTGCGATCGACGCCCGCCGGCGCAATGCCGGCCAGGCAATTGACCTGCGGGCAGCCGAGCGCCTGCGCATAGGTGATCGCCTTGGCGATGCCCTGGCGGAATTCCGGCACGCGGTCCGGCAGCACGGCGATGCCGCGCTCGCCCTTGGCCCAGTCGCCGGCCGGCAGGTTGAACAGCACCTGCGTCAGGCCGTTCTTCTTCAACCTCGCGGCCACCACTTCGGGCGCATGGTCGTAGGGGCCGATATATTCGACGCCCTTGAAGCCGGCGCGGGCGGCGGCATCAAAACGGTCGAGGAAATCATGCTCGCCAAAGAGCATCGACAGATTGGCTGAAAAACGCGGCATTCTTTTTCTCCTAATCCAGCATCACGATCGCGGTCGGCGCGTCTTTCTGATGTTCGGCAAGTTCCTCGAATTCGGTGATCTTGTCGATCTCGGTGCCCATCGAGATGTTGGTGACGCGCTCGAGGATGAATTCGAGCACGACCGGAACCCGGTGCTCCTTCATCAGCCGCTGCGCCTGCTTGAAGGCGGAGGCAAACTCCTCGGGCTTGCGCACCCTGACCGCCTTGCAGCCCATCGCTTCGGCCACGGCGACGTGGTCGACGCCATAGCCGGCCTCGGGATCGCCTGACCGGTTGATGTTCTCGAAGGCCAAGCTCACCTCATAGTCCATCGCAAAACCGCGCTGCGCCTGGCGGATCAGGCCGAGATAGGCGTTGTTCACGACGACATGGATGTAAGGCAGTCTGTGTTGCGCGCCGACCGCCAGCTCCTCGATCATGAACTGGAAGTCATAGTCGCCCGACAGCGCCACTATTGTGCGGTCCGGATCGGCGGCGCGAACACCGAGCGCTGCCGGCAAGGTCCAGCCGAGCGGGCCGGCCTGGCCGCAATTGATCCAGTTGCGCGGCTTGTAGACGTGCAGGAACTGCGCGCCGGCGATCTGCGACAGGCCGATGGTGGTGACATAGGTGACGTCGCGGCCGAACGCCCTGTTCATCTCCTCATAGACGCGCTGCGGCTTTAGCGGCACCTGGTCGAAATGCGTCTTGCGCTTCATCGTCTTCTTGCGGGCCTGGCATTCCTTGGCCCAGCCCGACCAGTCGCGCAGCTTGCCTGATGTCTTCCACTCGGTGGCGACGTCGAGCAGCATTTTCAGTGCCGCACCCGCATCGGACACGACGCCGAGATCCGGCGCGAAGACACGGCCGATCTGCGTGGGCTCGATGTCGACATGGATGAATTTCTTGCCCTTCGTATAGACGTCGACCGAACCGGTGTGGCGGTTGGCCCAGCGGTTGCCGATGCCGAAGACGAAGTCGGCCTCGAGCATCGTGGCGTTCCCGTAGCGGTGCGAGGTCTGCAGTCCGCACATACCGGCCATCAGCCGGTGGTCGTCGGGGATGGCGCCCCAGCCCATCAGCGTCGGGATGACCGGAACGCCGGTGATTTCGGCGAATTCAATGAGCAGGTCGGATGCATCGGCGTTGATGATGCCGCCGCCGGCGACGATCAGCGGCTTGTCGGCCGCATTGAGCATAGCCAGCGCCTTTTCGGCCTGGGCGCGCGTCATGGCCGGCTTGAACGGCGCCAGCGGCTCATAGGCATCGATGTCGAATTCGATCTCGGCCAGTTGCACGTCGACAGGCAGGTCGATCAGCACCGGGCCGGGCCGCGACGAGCGCATCAGGTGAAACGCCTTCTGCAGCGCCATCGGCACGAGATAAGGTTCCATGACGGTGACAGCCCATTTGGCGACCGGTGCGGCGATAGCGGCGATGTCGACGGCCTGGAAATCCTCCTTGTTCAGCCGTGCCCGCGGCGCCTGCCCGGTGATGCAGAGGATCGGGATGGAATCGGCGGCCGCCGAGTAAAGCCCGGTGATCATGTCGGTGCCGGCCGGCCCCGAAGTGCCGATGCAGAGCCCGATATTGCCTGCCTTGGCGCGGGTGTAGCCTTCGGCCATATGCGAGGCGCCCTCGACGTGGCGGGCCAGCACGTGGCGGATCGTGCCCCTTGCCTTCAGCGCCGAATAGAGCGGATTGATGGCCGCGCCCGGCACGCCGAAGGCGCAGGAGATACCTTCCTTTTCGAGAACGAGAACCGCGGCATCGACAGCGCGCATCCTGGCCATTTTCCGGCCCTCCACTGGGGTTGTCATTGTTGGATGGCCGATAATCTCACCAAGCCGGCTATTTTTCAATTTTTTCAGAATATTTTTTCATTTCTAGAAAACGGCGACTGTGTGCTGATTTTATTGGATTTTCCGTTTTCCAGGAATTTGCCGCCTCGCCGTAGTGAAAAACTTTTTCATTGCACATTTGGCGAAATCGGCGAGACTGGCACCATGGAAACTACCGAAAAACGCCAGCGCGGCCGACCGCGCGCATTCAACGGACCATCCGAAACCAGTTCGGTGCAGTCGCTTGATCGGGCCTTGCGCATCCTGGCCATCGTCGCGGAGGGCAGCGGCCTGTCGTTGAGCGAGATATCGGCGCAGAGCGGCCTTGCCGCCTCCACCGCCTACCGCATGCTGACGACGCTCGAAACCCACGGCATGGTCGAGTTCGACACGTCAGACCAGTTGTGGTCGATCGGCGTCGAAACCTACCGCATGGGTGCTGCATTCCTGCGCCGCCGCAAGCTGGTCGACCGCGCCCGCATCGTCATGCAGGAGCTGATGGAGAGAACCGGCGAGACCGCCAATCTCGGCGTCGCCGAAGATGATTGCGTGGTGTTCGTCAGCCAGGTCGAGACGCACCAAGCGATCCGCGCCTTCTTCCGCCCGGGAACACGCAGCCCCTTCCACGCGTCCGGCATCGGCAAGGCGGTGCTGGCGCATCTCGAACCGGAACGCGTCGGCACCATCTTGCGCAAAGCCGGCCTGCAGCGCTTCACCGACAAGACACTGTCTGAGATCCCTGCCCTCGCCCACGACCTGGCTGTCATCAAGCAGCGCGGCTGGTCGGTCGATGACGAGGAGCGGCACCCCGGCATGCGCTGCGTGGCCGCCGCCATCTTCAACGAGTTCGGCGAACCGATCGGCGGCGTCTCGGTGTCAGGGCCAACCGTGCGGGTGACGCCGGAGCGGCTGGCCGAGATCGGCCCGATGGTGCGCAGTGCCGCGGCCGAGGTGACCCGGATGATCGGCGGCCTGCAAGCCGGCTGATCAGCTTGCCTCGGGGGCAGCGCGCTCCTGGTCGTAATGTCGAGAAATCGGGCAGTATGGCCATGCCGGCGCCGCAAGCACCGGCGGCATGGACTCCGCCTTCCCGGGCGTTCGAATGCGTGCGAAAGGGCACGGATGCACAAAACGGTTCAGCTTTTGCTTGTCGCTTCACTTTGCGGATGCGTGGCGGCGGCACCTCGACCTGATGCCGGCGGCGGCCAGCGCGTCGATCCCATTCCGATCCCGCTTGCCCTGGAGGAGATCATCACCACCGGCATCCGTCAGCGCTTGCCGGATCCCGCTTCCGCCCGGTTCGGGAAGATGCTTGCCGGCGAGCGGACGCTGAACGGCCGCAAGGAGATCGTCGTCTGCGGCTTCGTCAACGGCAGGGATCCGTCCGGCAGCTATGGCGGCGACCAAGCCTTCTTTGCCAAGATCTACCCGGATTCGGGAAGCAGCTTCGAACTCGTCGCCATGGGCGGCGCTTCGGAAACGCTCGTCGATAGCAGCTGCGGCGCAGCCGGATTGCCGATCTCCGATTCCAGCCCGAAAACGCAACTGTAAGTATTTGTCAGACAACGGAAAAAGGGGCTCGCGTGAGCCCCTTTTTCCTTTTGTTGAAACAGTCCCCCTCCTCTTAGAGCCGGCAGTAGTGGCGATAGCCGTCGTAGCCGACATAGGTGTCGGAGTCCGGATCGTAGCTCGAGTAGCGATCGAAGCAGCGACGGACGTGCCAGGAACCGCCATCTTCGTCGACATAGACGGTGCGCGGCGGCTGCTGGGCAAGCAGGCTGCCGAGGACAAACCCGCCGACGCCGGCGGCGATGCCGATGCCGAGGTCGTGGTGATGCGAATGAGCCGCCGAAGGCTGAACGGTGCCGACCAGCGTGGTGGCGGCGACGGTGGTGGCGATGAGGCCGGAAACGAGTGTGCGCTTGAACATGATGATCTCCTTGCTTCGTTGACCGAGGCGATCCATCCGCCTCTTGATCATCTGTCGTTGCCGCGAAGAAAAAGGTTCGAAAGCTTTTTTCGATTTTTTGCGAAGATGCTGCCGGTTCCTGCCTGTGGGGCTACGGAAAATGCAAAAGGGCGGCTGAGGCCGCCCTTCGAAGGCGACAGGCCCTGGCATCAAAAGATGATGACCACCCCGCCATGGTGATGATGATGACGATGGTGGTGGTGGTACCACCAGTAGTCGCCATAGTCGCCGTCGTAGTGATGATAGTGATGATGCATACCGTGAGCTGACGACGTCTGAACCGTGGCGGCCAGCGCGCCTGTGGCAACGAAAAGGGCTACGAGAGCGGAAGTGAGCATGCGCTTGAACATGATGATCTCCTGGATCCTTGACCGAGGCGATCATTCGCCTCTGGAGATCAGTCGGCGCGGCATGTCGAAAGGTTCGAAAGGTCGAGGAGATTCTTCGGCGGAGCGGGAGAAATAGCGAGTAGCGAAGGCAGGATCGCACGGGAATCTCGGTCCCACTACCGACTATTTGCTACTCGCTATTCCCTATTCGCTCTCTCATCCCATGCCCGTGACATGCCGCAGCCAGAAAGCCAGCGCGATGAAGCCGATGATCGTGGTCACGCCGGTCCAGTCGACATTGGCCTTCTTCACGTCGCTGACGAGCTTCACCAGCAACATCCAGGCGATGACGACGATGGGGAGAATGATGACAAACCTGATCATGCGACACTCCAGTCCGAAGCGATTGCACCTCACCAATATGTAGGAAGCGCGCTTGCGGATTTCAGCATAGGCGTCCGCGGCGTCATCCACCGCCGGGGTAACCGAAAACGGAGTTTTGTCTTTACTGGCGCACGAAATATGCTACCGGAGCGCCGTGCCCTTGTAGCTCAGCTGGTAGAGCAGCGGTTTTGTAAACCGAAGGTCGGCGGTTCGATCCCGTCCGGGGGCACCAGTTCTGACCGACGATTCCCCGACAGTCCAAATCTTCCGAGCGCGCTTTCTTATGAAGCACTCGCTGGCTGGGCAGATACGTTCGTCCGGGTGAACGTATTCCGCACCCTGACGGACCTGTAGACATAAGCGACCCAGATGCCTGTCCCAACAAACGAGGCGATCGGCGCCACCAGCGCATCGCCTGCGAGCACTTGGCTCACCGGAACGCCCAGAATGGAGGCAATCCAGATCGTGTCCAGGACAAAGACGACAGGGATCGCAAGCCACTGAAGCAAAAACAATTGCGGGAAGCGATGGCTGCGCCGCAGCATCGAAACGAGCACAACCAGCTGAATCGCCAGAAATGCGAGGTTGAGGGCAACCTCGCCATACACCACCAGCGGCCCATTGGAGAGGGTCATGAGCTGTTGGTAGCCGTCGGCCGAATTGGCGAAGTCGGCCAATGTGCGTAGCGGTGACAATGCTTGACCGATCGCCAGCAGCATCAGCCAACCGCCGAAGCCCACAAGAGCCTCAGGGTTCTGCGACGGCTTCACGGCCGATCGAACGGCAAAGAAAACAGGCACGCCGATCAACAGCAGTACGATCGCCCAATGCCAGATGGAAAACGCCCCCATCTACCCCTCCCCCCTTTTATACCCTCTTAAGTTGCATCAGATTTTAACCTCAACTCAAGAGGCAGGACTCGCATCAAACGAGGTCGGATGCCGAAACGGGGATTTCTCCTATCTGCTCTTGACTCCCTCACACCCCGATCGCCGCCACCAAAATCCGGTTCTGTCTTCTTATCGCCGCCCTCAGCTCCGGTATCCTGGCCTCGTCGCGCTTCACGAACTCGATGAACATCATGTTCATGTTGTTGAAGATCAGCTCGCCGAGCGCAGCGCCATCGATGTCCTGGCGCACCAGGCCAATCTCCTGCAGGCGGGCGATCAGCGCGCGGATCTGTTCGGTGAGTGAGCGGTCGAGCGCGGTGTAGGCCTGGCCGAACGGGCTGTCGGGCAATTGCGTCGAAATCGCCATCGCCTGGCGCCACATCTCCTTGCTGAGATAGTGCAGCGAGTGCTCGATATAGATGCCGATCAGCGTGTCCAGCGCGTCGCCGACATTGGCCGGCGGCCTGGCGACGACGCCGCGCCCGGCATTGAGCACCTCGTTGACCTCCAGCGAGACGATGGCGCCGAGGATGTCGCCCTTGTTCTCATAGTAATTGTAGATCGTGCCGATCGACACTTCGGCCTGCGCCGCGATCGCCTCGATCTTGGCGCCCTCATAGCCGGCCTCGCGAAAAAGCGCTGCCGCCGCCTCGATGATGCGCCGGTGCCGGTCCGCCTTTTGCCTTGCCCGCAATCCGCTCATATCAGCCTCTTGCCACAAAAACAGAATTGACTCAATTTTAGAATTGGTTCAATTTTTTGCAAGAAGCCACAAAGGCAAGGGAGAACACTCGATGTCCGTCAAATCCTCATCCGGGAATCCGCTTTCCGTCCTGAAGCACCATCTGCACGCTGCATGCGCCGCCACGGCACTGCTGCTTGGGGTGGGCAGCTTCGCCGAGGCCGCCGATCTCAACGCGCTGATCTGGTGCGATCATTCCGATCCGGCGCTGCTGCAGCCCTTCGAGCAGGCCAACAATGTCAAGGTCAACGTCAAGGAGTTCGAGGGCACCGGCGCTGGGCTGGCCATCGTCGAGCAGTCGCAGCCCGGCGACTGGGACGTGATGGTGATCGACAGTATCGACGTGCCGCGCGGCGTCGAAAAGGGCCTGTTCGAGCCGCTGCCGGAAGACAAGCTGCCCTTCGCCGATCTCTTCCCGCAAGTGAAGATGGACGGCTCGACCGTGGTCGGCGGCAAGCGCTACGGCATCACCGAAAAGTTCGGCTACAACACGATCGGCTACAACAAGACCAAGGTCGATCCGGCAGACATGCAGTCCCTGGCGTCGCTGACCAGCGACAAGTACAAGGGCAAGGTCGCCATCTACGACTATTACCTGCCGGTCATCGGCATGGCAGCACTGGCCATCGGCAAGAAGACGGCGGATTTGACCGAAGCCGACCTGCCCGCCCTCAAGGACGAGCTGCTCAAGATGAAGGCCAACGCCAAGCTGGTCGGCGAAGTCACCGCCAGCCAGACGGCGCTCGCCACCGGCGAGGTCGATATTCTCGTCGGCGGCGGAGAATGGGTTACGGCGGGGTTGGCGAAGGAGAACCCGGCGCTGGACTTCTCCATCCCCAGGGAAGGCGCGGTGCTGTGGTCGCAGTCGCTGGCCATGTTCAAGGATTCCAAGAACAAGGACCTGGCGCTGAAATTCATACAGTACATTATGAGCCCGGAAGGCCAAGCGCGGCTTGCCACTTCATCCTGCTACTGGGGCATGCCGTCGAACACCAAGGCAGCTTTGACCGACGACCAGAAGAAGGTGCTGCGCTTCGACGAGCAGCCGGGTTTCCTCGCTCGTGCGCAAGCCTATCCGGCGCCGAACGCCGATCTCGACAAGAAGATGCAGGATATGTGGACCGAAATGCTGCAGGCGAAGTGATCGGTTGCCGCTCGTGAGCTCTGCCAGGAATAGCGGGCGTGCCCTGCCCCGGGCGGGCCATGCCCTGCCCTGGGCGCTGGTGACGCCGGCGCTGGGCTGGACGCTGCTGTTCTTCGTGCTGCCCTTCATCGCCATGGGGTTTTCCAGCCTCACGGCGCATGAGGGCGGCGGTTTCACGCTGACCAACTACAGCCAGTTCTTCACCAACCCTTCCTATTGGCAGGCGATGGTGAACTCGTTGCAAGTGACGGCAATCGTCACCGTGGTTTCGGTGCTGCTTGCCTATCCCTTCGCCTGGATCCTCGCCGAACAGGTGCCGGAACGCTGGCAGCGGCTGGCGCTGATGCTGGCCGTGCTGCCGTTCTGGACTTCTTACGTCGTGCGTTCCTATTCCTGGCTGCTGGTGCTGGCGCAGAACGGTGTCATCAACCGCGCGCTCACCGGTTCCGGCCTGATCAGCGAGCCGCTGCAGCTCGCCAACACGCGCTTGGCCACCGTCACCGGCTTCGTGCATTTCTTCGTCATGCTGCTGACGCTGACCATTTTCGCCAACCTCAAGCAGCTCAGCCCGAGCTACCGCAAGGCAGCGGCCGATCTCGGCGCCGGGCCGGTGCGCACCTTCCTGCATGTCATCTTGCCGCTGACCTTGCCCGGCATCATGGTCGGTGCCTTCCTCACCTTCGTGCTGTGCATCGGCGACTACATCACGCCGCAGATTCTGGGCGGCAACAACGAGCTTTTGATGCCGCAACTGGTGATGATGCAGATCGGCCGGCGCGGCGATTTTCCGCTGGCCTCGGCGCTGTCGATCATCCTGATGGCGGTCGTCACCATCGCCTACCTCGCCTGCGCGCGCTGGCTGAAGATCGAGCGGGCCTGAGATGCGCCAGATCGTCCGCGTCGCGTCCTGGCTCTATGCGCTTGCCGTCTACGGCTTCATCTTCCTGCCGGTGGTGGTGCTGGTGCTGTTCTCGCTGCAGGCAACGTCGTTTCCGATCCCGCCCTTCACCGGCCCGTCGCTGCGCTGGTACGAGGCGGTGCTCTCCGACGCGCGGCTGACTTCGGCGCTGGTCAATTCGCTGCTGGTGGCGTCGATCTCCTCGGCCACTGCCGCGACGCTGGGTTTCCTCTCGGCCTGGGGCTTTGCCCGCTTCGTGCTGCCGGGCTCCGGCCTGCTGCGCGGGCTGATCACGCTGCCGCTGACGGTCAGCTATCTCATCATCGGCATGGGATTGCTGGTGCTGTTCAACTGGGCCGGCGTGCCGAAATCGCTGCTTGCCGCCGGCATCGGCCATGTCGTGATCAACCTGCCGCTGTGCTTCGCCATCATCTACAGCCAGATGGGCGATCACCAGATCAACATCGAGCGCGCCGCGCGCGATCTCGGCGCGCCGGAGTGGAAGGTGCTCCTGCTGATTACCGTGCCGGTGATGGCGCCCGCCATCTTCGCCGGCTTCTTCCTGTCGATGACCTTCTCCTGGGACGAATTCGTGATCTCCTTCCTGCTGACCCGCTTCGACACCACGCTGCCGGTGGAAATCTGGAACCTGCTGCGCTCCGGCCTCAACCCGAAAACCAACGCGATCGGTTCGCTGGTCTTCGCCGTCTCCATCGTGCTGCTCGTGCTGTTCGAACTGACATTGCTGCGCAGGAGAAGGACATGACCGCGCCCCTGGTCGATATCCGCGCTGTCTCGCACCGTTTCGGGCAGCTGGCGGTGCTGAAAGACGTCTCGCTCAAGATCGAGCCGGGCAGCTATACGATCCTGCTCGGGCCGTCGGGTTCCGGCAAAACGACGCTGTTGTCCATCCTGGGCGGCTTCGTCACGCCGAGCGAAGGCAAGGTGTTCATTCGCGGCGAGGACTGCACCGCCGTGCCGCCGGCGAAACGCCCGACGACGACCGTCTTCCAGGATTATGCGCTGTTCCCGCATATGAGCGTCGGCGGCAATGTCGGCTTCGGGCTGCGCATGCAGGGCGTCGACGGCACGACGCGCGTCGCAAAGGCGCGCGAGGCGCTGGCGCTGGTCGGGCTGGCCGCCGCCTTCGACAAGAAGCCGCACCAGCTTTCCGGCGGCCAGCGGCAGCGCGTGGCGCTGGCGCGTGCGCTGGTGATCGAGCCTGCCGTGCTTCTGCTGGACGAGCCGCTCGGCGCGCTCGACCTCAAACTGCGCCGGCAGATGCAGGACGAGCTGAAGGCGATCCAGAAGCGCGTCGGCACCGCCTTCATCCATGTCACCCACGACCAGGAAGAGGCGATGGCACTGGCCGACCATTGCGTGGTGATGAACGACGGTCGAATCGAGGACGAAGGACCGCCCGAGCGCGTCTATGCCAGGCCGGCGACGCGCTTTTCGGCGACCTTCATGGGCGAAAGCACGATCCTTGCCGGCAAGGTCGCGCAGGCCGGGGACAGGACAAGCACTGTCACGACGCCGGTCGGATCCGTCTCGCTGCCCAGCGCTTTGCCGGCGGGTTCAGCGGTTGCGCTGGCCATACGACCGGAGCACCTTGTCCTCGGCGCGGCCTCGGCGGCCGTGGCGCTTGGCCAGGCCAGGATCGACGATGTCGTCTTCCAGGGCAGCTTCAAACGTGTTCTGGCCACCTCCATGCAGGACCGCGCGCTGCAATTCATCGCCAAGGCTCCGGCCACGGCGACAGTTCAGGCTGGCGACACAATCGCGGTTTCGTGCAACGCTGGCGACATCATCCTGCTGGCGAACTGACCGATGAGCATGCTTCCCGTCATCGACGCTGCGAACTGGTATGAGACCATCCGCATGGCCGACGGCGTCACGCTGATCCACGAGCCATGGATCAAACCGTTCTTCCGCTGCAACATCTGGCATGTGCGCGGCCGCGACCGTGATCTCCTGTTCGACACCGGCCTCGGCCTTTTCAGCCTGCGCACACATGTGCCGCTGGTCACGGAGCGCGAGCTGACCTGCGTCGCCAGCCACACGCATTTCGACCATATCGGCTGCCATCACGAATTTCCCGACCGCTGCGTGCACCGTGCCGAAGCAAAAATCCTCGCCGATCCGCGCAACGAATGGACGGTGGCCGACCGCTATGCGACCGACGAGATGTTCGATCGATTGCCGCAGGGCTGGGAGTCGTCCCGCTACCGGATCCTGCCGGCCCCGGCCGACCGCCTGCTCGACCATGGCGACGTCGTCGATCTCGGCGACCGCGCCTTCGAGGTGATCCACACACCGGGCCATTCACCCGGCGGCATCGCGCTCTATGAGAAGAAGACCGGCATCCTGTTGTCCGGCGACATCATCTATGACGGCCCGCTGATTGACGACGTCTATCACTCGGATATTCCAGACTACATGGCGACGCTGCTCGCCATGCGCGACCTCGATGTCTCGGTCGTGCATGGCGGCCATTTCCCGAGCTTCGGCAAGGTGCGCTACCGCCAGTTGATCGATGAGTATCTTGCGCAGAAACGGCAGGCCGGCTGCCACCTGCGGCAGAGCCCGTAAAGGGACCGTGCGCTCGCGATTTGGCCGGCTGCGCCCGGCCCAGCGGACCTTCTAAGAAAACGTCGCAGCCTGAATGGCTGCCGTATCGCCACCGAATGTATTTCTCACCCTGACCGACCTGTAGACATAAGCGGCCCAAAGCCCCGTGGTGGCGACGGCTATCACGGCCGATATCAATGTATCCCCGTCAAGGAGCTGGCTCATCGGGATACTAAGTGTTCTTGATATCCAAACGGTGTCCAGGATGAACAAAAGAGGGATCGCAAACCATTGGCATATAAACAGTTTCGGGAAGTGCTGGCTTCGCCTCAGCATCGAAATAAGTACCACGAGTTGAAGCACCAGAAAGGCCAGATTGAGGGCGGCTTCGCCATACACCGCCAAAGGCCCATTAGGCAGTGTGATGAGCCGCTGGTAGTCTTTGACCGATCTGGCCAACTCCAAAAGTGTGCGCAACGGTGACAATGACTGACCTATCGCCAGCAGCATCAGCCAGCCGCCAAATCCCTCGAGGTCTTTCGGAGGTCGTGGGCGTTTGCGTGCCGAGCGAGTAGCGAAGAAAACTGGCACGCCAATCAATAGCAGCAGTATTGCCCAATGCCACATTCGCCCGCCCCCGTCACGCAACCTTGTATTGCGTATATACACCCTAAGATTGTATCATGTTTCGTTTGCAACTCAAGAGGATCGAGCAGCTTCGGCTGAAAATTGCGCCGCCGGCCTTCGCCTAGCCAGCCCGCCCCTCACCCCAATTCAAAATGCCGCGGAAAGGCCTGATGCAGCAGGAGCAGCATGGTCTTGCGCAGCACATTGGTGTCACGGCTCGACGGGTTCAGATGGTCCCAATACCAGGCGCCGTGAACCAGGTAATTCAGGCTCTCCGACAAGGTGTTGATGTCGACGCCGGCATAGCCGCCGCTGCGCGAAATCTCGACGAGCAGCTCGCGCGCTTCGGCGGTGTAGGCGAGATCGCTCGGCAGGCCGATTTCATTGTAGATCTGCATGCTCTTGCGGTCGCTGGAGAACACAACGAAGACTGACACCCATTGCGGATGCTGCCGGGCGAAACGCTGCGCGCAATCGACGGCGCCAAGCAGCCTTTCGATTGGCGACAGGCCGGGCGCCCGCACCAGACTGATCCAAAGCGCGTCATACTGATCGCTGAGATACTGCAGCACGGCTCGGAACAGATTCTCCTTGCTGCGGAAATGAAAGACAACCAGCGCGTTGGACGAGCCGACATGTTCGGCGATGCGCTGCATGGTGAGGCTTGCCAGGCCCTCCTCCGCGATGAGCTCGATGGTGGCGTCGATGATGCGCTGGACGCTCGCTTCGCCGCGCTCGCGCCGGCGATCCTTGGGCGGCGCGGCATCGTTTGCCGCGCCCTTCGTCGTCACGACCTTGCGTTTCTCCGGCTTTGCGGTGGCCTTGCGTTGCGCCATTTTCGTCAGGACTTTCGGACTCGCGGCGGGCATATCCCGCCGCATAAGTTTACTTCGGCATATGACACGCGGTTCATCAGAGCGACGGACGTCTCCCGGTATCTCCATACCATTGGCCCCGCGCCGTTTCATAGGCCAGTCCGGCCCGGAAGACATCGGCATCGCTGTAGGTGCGGCCGACGATCTGGATGCCTGTCGGCACGCCGCTGGCGGCGTGGCCCGACGGGATGGACAGAACCGGGCAACGGCTGAGCATATTGAACGGCGTCGTCATCACCCAGCCCAGCGAGGGGTTCACCTCCCGGCCGTTGATCTCGACCCTGTCCCTGGTCTGGTCGAACTCCGCCGGCACCGCGGGCAGTGCGTTTGTCGGGCAGATCAACACATCGTAGGTCTCCAGGAGCGGGCCGAGCGTCTGGTACATCCTGGCCGCCACGTCCAGCGTCGCTACGAAGTCGGTGGCTTTGGACTTTTGCCCGTCCTCGGCAAACCGCCTAGCATAGCTGGTCATGTCGCTGGCGTGCTCGGCAAGCAGTTGCGACAGCGACGCGCCGAACAGGTGCTCGAGATAGGCCATTCCGGCCTTGAGCACCCCGTCGTCCCAGCCAAGATCGACTTCCTCGACCGTGGCGCCCAGCGAACGGAACACATCGCAGGCGGCAAGCGTGTTCTTGCGCACGTCGGGGTCGACTTCGAAGGAACCGAGATCCATCGAGAAGGCGATCTTCCAGCCCTTGATCGGCTTGTAGTCGAGCGGCAGGCGCAGCTTGGGACGAAGCGTGGCGATGTCGAGCGGGCTTGGTCCCGCCATGACGTTCTGCAGCAGGATCGCATCTCTGACGTTTCGCGCCAGCGGCCCGGTGTGGCAATAGAAATCGAGGTTGAAGGGCGGATCGTCGGGATTGCGGCCGTAGGGCGGCTTGTAGCCGACGAGACCGCAGGCCGAGGCCGGAATGCGGATCGATCCGGCAATGTCGGAACCGGTGGCGATCGACGATGTGCCGGAAGCGAGCGTTGCCGCAGCACCGCCCGACGAACCGCCCGGCGTGAAATCTGGATTCCAGGGATTGCGGGTGACGCCCCACCGCTTCGACCAGGTGTAGCCGGCGCAGCTGAACTCGGGCGTCGCCGTGCGGGCATGCACGATGCCGCCGGCCTTCATGATGCGGTCGTTCATCGTCGAAGTGTGGCCGCCTATGGCATCCCTGGACAGCAGCGAGCCGTGCGATGTCGGCTTGCCCTTGATGTAGCTCTCGTCCTTGATGCCGATCGGCAGCCCCTCGAGCGCGCCGGTCCTGGCGCCCCTGGCGTATTTCGCCTCGGCTTTGGCGGCCAGCTTCATCGCCTCTTCGAAATGCGTGAAGGTGAAGCAGTTGATCGCCGATCTGGTGGCTTCGGCGCGGCGAATGGTGGCCTGCATCAATTCGACAGGCGAGAGTTTCTTCGCCTTGAACAGCCGCAGCGCCTCATGGGCCGGCATGTAGCAAAGGTCGAGATCGGACATGGGAAGTCTCCTGCGATCGCGAGACCGCACCTGGCATGAAGGGTTGCCGGACCGCGCGTAGCGGCCCGGCGGCTGTCGGGGTCGTCCGGCGACGCTATTTCTGGAGGTCGGTCCAAATTTTCGTGTAGAGCGCTTGCACATCCGATGGGCAGGCCGGCATGAACTGGCCCTTGGCGGCAAATTCAGCCGGAACGTCTACCTCCGGCGCCGTTTTCATGTCGTCCGGCATGAAAGCCTCGGAGCCCTTGATGCCGTTGGCGTAGCGGGCGAAGGCCGAGATCATCGCGGCGTTCTTGGGGTCCATGATGAAATTCTGGAACAGCTTGGCGTTCTCGACATTCTTGGCATCCTTGAGGACGGCGACGTTGTCCATCCAGATCGGAAAACCTTCCTTGGGATAGCCGTAGACGATCTTGTCGTTCTGCAGCCGCTGGCGCAGCGATATGCCGTTCCAGTTGACGCCGGCGGCGATATCGCCCCTGCCCAGGCCGTCGACGGCCGCATAGTCCAGCGAGAGCCATTTCGCCTTCGCCTCGACCAGCTTGTCATGCACCTTCTTCAGCACCTGCATGTCATTGGTGCAGTATTTGCCGCCCTCATAGGCGATGGCGAGGAACATGATGTCACCCATTTCGGGCACGACATTGATCTTGCCGACGAGCTCAGGCGGCGGGTCGAGGAAGATCGCCGAAGTGTTCGGATCACCGGCATAGACCGACTTGTTCACCGAAATGCCCGTCGTGCCCCATTGCCACGGAACGGTGTATTTTCGGCCCGGATCGAAGGGAACATCGACCCATCGCGGATCGACATTCTTGAAATTCTCCATCTTGTTGGGGTCAGTCTCCAAGAGCAGACCTTCGCTGATCCAGACCGGCACCACGCTGGCCGACGGCACCACGATGTCATAGCCGGACGCACCCTGGCGGACCTTGGCCAAAGCGGTGTCGTTGGAATCATAGTCGGTGACGGTGACCTTGATCTTGTAGGTCTCCTCGAACTTCTTGATAAGGTCCGGACTGGTGTAGTTGCCCCAATTGTAGATGTTGAGTTCGCCATCGGCGCGGGCGACGTCTGTCACGGCGAGCAGCGACAGCCCGACGGCGGCCGCAGTCAGTTTCCAGTTCATGCTAGTGCTCCCATTGTTGGGACCGGCTGCGTGACCGCCTCGGTCCATCTCCTGCTGATCAAGCCTGGTGGCGCCCTTCCCCGATGACGGGCTGGACGACTGTCAAGGCATTCCCCACTCGCGGCCATTCACCGGCACATGCCGGCTGGCCAACTCGGTTATGACAAAAGCTAGATTATAACTAACTATATAGTCAATATCTTTTCGCAAGCATGCGTTCGGAGGCTCTATCAAGTGCCCCGCAGCCTCCTAGACAGAAATGGTGGACGCTACAGCGATCGGCCGGTGACCTCAGTCACGGTCACCGGCGGAAGCGAAATCCGATAGTCTGGCCCGCGATTCCTTGGCTTTCGCCACGGCCTCAAGCGATCCTTCAGTCTCATTCGGACAACCGGCTTCTCGTAAAGCGGAGCCGGCAGGCCGGCGAGCGCATAGTAGTCGTCAAGGATGCTGGTCTGCAGCAGACGCTGCTCCTGCGTGTAGAAGCTGAAATGCGCGGCGACCAGATCGCCGAAAACCTTGCCTGGCCGATCGAGCTTTGCCGGCAAGGTCGCTGACAGCCATTCCTCTTCATCATTTCCCGGCGGCGGGTAGAAAAGCTCGCCGATGTCCAGGACATCCGACCCGAAAAACCCGATCGCGTTGATCGAGAAGCGCCCCAGCCTGACTTCCCGGTCAGGTACGCGGAAATCACCCAGCCGGTTCGTCCGCACAGCCTCGATGAAGACCGGATGAAGCGCTTCGGGAAAGCTGGCATGTGCCCAGGAAAAGGGGCACATCGCCTGGCAAGTGAGCGGCCCTTCGATCAGAACCCTGGAAAGGTTCTTGATCAGGCTGCTGCAGACCGCGTTGTTGATGATCAGCGGTGCATACCAGAGGGCCGCCCCCTTTTCCGCCATGGCCCGCGCCTTGAATCCGGGGAGGAAGCCCTCCTCCAGAAAAACCACGTCGTCGTCGAGGCGCAGATAGAGAGCGTCGGCATCGTCACAGAAGCGAAAGAACCTGCCGATGACGTTGATGGTGCCGTCGGCGTTTGGAAGCGTCTTTATCTTGCAGCGCGGATCACTGGCTGCCAATCGCCGGAGATAGGCGCGGTCAGCTTCGTTGCGGCAATTGTCCCACAGATGCCATTCGTGCACCTCCGGACTTTTCAGAACATGGTGGCTGAGCAGGCGCAGATACTTTTCGCGGCCTGCCGGGGTCACAACAATCAGCTTCATGAGTTCGCCCCGCAATGGTCGCGTGTTTTGTTTAGCCTGCGGCCCGTGGCGAGCCTAGAGCCGATCATTTCAGCGTTTCCAGATTCGCGGTGTGTTGCAAAGCACCGCGCAAGACATCGGCCTGACAATGCCAGACAAAAGGCACCCTCCCGTTGGTGGCCCTTCGCATTCATCCGGCTTTGGTGTAGGGGCTCGCTATAACAGCCCTGAACCGCAGGGCTTTTGGCCAGGTGCATAAGTGGAAGAGGCGACTTTGGCATCTGCTGCGCAGGCAATGGTCCAAGCCGATGACCTGGCGCAGATCAACTCGAACCACAAGGGCGTCGGATCCGCGAATGGACAAGAACCTGCTCAGCAAAGTCGACATTCTCATCGTCGGCGCCGGCTTTTATGGCGCGACGCTCGCCGAGCGTATCGCCACGCAACTCGGCCGGCGCGTGTTGGTGATCGACCGGCGCCAGCACATTGGCGGCAATGCCTTTACCGAACAAGATCCCGCCACCGGCGTCGAGATCCATCGCTACGGGCCGCATCTGTTCCACACGTCCAACGAGGAGGTCTGGAATTATCTGCGCGCCTTCACCGGCTTCACGACCTATCGCCATCGGGCGTTCTCGACCTATCGCGACAAGGTCTATCCGCTGCCGATCAACCTCGCCACGATCTGCCAGTTCTTCGGCAAGCGGTTGAGCCCGGACGAGGCTCGCGGCATGATCGCCGGACAGGCAGCCGAGCTTGGCGATCGTCCGCCGGCCAATCTCGAGGAGAAGGCGATCTCACTCGTCGGCCGTCCGCTCTACGAGGCTTTCATCAAGGGCTACACCGCCAAGCAATGGCAAACGGACCCGCGCGAACTGCCAGCGCAGATCATCGCGCGCTTGCCGGTCCGCTATACATTCGAGGACGGCTACTTCAATGACCGCTTCCAGGGCCAGCCTGTGGATGGCTATACGGCGATCTTCGAAAAGATGCTCGCGCACAAGCTTATCGAAACACGGCTTGGCGTCGACTTCTTCGATATCAAACCCTTGCTGCCGAAAGGCCTGCCGGTTGTCTACACCGGTCCGATCGACCGCTATTTCGACTACTCAGAGGGCGAACTCGGCTGGCGGACCATCGACGTCGATCTCGAGGTCATGGACACGCCAGATCATCAGGGCACGGCGATCATGAACTATGCCGACGAAGCCGTGCCCTACACCCGCGTCGTCGAATTCCGGCATTTCAATCCCGAACGCCAGCACAAGAGCGACAAGACACTTGTCGGCCGCGAATATTCGCGTTTTGCCGGCCGCACCGACGAGCCCTACTATCCGATCGACACGCGCCGGGATCAGGCGGTGTACCGTCGCTATCTCGAACGGGCGGCGGCCGAGAAAGACCTGCATCTAGGCGGACGGCTGGGCACCTACCGGTATCTCGACATGCATCAGGCGATCGGCGCCGCCTTGAAGGCCTTCGAAACCGTGCTTGAGCCCTATTTCACCGGCAGGCTCGATTCGGTTTCACGATCGATATGACGGGTCGGGTCTGAAACCGCCAAAAACGTCCGGCGCTCAGGCTGACGCCGCCGATCTGCTGTCAGTCACAATCTGTCGGCGGAACCATTCGAAGGTACGCCGGATCCCTTCCTGGTAGCTGGTCTTTGCCTCCCATCCGGGAAGAACCTGTCTTACCAGGGTCAAGTCCGGGCACCGGTTGGTCGGATCCTGCGGGACAGGCGCATGGTGTTCGATGCGGCTGCCCGGAACGAGCGAGCTGACGAATTTCGCGGTCTCGAGAACAGAGACCTCGCGATTGTTGCCGATGTTCAAGGGGCCCAGGTGCGAGATGCTGTCACGCCAGAAGAAACGCTCCAAGCCATCGACGATATCGTCGACGTAACCCCAGCTACGCGATTGCAAGCCGTCGCCATAGACGGTCAGGATTCCTGTGGTCAGGGCCTGGCTGACAAAATTCGAAACGGCGCGGCCGTCATCAATGCGTGTTCGCGGCCCATAGGTGTTGAACAGCCTGACGACGCGCACATCGAGCCCGCTGACGCGTTGCTGCTCAAACAGCAGCGCCTCGGTGCAGCGCTTGCTCTCGTCATAGGAAGCCCTTGGCCCGGTGCAGTCCACCGATCCTCGGTAGCTCTCCGGCTGCGGCGACACCAGGGGATCGCCATAGACTTCCGAGGTCGAGGCGAAGCAGAAACGCCCGCCGGGCCTGAGCAGCGACAGAAGGTTGAGCGCACCACCTATGTTGGCCTTGATCGTGCGGACCGGCTCGCGCATGTACCATACGGGTGACGCCGGTGACGCCAGATGGATGATCTCATCGAAATGCCGGCTGGCCGTGAAGCTTTCGGCATCGGCAATCTTCAGGCTGAACCGCGGATCCGTGACATGGCCAATGTTGTCGCGCAACCCGGTCCACAGATTGTCGACGACGACAAGCGTTTCCAGATCATCGCGCCGCAGCAGGCGATCGACAAGGTGGGAGCCAATGAAGCCGCAGCCACCAGAAACCAACACATTGCGTGGCATGCGCATTCCCTTCCAGAAACTGACCGGTCAACGCGCCTCAGCTTGTTTTCCGGGAGCGATGGGAACAATGTCCTATCGAGATCCGAAAGTCTTCTACCAGTGCTTTCATCGATACCGCAATTGCAACGATCAAACTTATCTTGCGCCAGCGGGTAATCCGACCGGCCAAGGATGAAACCGCGGCCGGGTATAGGGTGCGGATGCGTGCGCGGATTTTGGCGACCTACAGTGCCCTTTGCGGGCAAGGCATTCCCGTAGCATCGCCACAGCGTGACGCCGTCGGTAGCGGTCTGCTGCTCATTTCTTCCGACTGGCGCACAATCTCGGCGAAGACGAGCGCGAAGCCACCCAGCATGACAAAGACGATGATCAGGCGTGCTACCGGCAATATGTCGGCCTCGTCTGGTTGGTGCGTGCCCCGAACATCAAGATCTTTCCGGGAATCATGCGCACAAATCAAAAGTGCCGCAGCGTCCTCTTGCCGTCCCGAAGGATACGGCGGTGCTGCGGGCGCCCCCACGCCATCCATGCCGGCTAACATGATCCTTCCACCTTTACGAGACTTTAAGCCCCGCCTTAACCATCACATTCGCGCGTGCCCTGTCATGAAGCGCGACCTGCCGGTCGGGACGATGCTGTCGCGGCATGGCTTTGCCCCGTGGCGCAACGGCTCTCTTTGCAGACCTGCCCGCACCATGCTACCCCGGCGCTGGCGCGCGGCCAGACCCGCCGCAATCGGTCGCGATCGGGGAGCCATGAGCACAGCCGCCAACAGCATCGCCTTCGTCTCGTCCGACACAGCAGACGCCAAGGCGGCGCTGGAAAGCCTGTCGGCGCGCTATGGCCAGTGTTCAATCGCGGATGCCGCCGTTGTGGTGGCCCTGGGCGGCGACGGCTTCCTGCTGCAGACCTTGCGCGACACGATGGGAACGGGAAAGAAAGTCTACGGCATGAACCGTGGCACCATCGGGTTCCTGATGAATGAGTACCGTTCCGGGGGGCTTACCGAGCGGATCGCGGCAGCGGTCGCGGAAACCATCCGCCCGCTGGAAATGCTGGCCGTCACCTCGGAAGGCGAAACCCTTTCGGCGCTGGCGATCAACGAAGTTGCGCTGTGGCGCCAATCCTATCAGACGGCCAAGATCCGCATCAGCGTCGACGACCAGATACGGCTCGAGGAACTCAGCTGCGATGGCGTCATGATCGCGACGCCGGCCGGATCCACCGCCTACAATCTTTCCGCGCACGGCCCGATCCTGCCGCTCGACGCGCCGCTGCTGGCACTGACGCCGGTCAGCCCGTTTCGCCCGCGCCGCTGGCGTGGCGCATTGCTCTCCAACAAGGCAACCGTGCGCTTCGACATTCTGGAGCCGGAAAAGCGGCCGGTAAATGCCGCCGCCGACCATACGGAGGTCAAGGCGGTGACTTCGGTAACGGTGCGGGAGTCGCCGACAGCGACGGCGACCTTGCTGTTTGACCCCAATCACTCCTGGAACGAGCGCATCCTGGCTGAACAGTTCCGGTATTGAGCCGGCACAGAGACAAGCGGCCGGATTAAGCATCGCGATTAAGGTTACAACTTCACAATCGCGCCAATCCCGCCCGTTTCTGTTGACAAATCGCGGACTTGCGCCTAATCGCATTGCCAATCTTGCAGGCGCGTGGCGCTTGCCGCGACGAATAACGTTGCGCCTCCCCGAACCAGCCAAAGACAACAACACTTGTCCTCAGACACCACGATCGCTCAAGAAGCGTTGACCTTTTCAGACCTCGGCCTGTCGCCGAAGGTGCTTTCCGCAGTTACCGATGCCGGCTACACGCAGCCGACTCCGATCCAGGCTGGTGCGATCCCGCACGCCTTGCTCGGCAAGGACGTGCTGGGCATAGCCCAGACCGGCACCGGCAAGACCGCCTCCTTCGTGCTGCCGATGCTGACCCGGCTGGAAAAGGGCCGTGCCCGCGCCCGAATGCCGCGCACGCTGATCCTGGAGCCGACGCGTGAGCTTGCCGCGCAGGTCGAAGAAAACTTCGTCAAATACGGCAAGAACCACAAGCTCAACATCGCGCTTTTGATCGGCGGCGTGTCGTTCGACGAGCAGGACAAGAAGCTGGAGCGCGGCGCCGACGTGCTGATCGCGACGCCGGGTCGTCTGCTCGACCACCGCGAGCGCGGTAAGCTTTTGCTCAACGGTGTCGAGATTCTCGTCATCGACGAAGCCGACCGTATGCTCGACATGGGCTTCATTCCCGATATCGAGCGCATCTGCGAGATGATCCCGTTCACCCGGCAGACGCTGTTCTTCTCGGCGACCATGCCACCGGAAATCACCAAGCTGACGGAGAAATTCCTGCACGCGCCCGTGCGTGTCGAAGTTTCGAAGGCGGCGTCGGCCGCCACCAACATCATCCAGCGGCTGGTCAAATCCGGTTCGAAGCCCTGGGACAAGCGCGAGACGCTGCGCAATCTCATCAAGGCCGAAGACGCGGAGTTGAAGAACGCCATCATCTTCTGCAACCGCAAGGTCGAAGTGTCGGAACTGTTCCGCTCGCTGCTGAAGTATGATTTCGATGCCGGCGCCCTGCATGGCGACATGGACCAGCGCGCCCGCATGCAGATGTTGGCCAATTTCCGTGACGGAAAGCTGCGCTACCTCGTGGCTTCGGACGTCGCCGCGCGCGGTCTCGACATCCCCGATGTCAGCCACGTCTTCAACTATGACGTACCGATCCATGCCGAGGACTATGTCCACCGCATTGGCCGCACGGGCCGCGCCGGGCGCTCCGGCAAGTCGTTCACGATCGCGACCAAGTCGGACACCAAGTATATCGACGCCATCGAACGGCTGATCGGCAACAAGATCGAGTGGCATGACGGTGACCTGTCGACCGTGGTCGCCAGCGAAAGTGAAGACGATGCACCGCGCCGGGGCAAGGGCGCGCCACGTCGCGCCGGCCGCAAGGACGATGATCGCAAAGACAGGGGCGAGCGCAAAAAGGGCGGCGAACGTCGCGCCAGACATGCAGAGGAAGATGCCTCTCCGGTCATCGCACAGCAAGAACAGCCCGATGTGGCTGAGACGGCTGTCGCCGACATCGGCGAACGGCGCGCGCGCAAGGAGGCGATCCGCTCGGACAACACGGAGCGGAAATCCTCCGATCGCAACGAGCAGCGCGCACCGGAACGGGGTGACACCAGGCCGCAGCGCGACAGCAACCGCCCTGCCCGTCACCGCCACCAGGAAGACAACGACACCACCGTGGGCTTTGGCGATGACATGCCGGCCTTCATGCGCATCGTCGCCAAGGTCTGATCCCGACAGCCTTCGGGCGGCAAGCCAACCGGCTTGCCCCCCTCGGCGAACTCCATGCATCGCTTCGAACGGATTCAGGCGACGCGCCTAGTCCTGTTTCATGCATGCCGTGCTGCTCTCGAAACCAGAGCCACTCCTGGACGACATGCATTGGCTTGGGTCGCCCGTTACATCGGCCCAGGCATCATCTTGGTCGGCTTCTCCAGCATCGGAAACTCGGCCTTGTTGCATTTCACGTTGGGGTTCGTCGGACTGAACATGCCGTTCGGATTGTCCCTGAACAGCCAGGCGTGAAGGTCGTAGTGGACGAATTCCCTCGGGATGAGCGGATAGTGTCCCTCCATCGGCCCCATGAAGGTTTGGCCAAACAGCTTCGGCGGTGCTTTGACGTCCGGCGTCAGCGGCACCAGCCATTCCACACCGACCAACTTCAGGCCTTTCTTGGTCGGCTCGTAGATCAGGACGTTGGGCTTCATCGGATCGAGCTTCTGGCCGACGCTGGGGACGTTGACGAAATGGATGCCCATGGCGCCTTTCGGATAATCCATCGCGCCCGCTATTTTTTCTCCGCTGTAATAGACGCAGCCGACGGTCGACAGATAGAGGTCGCGGACAGCTGCGGTGTAGTCTTCATACTTGGCCAATGATTTCTTCAAGGCTTCGATATCGGCCTTGTTGGCGTCCTCGGCCCGAGCCGTGGCGAGTCCCAACCACACACCCAAAATGCCGGTCAAAGCGAGGACGCCGCAGCGTCCAAGGCTGGCTGTTCTTGTCATGCATTCCTCCCAGACTTTCTGATCTGGCCGTGCAAGACCGAGGCGGGAAAATGGTTATTGCGCGGCCGGTAGTACCGCCTCATCCCCTCTGGAACGGTGACGATGCTAGTCCTTTCGATGACTACGGGAAAGTTGTTATTTAGAACTAGCTAATATTTAAGCGGAGCAATCTGGAGAGCGTCGATGGCCGGGCAAGCAAAAACGGCCCCGCTTGGGGGGCCATTTCGCATTCGATTGCCGAACAGATCAGGTGAGCGGCGACAGCTGGATCTCGACGCGACGGTTCTGCTCGCGGCCGGCGGCCGTCGCATTGGATGCGATCGGCCGCGTCTTGCCGAAGCCGGTGACGGCAAAGCGGCGCTGATCGACGCCCTGACCGGACAGATAGTTGGCGACCGCCAGCGCGCGGCGCTGTGACAGATCGAAATTGTGCTGGTCGCCGCCAGTCGAATCGGTGTGGCCGAACACGTCGACGGTGGTCTGCTTGAATTTCTTCAGCACCAGTGCAACCGAGTTCAGCACCGGATAGAAGCCGGGCTTGACCGCATCCTGATCGACATTGAAGGTGATGTCCGACGGCATGTTGAGGATGATCTGGTCGCCACTGCGGGTGACGCTGACACCAGTGCCCTCGAGCTGCCGGCGCAGTTCCGCCTCGTTCTGATCCATGGTGGCGCCGATGGCGCCGCCGGCCAGTGCACCGATGCCAGCGCCGATCAGCGCGTTGCGGCGGTCATTGCCACCGGCAAGCAGACCAAGGCTAGCGCCTGCCAGGGCACCAAGGCCGGCACCTGCTGCCGTGTTGGAAATCTTCTGGTCGCCCGTATACGGATCGGTGGTGGTGCAGGCGCTCACGAGCAGAGCCGTCGCCACGACGACGAGCACGGTTTTCTTCATAGATGGTCCCTCTCCAAGTCGCGCCTTTTCGACGGCGCCAAATCAGCCCTTCCCGCGACTTGTACCATGAATTGCGGCGAAAAGCGGAACGGGAAAAGCGCCGAGGACGGCTTTTCCCGGGGCCAATTACATGACGACCGCCTTGGCCGGCTACCAGAGATTCTTGCCGTCTATGACCACCACTTCCACCTTGTCGAGATCGAAATCATCGAACAACCGCGAGTTGACGCTGATCTTCGGATTGTCGAAATCCGGCTCGCCGGTGGACCAATCCGGTGTTTCGGTGAAAGTGCCGCAGCCGCAGGTCGCGCAAAACCCGTGCTTCACGGTTTTCGACCCCCACTGATAGACAGAAACGTTTTCGGGCGGACTGGTCAGCTTGAACTGCGACGGGACGTAGTAAGCCCAGAGCGAGCCGCGTTTCGAGCAGAACGAACAGGTGCATTGCGTCACCGTCTGCGGTGCCTCAGAAACCTCGAATGTCGTCGCCTTGCAGTGGCAGCTCGCCTTGATGGTCATCAACATCACCTCTCCATTGTCCGCCGCCCATGAGGCAGGGCACCATAAAGAAGCGGTCCTGACAACTGTCTGTCAGCAGGCTCTACGCCTGAACAGCCGACAGCAGACTCAGTATGACGATGGCGGCACGAACAGGCAGATGGTCTTGCCGGCATCGAGGCCAGCCTCGTGCGCACACCAATGGAATTCACCGTCGGGCGAATCCTTGATGCGTCTGTCGCTGTAGGCCAGCACCTCCCCGGTGTCCTTGATGACATAACCTTCCGGGCGCTCGCTGATCGAGGTTTGCGACACTTCGTGGCAGTCGTAGTTCGCACAGCAGGCGAACGGATAGCTCCAGCCTTGCGGCTTGGCCGCGGTCGGCTTGGCGTCATGCGCCAAGGCCGGCGTCGATAGCAGCGCGATCGCTGAGGCTGCAAACAGAGGAAGGAGAAGCTGGCCAACCGATGGAGCGGCGATGGCCGATCTGGAATTGGCGGCAAACATGGGAACGTTCCTTTCAAACGAGGTTCAAGCGTTGCGCCTGCCCGTTCCCGGAACGTGTCTTCCCAGCGGCCAATCGTCAGCAGATATGCCGCGACCGGCCATAAATGCTTTTGTCTCCTCCTGCCTTAAATGGTGAGCCGAAATGTGAGTCGGCGCAAGAAATTGCTGCGTAGCCGGACCGCATCCGTCGTCCGGCCGCTTGGGGCAGCAACAAGATGTTCCCCGAAGATGCGAGCGGTGGCAAATGCGGGTTTGGTGGCGGACGGAGCTAGTCCAGATCCGCCACGGCCTCACCAGCACCACCCTCGATGCGTTGCGACAGCGAGGCTTCCATGAAATCGTCGAGGTCGCCGTCGAGCACGCTCGACGGGCTGGTGCTTTCGACGCCGGTGCGCAGATCCTTCACCAACTGATAGGGCTGCAGCACGTAAGAGCGGATCTGGTGACCCCAGCCGATGTCGCTCTTCGAGGCTTCGGTGGCATTGGCGACGGCTTCGCGCTTCTTCAACTCTTCCTCGTAGAGGCGCGAGCGCAGCATCTCCCAGGCCTTGGCCTTGTTCTTATGCTGCGAACGCTCGGCCTGGCAGGCGACCGCGATGCCCGTGGCGATATGGGTGATGCGCACGGCCGAATCGGTGGTGTTGACGTGCTGGCCGCCAGAACCCGATGAGCGGTAAGTGTCGATGCGCACATCCGATTCCGAAACATCGATCTCGATCCTGTCATCGACGACTGGGTAGACCCAGATGCTGGAGAAGGACGTATGGCGACGCGCATTGCTGTCATAGGGCGAAATGCGCACCAGGCGGTGGACACCGGATTCGGTCTTCAGCCAGCCATAGGCATTGTGGCCCTTGATCAAGAGCGTGGCGGACTTGATGCCAGCCTCTTCGCCATCATGAACTTCCAACACCTCGACCTTGAAGCGGCGGCGCTCGGCCCAGCGCGTGTACATGCGCAAGAGCATCGAGGCCCAATCCTGGCTTTCAGTGCCGCCGGCGCCCGCATGGACTTCGAGATAGGTGTCGTTGGCGTCAGCCTCGCCCGATAGCAACGTTTCGACCTGGCGGGCCTTGGCCTCGCCCTGCATCGAGCGGATCGCCGCTTCGCCCTCGGCGATAACGCCCTCGTCGCCCTCTTCCTCGCCGAGTTCGATCAGGCCGATATTGTCTTCCAGCGCCTGGGTCAGGCCCTTGACCGCCGCGATGCCTTCCTCGAGGCCCTGGCGTTCGCGCATCAGCTTCTGCGCTTCCAGCGGTTCGTTCCAGAGGCTGGCGTCCTCGGCGCGCACATTCAGGTATTCAAGCCGCTTTATGGCCTGATCCCAGTCAAAGATGCCTCCTCAGCAGGGTTATCGCCTGCCTGATCTCGTCGACAATATTCTGCGTTTCCGCGCGCATGGCCTGGTATTTTGTCCTGTTGCTGAAGTGACACTTCGGTCGGCGCGATACATAGGGACGGCGCCGCCACGTGTAAAGCGAAATGGGCCGGCCCCGAGGCCAGCCCAGCGGTCGGGCATTGGGACCCGTCAGTAGAGGCCGCCGCCGCCGTCCTGGATGGCCTGGTTGGCCTGCGGCGACAATGCGCCGCCCGAGGCGTTGGAGCCATCGGCCCCCATGCCGATCACCCAATAGCTGTCGGCGGGACCGGTGCCCGGCTTGAAGGCCTCGATGATGGTGCCCGGATCGCCCGACGCAGCACGCATGCCGGTCTTGCGATTGATGGCGATCAGGTTCATGCCGTCGGGAACCTTGAAGTCGACATTGGGCGTGCCGTCCAGCGCGACGCGCATGAAATCCTTGAAGATCGGGGCGGCCAGACCGCCGCCGGTGGCGCCATGGCCAAGGCCGCGCGGCGTGTCGTAGCCCATATAGAGACCAACCACGAGGTTCGGCGTGTAGCCGATGAACCAGGCGTCCTTCTCGTCGTTGGTGGTGCCGGTCTTGCCAGCGATGTGGCGGCCAAGCTCGCCGATGGTGGCGCCGGTGCCGCGCTGCACCACGCCTTCCATCATCGAGGTGATCTGGTAGGCGGTCATCGGATCGAGCACCTGCTCGGAATTGTCGACCAGTTCCGGCTCCGGCTGATTCTTCCATTCGGGTGCGTTGCAGCCTTCGCAGCCACGCTCGTCCTGTTTGAACACGGTCTTGCCGTAGCGGTCCTGGATGCGGTCGATCAGCGACGGCTTGATCGACTTGCCGCCATTGGCCATGATCGAATAGGCCGAAACCATGCGCATGACGGTCGTCTCGCCGGAGCCCAGCGCCATCGGCAGATACGGCGCCAGATGGTCATAGACGCCGAAGCGCTCGGCATATTCGACGACCAACTTCATGCCCATGTCGTTGGCAAGCCGCACCGTCATCAGGTTGCGTGACTTCTCGATGCCGGAGCGCAGGGTTGCCGGCCCGGCGACCGTGCCGTCATAGTTCTTCGGCGTCCAGGTCGTGTTGCCGCTCTGGATGGTGATCGGTCCGTCCATGATCACCGAGGCCGGCGTATAGCCGTTGTCGAGCGCGGCCGAATAGACGATCGGCTTGAACGAGGAACCCGGCTGGCGCATCGCCTGGGTGGCGCGGTTGAATTCCGACTGCGAATAGGAGAAGCCGCCGACCATGGCCAGCACGCGGCCGGTGTGCGGATCCATGGCGATCAGACCGCCTTCCACCTCGGGAACCTGACGCAAGCTGTAAGTGTTGTCGGAACCTTCGTTCTTCTGCACGAAGATGACATCGCCCGGCTTCAGCACGTCGGCCGGCGACTTGGCCTTGACCGTCTTGCCGTCGACCACATGGCGCATGGCAAAGCCCATGTCGTCCTTGCTGACGGTGCCTTCGACGCGCTCCTTGACGATGTCGCCCGACGCCTGGCGTGCGGGCTGCAGACCGATCGAGAGGCCTGACGCCGAGGAGTCGAGCACGACGGCGAGCGACCATTCGGGAACGTCTTCCAGTCCCTTGACGGCGCCCAGCGGAGGACCCCAGTCGCCGGACACGTCAATCGACGTCACCGGGCCGCGATAGCCGCGCAGCGTGTCGTATTTCATCAAACCGTTCTGCATCGCCTTGCGGGCAATGAGCTGAACCTTCGGGTCAAGGGTCGTGCGGATGGAAAGGCCGCCCTCATAGAGCGCGTTCTCGCCATAGCGGGCGATGATCTGTCGACGAACCTCTTCGGTGAAATATTCGCCCGCGAACAAATAGGAGCCGGTGCGGCGCGGGGCGACACCAAGCGGCTCGGCCTTCGCCTTCGCACCCTCTTCGGGGGTCACGTAACCGTTCTCGACCATCTGGCCGATGACCCAGTTTCGCCGCTCAATCGCGCGATCGGCATGCTTGAAGGGATTGTAGTTGGCCGGACCTTTCGGGAGCGATGCCAGATAAGCGGCCTCGGCCACGGTCAGTTCGTTCACCGATTTATCGAAATAGGTCAGTGCGGCGCCGGCGACACCATAGGCGTTGAAGCCAAAGAAAATCTCATTGAGATAGAGTTCAAGGATACGATCCTTGGAATAGGCCTGCTCGATGCGGAACGAAAGGATGGCCTCCTTGACCTTGCGTTCCAGGGAGCGCTCGTTGGTGAGAAGGAAGTTCTTGGCAACCTGCTGGGTGATCGTCGAACCGCCCTGCATCGGTCCACCCGAAACGTAAGTGAGCACCGCTCTGCCCAACCCCGTTATGTCAACACCGGGATGGCTGTAGAAGTTCTTGTCCTCGGCGGACAGGAACGCCGCCTTGACGCGATCCGGGATCGCCTGAATCGGCAAATACAGGCGCCGTTCGCGCGCATACTCCGCCATCAGAGAGCCATCCGAGGCATGGATGCGGGTGGTCACCGGCGGTTCGTACTTGGCCAGCACTTCGTAGTCAGGCAGATCCTTTGCTACATGGCCGATGTAAAGCGCAACGCCCGCCGCGGCCAGAAGGGCCAGCGTCGTGCCGATGCCGAAAAAATAGCCAATGAGACGAATCATACCCGCTCCAGTCCTTGGTTCGGGAATTTCCTAAACGAAGCCGCCTTCCACGCAAGCTTTCGAGCCGGTCCCAATCCGTAATCGAAAACCCATGTCGCCACCATGTGGACAAAATACGGCAAGGCTTGATTTCGTGACCGCGCGCCGGAAATAAAAGGCACCGGGTGTTGTCATCCAGCAACGCTGCCTCAGGTTGCAGGCGCCACCAGCCATGTCAACCTCCGGTCACCGTTCCGGCCCGGGCGGAGGCAAACAGTGCAACGGCGTTGGTGATGCTTTGTGCGGCCTTGCCGCGCCATTCGGCGTCGAGCAGCTGCGCCTCGTCCTTGGCATTCGAGAGATAGCCGAGTTCCACCAGAACGGATGGCACGTCTGGTGCCTTCAGCACCTTGAAACCTGCGGAACGCTGCGGATTGTTGATGAGGCCGACGCTGGTCGACAGCTGGCCGACCAATGTGTGGGCGAAACTCATCGAAAATGTGTGCGTCTCGCGGCGGATCAGGTCGATCAGGATGTCGGTCACTTCCCTGTTATCGTCCTTGATGACCATGCCGGCGAACTGGTCGGAGAGGTTTTCGCGGTCGGCAAGCGCCTGCGCCTCGGGATCCGACGCCTTGTCGGAAACGGTGTAGACGGTGGCGCCGCGGATGCCCTTGACGCTGATTGTATCGGCATGGATCGAAATCAACAGATCGGCCTCATGCTGACGGGCAATGCGCACGCGGTCGTCCAGACGTAGATATTCGTCGGTGTCGCGGGTCATGAAGACATCGTATTTGCCGACGGCCGCAAGCTTGTCGCGCAGCTCCGTGGCGAAGGCCAGCGTGATATTCTTCTCGATCGTGCCGTTCAGACCCTCGGCCCCGCCGTCGACGCCGCCATGGCCGGGATCGATAACGACCGTGAAGCGGTGACCCGGATTGGAGACCGGCCCGGTGCCGACCCGCCCGCCCTTGTCGGTCGAAACCGTCGAGCCGGTGGTCAGCGCCTGGTTGGCAAGGGCGGCGTCGAACTCCCGTTCCGAGGCCGCCGACATGTCGATGGCGATGCGGTAGCCGGTTCCGTCCTCATTCTTGAGCACATCCAGCTTGTCGACGGCGAACGGCCCCTTGCCGGTGAGGATCAGCCGCGAAACGCCCTCGCCGAGCGCGCCCAGGCGCACGCCCTTGACCAGGCCGCGCGGCTTCAGATCCTTGGCGTCGATGGCCAGCCTAGTATTCGCCAGGTCGATGACCAGGCGATTGGGGCCGCGCAGCAGAAACCATTTGATGTCAGGCTCGCGATCGAAATCCATGACGATGCGCATCTTGGTGGCATCGCCGGCCATCTTGTAGCCTTTTGCCACCAGCGGCGCGTCGGCGGCATTGGCAACCGAGGAAGAGGCGTGGGAAATCACCACCAGCAGCAGAAGGCATAGGGCGCCGAGAATCCGGCCACCGACACGACATCCCTTGCCTGTGAAGCCTGCCAGTCCCATCTCTCTTCCAGTCGCTCCCGGTTTGGCGCCAGGCGCCCGCTCGTTTCGTCGAAGTGCCGGTTAGGCCGCGAACTCGATTAACGATTGGTATCCAGAGAAGGTTAACCAAGCCTTTTCACGCAAGGATCGGAACCCAGGCTTACGTTACGGAACTGCTTTTTGCCGGCATCGGAAATCGGGGTTGCCTTCCAACCCGCCAAATCATAAAAGCGATAGTGGATCACTGCAATCCTGGAACCGCCCTCCTCCGCAGCTTCCTGCTACAGGGTCAGATGAAAGGCGGCTCCTTTCGCTTCACGCGAAAAGGGTTCAGGTGATTGCGACGAATTTCGCAGGTGTGCTCCCGTGGCGGGGGAATCGCCTGCGTGAGGAAAACGGCCGGGTTTGTTCCCGTGCCGGCTCTGTATGAGCAAACAAGCTGGTCCGGTTTCCGGGCTTTGGTTCAAAAGGTTCTGCTGGTGACGATGGCTTCAAGCGCAATCATGGAAAGGTCCGCATCAAACCGCGCCAGTATGGCTGCGGGCGGCACCGCCATGACACGCAGGCACCGTCCGGCGGACATTCAATTATCCGGCACCCATTCTCCAGACACACAGCAGCGGGCTTTGCCCCGCCAGCTGCGGCTGACGGCTGCCGGGGGGAAACGAAATAATGCCCAACAAAATGCTGATAGACGCCTCCCACCCGGAGGAAACACGAGTTGTCGTCGTACGCGGTAACCGTATCGAAGAATTCGACTTTGAATCCCAGGACAAGAAGCAGCTCAAAGGAAATATCTACCTCGCCCGCGTAACGCGCGTCGAACCCTCCCTTCAGGCAGCCTTTGTCGAATATGGCGGCAACCGTCACGGTTTTCTCGCCTTCAGTGAAATACACCCCGATTACTACCAGATCCCGGTCGCCGACCGTCAGGCACTGCTGCGCGCCGAAGCGCAGGAGGCCGAGGACGAGGAGGACGAGGACGGTGACGGCGATGACCGCCAGAGCCGCGATCGCGGACGGCGCGGACGCCGGCGTGGCGGCAAGAGCCGCGACCGCGGCGAGCACAAGCGCGATGCGGGCGAGACAGGCGAAGGCTCCGGCGAGCCAAGCGAAGGCAACGACAATGGCGACATCGTTGTCGAGGAGATCTCCCACACCTCCGAGATCATAGAACACGCAGCCGATACATCAGACCATTCAGAGCACTCAGATAGCTCGGGGCATGCCGATGCGTCCGGCAATGGTGAAGGTTCCGCCGAACAGGACGAAACCGAACCCCGCGAGGGCGGCCCGACATCGATCGCCGCCTCTGTCGAAGGCGATGTGATTTCCGAGCCCGTCCCACAGGCGGAACAGGGCAGCGAAGCCACCGCCAGCGACAATGATCGCGGTATGCTGGAGGAAGTACAGTCCTCGCATCCCGACGATCACGAGGTCGAATCGGTCGGCGCCGAGGACGCGCTGGAAGAAGTGCGCAACCGCCGCAAGCCGGTGCGCCGCCAGTACAAGATCCAGGAAGTGATCAAGCGCCGGCAGATCCTGCTGGTGCAGGTCGTCAAGGAAGAGCGCGGCAACAAGGGCGCCGCACTCACCACCTATCTGTCGCTTGCCGGCCGCTATTCCGTGCTGATGCCGAACACGGCGCGCGGCGGCGGCATTTCGCGCAAGATCACCAGCGCGGTCGACCGCAAGCGCCTCAAGGAGGTCGTCGCCGATCTCGAAGTGCCGCAAGGCATGGGCGTCATCCTGCGCACCGCCGGCGAGAGCCGCACCAAGGCCGAGATCAAGCGCGACTATGAATATCTGATGCGGCTTTGGGAAAATGTCCGCAATCTCACGCTCCAGTCCACCGCCCCTGCCCTCGTCTATGAGGAAGGCAGCCTGATCAAGCGCTCGGTGCGCGACCTCTACAACAAGGATATCGACGAGATTCTTGTATCCGGCGAGGAAGGCTATCGCGAGGCCAAGGACTTCATGCGCATGCTGATGCCGAGCCACGCCAAGGTGGTTCAGCCGTTCCGCGACACGACACCGATCTTCGTGCGCAACGGCATCGAGGCGCAACTCGACCGCATGCTGCAGCCGCAAGTGACGCTGAAGAGCGGTGGCTACATCATCATCAACCAGACCGAGGCGCTGGTCGCCATCGACGTCAATTCGGGTCGCTCCACCAAGGAACACTCGATTGAGGACACGGCACTCCACACCAATCTGGAAGCGGCCGAAGAGGTTGCCCGTCAGCTGAGGCTGCGCGATCTGGCCGGCCTGATCGTCATCGACTTCATCGACATGGAGGAGAACCGCAACAACCGCTCCGTCGAGAAGCGGCTGAAGGATCACCTCAAGAACGACCGTGCCCGCATCCAGGTCGGCCGCATCTCGCATTTCGGCCTGATGGAGATGTCACGCCAGCGCATCCGCGCCAGCGTGCTGGAATCGACCATGAAGCCGTGCCCGCATTGCGGCGGCACCGGCCATGTCAGGTCCGATTCGTCGGTCGCGCTGATGGTGGTGCGGGCGATCGAGGAATTCCTGCTCAAGGATTCGCGCAGCCACATCACTGTGCGCACGCCGGCGGCGACCGCGCTCTACGTGCTCAACCACAAGCGCGGCACGCTGGTGGAGCTCGAAAGCCGCTTCGGCCTGACCATCACCATCGAGGCGGACGATACGGTTGGCGCGCAGCACTATGCGATCTTCCGCGGCGCCCTGGCCGAAAAGCCCGAGGGCTTTGTCGAGGTGCGCAGTCTGCCGGCCTATGTCGAGCCGGAGGAGCCCGAGGACGAGATTGTCGTCGTCGAGGAGGATGATGAGGTCGTGGTTCAGGCCGAGCAGCCACGCCAGCAGCCGCAGCAGAACCAGCAGCCGCGGCCTGCCGGCGGCGAGGATGGCGAAGGCCGCGACCGCAAGCGTCGCAAGCGCCGCAGACGGCGCGGCGGCAGGGATCGCGACCGCGAGCATGGCGCCCCGACGGATGGCTCATCCGTCTCCGCTCCGGCCGGCGATTTCGCCGGCCCGGCAAACGCGGCGGACAATGACGACACCGAAGCGGACGATGCCGCTCCGATCGCTGCCGGCGCCTCTGACGAGGCGCTGCAGGCTTCGGATGACAGCCAGGGCAAGAAGCGCCGGCGCGGCAAGCGCGGCGGCAAGCGCAACCGTCGCGAAGACGGCGAAGGCGAGACCGAGGCAAGCGCCGGCGAGGCGACCGAGGCTTCGGAGGCTGATGCTTCCGAAAGCGAGCCTGTGTCGATCGAGCCCGTGGCTGCCGTTGCCGTTGATGAGCCGGTGGCTGCGGTGAGCGAAGAGGTGCCGAGCACCGAGAAGCCCAAGAAGCCGCGTCGCGCAGCTAAGCCGAAGAAAGCAGCCGCCGAGGCCGTCACCGAAACGACTGTTGTCGAAGCGGCCGCGGAAACGCCGGTCGAGTCTCCAGTGGCGGTTGCCGAGGAAACAGTGGTTGCTGCCGTGGTGGAAGAGCCTGCAAAGGCCCGGCCGTCGCGACGCAAGCCGGCTGCCATCGATGCACCAGTGGTGCCGGTGGTTTCCTCGACCGTCGCCGATGAACCGGAAGCCAAGACCGAAGAAAAGCCGAAGCGTGCTGGCTGGTGGCAGCGGAAGGGTTTTTTCTAAGCTTTTCAGTTGGTTGAAGTGATTTCCAGATAAGAAAATCCCGCGCCGATCGAAAGATTGCGCGGGATTTTTTTGCCGGTGCCGCCATGACGCAAGGACTTACTGAGATTCAGGTCAGGCCGAGTCGAAAATGGCTAATACCGAGAACCGGAGCGGAGCGTACTTAATGTACGTGAGCACCGGAAGCGCAGGTATTGGCCATTTGCAGGCCGGCCTCACCTGAATATCAGTAAGTCCTATGGCGCGAAGATCGACCAGTTCATCATCCTCGCAAGCTTTTCCAGCGCGATCGAACCGAGCTTGGAATTGCCGTTGGCGTTGAGGCCGGGCGACCAGACGGCGAGCGAGGCCACTCCAGGCACGATGCCCAATATGCCGCCGCCGACGCCGCTTTTTCCCGGAATGCCGACGCGGAAGGCGAAGTCGCCGGAGCCGTCATAGTGGCCGCAGGTCAGCATCATGGCGCCGATGCGCCGCGCCCGCTCCGCCGACACCACCTGATATCCGGTGGCCGGGTTCTTGCCGCCATTGGCAAGGAAACGACCGGCCATGGCCAGTTGCCGGCAACTCATGGCGACGGCGCAGTGATGGAAATACACGCCGAGCGCCAGTTCCGGCGCATGATGAAGATTGCCAAAGGATTTCATGTAGTTGGCCAGCGCGAAGTTGCGGTAGCCGGTGGCGCGTTCGGAGGCGGCGACCTCGCGGTCGATGATGATGGTCTCGTCGTCGGCGAGGAACTGGATGAAACGCAGGATCTCGCCGATCGCCTCGCGCGGCTGGTGGCCGGCAAGCAGGATGTCGGAAATGACGATGGCGCCGGCATTGATGAAGGGATTGCGCGGAATGCCGTTCTCATGCTCGAGCTGGACGATCGAATTGAACGGATTGCCTGACGGCTCGCGCCCGACCCGTTTCCACAGCGCATCGCCGACATTGCCGAGCGCCAGCGTCAGTGTGAACACCTTCGAGATACTCTGGATCGAAAATGCCTGGTCGGCATCGCCCGCCACCAGCACACGGCCGTCATTGGTGACGGCCGCGATGCCGAATTTTTTCGGATCGACCTTGCCCAATTGGGGAATGTAGGTCGCGACATCGCCGCGATCGGTGCGCTCGGCCATTTCGGCGGCGACTTCTGCCAATGCCTGATCAAGTTTGGGGGCCTGTTCGAGTTCCGGCATGGTGCTACCTCAACCAGCGTTCGATGCGCGCCATCGCCTCGACCATGTCATCATGGCTGCCGGCGTAGGAAAAACGCATCGTGCGATGCCCTGCCTGGGTGTCGAAGTCGCGGCCGGGCGTCGCCGCCACATGCGCCTCGGCCAGCATCTTGCGCGCGAAAGCCATGCTGTCATTGGTGTGCCTTGTGACATCGCAAAAAGCATAGAAGGCGCCATCCATGGGTGCAGCCAGCCGAAAGCCAAGTTCCGGCAGGCGCTTCATCAGCAGTTCGCGATTCCAGGCGTAGCGGCCTTTGACCGCTTCCAGCTCATCGGTCGCGGCAAAGGCCTCGATCGCGGCGATCTGCGACAGTTCCGGCGGCGAGATGTAGAGGCTCTGGGCAATGCGCTCGACTGGCCGCACCAGCTCTTCCGGCAGCACCATCCAGCCGATGCGCCAGCCGGTCATGCAATAGTATTTCGAGAAGGAATTGATCACCGTCACGCTGTTGCCGAAGGCAAGTGCCGTGGTGTCAGGGGCGCCGTAGGCCAACCGATGGTAGATCTCGTCGGAAATGACGGCGATCCCCAATGTCTCCGCCGTATCGACCAGCGCCGCCAGTTCGTCGGCCGGTATGACCGCGCCGGTCGGGTTGGCCGGACTTGCAAACAGAACGCCCTTCAGCGGCTTCTCGCGATGCGCGGCCTCCAGATGACCGGCATGCAAATAGGCCGCGTCGCCGAGCTCGATCTCGACCACTTCGATGCCGAGTGCCGCCATGATGTTGCGATAGGCAGGATAGCCAGGTGCTGCGATCGCAACGCGGTCGCCCGGATCGAACATCGCCAGGAAGGCAAGATTGAAGGCCGCCGACGAACCCGTGGTCACCGCGATCCGGCCAGGCTCGACTTCAAGCCGATAGTGATCCGCGTAATGCTCGGCGATCGCCTTGCGCAGACCGGCCAATCCCAGCGTGTCGGTGTAGCCGATGCGACCGTGCTCCAAGGCCTTGGCCGCGGCGGCGCGAACCCGTGCAGGCGCGGGATCGGAGGGCTGGCCGACCGCCATGGAGATCACCGGCACGCCCTGGGCCTTCAGCCTGTTTGCTTCGGCCAGCACATCCATGGCGTGGAATGGCTCGACATTGCCACGACGTGAGAGCGAAACGACCATTTTATCTCTATCCCGACGGTTGGGCACGCCATGCCTCGAATATATGCGCCGCACAAATGCCCGATTGATGTGAGGATCACAAGTTGAGGAAGTTTTTCCGGTGCCGACTTTTCATCTTTCGCCCGCTCGTCTACCAGTGGACACGTCATGTTGAGCCGACCCAGATCGACGATTGCCCGGGCAGCGCGTGTTTTCGCGACGCTTTCGCTTGGCGTC
Organism: Mesorhizobium sp. CNPSo 4671; assembly: GCF_057784245.1. Taxonomy (NCBI): domain Bacteria; kingdom Pseudomonadati; phylum Pseudomonadota; class Alphaproteobacteria; order Hyphomicrobiales; family Phyllobacteriaceae; genus Mesorhizobium; species Mesorhizobium sp. CNPSo 4671. The sequence goes on along the minus strand of NZ_JBWLUW010000021.1, from coordinate 22,780 downwards.
GCCGTCGCCGTGGCGAGTTCTGTCACCGCCTTCGCCCAAAGCGTGCCGGTGGTACGCGATGCCGAGATCGAGGCTCTGGTGCGTGACTACGCGCGGCCGATCTTCAAGGCGGCGGGGCTGGCGAATGACGGCATCGATATCGTGCTGGTCAACGATTCCAGCTTCAACGCTTTCGTCACCGGGCGCCGGCTGTTCATCAACACCGGCGCGCTGATGACGGCCGAAACGCCGAATGAAATCATCGGCGTCATCGCGCACGAGGCCGGCCATATCGCCGGCGGCCACCAGCAGAAACTGCGTGACCAGCTCGAGCGCGCCAAGACGATGGCCATCATCGCCACCTTGCTTGGCGCGGGTGCGATCGTTGCGGGCGCCACCACCAACAGCCGCGGCCTTGCCGGCGCAGGCATGGGCGTTGCCGCCGGCGGCGGCGAGATGGCACAGCGCAGCATCCTCGCCTACCAACGCACCGAAGAGATAACAGCCGACCGATCCGCCATCACCTATCTCAACGCCACCGGCCAGTCCGGCATGGGCATGCTGAAGACGTTCCGCCGCTTCCAGACCGCGCTGTCCCTGTCGGGTGCGCAGATCGATCCCTACCGGATCAGCCACCCGATGCCGCAGGAACGCATCGCCAATCTCGAAGTGCTGGTGAAGCAGAGCCCGAATGTCGACAAGCCTGACCCGCCGGCGCTGCAGCAGCGCCATGACATGATGCGGGTAAAGATCGCCGTCTATATGGAAGGCAAGGCTACCGCCGGCAGGCTGATGCAAAAGATGCGGGGCAGCCTCGCGGCACTCTATGGCGATGCCCAGTCGACCTACCTTTACGGTGACATCGCCGGCGCACTCGCCAAGACCAATGCCCTGATCAAGGCCCAACCCAAGAACCCCTATTTCCAGGAATTGCGCGGCGACATCTTGATGAAGGCGAACAAGCCCAAGGATGCAGCCGAAGCCTATGCCAAGGCGGTCAGCCTCGATCCCGCGCGGTCCGGCTTGCTGCCCGTCTCGCTTGGCCAGGCGCTGATGGCGGTCGGCACGCCTGACGCGCTGAAGAAAGCCGTCGTGCAGATCAACAATGGCCTGGGTCGCGACAAGGAAAATGCCGAGGGGTATCGTTACCTGGCGCAGGCTTACGGCGAGTTGGGTGACATACCGGGCGCCGAGCTTGCTACGGCCGAAGGTCATTTCTATTCCGGTAACTACAAGGATGCGAAGATCTTCGCCATGCGCGCGCAGCAGCAGATGAAGCGCGGCGAGCCGCGTTGGATACGCGCCCAGGATATCATAAACTACAAATCGACAAGCAAGATCTAGTGAACCTTCCGATCACGCGCTGCGACACAGCCGGACTGGGAAACAGGCAAAAGGAACGAGAACGATGAAAAAGGCACTGCTGCTGGGCACAACGGGGATCGCTGTGGCCCTCGCCATGCTGGCTTTCGGTTTCGTCGCCGGCAGCCCGCAGATTGCCAAGGCCGGTACAACGCAGCCTGTCCAGGCGACTCAGCCTGTCCAGACGGCAGGGGCCGACACCAAGGCGGCCGATACCAAGATCGACCGCACCGAGGTCGAGGGCATAATCCGCGACTACCTCCTGAAGAACCCGGAAGTGCTGCTCGAAGTGCAGGACGCGCTCGAGGCCAAGCAGAAGGAAGAACAACGGATCGCCGCGCTGGGCGTCATCAAGAACGCCAAGGAGCAGATCTTCAACTCCAGCTTCGACGGCATCGTCGGCAACCCGAACGGCAAGGTGACGATCGTTGAGTTCTACGACTACAATTGCGGCTTCTGCAAACGAGCCATCGAGGACATGCGAGCCCTGACCAAGGCTGATCCGGATCTGCGCTTCGTGCTCAAGGAATTCCCGATCCTCGGCCCGGATTCGCAAAAAGCCAGCGTCGTCTCGATGGCCTTCCATCTGATGAAGCCGGAAAAATACGGCGAGTTCCACAACGCACTGCTCGGCGGCCAGGGACGCGCCACCGAGGCGGCCGCGATCAAGATCGCGCTTTCGCTCGGCGCCGACGAGGCGACGCTGCGCGAGAAGATGAAGGACCCGTCGATCACCGAGGCCTTCTCCAAGACCTATGATCTTGCCAATAAGCTGTCGATCACCGGAACGCCGTCCTATGTCGTCGGCAATGAGGTGGTGTTTGGGGCTCTCGGGCAGGAAGTCCTGACGCAAAAGATCGAGGCGGCGAAAGCCGCGCTTTGATCAGCCAGGGGTTTTCTTCACGGGCGGATTTCGGCCTGTTGTGGACAGTGAAAGAACGCACTTGCGCTCTTTTCGCGGACGGCTATGCCCGGTATAGAGGCCCAGCGCGCCGGTTTGATACCAGCGCCGGAAAAGGTCGGCTTTTTTGAAAACGGTTTTCGTCCTGAACGGTCCCAATCTCAACGCGCTCGGCAAGCGCGAGCCGGGCATCTATGGCGGCAAGACGCTTGCCGCGATCGCCGACGACTGCAAGCAGGCCGGCACGGCGCTCGGGCTCGAGATCGATTTCCGCCAGTCGAACCATGAGGGCGATCTCGTCGACTGGATCCAGGAAGCCGGCGACAAGGCCGCCGGCATCGTCATCAATCCGGGCGCCTACAGCCATACCTCGATCGCGATCCACGACGCCATCCGTTCGGTTGCGCCGCTGCCGGTCGCCGAAGTTCACCTTTCCAACATCCATGCGCGGGAATCATTCCGCCACGTCTCCATGGTCGCGCCGGTCGCCGTCGGCATGATCTGTGGCTTTGGGCCGCTCGGTTACACGCTGGCGCTACAGGCGCTGGCCGCACGCCTATGACCGGCCAACAAACAGAAGGCTCGAAAATGTCGATAAAGAAGACCGGTGTTGACCAGCAACTGATCCGCGATCTGGCGGGCATACTGAATGACACCAACCTGACCGAAATCGAGGTCGAACTGGGTGACCTGAAGGTGCGCGTGTCGCGGCAGGCACCTGCCGTCCACGCGATTGCAGCCCCCCAGCCCAGCTATGCGCCGGCGGCAGCTGCCCAGCCCGCTGCCGCGGCCGCCCCGGCAGCGGTCGACGTATCGAAGAACGCGGTCACCTCGCCGATGGTCGGCACCGCCTATCTGGCGCCGTCGCCCGACGCCAAGGCGTTCATCGAGGTCGGCCAGAAGGTCAAGGAAGGCCAGACGCTGCTGATCATCGAGGCGATGAAGACGATGAACCAGATCCCCTCGCCGCGCGCCGGCACGGTGACGGCGATCCTGTTCGAGGACGCGACGCCGGTCGAATACGGCATGCCGCTCGTCGTGATCGAGTAGAGCGGGCCGGATGTTCCAGAAGATCCTCATCGCCAATCGCGGCGAAATAGCGCTTCGGGTGCTTCGCGCCTGCAAGGAACTCGGCATCCAGACGGTGGTGGTGCATTCGACCGCCGACGCCGACGCCATGCATGTCAGGCTCGCCGACGAAAGCGTGTGCATCGGCCCGCCGCCATCGCGCGACAGCTATCTCAACATCCATCAGATCGTCGCGGCCTGCGAGATCACCGGCGCCGACGCCGTGCATCCAGGCTACGGCTTTCTGTCGGAGAATGCCAAGTTCGCCGACATTCTCGCCGCGCACAACATCACCTTCATCGGCCCGTCCGGCGACCATATCCGCATCATGGGCGACAAGATCGAGGCCAAGCGCACCGCCAAGCGCCTCGGCATTCCGGTGGTGCCTGGTTCCGACGGCGCGGTGACCGATGAGAAGGAAGCCAAGCGCATTGCCACCGAAATTGGCTATCCCGTGATCATCAAGGCCTCGGCCGGCGGCGGCGGCCGTGGCATGAAGGTTGCACTCACCGAGGAGGACCTCGAGGTCGCCTTGCAGACGGCGCGCACGGAAGCGGGCGCCGCCTTTGGCGACGACGCCGTCTACATCGAAAAGTACCTGCAGAAGCCGCGCCATATCGAAGTGCAGGTGTTCGGCGACGGCTTTGGCCGCGGCGTGCATTTCGGCGAGCGCGACTGTTCGCTGCAACGGCGCCACCAGAAAGTCTGGGAAGAGGCCAATTCGCCGGCGCTCAACGCCGAGGAGCGGTCCCGCATCGGCGGGATCTGCGCCAAAGCCATCGCCGATCTCGGCTATTCCGGCGCCGGCACGATCGAGTTCCTGTACGAGAATGGCGAGTTCTATTTCATCGAGATGAACACGCGCCTGCAGGTCGAGCATCCGGTGACGGAAGCGATCACCGGCATCGATCTCGTGCATGAGCAGATCCGCGTCGCTTCCGGTGGCGGTCTTTCGGTCAAGCAGGAAGACATCAAGTTCAATGGCCACGCCATCGAATGCCGAATCAACGCCGAGGATCCGCGCACCTTCACCCCCTCACCCGGCACCATCACCCATTTCCACACGCCGGGCGGTCTCGGCATCCGCGTCGATTCCGGCGTCTATTCCGGCTACAAGATCCCGCCCTATTACGACAGCCTGATCGGCAAGCTGATCGTGCATGGGCGCAACCGCGTCGAGTGCATGATGCGGTTGAGGCGGGCGCTGGATGAATTCGTCGTCGATGGCATCAAGACAACCTTGCCGCTGTTTCGCGATCTGGTCGGCAATGCCGACATCGCCAATGGCGACTATGATATCCATTGGCTGGAAAAATACCTGGCCAAGGAAGAATAGTCCGGGGACGCGATGACCCGTCCCTACGCACCCGGCTATCGCATCTCCACCGACCTCCTGCTCAAGGCCTATGCCTCGGGCGTCTTCCCGATGGCCGAAAGCGCCAACGACCCAGAAGTCTTCTGGGTCCGGCCGGAGACGCGCGGCATCATCCCGCTCGACGGGTTCCACACACCCAAAAGCCTGAAGAAAGCGATCCGCAAAAGCCCGTTCGACATACGCTTCGACTTCGATTTCGAGGCCACGATCGACGGTTGCGCCGAAAGGCGCGAGGAGCGGCGCTCGACCTGGATCAACGCGCCGATCCGCGAGGCCTATGTGCAACTACACCGCATGGGCCACTGCCATTCGGTCGAGGCCTGGCATGAGGACCAGTTGGTCGGCGGCCTCTATGGTGTGTCACTCGGACGGGTGTTCTTCGGCGAAAGCATGTTTTCCAAGGAGACGGATGCGTCGAAGATCTGCCTCGTGCATCTCGTCGAGCGCTTGAAGGCGCGCGGCTTCGCGCTACTTGATACGCAATTCACCACCGAGCACCTCAAGCGCTTTGGCGCCGTCGACGTGCCACGCGGCAAGTATGAGAAGATGCTCGCCGATGCGTTGAAGGGCGAGGCGATCTTTTTTCCGTGACCGGAGAGCTTCGATGTCGAGCGAAATCCACCTTCGAGCGGACATGCAGCCGATTGTCCAAGCGCTGATCACAAAGGGCAGAGATGCCACAATGGGTCAGCTCGGCCAACTGCTTCCCAAACGTGAATTCAGTTCGACCGAGATCGAAGACATATTGGCTGCTCTCTCCGAGCATGGGATGCGTATCACCGAGTAAACGATCCGCCGGACCGCTCAGATGATCAGGTCTTCGCTGCAGCCTCCAGCGGCGTCTGCGAATGGAACATCATCTTCCAGCCGTTGACGCGATGGACATAGCCGGTGCTGACCAGCGCCGCGTAAGGCTCGCCATTCTCCCGTGTCGCATGCGCCTCGTAGGTCAGCATGACGATATCACTGCCCGGTTCGATGATTCCCTTGAGCTCGATATCGAGATCGCGCCAGCGGTTGGGCTTGGTTGCGGTCTTGGCCAGATCGGCATTGTCCATCGCCTTTGCCATTTGCGGAAATGCCACCAGGCATTCCGTGTCGGCATTGGCCGCGTAGTAGGCCTCGTCCCCTGTCCAGAACCCTTTTTCGAGTTCGAGCAACTCTTTCTTGCTCGCCGTGATCCGCTTGCTGTCTGACATCGAAATATCCTCCGGGCGCATCGATGCGCGGTCGTCAATGGTCCAACGCGTGATGGACGTGACGGTTCCGGGGGATCAGTTGGCGTCGGTGGCGTCCGGTTCCGTAAGATCGGGCTGTTCCGCATCCGGGCTGGCCGCGGCCGGCGGCTTGGCGGCGGCAGGCTTGGTGGCGGCCGGCTTCGGAGCGTCGGCCTTGGTGGCGTCAGCCTTGGTTGCGTCGGGCGCCGGTACGTCCGACTTCTGCTTGCATTCCTTCAGCCAGACGTCATAGACGGCATGCTCGACGGCGTTGAGCCCCGGACTTTCGGCGAACATCCAGCCGGTGAAGATGCGGCGGATCTTGCGGTCGAGCGTGATCTCGTCGACCTCGACGAAGGAATCGGTCCTCGGCTCCTCAGTCTGCGGCCGCGAATAGCAGACGCGCGGCGTCACCTGCAAAGCACCGAACTGCACCGTCTCGTCGATATAGACGTCGAAGGTGATGATGCGGCCGGTGATCTTGTCGATGCCGGCGAACTCGGCGACCGGATTGGTGATGCGGTCCGATCCAGCGGGCGCCGCCGGGGCGGGCGCGGCGGGTGCAGCCGGTGTGGGCGAAGCCGCAAAAGCCGCGGTGCTGACGGCGAGGCTGGCGGCTAGCGTCAGGCCTCCCGTCGATATCAGGTTGAAAAAGCTCATATAGGGGTACCGGTGGTTCGCGCCCGGGTGATTCCGTCGATCGCCAAGGCTAGTCGCCGTTTTCTGATCAGCAAGCAGCTAAACACCAATTGTGGCGATAAAGGACCGGCCTGCACTTCGTGCCGTGACAAGTCGGGGCGCCGTTACCAGCCGGGTCGTTACGACCCGGGCGTCCAAGCGTCGTAGTCACCCGTGACCTGCGGGCGATGCTGATTGGTCAGCACCGAACCCTTCGGGCGATAGGCCGCCGGCGTGCCGGTCAGATTGGGCTGATGCGGCTTCTGCCAGTCGCGCGGCTTGTAATCGTCACTGGGCGGCGCGAGGTCGACACGGTGATGGATCCAGCCGTGCCAGCCGGGCGGAATGGCCGAGGCTTCGGAATAGTTGCGGTAGATGACCCAACGGCGCGTGCGGCCTTCCGAATCGACGCCGCCTTCGTAATAGACATTGCCGACCTCGTCCTGGCCGACCCTCTTGCCGTACCGCCAGGTGTGCAGACGCGTTCCCAGTGTCTGGCTGTTCCACCAGGTGAAAAACTGCGTCAGGAAAGTCTTCATCTCGGAACCCTTTGCGCAGGCGGCGCCTGTTTCCTGCTTATGGCGTCAGGCATTCGGGAAGGCAAGGGTTTTGCCGCAGGCAGCGCGCAAATGGCGCGCCAAGGAGCCGACACAAGCCCGTGATCCCGAGAGGCGGCAGGATGCGCGCTTGCCAAGCCTTTGCGCTCTTTCTAAAGCTCAGCGCGCCCATGCGGATATCCAATCCGGCCATGGGCCGAGGGAGGTGACGATTGGCTACGGAATTGCCGACCACCGACATTCGCATCGGCGCCGAGCTGATTCGTCGCCACAAGAGCGACACACCACTGGTCTGCCTGACAGCCTACACCTATCCCGTCGCTCGCCTGCTTGATCCCCATGTCGACCTGCTCCTGGTCGGCGACAGCGTCGCCATGGTCCTGCATGGCCATGCGACAACGCTGGGCGCCTCGCTCGAGATGATGATCGCGCACGGGCAAGCCGTGATGCGCGGCTCGGCCAAGGCCTGCGTCGTCGTCGACATGCCGGCGGGCAGCTATGAGGATTCGGCGGCGCAGGCGGTGGCCTCGGCGCGGCGCATCGTCGACGAGACCGGCTGCCAGGCGGTGAAACTCGAAGGTGGCGTCGACATGGCCGGGCAAATCGCGGCAATTGTCGCCGCAGGCATTCCGGTCATGGGCCATATCGGCCTGCTGCCGCAATCGGTGGAGAAGGATGGCGGCTACAAGATCAAGGGCCGCACGGACGAGAACGTCGCGGCGCTGATGGCCGACGCGCTCGCCGTCGAAAAAGCCGGCGCGTTCTCCGTGGTCATCGAAGGCACCATCGAGGCGGTCGCCGCCGACATCACCCGCCGCATCGCCATTCCAACCATCGGCATCGGCGCCAGCGGTGACTGCGACGGCCAGATCCTGGTCATCGACGACATGGTCGGGCTGACCGTCGACCGGGTGCCGAAATTCGTCAAGGAATATGCCGATCTGCGCAGCGTGATCGCGCACGCCGCCGAGCGCTATGCAGCGGAGGTGCGAGACCGGACATTCCCCGGCCCTGCCCATGTCTTTTCGGGCTCAAAAGCCTTTTCGGGCTCAAACGGCGGAGACGAGACATGAGCCGGCCTGACGTCGTCGACAGCGTCGCCGCACTTCGCGCGCGGATCGGTGACTGGAGGCGCGATGGCTTGCGCGTCGCTATGGTTCCGACCATGGGCGCGCTGCATGAAGGGCATCTCTCGCTGATCAGGATCGCCAGGGGAAAAGCCGAGCGCTGCGTGGTGTCGATTTTCGTCAACCCGACGCAGTTCGCGCCGAGCGAGGATCTCGACAAATATCCGCGCCAGCTCGCCCGCGATCTGGATATGCTGGCGACGGTCAAGGCCGATCTTGCCTTCACGCCCACGGTCGGCGCGATGTATCCCGCCGGCTTCGCCACCAGGATCGCGGTCGGCGGCCCGTCCGCCGGGCTCGAATCGGACTTTCGCCCGACCTTTTTTGAGGGCGTCGCCACCGTTGTGGCCAAGCTCTTCCTCCAGGCAACGCCCGATCATGCGGTCTTTGGCGAGAAGGACTATCAGCAGCTTTGTGTCGTCCGGCAGCTCTGCCGCGACCTCGACCTGCCCGTCGAGATCATCGGCGCCCCGACCATACGCGACGCGCATGGTCTCGCCATGTCGTCACGCAACGCCTATCTCAGCGAGTCTGAACTCGCGGTCGCCCGCCAGCTCAACGCGATCCTGCACAAGGCAGCAGCGGCGCTGGCGGCCGGTGCACATCAAGATGACGCGACCGGTGAAGCCAGCCGCGCCCTGATCGCCGCCGGCTTCCAGAAAGTCGACTATGTCGAGGCCCGCGAAAGCCTGACACTGGCGCCCTGGCGCCGCGACCGCGTCGGGCGCCTGCTCGCCGCCGCCTGGCTTGGCAAGACCCGGCTGATCGACAATGTGGAAGTTCCCACCGCCTAGATCGAAAGCTTGATCACCGGAGCGTTCCCGCCGGCATGCACAAAAACTGCCACACTTCTATTATTTATGACTAAATTAAACAACCGTTCCGGCATGCGCGGCATTCGACCGTGACGCAACAATTCCCGACTACAGCGGCATGATCAAGTTACACAGCAGCACTAGTGTGCAACCTAACGCAATGTTGTTGTGACCCAACACTACGTTACCTCTAGGGCGGTACGAGGGGGGCCTATGTCCAGGCTGGCGAACGCGGTCGACCGCGCCCTGCCGCAGGTCGTCGAGGCTATTTATGATTCGGTTGCCGATGTCGGTCGCTGGCAGTCGACGCTTGAAGCCATTCGCCGGCTGGCGATTGGCCAGCTAGCCATGCTGGCGGTCGTCGACACGGCCAGCAATTCGGCTCGATTTTCGGTGTCCTGCGGCGATCCCGCGATCCTGGAGCCGCTGCAACGCGACTATGGATCGGAGGTGCCCTTCTTCACGGCCGTTCCCAAGATGGATATCGACATGCCCTTCACGGTCGATTCCTTCTACGAGCTGCAAGGGCCCAACGCACGGCAGAACTGGATCGAAAGCCGCATCGTGCGCGAATGGGTGGAACCAAACCGGCTGGACGACTTCTTCTGGGTGGCGCTGATGAAGCGGCCGGGCCGAATCGGCACGCTGATGGTGGTGACCGACAAGGACAGGCGACAAATCTCGGCCGACGACCTCGAGCTGATTTCGTCGCTGCGCCGCATGTACGGCGCGCCGTGACGATCGGCGACCTGTTCGAGACCGAACGGCGCAAGGCCGAGATTTTCCGCTCGATCATCGAGAGTCTCGACCATCCGGTGCTGATCGTTTCCAACGACATGCAGATCATCTTCGCCAATTGCGCGGCCGAAGCGCTGCTGATGCAGAGTTCGGCCGTCTCATCGGTGCGCGGCCAGCTGGCCTTCGCCTATCCGCAGGCCAATGCCGCCATCAGTTGCGCGGTTGAACTGGGCACGCGTGACGAGTTCGCGCTTGGGCCCTCCGGCATCAACATTCCGCTCGCCAGGGTCGGCGTTTCGGCAGTGCGCATGTGATGCCGCTTGTCCAGCGCGAGATTTCAGCGCGGATGTCTCAGCACGCTGCCGCCGCCATCTTCATCGCCGCCGCCGGCACCACGCCGACCCCGGCGCTGGACGCGATCGCCGCGCTGTTTGGCCTGACCGCCGCGGAAAAACGCGTCGCCGGCCATGTCGCCGCGGGCAGGACGCGCAAGGCGATTGCCGCCGCCGCCGGCGTTTCCGACGACACCATCAAATCGCAACTGGCGACGATCTTCGACAAGACGGGAACCGGCGATCAGCGGGAACTCGAATTGCTGATACGCGAGCTGTCGCCACCGTTGCGCTCACGCTGACCCCGGTTTTTGCTCCCGTCGGAGCTACTCCTCCGTCGGCATGTGCAGATACATCGACTGGATGCCGACGCGACCCGGGCCGGTGAAGCGGTTGACGATGAAATTCATGTTGGCGCCGAAGAAGCCGCTCGACAGGCGGTCGATCTTGGTTTCCATCCTGACCGAGGTATCCTTGAACAGCCAGCCGCCCGGCTCGATGTCGATGGTCTCGCCAGCAGCAAGCGTTTTCTCGAAGACATTGCCGTAGCCGTGCAGCCAGACGATGCCGTCGCCGCTATCGCCACGAAAACGGTCGATGAAGAAGCCACTCTGGCCAAACAGCATCGTCGCCAGCCCGCGGACACGCTCGAATGTGTAGTCGACATTGCCGGTGGCAGCGAGAAACTGGTGTTCGCGCACCTGGATCTCCTCGCCGCGCCTGAGATGGATCGGCACGATGTGGCCGGGCCCGTCGCGGCTGAAGGCGATGATACCCGCCCCCGACGCCTCGGTGACGAAGATCTGCATGCCGGCCATCATGCGCTTCAGCGCGCCTTTCAGCGATTTCAGGCCAATGGTGATGGCGGAGTTCTTCCACAACAGGATGTGGTGCTCGAAATAGACAGGCATTTGCGTCACATCGACCGACAGCACGGGCACCAGTTCGCCCGCTATGTGATAGGTGACGCCACCAAAGGTTTCGTCCGACACCTGCGTCGGCATCAGTTCCGGCAAGCTTGGCATGGTTCCCCCCTCGCCGCCTTGCGCGCCAGCCCATTCCGGCTTCCGCACGGTCAGCTGCCCGCAGCTTGGTGTGTGACCCTCAGGCCGTCAAATGAAAAGGGGGCACATGTCGTGCCGCTCGCGCGAAGGTGATCCGGATTGCCTTGAGGCGCCAGTCACCCGGCAAGAGAGCGGCGGTAAACAAGCGTCCCGGCGCGTTCGCCTGCATCGCCAGATCGTATAAAACCGTTCGCTTCGTAGAAGGCGATGGCGCGCGTGTTCTGCGCCTCCACCTCCAGGCGAATGGCGTCGGCCTCGGGGAAACTCTCGATGATCTCGTCGAGCAGCATGCCGCCGATACCCCGCCCCTGCAGGCTGGGCAGCACGTAGAGTTGTTTCAGGACAACCAGCTTGCCGCCGTCGATGCTTTCGGCAAAAGCCACGCCGCCAATGCGCTTGCCGTCATCGGCAACAAGGAAGTCGCTGTTCGGCTTGATCAGCCGCGCCTTCAGCGAGGCAATCGAATGCCATTCGTCGGTGATCTCGGTGACCTTTGCGGCGCCGTATATAGCGTCGTACGTCGCATGCCAGGTTTCGACCAGCACCGCCCGGATTGCATCAAGGTCGCGTTCACCTGCGGTGCGGACAAACATCGCTTTCTCTCCCGCCTATGCCGTAGCGCGGTCGCGTCTGAAATCGATCACCGCAAGCAGCACGACCCAGACCAGAAGCACCATGCTGCCCGGCATGTTGGCCGCCATGGCAAGGCCGGAGAATCCGGTTGCCGCGGTGGCCAAGCCGCCGGACAGGACGCCCACAGCACCGGCGCCACCGAGCAGCGACAGCCACAACGGACAGCGCCTGGCCTGATGCAGGGCGGTAGTGGCGAGCAGAACCGTCAAGCCGAGCAGCATGGCGCTGATCGCGGCAAAGCCGACTTCAACCTGGCGCACGGCGAAAGCGGCGCTGAACAGCGACGGTTTTGCCGCCGCATCGGCTGCGGCCCAGGCGTTGACCACCGCCTTCAGCGCGATGCCGTCGACGGCCTGCAAGGCAGCGGCCGCCGCCAACGATGCCGCGCCGAAGACGATCGTCAGAAGGGCCCAGCCACGGGCCGGACCGTTGGACAGACGGCCAAGGATGAGCAGCAGCCCCGCAACCATCGCGAAGACGCCGGCAAGCTGTGCCATGTGGCAGTAGAGCCAGATATGGTCGGCGGCATATTCACCGAAGGCGGCAAGCGCATCGTTCGGATCTTCATGCATCGGATGCAGCGACGTGCCGACAAAAAGCAGCACAGCGCCGATAATCAACAGGGCCGGCGAGACGCTTGCCGGATTGCCCGGCTTTGCGTCTGTGCTCATTGATCCGAAATGCCGAGCTTGGCCTTGACGAGGTCGTTGACCGCTTGAGGATTGGCCTTGCCGCCCGTCGCCTTCATCACCTGGCCGACAAACCAGCCGGCCATGGTCGGCTTGGCGCGCGCCTGTTCGACCTTGTCGGGATTGGCCGTGATCACCTCGTCGACCGCCTTCTCGATGGCGCCGGTGTCGGTGACCTGCTTCATGCCGCGGCTCTCGACCAGCTGACGCGGATCGCCGCCCTCGTTCCAGACGATCTCGAACAGGTCCTTGGCGATCTTGCCGGAGATGGTGCCGTCCTTGATCAGGTCGATGAGCGCACCGAGCTGATCGGGCGAAACTGGAGCATTTTCAATATCCTTTCCGGCCTTGTTCAACTGTCCAAGCAGATCATTGATGACCCAGTTGGCGGCGAGCTTGCCGTCGCGGCCGGAGGCCACCTTCTCGAAATAGTCGGCGATCGACTTTTCCGACACGAGGATCGAAGCGTCGTAGGTCGAGAGACCCAGCGAGGTGATGAGCCGCGCCTTCTTGTCATCGGGCAGTTCCGGCAGTCCTTTGGCCAGCGCGTCGACATAGGCCTGGTCGAATTCCAGCGGCAGAAGATCGGGATCGGGGAAATAGCGGTAATCGTGCGCTTCTTCCTTCGAGCGCATCGGGCGCGTCTCGCCCTTGACGGCATCGTACAGCCGCGTTTCCTGGTCGATCTTGCCGCCGTCCTCGAGGATGGCGATCTGGCGGCGCGCCTCATAGTCGATGGCCTGGCCGATGAAGCGGATCGAGTTCATGTTCTTGATCTCGCAGCGCGTGCCGAACTCGCCACCGGGCCGGCGTACCGAGACGTTGACGTCGGCGCGCAGCGAGCCTTCATCCATGTTGCCGTCGCAGGTGCCGAGATAGCGCATGATGGTGCGCAGCTTGGTGACATAGGCCTTGGCCTCATCGCCGGAACGCAGGTCAGGCTTGGAGACGATCTCCATCAGTGCCACGCCTGAACGGTTGAGGTCGACATAGGACATGGTCGGATGCTGGTCGTGCATCGACTTGCCGGCATCCTGTTCCAGATGCAGCCGCTCGATGCCGACCTCGATGTCCTCGAACTCGCCCTGCCGGTCCGGTCCGACCGAAACGATCACCGTGCCCTCGCCGACGATCGGCTGCTTGAACTGCGAAATCTGGTAGCCCTGCGGCAAGTCCGGATAAAAATAGTTCTTCCGGTCGAAAACCGACTTGTGGTTGATCTGTGCCTTCAGCCCGAGGCCGGTGCGGATCGCCTGCTTGACGCATTCCTCGTTGATGACCGGCAGCATGCCCGGCATTGCCGCATCGACCAGGCTGACATTGGCGTTCGGCGCCGCACCGAAAGCGGTCGAGGCGCCGGAAAACAGTTTTGCTTCCGAGATGACCTGCGCGTGCACCTCAAGACCGATGATGATTTCCCAGTCGCCGGTGGCGCCAGGGATCAGGCGTTTTGCGTCGGGCGTGCGGGTATCGATCAGGGACATGGGGGCCTACATATTGGAACTGCTGAATATGCGTGGACGCATATTTTGGTGTGCAACTTCGCTAGTGCAAACCGCCAAAAGAGACAAGCGCAAAGCCGCAGGCTGGCCTTTTCAGCTGCTTTCGCCTATAGGACGCTCATCCTAATGGAGAGTGGATGTCCACTTACGCTCAGTCCCGGTAAGGCCCTGACCTCGTAGCGAGGCAGGGCGACAAAACCTGAAACCCCGTGCCGCGAAGCTTCGCGGCGGCGGCATTTTTCGTTTTTCCGGAAAACTCTCCCCATGGATATTTCGCGCACTGAACAGCGCATCCTGCACCTGCTTGCGCAGGGCGGACGCATTGAAATCGAAAAGAACGAGAAAAAGCGGATCGCCTCTGTCAAATGCCTGACCCGTGACGGCTGGCATTATCCGGGCGTCGATCTCGGCCTGTTTCGAAAGCTGAAGCGGAAAAAGGCAGTTTCGTCGTCGGGTGGCGGTCCCTATCGCATCACAAGGCGCGGGCTCGAACTCGTCCGTTCCGAACTCGACAACAGATAGAAATGGTTCCGCCGGTCGGGTCTCCGGCCGGCGGTTCCTTTCGCCGCTCAGGCGGTGGCGATGTAGGCCCTGATCTCATCGGCCTCGCGTTCGACATCCTCGATGCGGCGCTTGACCACGTCACCGATGGAGACGATGCCATCGAGCAGGCCATCCTTTTCCACCGGCAGATGGCGGAAACGGCCCCTGGTCATGATCTCCATCACCTCGTTGACCGTGTGGTTCTCGTTGCAGATCTTCACCTTCGGCGTCATCGCCGAACGCACCGCGATATCAAGCGCGGCGGCACCCTCCTTGGCGACGACACGCACGATATCGCGCTCAGAAAGAATGCCGACGATCTTGCGATCGCCGTTGGTGATGACCAGCGCACCGATCTTGTGGTCGGCGAGCATGCGGATGGCCACGCTAAGTTTTTCATTCGGCCCGAGCGTCAACACGTCGTGGCCTTTTCTCTCTAGAATTGCCTTAACCGTCATGGCGTCCTCCTCTGCTTTTGCCTGCCGGTTCCTGCCCTGACCGGCTTTCACGTAAGAGTGAACATCGTGCGCCGTGATCGGCTGCATTTCAAGTGTGGTGGTCGGTGGTTTCCCACTCAGGCGACTGCCATCGCCGGTCGAACCAGCGCAGGCCGAAGAAGCCGGCGACGAAGCCGCCAATATGGGCCTCCCAGGCGATCTGGCCGTCTATTCCAGGCGCAAAGCCGAGAAGGCCAGTGGCGAGGTTG
The DNA here is from genome assembly GCF_057784245.1 of Mesorhizobium sp. CNPSo 4671. Classification (NCBI taxonomy): domain Bacteria; kingdom Pseudomonadati; phylum Pseudomonadota; class Alphaproteobacteria; order Hyphomicrobiales; family Phyllobacteriaceae; genus Mesorhizobium; species Mesorhizobium sp. CNPSo 4671. Next base: position 7,494 of record NZ_JBWLUW010000021.1, on the reverse strand, counting down.
ATGATCATCCACACGGCGAGGAAGATCACGACGCCACGCAAACGCAAGACAATGGCGATCGGCAGCACCGGGCCAGCGAAGGCTGCCTTACCGGCCGAACGGTCGGTGCGGAAACCGAACCGCGCGGCGGCACCCATCATGCCGGAAATTGCGCCGGAGGCGCCGACCAACGGTGCCTCTCCGTACGGATGCATGGCCCAGAATAGCGCCACGGAAGCCAGTCCGGTGGCAGCGAAGAACAAGGCGAACCAGAGCCCGCCAAGGCGATTGGCCAGCGGCGAGCCAAAGGCGGCGAGCCAGACCATGTTGATGGCGATATGGGCAAACCCGCCATGCATGAAGGCATAGGTGAAGGGCCGCGTGAACAGGAACCAATCGAAGCCGTATTGTCCGGTGTAGAGGACGGGGATGAAGGCCCCATCATAGAGCAGTGTCATCTGCTGCTCGTCGTTCAGCACATATTGCTGCAGCAGATAGACGGCAGCGCAAATGCCGATCACCGCCAGCACCACGGGCGGCAGGTTGAAGACCGGCTCACGCCGGGGCTCCGGCGTCGGTTCGGTGGGTTCGGCTTCCGAAGGGCTTACCGGTTCACTCATACGCATCTGGTCCTGGGATTCGATGCGCGAGCTTTAGAGCAAGGATGGCCGACTTGGAACAATTCTGTTTCTCGAAACGGCGAACACGACGTACCGCGTCGCCCTCATTTGCTATGAAACGAAAGGAAACGAAGCGGAATTGCTCCGGGGTTTGAAAAACTCGCAACGCGCGTTCTCGGAAGCGACGAGCCCCCTCCCTAGAATGCGGCGCCATAACGGGTGAGAACGACGGCCAAAACTCGCCGCCCCAAGCGCAATGCCATAACCCGAAGCTCACGCATCTTGCCCCCAGCAAACTCAACCATCGCCGTCTCTGTCAACGGGATCGAGAAATCCTTCGGGCCGACACGCGCACTCGCCGGCGCCGATCTTGCCGTCGCGCCCGGTGAGGTCGTGGCGCTGATGGGCGCCAACGGCGCCGGCAAATCGACCTTGGTGAAGATTCTTTCGGGGTCCTACACGCCTGACGCGGGCACGATCACGCTGGGCGGCAACATTGTCACCTTCGCCTCGCCCAGCGCCGCCAAGGCCGCCGGTATCGCCACGGTGCACCAGGCGACCGACCAGGCGGGTGCTGCCGGATTGACGGTTGCCGAAAACCTGTTGCTTGACGAGCTTTGCGGCCGCACGGGGCGTTTCTTCGTCTCGGCGGCATCGATCCGCCGGCGAGCGCGCGCGGTCGCGGCGCTGATCGACCTCGATCTGCCGCTCGATCGCGACTTCATCGATCTGCGCCCGGCGGAACGCCAGTTGATCGCCATCGCCCGCGCCGTCGCGGCCAGGGCCTCCGTGCTCATCCTCGACGAACCGACATCGAGCCTGTCGACCACGGAAGCCGAGCGGCTGTTCGCCATCATCCGCCGGCTGCGCGCCGGCGGCATGGCAATCCTATATATTTCGCACCGGCTTGGCGACCTTGCGGCGATCGCCGACCGCGCCGTCGTCATGCGCGGCGGCCGCATCGTCGGTGCCTTTGCCAAGCCGATCGATTTTCCGGCCGCCGTCGCGGCCATGATCGGCCGGACATTGGAAGCCGCCACACATGACAGCAAGGCATCAACCGCGCCGATCATCGCCTCCATCAGGCGCGCGCGGCTGGTTGCCGAGGCGGAGCCTTTCGATCTCGACCTGCGCTCCGGCGAGGTCGTCGCCATCACCGGCACGCTCGGCTCGGGCAAGAGCCGACTGCTGCGCGCGCTTTTCGGACTCGAAACGCTGGCGCAAGGCTGCTTCGTGCTCGACGGAAAGCCATGGCTCTCGAGCGGGCCGGCACAGTCGATCGAAAGCGGTGTCTTCATGGTCGCCGAGGACCGCTGGCAATCATCCTTGCTGCCGCCCGAAGTTCCCGGCGCCTCGATCGCCGGTACGATCGCCCTGCCGCATCTCAAGCGCTGGTTTCCGAGTGGTCTGCTGCGGGCCGCGCACGAGCGCCGGGTCGCCTCCGATGCGATCTCGCGGCTCGGCATCAAGGCGCGCGGGCCCGACGACACGCTCGACGAGCTTTCCGGCGGCAACCAGCAAAAGGTCGTGCTCGCCCGCTGGCAGGCCGCACCTTGCCGGCTGTTGCTGCTCGATGAGCCGTTCCAGGGCGTCGACGTCGGCGCACGCGCCGATTTGATCGCCGCGATCCGCAACAGCCAAAGCGGTTCCGCCACGCTGATCGCGACCAGCGACACCGAAGAGGCGCTGGAGGTTGCAGACCGCATCCTCGTCATGCGCAACCACACACTTCATGAGGCCGGAGACGGCCATGGCTCGCTGACCGACCAGATCGGCTAGGTCGAGAGCGACAAGGCCGGAGACCACAGATGACCTATCCGACGACGACGCAGCCGTCCGCCTCGCGCACGTCGCTTTTCCGCGAAACCCGCCGCTACGCCCTCTTCGTGCTGCTGGCGTTGATGGTGGTGGGGTTCTGGTACGCGCAGCCTGCCTTCATCCGCTCGGCCAATCTGTTCTCGATCCTGCAGGCGGTTTCGGTGGTGGCGATCCTCGGCGTCGGCGTATCGATCACAATGGCGGCCGACGGCTTCGACCTGTCGGTCGGCAGCATCGCCGCTTCGTCGGTGATGGCGGCAAGCTATGCCATGGTCGTATGGCAGCTGGACGCGGCTGAGACCATGGTGCTGGTCCTGCTGATGGGTGCCTTCATCGGCTTCGTCAACGGGCTGCTGATCGTCCGCGTCGGCGTGCCCGATCTTCTCGCCACGCTGGCGACCATGTTCCTGCTTGCCGGCCTGCAGCTGATCCCGACCGGTGGCCGCTCGATCACCGCCGGCATGGTGCTTCCCGACGGCTCGACGGTGCCCGGCGCCTATGATCCGGCGTTCCTGATCCTCGGCCGGTCCCGGCTCTTCGATACGATCCCCCTGTCTGTCGTGGTCATGGCTACCGTCGCCGTGCTGGCCTGGTTCCTGATGGAGCGCACGCGCTGGGGCCGCGTCTTCTACGCTATCGGCGGCAATGAAACGGCCGCGCATCTTGCCGGCGCGGCGACCAAGAGATACCGGCTCTGGGCCTATATACTGTCAGGCACGCTTGCTTCGCTGGGAGGGCTGATCGTGGCCTCCCGCGTCGGCCGTGGCGACGTCTCGGCGGGCAATTCTCTGCTGCTCGATGCGGTGGCAGCCTCGCTGATCGGCTATGCCGTGCTCGACAAGCGTCGCCCGCATGTGATCGGCACGGTGGTCGGTGCGATCTTCGTCGGCGTGCTGCTCAACGGTCTCACCATGTTGAACGCGCCCTATTACACGCAGGACTTCGTCAAGGGCGTCGTGCTGGTTGGCGCCTTGGCACTGACCTTCGGCCTGGGAAAGAAGCGCTAACCCAATCGATATCTCCTCTCCCCCGCGGGCGAGCGAGGGAGAGGAGAAAAAGGATCAGTTGGACGGGATCCAACTGGCCGATGCCGCGTCGCTCTGGCCGAAGGCCGGAAGCTTGGCATCGAGGTCCTCGACTGTCTTGATGCCGTTCTTGCGCAGCTCTTCCTGTGTCAGCAGCACCGGCTTGACGACGATGTTGTGGCCGGGATCCTCACCAGCGATCAGCTTGGCCGCCGCCCGCACCGAAACCGCGCCGACGACGGCCGGATTGGTGGCCGCGGTGGCGACCCATGGGCTTCCTTCGGCAGTGATTTCGGTGATGTCGGCGGTCGACACATCGGCCGAGTAGATCTTCACCTTGTTCGAGATGCCGAGCTCGTCGGTGGCGAGTTTTACGCCGCGCGCGAACTCGTCATAGGGAGCAAAGACCACCGAGATGCCGGGGTTGGCCTGGAACGCTGCCTTGGTCTGGTCGGCTGTCGACACCGCGGTCGTGTCGTTGACCGTCCCCCAGCGCGCCTTCTCGACGATGCCGGGATTGGCCTTCTTGGTCTCGTCCCAGATTTCGTTGCGGCGGTCGAGCGGCGCGAAGCCGGCGACATAGACATAACCGGCCTGGAACGAGGTGCCGTTGTCCTTGAGCGCCTGGCCGAGCGAAGCCTTGGCAAGCTCGTGATCGGACTGTTCGACCTGCGGGATCTTCGGGTTGTCGAGATTGACGTCGAAAGCGACGACCTTGATGCCGGCATCGAGCGCCTTCTGCGCGACGTCCTTCAGCGCTTCAGGCTGGCCATGGTCGATGATGATGGCCTGGACGCCGAGATTGATCGCCTGCTCGATCTGGTCACGCTGCGCGGCCGCGTCCTGCCGGCCGGACAAGATCTGCAGGTCGATGTCGAGCGCCTTCGCCTGTTTCGTCGCGCCGGCCTGATAGGCCTGAAAGAAATCGCCGGCTGAGATGAAGGTGACAAGCGCCACTTTCACGCCGCCCTTGTCGAAAGGAGCGGGAGCACCCGCGATCCCGGCAGCGTGAGCGGCGCCGACCGGAATGGCGCCGGAGAGCAAGCCGGCCGTGATCAGTCCAAGGATAGAAGTTTTCATGAAGGTTTCCCCAGAGAATTACGCTGACAAGGCACGTCTCCGGACCGCGGGATCGCCGCCGTCGTGCCTCAAGGAGCGAATTTGCAAGGGTACAGCGGCAACAGAACCGCTCGGAACGTAGATTTTTCTCTTTCGCCGCGTGTGATTGGCAAATGTTGCTTGCTGCCTGTCACACAGCGCCGGGATCAGGCTATCCCTGCGCTATTGATCACCGGACCGCCGCAGGTGTCGCGATAAGCGAAAAATCATGCCCGCCGTTAACCGCGAATCACAGGGCGCGAATCAAAAAAGAAGCCGTCCAAGGTTTCCCTTGAACGGCCGGTCGAGCCCCCTGCTCCCCTAAAACCCTTGACTGAAGTGCTGCCGATCGTCGCGAAACGACCGCTTCTGGAGTGGTTTTGGTGTGCCACAGGGCCTGCCCGGGCACAACGTAAACCAGTTGTTAACCTTAACGGCCCCGACCCGTGAACAAGTGTTAACGACGCTGGCACGCTTCCTGCTCCGCAACGCATGTAGGTCATCGGAGGGCGCCCTTCTGTTCACCGATGGGACATCAGACGACAGAATGCGCGGAGCAGCATACCATGAACCAAAACGGATCGATCACGCTGTTCCATTATTGGAACCGCCTGCGTGACGGACGCCCTGCTCCGAAGCGTTCGGAAGTTGAGCCCGCCGATATCAAGTCGCTCTTGGCCGATACGTTCATCCTGGAGAAGGACACGCGCGGGCAACCCGTGTTCCGTCTCGCCGGCACCAGGCTCTGCGCCTGCTATGGCCGCGAACTCAAGGGATTCTCCTTCCCGTCCCTGTGGCGCGAGAAGGATCAGCGCCTGGTCTCACGGCTGATTCATGGGGTTTTCGACCAGAAATCCGTGGTGCTGATCATGTTCGAGGGGTTTAGCCGCAACGGCCGCTCCAACAAATTCGAATTGCTTGCCTTGCCACTTGACGGCGGCATCGAAAATCCGCGCTGTCTCGGTGTGATGAGTGCCGCGGAGAAGCCGTTCTGGCTGGGCGCCGACCCGATCACGGACGCCATGATCGATTCGATTCGTGTCATTGATCCGGAAAAAGAACTGCTCAACAACCGTCCGGCGATCGACGTTCCCTCGCTTGTTCCAGCCGAACTCGAGGCCCCTGACACGATCTCGGCGCTTGGCCGGGCGCGCCGCATCCGCCATCTCGTCGTCTTCGACGGCGGGCGCGAGGAATAGTTGATGATCGCACAGTCTTGCAGGCTCGTTTTTTCCCTTTGTTAACCCGCTTTGTTGTACTTCTTTGATGAAGTCCCTCGCATCGGCGCGCGGGATGCCAAACGGGGTGTAGGCAGTCATGAGGTCAGCGGCGGTCGACTACGCGCCGTCCCAAGCTGAAAGGCGTAACTTTCAGCGCGTCCGGGTCAAGATATACGGACGATTCATGCTGGAAGACCGCACCGAGCATCCTTGCCAGGTTGTCGACATGTCGCCTGGCAACGTCGCGCTCCGCACCGATCGCATCGGCATGCCCGGCGAAAAAGTCATCGCCTATATCGACCATATAGGCCGCATCGAAGGCGTCGTTACGCGCACGCTGCAGGACGGCTTCGCCATGACCGTGATCGCGTCCGACCGCAAGAAGGACAAGCTCGCGGCGCAGCTGACCTGGCTTGCCAACAAACACGAACTCGACCTGCCGGAAGACCGCCGCCACGAGCGCGTCGCGCCGCGCAACCCGACCAGCGTGCTCCAGCTCACCGACGGCCGCCAGTACCAGTGCCGGATCATCGACCTGTCGCTGTCGGGCGCCGCGATTGAGATCGACGTCAAGCCGGCGATCGGCGTCCAGGTCATGCTCGGCACCATGCGCGGCCAGATCGTTCGCCATTTCGAGGATGGCGTCGCCATCGAATTCGCCGTCATCCAGCGCCCCGAAACGCTCGATTCAGAATTCAACACGCCACGCGCCTGACCGCACGGACAGGATGCCTCGATCAACCGGCCCTTCGCGGCCGGTTTTTTGTTTCTGGCAACTGCCAATCGACCCCATCTGGAAGCGATCGACGCGCCTCGAGCAGCCTCAAGCCGCTACCAGCCCCGGAGGTCTCGCGCCCATCCGGCCAGTCCCGGCAATCCAAACAATTCAATACTCAAATGATTCAAATTTTATGTTTATTCTACCGGCGTTTTACTTAAAGTCTACTTCGCGCCTTTGCGTCAAATAAATCCAGCTGTGGCAAGGTCTCCTTCGAACGGGGAGACTAAAAATGAAAGCAAAGAGGGGCAAGCTGTTGCTGTTGGCAATGGCGATGCAGCTTTCCGCTTGGGGATCAGCATATGCCGCGGGACCGGCCTATATGCACACCGGCGGTCGCACCACGCAGCCAGTTGGCCATTATGAGTTCTGCCAGCGTATCCCAGGCGAATGCAACGAGAAGACGCCCAAAGGCACGCCTGTCGACCTGACCCGTAAGCTCTGGGCGACGATCGTCAACATCAACAATTCGGTCAACACGCGCGTCAAGCCGCGCACCGACATGGAAAATTACGGTGTCGAGGAGTACTGGGCCTATCCCGACAATGGCTATGGCGATTGCGAGGACTATGCGCTGGAGAAGCGCCGCGAACTGATGGATGTGGGTGTGCCGGCGGGTGATCTCTTGATGACGGTCGCGCGCCAGCCGAATGGCGACGGCCACGCCGTGCTGACCGTGCGCACCAGCCTCGGCGAGTTCATCCTCGACAATCTGGAAACCAAGGTGCTGTCCTGGACGGACACCGACTACACCTATCTCAAGCGTCAATCGACGGAGAATTCCGGCGTTTGGGTGACGATCAACGACGGCCGCTCCGACGCGGTCGCCAGCGTCCGCTAGGGCGCCTATGCATGTCGCCCAAAGGGGCAATGGTTTGCGACATGCATAAAACAGAGGTTTAGCGCGTCGCATCGACGCGAGGCGCTTAAGGAGAAACCCGGTCGAGTCCCCACCC
>NZ_JBWLUW010000003.1:0-812191 GCF_057784245.1 Mesorhizobium sp. CNPSo 4671 | reverse complement strand
GTTGACATGGGACCAGGGCAAGGAGATGGCTCGTCATAAGAGCTTCACCGTCGCAACCGATCTACAGGTCTACTTCTGCGACCCGCGCAGTCCCTGGCAACGCGGCAGCAACGAAAATACCAACGGTCTGCTCAGGCAGTACTTCCCGAGAACAACCAACTTCTCGCAGGTCTCGCAGGCCCAACTCGACGGCGTCGCCCTGCGGCTCAATCAGCGCCCCCGAAAAACCCTGGACTTCGAAACGCCCGCCGATAGGCTACAGAAGGTGTTGCAGTGACCGGTTGAACCCACCAGATCATCCCGTTCATTCAAGCAGAGTTGGTTGGGAAGCGGAGTGGTTATGGGGCGAACGGCCCTCAAGCCTGCAGCGTTCTCGCCTCGCCGCCACGCTTGCGCGGCGCCATCATGTCGCTGGCCATCAGTCCGGTTACACGGCAAAACGCCATGAACGCACGGCAGGCATCCTCGGTCTTGACCACGTCAACCGTGGCGCCGAAGCAGGCATTGAAGGCTTTTTGATACACCGGCCCCTGCCGGCGTGCCGGCCAGTCCTGAAGAAAATCCAGCGCCTGCTCGACGCTGTAAATCTCCTCGACCGGCAAGCCGGGGCCCTGCGCAATGCGCACCGGCACCTCGAATTGCAATCTGTCCATCAGGCATCTCCCGAACTGGCGTCGCCCAAGCAACGCCGTTCGTCGTCAAAAGTTGCTTTGACCGGTTGGTGCCACGCAAATGTGTCGTCACTGCGGAAACGGCGGTTTTGCTGCAAACGGGCCGAGGAAAGTTCGCCGGCACCAGTGGTCCGGCAGAACTTTCCAAGTTGGCGGCGCGATTACTGGTTGGCAGGGTCGGTCTCCGCGTCGAAGGCCATGCGCACCACGGTCAGCAGAACATAGGCCGATGGCAAGGCGAACAGGGCGCCAAGGACGAGCGCTCCGGTTCCCGACAGATAGAGCGTCTCAGCGATTGCCCAATAGACGGTTCCGATACAGATGAACGCCTGAACGGACAGAAAGGATGCAGCCGAGGCCGCACGCGTCAGGCTTTTGAATGTCTTGATACGTTGTTGCATTTGCAATCATCCGGAAATGACGCGCCACGCCGCCCATGCGCGGCTGAAAGGCCGCCGCACGGGTCGCGACGCGAATGGCTTGAAACTGGAGGTGAGATGCGGTCCTGGACCGCTCAGGCCTGCGTGGACGGCGGCGCACGCGGCTGGTTGGTGCTCGCGCTGGGAGCGGAGATCGTGCCAGAGCCGGCAACAGGCGCGGCCGGGGAAGTCCGGTCCAGCCAAAGGAAAACAGCTTGCGGAGCCGGCAAGGCCGGATGACCGCCGGTGAACTTGGCCAGCATCGGCCGGGCGGTGCGAACCTCCAGTGCCTGCGCCTTGTTGGTGACGCGCAGCAGCGCCGCGACTTCGCCCGACCGTTCGACGCCAACGCCTGCACCGCCCTGTGCAGGATCCGCGAAGGTAGGCAAGTCGGGCCGGCCGAGGCACAGCATCGCCAGCAGCACCAGGCCCATCAGACATGAGCAGGCTGCGGTCAGCGGCGCTTCAAGCGATCTGGCGCGCTTCGGGGCTGGACGCGATCTCCAAAACATCGTCCCGCCTAGCCCACGATGGCCGGAAAGGAAAGCAAACCATGTGAAAACCGACAAGAGACCGCCCTAACGAGACGAATATCCGGGCGGCTCAGGCTGCATCAGGCAGTTCTTCCTTGAACCTTTTGCCTCCAAGTGCCAAATCTGGTGGGATTTTCAAGTCAGCACTCCTGCAGCGCCCCACCTTCTATACGGACAAAATGGTCACCTATCTCGACGCCGCCACGGCCCCCCTCAGAAACACCGGCCAGATCCGCCTCTATGGCAAGGACGGTTTTGCCGGCATGCGCAAGGCATGCGACCTCACCGCGCGCTGCCTGGACGCGCTGGTGCCGATGGTCGTACCCGGCGTCACCACGGACACTATCGACCGTTTCGTCTTCGAGTTCGGCATGGACCACGGCGCGCTGCCGGCGACGCTCAACTATCGCGGCTACACGAAATCGTCCTGCACCTCGATCAACCATGTCGTCTGCCACGGCATTCCCGACAACAAGCCGCTCAAGGATGGCGACATCGTCAACATCGACGTCACCTACATCCTCGATGGCTGGCACGGCGATTCCTCGCGGATGTATCCGGTCGGCACGATCAAGCGCGCCGCCGAGCGGCTGCTCGAGGTCACTCATGAATGCCTGATGCGCGGCATCGCCGCGGTCAGGCCGGGTGCGCGCACCGGCGCCATCGGCGCCGCCATCCAGACCTATGCCGAGGCGGAGCGCTGCTCGGTGGTGCGCGACTTCTGCGGCCACGGCGTTGGCCAGCTGTTCCACGACGCCCCGAACATCCTGCACTATGGCAGCGCCAATGAAGGCGTGGAAATGCGGCCCGGCATGATCTTCACCATCGAGCCGATGATCAATCTCGGCCGGCCGCATGTGAAGGTCTTGTCGGATGGCTGGACGGCGGTGACGCGTGACCGTTCGCTGTCAGCGCAGTACGAGCACACGATCGGCGTGACCGACACGGGCTGCGAGATTTTCACGCTCTCGCCCAACAATCTCGACCGGCCCGGCCTGCCGGCCTGATATTTTGATACGTCGGGCGACCGCTTTGCCCGACTGATTGGCTGGATGCGGGGGCTGATGGGGACAACGGGCGACGACGACGAGCGGAGTTTCTTTGCCGAGGTGCCGGTTCGGCCTGCGGCGAAGGCCAGGCCGGCTCCAGCCGAAAAACCTGGATATCTCGGCCATCGCGACCGCTTGCGCGAGCGCTTTGCCTCGGCAGGCCCTGATGCCCTGCCCGATTATGAGCTTCTGGAACTCTTGCTCTTCCGGCTGATCCCGCGTGCCGACACCAAGCCGGCCGCCAAGGCACTGCTGGCGCGCTTCGGCACGCTGGCCGAAGTGCTCGGCGCGCCCATCAACCTGCTGCAGGAGGTCAAGGGCATCGGCCCGGCGGTGGCGCTCGACCTGAAAATCGTGGCGGCGACAGCGCAGCGCATGGCGCATGGCGAAGTGCATGGCCGCGAAGTCCTGTCGTCGTGGACGCAGCTTCTCGCCTATTGCCGCTCGGCCATGGCCTTCGAAGCGCGCGAGCAGTTCCGCATCCTGTTCCTCGACAAGAAGAACACGCTGATCGCCGACGAGGTGCAGCAGACCGGCACTGTCGACCACACGCCCGTCTATCCCAGAGAAGTGGTCAAGCGCGCGCTCGAACTGTCGGCCACCGCGATCATCCTGGTGCACAACCATCCCACTCGCCTCTATTCAATCACGGAGAATCACGCTCTAGCACATTGATACATATATATTTTTCGACTTGTCGCAGAGTCGGATATCATGGCATATTGGGGTCGGTTTTAGGGGGATGGAAACCCGTTTTGTGCCCAATCACAGACCCCTACTACCCGTCAGCCGATCCTACTCGAAAGCCTACGGGAGACCCCAATGCCAAGCCTTACCGATGGAGAGATTCGTCGCGCTTTGAAGCAGGTCGAGGAGACCGAAAAGCAGCAGAACCTTGTCGATGGCGAGGGCCATGGAACAGGCCGTCTCGTTCTCGTGATCAAGCCGATGCCGACCCGCGTAACGGCGGACTGGATGGCCCAGCAATGGCGAGATCAAAAGCGTCTCAAGAAAAAGCTCGGATCGTATCCGTCAATGGGCCTCAAAGAGGCCCGACAGATTTTCAGACGCGACTTTGCCGATATGATTCAGAAGGGTCGAAGCATCAAGATTGCGGGCGACACACGACCCGGCACGGTGGCCGATCTGTTTGAGGCTTACGTCGCGTCGCTCAAAGCAGATGGAAAACCGTCCTGGAAGGAGGCTGAAAAGGGATTGAACAAGATCGCCGATTCGCTCGGGCGCAACCGCCCTGCCCGAGACATCGAACCTGATGAGATCAGGGACATCATTCGCCCGATTTATCAGCGAGGCAGACGGTCCATGGCCGATCATGTTCGTAGCTATATTCGATCGGCGTACAGTTGGGGGCTAAAATCCGAGCACGACTACCGCTCCACCTCGGTACGTCGCTTTCGTCTCGTCCACAATCCAGCGGCTGGTATTCCGACCGAACCAAAGAACGTCGGAACGCGTTGGCTGGACGAAGAGGAATTTGTCCGCCTCTATCGCTGGCTCGAAACTCCCGATGCGCCGGTCCACCCCCCTTACACGCGTGCTGTAAGAATTCTTATGCTGACCGGCCAGCGCGTCGAGGAGATCGCTCGGCTACACGTCGATCAATGGGATGCGGCCGAGCGCATCATCGACTGGTCCAAGACCAAGAATGGAAAGCCTCATGCAATCCCCGTGCCCAAGATCGCGGCCGAGCTTATCGGGTCGATCAAGCCGAATGGATTTGGTTGGTTTTTCCCATCCGCAACCGACCCGTCGAAGCCTGTCAGTCATGGAACTCTCTATTCGTTCATGTGGCGTCAGCGCGATCGCGAGGTCATCCCGACTGTGACAAACCGCGATCTCCGCCGAACCTGGAAGACGCTTGCCGGCAAGGCAGGTCTCTCGAAAGAGATCCGAGACCGATTGCAGAACCACACTTTGCAGGATGTCAGTTCCAAGAGCTACGATCGCTGGAATTACATGCCGGAAAAGCGTGCTGCCATGGCCCGGTGGGATAAGTTTGTCCGCGAGCTCCTGACGAAGAGGAAGCGTAAAGCCGGGCTTAAGGAAGCTGCGTGAGCTAGCGATTGCTTTGCGCACCGCCATCACCGACGGAGGCAGAGCTTCACTGTGGGAACCGGCTATGAGTCGCGGATCAGGAGTTCGAAGCGCGGGTTCCACGGGTGGCGGAACTGGCCAGAATGTCGTGCAAAAGGCTATGCCGCCCGCGGCACGCGCGACGTGAACGTCGCTCTGGTCACCGACACGCTGGTGCCGTTGGAGTCGCTGATGACCTCGATCTTGGCCTCGAGTTGCTTCACCAGCGCCTCGACGATTGCCGTTCCCAAACCCGCATTGGCGACGATGGTGGCCGGCTTGCCGGCGCCATTGTCCGAAACCGTCAGCTTCCAGTCGCTGCCATCGGTCTCGTAGGTCACCTGGATCAGCGCCTTGGCCTTCTCCATCGGGAAGGCATATTTGATGGCGTTGAGAACGAGCTCGGTGACGATCAGGCCAAGGCTCACTGCCTTTTGCGAATCGATCCTGCCGCCTTGCGCAGTGACGTTGACCGCGATCGGCTGGGCATCGCCGATCATCGAGGAGGCTAGGCTGCTGCAAAGCTTCGACAGATAGGACACGACGTCGATCTCTTCGAGACCAGCCTCGGTGTGGAGATGGCGCTGCACTTCGGCGACCGACAGCACACGCTGGTGGGCATCCTTTAGATGCTGGCGGGTTTCCTCCGAGGTGACCGAGCGGGCCTTGAGCAAAAGAATGCTGGCGATGATCTGCAGGCTGTTGGCAACCCGGTGCTCCATCTCGCGCAGCAGCACATCCTTCTGGCGCAGCAATTCTTCGGTGCGGGCGAGGAGCTCTTCCTTTTCCTTCTCGATCAAACGGCGGGCCGTTATGTCGTTGAAGGCCAGCAGGATGGTGATGGTCGAGCTGTGGTCGTAGAGCACCTTGCGGGCGTTGAGCAGCATCGTGCGGTGGCCGATATTGGGGAAATCATGCTCGACCTCAAAGCCGTCCATGGCGGTCTTCTCGGGGATGATCGTCTCCAGCAGCACGCGCAACGCGGGAATATCCCACTGGCCGTCGCCCAGCGCATAGAGCAGGGCGCCGTGTGTCTGCTCGGGATCGACCTGGAAGGCCTGGTAGAAGGAACGGCTGGCCGCCAGCACGTGAAACTGCTCGTCGAGGACGAGGAAGGGCTCGACGATCGTATTGACGATCGCCTGCGCCAGCGTCTGCGCGTCCTCGATATTCGCAATGGGGTGGAACAAGGCTCAAAGCCGATCTGGAGACGCTTATGCCTCCGTTCAGCCTCTTCTCCTACACCATTGCCGGGCCGGAGTCGCGACTTGAATCGATCCGGCGCAGCGCGACAAAGTGCCAGCCTGCGGCCCAGTTAACAGCGCGTTAAGCCGCACACGTTGCACGCCAGCTAAATATACCGATCATGCCGGCAGAATAAGGCGGCAGAGCCAATTGCCAGCGGCACCCCGGCCCGGAGACGCGAGTGGTTGTCAACCATGAGGCGGCAATCTGCACCCTACCTTTCCAGCGCAACAGCCGCATGGCGTTGGCCGTTACCAGCACTGTCGCGCCGGTATCGGCCAGAATGGCCGGCCACAGACCGGTTATGCCAGCTATGGTGGTCACCAGAAACACCGCTTTCAGCCCCAGCGCCATGCTGATGTTCTGCTTGATGTTGGCCATGGTCGCTTGGGACAGCCTTATCATCGCGGCGACGTCTCCAACGCGGCCATGCAGCACTGCCGCATCTGCCGTCTCCAAGGCGACATCGGTGCCGCCGCCCATGGCGATTCCGACATCGGCCGCCGCGAGCGCCGGCGCATCATTGATACCGTCGCCGACCATGGCGACCGTCAGCCCCTGCCCTTTCAGCTCGCCGACAACGCGCTGCTTATCTTCAGGCAGCAGTTCGGCGCGCACCTCGATGCCGAGCTGCTTGCCGATGGCCGCCGCCGCGCGCTGGTTGTCGCCGGTCAGCGTGATAGTCCTGATGCCAGCATCAGTCAGCGCCTTGAGACCGGCCAGCGCGTCCGGCCGCGGCTCGTCGCGCATGGCAATAAAACCGGCCAGCCCCATCATCGACGAGCAACACCGATACCGATTTGCCCTGGTCGTTGAGTTCGGCGATGCGGGCTGCCTGGTCGGGCGGCAGCGCGACTTTTTCGCTACCAGCGATCGGTGAGCCCAGGAACACGTTCTTGCCGCCGACGCGGCCGACGACGCCCTTGCCGCCGAGCGTCTTGGCTTCCGCCGCCGGAAGCACCGGGACACGGTCGGCTTTGGCCTTTCGCAGAATGGCCAGGGCGAGCGGATGACTCGATCCGGTTTCAAGCGCAGCGGCCAGCGACAGCACCTCTCTTTCGCTGATCCCGATTGCCACGACATCCGTCACCACGGGCTTACCTTCGGTCAGGGTCCCTGTCTTGTCCAAAGCAACAGCGGTGATCTTGCCTAGACCTTCCAGCACCGCGCTGCCTTTCATCAACAGGCCGCGCCTGGCGCCTGCCGAGAGCGATGCCGCGATGGCTGCCGGCACCGATATGACGAGGGCGCAGGGGCAGCCGATGAGCAACAGCGCCAAACCTTGTAGATCCATTCGTTCCAGTCACCGCCGAAGGCCAGCGGTGGGACCACTGCGACGAGAGCTCCCACGGCGACTACGGCGGGCGTGTACCAGCGCGAGAAGCGATCGATAAAGCGTTCCGTCGGCGCCTTGCTCTCCTGGGCCTCCTCGACCAGTTTGACGATGCGGGCGATGGTGTTGTCGGAAGCCGCTGCCGTCACGATGACGCGCAACACGCCGTCGCCATTGATGGTACCGGCGAACACGCTGGTGCCGACGCCCTTGCGCACCGAAGGCCGAGTTGGAATTGATGGTTGAAGGCTGCCGCCACGGGAAAGTCGGCGAATGCCGGGTGATCGAGGTGCTAGCCGATCACAGCCAATGTGAACATGCTCACCACTGATTGGCTGGGTTCGCTGAATGCTCAGTCGGCGAAGGTCGTAAGCCGAAGTGCGGCCTGGCACAAAGGTGATTCTGCGTTCTTCAGAAAATCGCCAAGGTACTTCAGCCAACCGCGCTCAAGAGACGTCGGCAGTGACACCGCGGGGGTGGTGTAACTCCGTTCGGCCTAGGCCTGACTTCGTCACACCTCCCCCGCCGAGTCTTGCACCGGATGGGTGCCTGCGCTTCGCTGAAGTACTATAAAAAGGCGAGTAAATCAGCCGCCATTGGCCGGTGCGGGCGCCGGAGCCGGTGTAGCTGGAGCCGGAGCCGGTGCGGCCGGTGCCGGAGCCGGCGCCGGTGCGGCCGGAGCCGGAGACGGTGCAGCAGGCGCTTCGATCTTCACATTGACGTTGCTTCCACCCCTACCAGGAATGTGAATGGTGCCTGTAAGAAACAGCAGTACGACTACTGCCAGGACCGCCACGACAATCGCGATAACTGTGGTGCCACCCCCACCTCCGCCTGAATTAATAACGGTTGGGCCGTCAGCCATGCTTTATCTCCTTTTTCAGCTTCAAAAGATCCGTGCGTCCCAACGCAACAGAGCAAAAACGGTGGACGCAATTTAGCTTGCGCCGCAAACACTTCTGTCCTGGGGGGAGCTTGCCGACGAAATCAGCAAGAAATCAGTCGGAGACAACGGGCGACGGCGGTTTCGGTTCCTTCGAGGGGCGATTGGTCCATCGAGTGCGCCACACACTCATCGCAGTCAACGCGCGGTACGTCTTACGTCAAGGTCGGGTGAAGAGCGCCTGCTCAGTGATGATGGCCATCGGGCTCGACCATCTTGAACGGCAGCACCTGTTCGCGGCCCTTCGCAGCCAGGATAAGGCGCGCCTGAAACTCGTGCGGCTCGGCCGGGGCAACGGCGCTTTCAAGCAGATGCTGGTTATCGGCAACAGGTCCGAGAGGAAGCGTCTCACTCCCGGCCGGGCGATCGATTATCACAGTAGCCTCCAGGTCATCGGCGTGCTGATCGATTGTCAGGCGCATGCGCTCCCCTTCAGGCGTATCGACGATCTCCAATGTCCCTACGGCCAGATCGCACGCGACCTTGAACGGTCCAGGCGCATGATGACTATGGCCATGGGGCGACATCGAACCGTGGGCGGTCGGCCCAATCGGGCTTTCCAGGCGAACGTTGGCCTCGGCAAGCGCGGGCAGATGCTCGAACAGCTCATTCTTAAGGGCCTGGGTGATGTGCAGCACGTCCATTGCCGTCGTTTGGTCAGATACGCTGATGGCAACATCCGCATGCAAACGGTGTCCAATCCACCTCGCCTGCACAACGGTGACTCGTTCGATACCAGAGAGATGCTCGGCCGCATGGTAGATTTCGTCGACAATGCTCGACTCAACACCATCGAGCATGCGCGTCAAAACGGCTTTGGACGATTGCCAGACGATGGCGAAGATCGCCAGGGTAATGAGCAGTCCGATGATCGGGTCTGCAAGCGGAAAGCCAAGCCATACGCCGATCGCACCGAGCACGACTGCCAGACTGGTAAAACCGTCAGTGCGGGCATGATAGCCGTCCGCGATCAGAGCCGCGCTGTTGATCTCGCGGCCGACGCGGATACGGAACACCGCGACGGCTTCATTCCCTGCGAAGCCGATGATGCCGGCGATCGCCACCCAGCCCAGAAATGCGATTGGCCGCGGGTTGATCAATCTATCGATCGCCTCATATCCGGCGACGATGGCGCTGAAGAGGATAATTAGAACGATCAGGATTCCCGCTAGGTCTTCAACCCGGCCCAAGCCGTAAGTGAACATCTTGCTCGGCTTGCGTCGAGCCAGGACGAAAGCGACCCACAGCGGAATGGCGGTGACCGCGTCTCCGACATTGTGGATCGTGTCGGCCAGCAGGGCCACGCTTCCCGAGAGGAATACGACAACGAGCTGAAGCGCGGCGGTAATTGCGAGAATGACGAACGACCACTTGATGGCCCAAATGCCGCGCGTCGTCGTCGCGATCGTCGGATCAATGACGCCATGCGTGTGGCCGTGGCCGCCGTCGCCATGATCGTGTCCATGGCCGCCGAAACCCTGCGCCATCGGCCCGAAGCCAAACCAGTCGCGTATTTTGTCCATCATGGCGATTCTCACAGGTACTTGGTGATTTCCTTGAACTCGTCGATCGATCGGCGCAGGTCGCGCGCCAGTGGTCCGACAACGTCTTCAAGGCAGTGGTTCAGATGGTCCTGGATCAGGGTCTTCTTGGCCTGACAGATGGCCTTCTCGACTGCGTGGAGTTGCTGGGCGATATCAAGGCAGGGTCGGCCCGCCTCGATCATTTCGACGACACTCTTGAGGTGTCCGCCGGCGCGCTTCAGGCGCTTGACAATATCAGGGTGGGTTTCGTGGACGTGGGCTTGCTCGTTCATGCGATACTGCTATCCTCCTGGAGGGGATACGGCAAGGGCACCGATTTGCGCGGAAGCGGCTGCTGTGACGGTGGGATGCCTTTGCAGGAGAGCCGCTTGGCGAAAGGGTTACGTCGGGGGGCTCGATCAAGCTGGCCAGGATCTCTCGCCGCTCCTCGAGCGCCATGTCGCACAGATCGTGGCCGTTGAGGTGGAGCAGATCGAAAGCGACGAAATACAGATCATGCTGCCGTCGGGTGATCGCCTTGCGCAGCTCGCCGAAGTCCGACAGGCCGGCCTCGTTCAGCACAATGATCTCGCCGTCGACGATCGCGCTTTCGGCGCCGAGGCCGGCGGCCTCTTTCACCAGGTCGCGATATTTCGCCGACCAGTCGTGGCCGTTGCGGGTGTAGACCCTGGTGCCGTCTTCATCGACGATGAGCTGCGGCATCAGAGGCGCGACGAATTTCAGACGCATGCATAGGGCTCGCAAACCGCGACTCATTTAGCATGCGCTTAATTAGTTTCGGAACATTTTAGACGAATTGAAAGTTCGATAGCGATGACGAAGCTATCCGACCTTGGCCCGCCGATCCTCGGCAAGCTTCACGACGGTGACCTCATTCGCGAGGACGGCCATTTCTACAATTGCCCGAACTGCGGGCAGAAGGTCGATCAGCGCGACTTGCGTCAGGTGTTCTGGCACGAGGAGCTAGGGCACGAGCCGCTGGAGCCGGAATCTGACGCCACGGTCTTGCAATTTCGCCCGAGGAAGTAACAGAGCCGCCAGCGCTTGTAGGGGCGGCTATCGATTTGGGCGGTCCGTCGACATAGCGTTAAAAACCAACAAGCACCCCGCCAAAGACGCTGCCCCGACTAGCAGTTCGTCTGCGGTCAATCCGAGAAAATGGGCGAAATCAAAAGCCAACACCGCTGCCATGCTCGCTACCTATGAAGGAGTCTGGAACACACTCTCAGGTAGAACCGTTAGAGAGCGCTAATGTTCCGAGGCCAATGCAGAGTCGGGAACATTTTAGCCATATTGAATGTTCGAGTTCTATGGACAGCCAAAACCTACTCTCAGCAGATCAATTAAGGGCAGCCCGAGCCCTTCTGAACTGGTCGCGAGTGCGGCTCGCCGCTAGGGCCAATCTCAGCGAAATGACGATCGGTGATTTTGAGAAAGGCTTTAGGAACCCGCGCTCCCATAATATCGCGGCTATTCGCCAAGCGTTGGAGGACGCCGGAATTGTTTTCACCGTCAAAGGCATTCCATCGCTAACCCGCCCCGATCAGGTAGACCAAAGCGCTCACAACCGCGGCGACTGATGCTCCCGCTATGAGCATTAGGCGGCGCTGCCGTTTGCGTCGATTGACGGGCCTCTTCGAGCCCGCAGCAGCGTAGGCGCTGTACAGGCGCCGACCGTCATCGCCGAACCGGTCGCTGTTAGGGTAAGCCTTCTTTGGCTTGGGTCCCGGCCGAAGTATTCTCATCGCTCCAACTCGCTGATGACCCGTCATCGTGCAGCAGTTTAGCGACCTCTCATGTATGGACTCAAGCTTTGATTGGAAGCATTCTCCTGTTGGGGGAGATGGGACGTGACCAAAGTTCCGCATCACATAGTTCGTGACCAGGCTGACCGGTGGCGCCAGAACGCAAGGCAGAAGCGTCGACGGAGCGGGTGGCGATCCCAATACCTGTTCGCGCTGGTGATGGTGCCGCTTGCCGGTTTTCTCACGGTGAGCCCGAGCAGCCTCGATACAGTCGCGAAGCTTATACCCGCTGAATGGCTGGGAAGCTTGGACATTCCTGCCCCGTCATCCCTGCTTGCTGGTGGCTGCACCATCAAAGGCAATATCAGCATCAACACCGGGGAACACATTTATCATGTTCCCGGCCAGGAACATTATTGGGAGACCAAAATCAGCCCTCAGTATGGGGAGCGCTGGTTTTGCAGCGAGGCAGAAGCCATAGCTGCGGGCTGGCGAAAAGCGAGAAGGTGATCCGGGTCATGGCGGAGAGTAGCCGTAAGACAGGACACCCCAAGATCGGCGTCTGGTATGATGGCAAAAATGAAATCCATCTCAGCATCGAGGGTCAGGGGCTTTCGACCGTGAATGCTAGGGCATCGAGCGAAAGAGGCAATCCCCACCTATTCAAAAAATTGGCAGATATCTGCACAGCGCGGGCTTGCCTGCGCCTGATCTGGGCAAGTTGAAAACAGAGAAAGTCTTGCAGGAAGACGCGGCATTGAAGGTTGTCAAATGGGCGGCTGAATTGACGGACGCCTAGAAGCCGCAAGAGAAATGGGCCTTCCTATGATCGTTGAGGTGGATGAATTTTCCATGGGCGATCGAACGCATACGCAGGTCTTGGCTAGGGGGGTGGGCGAGTGAGGCGTTTGCCGCGTTCGTTCTGAAGCTATCACGGCCCGAACGAGATCGCCCCGCCGACGCAGAGTGTTACATCCTACAAGCGCGCCGCTTGGTCTCTAGAAATTGTGGCCTCGATCTCTGACACGAAGTCCTCCACCAGAAGCGAATTGGCATAGGCCGTGACATGATCGCCGTCGAAGAACAACGGGTGTCCATTCCTGAATGCAGAACATGTAACTTGCGGGCAGAGGGTAGGCAAAGGGTCCCAGACATGAATTTTCGGCAGAGCCGCTGATATCTCGGCGTAGCCCTGCAAAACTGGTGATCGAAGTTTTTCTATCAACTTTCGATCGATGTCGAATCCGCTGGCACAGGAAGGGTTCATTGAATTGAACCAATCGCTGCATCGAAAGGCCGGGGCCCTGAAGATTGGCTTTGGGCCTTCGAAGACAATCGACAATCCCGCCTTGGAGAGGTGGGTAAGTCGTTCGACAGCGTTCTTGACGGCCTGCTCCCTCTGCTGCTCGGTGCTCTTAGCGCTACTGTCGGGGCCTGCAGCCTCCTGAAAACTAAGTCGGGCCAGCCGGAGCGAGGGCAGGAACAGCAGGTCGCGAGGCTTGGCAATCTTGACTACGTAGGCCGCGCTGGCACTCGTGGCATGAGCGCACGTCGGCTCAGTGTCTTGGGCGAGATTGAAGCTGATAAACGGGCAACCGGCGGTCCACACCAGCACTGTTCGGATGCCGGTTTCGAGCGTGAAGCGCTCCAGCATATGAATGTAAGCTCCCGCGTGAGAATCGCCCAGCACGAACAAGGTCTCGCTGCGCCCTTCGCCCGGGCACCCACGTTTGGTGAAGAACCGCGCTTCTTCCACAGTTTCCGTGACGACGGCACAACCAGGAGATTCGGTAAAGGTGTCTGGTGAGGTCGCATACCATTCGCCTCGATTCCTCATGACTGTGCTCAAGGCGATGTCATACCGATTGTCGCGCATCAGTTTGAAACCGCAAAACACAGCAGCGATGGCAGCCAAAGAGAAGGCAACAACGGCTATGTCGGGGACGGTTGTCAGAAGCCGCAGTCGACGCGTCGGTGTTTCGATCCAGAAATACGAGCCGAGGCTGAACGCCACCGCGACCAGCAACGCTGCCAATTTTGTGGCTGTGGATTCGATGCCTATCGTCCATCTTGCGATCACGAAGACAGGCCAATGCCACAGGTAGAGCGAATATGAGATCCACCCGACGAACCTGACCGGCCTTGTTTCCAACACCGCAAAGTGTGGCGCACGATCACTTCCCAGATGGTAGAGGCATCCGATCAAGATAGTTGTGCAGGCAACTGCAGCGATATTCTCAAGCCCATGGGAACCCTTGCCAAAGTCGAGCGCGAATGTTGCCACGAGGCCTATCAGCGTGATCGTGGCAGCAAGATTGCAATGCCTCCCAAGGCCCGTCCGTTCTCGTATTCGGCTGACAAGTTGAAAGCACAATATGCCGGATGCCAACTGCCAAAAGCGGGCATAGGGCATGTAGAAGGCGTGAAGCGGATTTGCAGCCAGAAGATGAAGCCATATCCCCACCGACACGACGGCGAGCGCACCATAAACAAAGGCCGAGAATCGCTTCCCGCCCGGGCCTATGACCCAAGGGAAGAACAACAGTGGGAAAACAACGTAGAATTGTTCCTCAACCCCAAGAGACCACGTGTGAGCGAATGGGTTAAACTCGGTCACGGGTGAAAAATAGTCGGTTCCCTTGGCCAGGGAGATGTTGCTCAGGCCGACGAAGGCGGAAGAGGCGGTTTTGCTGATTGATGTGCTGAGCCAAGCGTCCGGAACGAACAGAAAGGTGGCTAGCGCACTGAACAGCAAGCACAGTAATAGGGCCGGCATGATTCTTGTGAATCGCCGCGCATAGAATTCCAATACAAAATGAAAAGCGGACTGGCCGCGATAGCGGCCGGACACGGTATAGCTGACCACGAATCCAGAAATGACGAAGAAAACATCGACCCCCAAAAAACCATTGGGGAGGCGGTCGCCGTACAGATGGTAGAATACTACTGATAGGATCGCGATCGCCCGGAGCCCGTCAAGGAAAGCTAGGTAGTCCTTCGGTGAGCGTTCCGAAGTCGAACCAAAATTAACGGCCATTGGACAAAACACGCGTTCTTGTAGTGAAAATCGGACGTTCTGGTTCAGGCCAATCCGGCCTCCAGTTAACGCCCCACCAGCCTTAACTTGCGGGCAATTACAGTATGTACCGATCATCGGAAAGGCCGGACACAGGATTTGTTTCGGTCGAAGGCGCTGCGAGGCCGATCCACGGCTCTCGGCTGCAACCGAATGTCGCAAGCGAGGAGATTCGACTTGCTCGTAAGCCTCCGAAGTGCGCCGCAACCGCTCAGCCGCTTTACCTGCCCAACGGCTGCTTGGACAACAAAACCAGTTCAGCCTCGTCTTTGATGCCGGCCATGTAGTTGGCGATGATCCGGGAGGCCATGGAGTCACGCGCTTCCGGCGACTGATTGTCGAGCCTCAAGTGCTCAAAGACCCTGCCGAGCAAAGCCACCTCGGATTGGACGAAAATCCCTGCCTCAGTCGCCCTCTTTCGTATTGGCATGTTCTTCCTCCCGGAAATCCTGCAGCGAAGCGTGCCGCAGATCCTCCTCGCCCCGTAGATGCTTCACGCGGCCGATCAGCCCCGGTTTGACCCATTGCGTCGCCGGCCGCTTCATTCCCTTGGGCGCCGCCCCGGCGCGCTCCTGGACACGTTCCCAAAGGCGCTCCCGCATTTCCCGGTTCAGGGTGATGAACGCGCTCCCGACATAGCGCCCTGTGGCTCGCTCTGCCATCGGGCAAAGGCTGGCTTCCCCGCCTTGGCCTTGAGCCAGTTCGTTGACGGTCCGGAGCGATATTTGCTGTCACGGCGCTTCGACACCATGCCCTCAAGGCCGGCCTGGTCCACCAAGTGGAAGATAGCCCTCGCGTCGCCTGGCCTCGACTCACACCTTGCCCCCGATCTTTTTGCCCATATCGAACGCCGCTGGAGGCGCCGACACAAGATGCGTTGACCTCCTTCGCTGCAAGCGCTCAAGATGAGATCGTACCACGGGAGTGCTTCTGGCACCGGGATCAACAATGAATCACCTCGATTCCGAACGGGTCCAGTTCGCAAATACCCTGCGCGGCTTTGCCGCCGTGTGCGTCCTGGTAATGCATTATACAAACGTTTTTTGGACATCACGCGATGCTGCTGCAAGCCTTATTCACGCACCTGTACTGCCTGAACGGTTTGCGTTTCCGACTTACCTGCGGTGGCTGCACCTGACCGTCCCGCAATTCAATTGGGGCGCCTTCGGTGTATCTCTGTTCTTTCTGATCAGCGGGTTCGTCATCCCGTTTTCGCTTCGCAACGCCACTTGGCAGGGCTTTCTGGTCGGGAGGTTTTTCCGAATTGTTCCCCTCTACATGGCGGGATTCTCGGTGACGCTGCTTGCGATCTGGCTGGTTGGCTCGTACTTCGGTATCCCGTGGCCGTTCAGCTTCACTGAAGCCGCAATCCACTATCTTCCAGGCCTGCGAGAAATCTTGGGAATGCCGAGCATAGACGGGATCGTCTGGACCCTGGAGATCGAGATAAAATTCTACCTGATCTGCGCTCTGGTCATCGCATGGTTTCGGCACAAGTCCGCGCTGGTGTTTGCTGTCCCCGTCGTGCTGGGGATGGTAGAATTCTACATGGTCAGAAGTGGTGGCTTTGGCCCGCTCGCGGTCCTGCCGGCGCCATTCTTGATCTTCATGTTTATTGGGGTGACATTCCACTATCTGCACGAGGGGCGTCTTAAGGCTGAGCAGGCTCTGTTCCTGGGGGCGGCTCTGTTCCTGGCCTTCACAGTGCTGCTCGCACTGGCGATGCCGGAACTCGCCTCGATGGCGTGGACCTATGGTGTTGCGGTCATAATCTTCTCCTTCGCGGCGAGCTTTCCCGGACTATTCAGGTCAACTCAGATCGGCGACTTCTTCGCCGACATCAGCTATCCGCTCTACGTGGTGCATGGCGTTGCCGGGTACTCTGCCCTTCGCGTACTGCTAGATCTCGGTGCGAAGGCATGGGCAAGCCTGATCATGGTGACCGCCACCGCGATCGGATTGTCTTGGCTTCTTCACATAGCTGTCGAGATGCCGAGCCATAGATTGGGGAAGCGCCTAGCAGGGTCTTTGGGGAGTCCTAGGGCGCAGCCGTTGCCGAGCCATGAGCCTGCCGAATAGCCAGGACCACCCATTCAACTCAGCCATCATGGGAGACTCAATCCGCCGAGACCTGTCGAATGCACTCGGATGGCTGGAGCAGTGCGCCAACAGTCCCAACCTCATTGGGGCGCGCGCTGACATGATGGAGAATTCGCTGCAGAAGTCCCATTAGCTGATGGCCGACTAACGATGATCACCCGAGCGATTTACAACCTCGGAAGGACAGCCGTGAGTTATTCGTGGCGCGATTGGGGATAGAGTGGTCGCGGAGGTGCACGACCCATGCAGCGTTTCACCGTCGAGTTGCTGCGCAACGGCAAAGCTGTAGAGCGTGCCGAGGTTCAGGCAGAAAATCCTGTTGAGGCAGCGAAGACGTGGGGACCAGTAACGATCCCGTACGGCGAGGAGCCAGACATTGGCGAATGGATCAGGGTATGGCCCTCCGACGGCAACACGACAACTTGGTTTGAGGCCGATCGTTGAGAGTTCGAAGGACGAGGCGATGACATGCGGATGGTTAAAAGCGACGCATCAGCTATCGGCAGGACGAGTTTCAAGCGGAGACCCCTGATGCAGGCTGATCGGGCGCCAGCGTAGATGATCCCAACGTAAGCCTTCGGCCCAGCCAAATGCCACCCTGCTCGAAAACGCGCTCGGAGAATGCAGCGAGCGGAACCGTTACCAGGAGCACGATGCTTCCAACGGCAAGACCGGTCAATAGGGGATGCGTCGGGTATACACCGAGAGGGGCCGCGATCGACCAGGCGACAAACAACCAAAGGACGTTGAGCAGATAAAGGCTATAGCTGATACGCCCCAAAAACACGACTGGATGCCAGTTTAGGAACCGTATAACGGCCAGCTGCGGCGACCCGTAGTAGACGGCCCCGACAATCCCCCCGCTTATCACGGTCTGCCCAATCGCGCTCTGAACGCCACCCAAGTTGGTCACGGCCCGCAGGCCAAAGTAGGCTACCAGGAGAAAAATGAGCGCGGGTCCAGTCGCGTCAGCGAAGAAAGGTTTCAGACGCTTATCTGCAACAAGCATGCCTACCATGAAAGCCGACAGCCAGCTATGTAGGTTGGGAGCCCAGAGCACCATCTCTGGATTGCCAAATGCAAAAACCGAGTAAACCACGCAAGTGAGCACGGCAAATGCACCGAAGAATCGCCCAATAAAAAACGCGGCGAGGATGAACGGCACGGCTAGAATCTCTGCCTGGATGGTGCCTGAAGGGCCGTGCCAGCTGATTTTGAAAAGCAACGCATTCAACAGCGGGTCGGCTAGATTTGGAGCTGGAAAGCCTGGCCAACCCATTTGCTGGTAGAAAATAGCCAGAACTAGAAAGCACGCCATGCAGAAGAACATGGCGGGATATAGCCTACAAAGCCGCCGCACGATAAAATTCGCAACGACAACGCCCGGACTGCCGACGCTTCGCTCGAGCGAAAGTCGAAGTACAAAGCCGCTCAACACAAAAAAGAGTATAACTGCACTGTTCCCGTTAATCAGTGCAAGCATCACCTTCGTCACGACGTCCCCAGCCGTATTCATTTGCTGTATTGGAGGCATCAGAACCTTGTTAATCAGAATTTGGTGATAGAGGATGGCGTGATAGAAAATTACTGACGTCGCAGCTATGCCCCGCAGACCATCAAGACCATTGTTCCGATATTGATCAGTTGCTTCCACCATGTCCTAGCCGTATCGTTCGAGCTGGAGTACGGGCTGGCCCACCCCTGCGGGCAAAATCGCCTATGATCGTCATCGCCTGTCGCCGGCTAACAGACTGCGCGACTTCGACAAGGCATCAGCTACCGATATGTAACTGCTGGTGTGCCCTCTCCTACCCTCGTCCTTTTTCTGAATACAAATTGGCCAAGTCGGATGAACGGACGTTCAACATGCGTCTCACATAGGGCTGAAAGCGGGACGGTGACCGAGGCGACAATCAGGCCGAACGCTAGGCCGAATATGACATAGTGATCGGCAATCAAACTGGAGCCCATAACCCCCTTAAAGAGAGGCAGCAGCGCTGTTATCACAACAGGATGAATTAAATATAGGCCGTAACTGATACGCCCGAGGAATTGCAGCATAGGGTGGTCAAGAGCATTGCGCTCTTCCGAACTATAGAACACCACAGCGACCGCCAAAAATGACAGGACTAGCAGCGCCATGAGCGCCCTAATATCGGATAACGGGAAAAGAAAACGGACGCCAACGAGTGACAAAAGCGCCAAATAGGCTGTCCATGTCGGCAATCCACCTATGTCATCTCCGGTCAGGACTGCGGGGATCAACATACCGAGCGCGAATGACGGAATGGCCGCATTAAGGAGAGTTGGTGCGAAGGGCGCCCCAAGGAAAAGGCAGCTTACAGACCAGAATAAAAACAGCAACGGGACTACATTTCCCAGGAGCGCCCAACCAAACGCGACAAGCAGAATCAATGGCACCATCAGCATTTCAGACTGCAGCGTCCATGTCGCTCCGTTCACGGAGTTGGCTAAGAGCAAGCAATTGTCGACAATCTGTCCAAACGTGAAACCTTCTGCGCGGATTGGGAGAAGCCAACTCAACACGCCAAAGCAGGCTACCGTCACAACCATAGCAGGATAGATCCTCAGCACTCGTCGGCCGACGAATCTGACTATCAGCGCGAAATCGAATTTTGCTTCTCTCTGCAGTGAGGCCATCAGAACAGAGCCGCTCAAAATGAAGAACAAGTTTACGGCTACGCCACCTGCAAAAAACGACAACCACGCCCTTCCGACGAGATCAGTCGCCGCAACAGATGTTAGTGGAACGTTGAGGACCTGCGCGGAAAGGTTACCATTGGAACTGTGGATGCAATGGTGAAAAAGGACGCTGACCGAGGCGATACCACGCATGCTATCGAGCCGATGGTTACGTGGCGACACTAAGCACCTCCAAGCATGTTTCGAGTGCGAAACCGCGCCCGTCGTCACGACCTATTTGATCGGACGCGCGGGTGTCCCCACATAGGTGCCCGCTATATCGATATTGTCGGTTACCGTCGCACCTGCGCCAATGATCACATTGTCACAGATCGTCACTCCGTCGATCACAATTGCACCGGCGCCCACAAATACATTTGAGCCAATCCGAGCCCGACCAGCGACCGTTGCATTGACGGAGACGTGAGAAAATTCCTTCACTTCGCATTCGTGCTCGATGATTGCGCCTGTGTTGACAATGACGCCGCGACCCACGCAGGCCCCGGGTCCAACATGCGCGTGGTGGGCAACAAGCGTCCCTTCG
Source organism: Mesorhizobium sp. CNPSo 4671 (assembly GCF_057784245.1). Lineage (NCBI taxonomy): Bacteria > Pseudomonadati > Pseudomonadota > Alphaproteobacteria > Hyphomicrobiales > Phyllobacteriaceae > Mesorhizobium > Mesorhizobium sp. CNPSo 4671. The sequence continues at coordinate 792,192 of NZ_JBWLUW010000003.1, read as the reverse complement.
CCTATCTCAGCCAGGGTGCCAATCGTCGACTTGGGCGAGATGAGGGTGGCGATCGGCGGGATCGGATCGCTCCAGACGGCTTTGCGCCCGAGATTGTCGCCCATGGCCGGGAACAAGAACCAGTCATTGCCTAGATCGGATGGCAAGTCGCTGATTACCGGAAAACCAGCGAAACTCTCATTGGGTCGGGCGTTGCCATCGACAAAAAGCAGTTTCTTGACTCCAATGCTAAGCGCAACATCAGCCACGGAGCGCGAATGACCTCCGAACCCCAAAACGCAAATGCTGCTGTGAGCCGGTTGCTTCATGCCGGCGCTGTCAGCGGAACGCGCGTTGCCATTTCATCTAGGATGGCTATGTGCTCATCCACCACGTCGTGCCAAGACCGCTTGGAAAGCACATCGTCATAGAACCTGCGTTGCTGAGTATAGAGGCCATCCCGGTGGTTCAGCGCCCATTCGATTTTGTCAGCTACGGCTCGCCAGTCATATGGATCGAAGAGGGAGGCCTCGCAGAGTGCCGAATCCGTCAATATCTCGCGGGTAACTTCGATATTACCCATTATCACGGGCGTTCCGACCGATAGCGCCTCTGTGAACGTAAAGGGCATTCCGCCCTCGGAAAGACTAGGATTCACCGCCAGGTCCGCCAAACTGTAGCAAGCGGAGAGTTCAGGTTCGGTAAGAGCATGAAGGCAGAGCACGTCCGCGCCCAATTTTCGCTCATCCAGGAATACCTTCACGCTTTCGTAGTCCCCGCGGCCGGTGAGGATCAGCTTGTGGCCGATACGTCGATTCCGCAACAGCCACTCGTACGCACGCAGCAACGTCAGGACGTTCTTTGATGGACGGAATTGGCTTGCATAAAACAGGAACTTCACCTCGGGATTTCCAAAGGTGCTGCCATAACCAATGTTACTCGCCTTTCGAATCGCTCCAAGCAACAAGGACTTTGCGTACGTTCGGCTGGTTGCGTCATTGTCAGGGAAGCCGGTGACCTTTATTGGCCCGCTCAAATCATTTGGCGCATGGTGGATGATTCGAACGGCCATCGGATCGATCCCGAACCTCTGGACGAGAGTGTCGCGCTTGATGTGCTCGCTATAGGTCACGAAATTCTTGCTTGCGCGAAGGGTGCTGGCGACCGTTTGATAAGAATGAAACATGGGGTCGCCGATTTCGGAAAACCCGGCCGGAAACTCTGTCATGACAACGTCAGGCACGCACGTCAGAACAGGTGCTTTCAGTTCGTTCACATTTGGCCAAAAGGCTGCCGGCGTGTACCAAGCAGCAATGTCCCCACAGGCATTTCCAGCCTCGATCATCAAAGCCGTCTCGCGGGCGATCATACCCTCGTACAACCGGAAAGGAATGTTAGAGGGCAGGGCAATTGGGAGCCTTTTTAGAACCCGCCAAATCCGCCTGGGAGCCTGCTTGAGCCCGCGAAATGTAATACCCGCGGTTTTGCGGGCAAGGCGGATTGCGAGAAGTGCCATCGCTGCGGGCAACGCCAGCAGCGCGGCGTAGGCAAGCCAACCGAAGAGCGCAGGAAAGCTCCGAGCACTCGCAATGCGCTCCTTTAGCCATTCAGCGTGCGCGACCGCAGCAGGGTATATGCGACTAACAAACCACCCAGACCTTCTCTGCTTTTTCTCAAGCGTTTTCGGTCGCCGTAAGAACTTATGCAATCGCAAAAGTGCGGGGGGCCGAGACGGCCCCAAAAGGGCGTACGAATGTTCTTGGATGCCGGCTTCCACACATAAGTCGAGGAGTGCGGGTCGCGACCAGCTAGGGCATAGCACCGAAAAATGGCAATCGCCTTTCGCTGTTGCTGCCTTTAGAAACGCCGCCAAATATCGGCCGAGGCCTTCGGTCCGAAGATCCATATTTGGGGGGTAAGCAATAAAAATTCCGTATTTCTTCATATGAGCTCACGCACAACTTTCCAGTACGCGGAAGCCAGACGGTCGATGGACTGGGTGGCGAGTTTTTCGGCGGCGACAACTGCTCGCTCTTTTTCGACCAAATTGACCTCCATCGCATGGAGTTGAGCAGCCATATTGTCAGCGTTTCTCTGATCCATAAAATTCAAGCCGAGCTTGAACTGCTCTTCTATCTCCCGCATGGCAGGGTAATCGCTCGAAAGCGAGGGTACACCAAAATGGGCAGCTTCAATGACACTGAATGTTCCATTGTCCAATTCAGCCGGATGCCAAAGAAACGCTGCGGAAGACAGTTTTTGCCGGTAAGAGGCCTCCGAGAGTTCCCCCACAAATTTGACCTTCTGCCTTAGAACTCGGCTACCCGCGATGGTGCGAGCAAGCCCCTGGAGATGCTGCAACTGGCTCTTGACGATCCCGTCGGTGCCGACCCCCGTCACATGGCATTCAAGCCGCCCGCCATAAATCTCATAATAGAGCTGCAAGGCTTCGAGAGCACGCAAATGGTTTTTGTGCTCTCCCAAGTTGGTAGTCCACAAAAAATGGCTCTTCTCGCCATCCCGGTTACGAACAGCATTTCCCGGTTCCGGCGACAACATTGGCACCTTTGTAACTCGGCTCGTTTTGACTCCAGCGTACTGAAGGGCGTCCTGACGCGCAAATTCTGTGGTTACAAGGATATGGTCTGCGCTGCGGTTGTTGACGAGGATCTGCTCTTCTAAATCCGTGACCCGAAAATGGCGCTGTAAATAATCGAATACCATCAATATCCTGGGGCGCAGGGGCAAAAGAGGCAGGGAAAACCGATCCGAAACGACCACCCACAGATCGCAATCGACAAGCTCTTGTATCCCGTCCTCCATTACGAGGTATTTCGCAAACTCCGGCTCCCACTCAGAGTGCCCCGCATATCGCATTGCGCGTAGTGCTTCGGCCGCGTCAATGGCGCGCCACCGAAACGACCTAATGTTGATCGAGCCACGCAAATCCGCCCAGTCGTTCGAAGAGTAGATCGATGGATCGTCGAGGTGAACCAGCACCACTTCCGCCGGTTCCCCGGCCTGTATGCCTCCTATAGAAATCGCCGTAGCCAACAGCTTTGCGGCACGAAGAGTCCCACCTCGATAGCCCACAGGGATGATGACTGCTATGCGTCTCTTGCGATCGATATTTGGACGCGGGTTGCTAGCCTGCAAACGTCCGGCAACCGCAGAAAGATTGTTGCGCCAAACTTGCTCGAGACGATCGGTTTTCATAGCATCAAGCAGCTTGGTTTGACTTGCCCTGATCTCGTCGGCCAAGCGGGCGTCGCCTTGCAACAGCTTCAGCAATTTTTGTCTGGCCTCAGTTACAGAGCGAACCCGACCAGGAAGATGCTCGCCCCCGAGCCTGTCGAGCATTCCGCCAGCCATGAAAACGAGAGGCATCCCCGCGCGAACAGCTTCGAAGGGGTGAAAGTGGACATGACGCGGCTCAGTTGAATGGTAGAACATCGCTCGCAGGTCCCGCATGTTGCGTTCATGCGCCTCGTTCGAGACAAACCCGAGCACGTTTGGATCTTTCACCGCAATTGGTTGACTCCCACCAATTACATAGGGCAATCCAGCGAAATCGCGTTTAAAATCATCATAGATCTTTTTGTAGTACGGATTGAATCCCAAGTCTGGACAAACGAAAAATATGCGCTTGTCGTCTCCATTCCATTGATCGTTGATCTTGGCAGATGGGAGTCCCAAAGGAAGGTAAACAGCTCGCTTGCGAATAAATTCGTCTTCAACTTCACTTAGTCCTTTGTACGCCTCCCCGAACCAAAAACGATCTCCCATATCTTCGAGATTTCTTACTCCCCCAGTGAAATATTTACGGATCCTCGAATACGTCAGTGTGCGATCGAGGCCGTAGGCACGCCAGACAGCTGTTCCCGTAAAGTGGCGAGATATGCCTTCAAGCGTCTCTCGTGACTGAACGATAAAGAAAATAAGCGAAAAGTGACGATTGGCGATGGACCAAACTTCCTTGCCCGGATCTCCATACCAATCGGCGGCATTGAGGATAGCCAAATCCCGGGGCGGAATTGACAGATGCTGGTCCTCTGAGAAGTCAACCGACGCGCTCCGGAAGCTCGGATCGGCGGGATAATTCTTGGGGAGAAATATCTCATTGAACCCACAGGCCTTGAGCACTGGTATCTCAAACCGACGTGCGGCACCGTGGTTCAATAGCCACATAACGCGGGGCATTTTTCCAGTCATCGGACGACACCGCACCGTATTCTTCCAGCAATCGTCACCGTCGGGAAACTCCTCGGATTCTCTTGTCGAACAGCCTGCAGCCGAACTCGTACAGTTCAAAATCATTCGAATTCAGGGTGCGCAGACGTGCCAATGCAATCGGTGACAATTCGGATGTGGCCTTGTTCGACCTATTTTCGCTCCCGGTAGAAACAGCGTAGGGAACTGTGTTCGCGAAGTGCGATCTGAACAATTGGATTGACTCTTCAAAGCGTTCAACGATGCCGAAAAAGCTGAAGGTCTCTTCTAGATTCCGCTTCGCACTATTGAGCATGCCTGGAACGTCGGGTTGGTCTGCCAAATACCGAGTTTGCACGTCCCTGATATGTCCCTCGATGTAGAGGTTTTCTGACATAACGAACTCTTCAAGGGTTGACGTTTGGGAGAAGCGCACAGCTTCAATTTGGTAGGGCTGCATTGCCTTCAACCACTCGTCGGTCAAATTGCTCGGAGTTGACCACGATTTCCACTGCGAAATTGCTCGGGCCAATGGATGCCGGAGAAAAGTCAGGTAGGTAAATTTCCTCCCGGTCCCTTTCAGCAGGAAGTAGTCGTAGTGCCCCCAGTAGAGCCTGAATGGGCTGCTAGCATCCCGCGTGGCCGCCATATCCCCCATAAAGGGTGGGGCAATCTGCGAGGGATCGCCGATATTTGTCATTAGATATTCGACGAATGAAGTCCCAGCCGTCTTCGGGATGTGAACGAACGCCAGCGGATCCTTCGGATAGCGGACGTCTATCCGCGCAGGCTTGTATAGACGTTGCAATATGCGCTGCATCATGGGTGATTGTCTTCGGAGTACGGGGTCGCCAGTCTCTGCCTGTCGCAAATTAGCTCGCGCTGCGGCGTTCGCCGCCGAGTCGCGCGTTCATGGTTCGCCAAGATCGCCACTTCAGGCTTATCTCTTAGGCGTTTCACGGTTGACTCCCAATAGCTCAAAGCTGACCGCGTCAGATTACTCAAAAAACGAACGCACCCCGGCGCAAATCCGACCGACCTGCTCCGCAGTTAAGCCGGGATAACTTGGAAGGTTGATTCCGCGAACGCTGAGGCTCGCGCCCACCGGGAGGTCTCCCTCTGCTAGGCAATGAGGCATTCGGTGGGCTTGCGAAAAGAAAGGACGAGTTTCTATGCCCCGTTCGATGAGATGCTCCCGGAGCGGGTCCCGCACTTGCGGTCGATCGACTATTACCGAACACATCCAATGAGAATGTACAACGTCCCCCACAGGATCGTGCGTCCGGAGTGGTAGGCCTTGCAATTCAGCGCGATAAGCGTCGGCCAGTCTGCGCTTCATTGCGAGAATGCTTGGAGCTATTTCGATCTGTGCGAGACCAATTGCCGCCTCAATGTTCGTCATGCGGTAGTTATAGGCTAATATGTCGTGCCAATATTCGCGGCTTTGCGAAACCCCCTGGTTCTTAAGCCTACGGCAACGCACCACCACGTCAGGATCGCGCGCTAGCACCATGCCGCCTTCCCCCGTAGTGATTGTTTTGTTGCCGAAAAAACTAAAGGTGGCCGCATCACCGAATGTCCCCACATGCTGCCCGTTCCACCGGGAACCGAAAGCTTCCGCGCAGTCTTCTATCAGAAGAAGTCCGCATTCTTGGCAAAGGGCGACGATTGGGTCCATCTCGCACGGATGGCCATAGAGATGAACGGCCATTACCGCTTTGGTTTGGGGAGTAATCGCTTTTCGAATCGCGGAAGGATCCATCTGCAGTGTAGATTCGAGCGAATCGACAAAGACGGGCCTCGCTCCGGCTTGCAGAATTGTGTTCACCGACGCGATATAGGTGAAACTTGGCACGATGACGTCGTCGCCGGGCCCTATCCCCAGTGCCACCAGCGCCAGGTGAATAGCTACGGTACCGTTAGCGACACTTATTGCGTCATCCGCGCCGACAAATTCTGCAAATGCCGTCTCGAACTTCGCTATGAATCCGCCCCGGGACGAAATCCAACCCGTAGAGAGGCATTCGTTCACATAGCGAGATACATTCCCGGCCAAATAAGGCTCATATACCGGAATACGGCCTATGTCGGCATCCGCTAACATAGCTTGTGCTAGCGTGTTGTTCATCCGAATACTGTCTCCCGCTTCCGCCTAATATTGACAGCGGTAAAGCCGTAACCGCATTGGCACAAGGTAAATCACCTATCTTGCACAATAATTGGGCTGGGTGCCCATCTTTTGCCCCCTCGGAACCCGCCGCCCCATTCACGGCAGCGGCGGGCGCCCCTAGGGATCGCGGGACTTGCTGGAGCGTTGGAACCCCTGCCGCGCAGCAAAACATGCTGATGCCGATCATGGCGCCTGTGGTGCGCCCCTGTCTGACGAGATCATCAAGTCTGAACGAGGTCATCTAGTCTCAATAGAGCAAGCCCATGTGACTCTCTTGTATAGTGCACTAGGCAGCCTCACATGAATGGTCTCTCGACATGCTGTCAGGCAGTCTCGCATAATGGTGTCACATGAACGCCAATGGGAGATCTATGTCACATGTCCACGTCAGCATCAGTCGGCTACGCCCGCACCTCCACCACGGACCAAAAGGCAGGCCTTGAATCCCAGCTCCGCGACCTTGAGCAAGCCGGATGCACTAAGGTTTTCCGTGAGGAGATTTCCTCAGTGGCGACTTATCGTCCACAGCTTGCCGCCGTCCTCGAATGGGTACGCGAGGGTGACACATTGATTATCACGAAGCTTGACCGGCTAGCTCGCTCTGTGGCCGACCTCGTGTCAATCACAGCGGCCTTGAAAGCAAAGGGGGTAGGCCTTCGCATCCTAGCAATGAACCTCGACACCGCCACTTCCACGGGAAAACTGATGTTGAACTTGCTGGGCTCAATCGCAGAGTTCGAACGGGAGCTAATGCTTGAGAGGCAACGCGAGGGGATCGCAAGGGCAAAGACAAACGGCAAGTACGCTGGACGCCAGCCCACGGCCCGTGCAAAGGCATTGGACGTGTTGAAGATGCGGGCGGAGGGGAAATCTGTTAGCGATACTGTGGCTGCACTGGGGATCAGCAGGGCCAGTGTTTTTCGGATACTCGCGGAACACGCCGAGGCAACGCCTGCAAGCTAGTCTATTCAAAAAGCAGTAGTGCGGTTGCCAAAAACCCGAGGGCAAATGTTGTCGCCATTGAATATGCGAGCATTCCAATGGCGATATAGGCGTCACTGCCAGATGGCAAATGGCTGCCAATGGCACCTGTAGCCAAAAACCGGCATGCTACCGCTAGCCCGATCAACGCTCCGATCGCTAGGTTCTTGATGACAAAAGCTACCAGTTGAGGCATCGTATCCTCTCTCAAAAGCGATACAGAACGGGTTATCGCCCGGCTGGTGGTCACTGGATGCCAATAAACTCCAAACCTTGGATCTGGTTGCTCCTCACCATCGATTTTCCGTGTTGTGCGGTTTTCAAAGCTACACCGACCGCGCTGGTGAAGTCGCTGTTGAACAACATCAAAACGGCAACGACTGGCGACGGCGAAAGGCCGAACGTGTGAGGCAGGGGCGCGAAGGCTATGCGGTCTTACTGGCTCTCCTTCACGCACGGTTCTTCGAGTCAACGACCGTTATTGTTGAACCTGAGTCCTGCCCCGTCCTGTCGTTCGAGACCTTAACCTGCGCGACATGGTTTGACCTGCAAGCGGCCTTCTCCCAGGCCGCCAAGGCCCCGCCTGGCAGCACGTACGGATCCTGTTAGATCCGTGTCGAGAACAGATTCATGAGATCGTCTCGCGCTACTCTGACAGCCCGGCCGCACGCAGCGCACCACCAAGGCATTCCGCGAGCGCTGGAGCACAGTTCACGCCCGCAAACTGGCGGCTGTAACGGAACGTTGGTTGCAGTTCGAGCACCCGCGCGGCAGCTGCCCTCGCTTCTTCCAACCGGCCGAGTTTGGCAAGGGCAGCGGCCAATTGCACATAAGTGATGCTGTGTGCGGGATTTCCCTGAACGGACTTGTAAGCGGCGCGACGGGCTTCCTCGTAGCGGCCGCGCAGCAAATGACTCATCGCCTGTGCGTCGAAAGCGGCGAAGGCCCAAGGGTCAAATGGGCTTAGCCGCATGCCTCGTTCGCTCCACTCGATGGCTCGCTCTGCTTCTCCGCTCCATCCGAGGACGACGCTGCCGAGGATGTAGGTCAGCGCCGATGACGGGCTGATCGCGAGCGCGGCTTCCATTGCAGTCAAAGCAGCACTGCGGTCATGACCATCCATGCCGAGGGAAAATCCAGCGAGAGTTAATGCTGACGCATCGTCCTGTCCATGGAGGATGGCGGAGCGGGCATAGCGGATTGAAGCGGCACGGTTGGCTTCCAGCATGCCGGCGCGGAGGAAGAGGCAATGGTGGCACATCGCAGCGTTGCCGTGCGCCAGCGCATAGGCCGGATCGAGTTCGATGGCGCGTTCGAGCAGCACGAGCGCTCGCGTCACCCGCTCTGGCATTCCGGAATCAACGTCAAGCTGGGCCCGAAGCACAAGGTCATAAGCATCCAGGTTATCGGGACGCCTGCGCTTCACCCTGTCGATTTCGGCACGCCGCAGGCTCGGTGCGATTGCGCCGACGGCCGAAATGGCGATCTCATCCTGAAGCGCGAAGATATCGTCGGAGCTGCGGTCATACCGCTCGGCCCATACATGAGCGCCGGTCGATGCATCGATCATCTGGCCGGTCACGCGCACGTGGCCGCCGGCTCTCCGCACGCTGCCTTCGAGTACATACCGGACGCCAAGCTCGCGACCGAACTGTTTCACGTCCACGACGCGGCCCTTGTAGGTAAAGGTCGAATTTCGCGCGATGACGAGCAGCCAGTTGATGCGCGCCAGGCCGGTGATGATATCGTCAACCATCCCGTCGGCGAAATAATCCTGATCCGGATCGCCGCTTAGGTTTGAGAACGGCAAAACCGCAATCGAGGGCTTGTCCGGCAACGCCAGCTTTGCCGGTGGTGCGGCGTCTGCTGCCGGATCACGGCCACCGGCTGTGACCGCCGGCCCGACATAGCGATAGCCGCGTCGCGGCAGCGTTTCGATCCAGCATGCGCCGCCCGCCAACTGCTCAAAGAGCCGCCGCACTGCCGCAATCTGGACCGTCAGGTTGCTGTCCTCTATGGCCTGTCTGGGCCACGCCGCCTCGATCAGCGTTTCCTTCGGAACCGGCGCGCCCGCCTGTTCCACAAGCAGCGCGAGCAGCGCGACCGCCCGCTGGCCGAGTGGCGTCGGCTCGGCGCCGTGGAATAGAATTCCGGCATCGGTGTCGAGGCGAAATGGGCCAAATGCAACGGTTGTCGGCATTGCCGAAGAAGATACCGTTTGTGAATTTTTCGCAACGATTTCGGAACGGCTTCACGACTCGCCGAAACGGGGAGCGCATCTTGCGCCCGTGCTTGCGGAAGTAGCACCGAGCCGATGGAGGATCAGATGAGCGTCGCTCCCGTCATTCGCATGCCCGAAGAGAACAAGGGGGTCATGCTACGTGGCTATCCAATGGTGTTCCTCGTCACTGGCGAGGATACGAAACACACGAGTATGTTCGACTGGACGATCCCGGCCGGATTCGCCACCGGCCTTCATGTGCATCGCGTGCAAGAGGAAACCTTCTACGTGCTTGAGGGCGAATGCGTGTGGCATGTTGGGAACAAGACGATCCACGCGACCCCAGGTACTTTCCTGTTCATTCCACCGGGGGTGCCGCACAATATCACCAATATCAGCGAAAAGCGCGCGCGGGTGCTGATGACCGTCTCTCCGCCTGGGCATGAGCACTATTTCGAAGAACTTGCCAAGTTGGCTGCACACGGCTCTCCGGATCCGAAAGCGCTTGCCGACTTGCGGGACCGTTACGACACTGACCAGTTCTCGACCCTGACAACAAAAGCGTAGGCTTTGATTTGCGGTATCGGGTTATGGCGCAACGCCGCGCATCGTCGACACCAAGCACGGCAGCACCGGGTCACGACGAAAAGTCTGCGGTGATGGCGCCCCGCAGTCATCGCTCGCTACCGCCGACAGCTGAGCGAACGGACGCTTGGCAACTGGCGCTGCATGCGCATCGGGCCATCGTTCCTCAAAATCGACAAAAGCAATCCTCTGCCCGAGCAGCAAGCTCGATCGCTGGGACAAATCGCTCCTCGTTGTCTGCGGGCCCACACGTAAACTACCGCTCGAAAAGGCGTCTCCACCGGAGTAGCATGGAGGCCGTTCAGCCGTCCCAGGTGGCGCTAGCGAGAAAAGATGAGCGTTCGGAATCCGTGGTTGATCGGGACCTCGGGGTACTGAGCAAATGCGACCATTACCAAGCGTGGACGATCATAAGTGGTCACTCGGCACACACCCCAGTTAACGACCCCTGCCCGCCAAGATTGGCACACAAGCATTTGATAAATCTGATGATTCCGTCCTTGGTGTGTTGATGCACAATGATCCCGCTGCATACCCGTCGGGCATGCTGGACCATGCTGGGTCACGCTATAGTCAAGATTCCCTTTGAAATGCGTGGCGTGAGCCTCTCTGTCGCGCGTGCCAAACTGGTGCGCGACGGGTGCTAGAAAGCAAAAGGAGCTAGTTGCGCTGCGAGGGCGCCCTTGGGAACGAAATGCGCCCTTCCCTGCACCCAAAATTCAATGCGGATTTTCACGCCCCGCCTGCGATCGCGACGACTGAAATGGGGCCGCTTCCGTCGTGCGCCGAGGATCAGTTTGCTGCCGTTAAGCGACAGGTGACTTCAACCACCGCTTCCGACGCTGCCGAGCCGCATAGCGCCGGATCGACCCAAAAGCCTATTCATTCAAGTTGCTGCGGGCCGCAAGGCAACAGCGGCGCAACGGCTTTCAATGAAGGCGCGCCGTTGTCTTATGGAAAGCTCACATCCTATCCAAAACCAGAGGCAATTGCCTGGGCGCGAATGTCCCCCGCGTGCGAAGGCGGTCGCCGAGTTGCTCGACCATGTGCCCCTCGTCAAAGCTGTAGCATGCGCTCACGACGTTCCTGGCAGAATGGTCCGAGGAGCAGTTTCCGCTTTACGCGTATCATCCGTCACGCCATCACCCGCCAGCCAGGCGATGATATCCAGCGGCTGAGGCGCCGATTGCATCGGCCGTTCGATGCATGGCGTGAGCGGCGCCCCGTCGGCTCGTATGACTGATATGCAACACCATCATGCGAGGCGGCAAGCATTTTTCCAGCGGACAGCCAGGGCCGTGCGGCAAGAATGCCACGCACTATGCCGCCGCGATCCATTGAACAAAATCCAGAAAAGCCCGCACTCTTGCCGGCGGCATGTAGCCACTCGTCGAGGCGGCGGTAGAGTTCGCCAAGCAGGACCAAGTCCAACCAGGGTGGGCTCGCCGGACAGTCAAGGCTTGAGAGCGGGGCGAGACCCCATCAGACTTTCGAAAATCTGGTAAGCCAGTCGAAACGGCTCGATTCACGAAGCTGAGCCAGCGATATCGCAGCCGCGCTGCCGGCGCGTAGAGGTTACTCGAAGGATCGACCAAGCATGCGCATCGTCGACATCAGGGAGAAGACGGTCTCGATCGCCTCCCCCATCGCCAACGCCTAGATCGATTTCTCGAAGATGACTTGCCCGGCCGTCGCCGTGATCACCGACGTCGTGCGTGACGGCAAGCCGGTGGTTGGCTACGGTTTCAACTCGAATGGCCGCTATGGGCAGGGCGCGCTGATGCGCGACCGCTTTCTCGCGCGCGTCCTTGAGGCTGATCCCGAAACGCTGATCGACCATGAGAACGACAACCTGCTGCTTTGAATGGTGGGGAGCCAGCATCCGGCTTGAAAGTTGGAAAACGGCCCGGGATCAAGGTGCGCATGTCTCCGCGTGCATGATGGGAAAAGCGCGCGAATACAACAAAGTACCACGGTTCTGGTCGGATCAGTTCAATATGACCCTACAAGTCGTAGGACTTTTCGATATGACCAGCACCATTTACCAACGGCCGAGTTCACCCGATAAAAGGATAGTGTTTCAACTCGCGCTCGATAGTGGTATTTCTGCGGTCGCCGGCATCGTCCGCCAAAACGAAATTGCCGGTGATATAGCTGTACTCGAAAGGCTTATCGAGCGCAGGGCGTCACCCTCGATCGAAGTTCTGCTCGATCCAGAAATCAAGCTCAAGGCTCTTCTAAGAACGAGCTGAATAGCCTTAGAGACTGGCGGCGACAGCATCCTGTTCGCCTGGTGGCATTGTGAACCCCGGCGTCAACGTTGCATTTTCCGCTTTGCCCCAGCAGCATCGCCATTGGGTTCAAGGATGGATTTGTCGAGCATCATGTGGACGCCCTTGTTGCCATCGACCAGCTGCGTGATGCGTCGGAAATGAACTCAAAACTGGATAAAAACTGGGCGCAAGGTCACGCAGATTGGAGCCTCAGGTGGCGGATCCAAAACGTTTCATGGTTCCTCGTCCTTGCGTTGTCGTGGTGGCAGCTTCAGGGCAATTGTCTTTTTCGGCCAGCCACACGCTAAGCAGGCTGCCCGGCGGCCTCCAGGATGAGGTTCGTGATCTCGTCGGGGTGGGAGATCAACGACAGGTGACTTGACTTCACTTCGATGGTTTTCGCGCCCATGCGTTTGGCCATGAAGCGTTCGAGATCGGGGTTGATTGTCCGGTCTTCCGTTGAAACGGCGTAGAAACTTGGCTTCGAGCGCCAAGCCGCCTGTGTGGTCTTGCCGATGAGCAGCGCCTTGTGGAATGGTTCCTGGATCGCATAGAGCACTTTCGCCTTCTCTTCCGGCAGGTCCCCAGCGAAATCGCGCAGGAAAGCGGCCTCGCTCAAGCGCCCTTCATCACCGTCGAAGATGATGCCGGCGGACGCGGGTGGTGTCGGAAATGTCTTGGCCAACGCCGTGTAATCCTCGCCCGCGTCCGGCGCCCGCGCCGCCACATAGACGAGCGCCGAGACGTTGGGATGCATGCCTGCTTCCGTGACAATCATCCCGGAAAAGGAATGCCCGACCAGAACGGTCGGGCCATCCTGCCTCGCCAACACGCGCTGCGCGGAGGCGACCGCTTCGGGTAACGTCGTGAGGGGGTTCTGCACGGCGGCGACATTGAGTCCCGTCGCCTGCAGTCGCGCGATCACCTCGGACCAGCAGGAGCCGTCAGCGAACAAACCGTGCACGAGAACGATGTTGCGCGCCTTCACGGGCGCGGCCGGGGTCGCGGCCATTCCGCGCGTAACGATGAGCGAAGCGACGGCGGCGGCAACCGCCGTGGTCGAGAAGGTACGCCTGTTGATCATGAGCTGTCTTCCTTTCATTGCATGAGTTCCTGGCAAAATTCCCGCGGTGTCATTACAGTGACGGCGGGATCACCATCGAAAGGCGATCCGCCCGGATCAGGCGGGCGCCCCACTTGCGAGTTCCGCCAAGGCGCGAAGCTTTGCGTCCAGCATGATTGCCGCGGCGGACACGTCATCGTTGCCGAGCCGGCTCATCAGAGACGATGGCAAATCATATGCCAAACGCACCTGGCCGGTTGCCGTCTGAAAGATCAGGACCCTCACCGGAACATTCAGGCCTACACCCGGGTCATGCGTGATCATGGTCTTGGCCACCATCGGGTTGCCGATGATGTAAGATCGAATCTTGGCGTTCTCACCCACCCTGGCCATCCAGGCGCCATGGTCGTTCGTCAGGAAGCGCATGAAGCCGCTTCGACCTTCATAGGCCCGGATGCGGGACTCGAAGTCGGCTGGGCTGGTCGCCGCGGCGACTTCGCGCGCAATGATGGTGGGGTCCCCGAAGTCACCGAGTTCGGCCTCGAAGGCGGCGACGACGTCCTCAAAGGAACGCCGGCTTACATGCTCACAGTGCTGAACGGTAAAGCTGTCGATCATGGATGCCTCCTCTTGGCTTGCTGGTAGCCCCCTGGCCGACCGGGATCTGTTCGGCGTCGGCCAGGGGCAGTTCGACATGGCTGCGCTACTCTTCACTTCGCGGTCGCTGCCGCGGCCTTTTCGATGAGATTGGCCACAACTGATGGATGAGAGACCATCACGACATGGGAAGCGCCTTTCACGACGAGGGCTTCTTTCGCACCCGCGCGCTGCGCCATGAAGGCATGTGCAGCCGGCGGGATGACCTTGTCGGCGCTGCCATAAACGAACCAGGACGGAATGGACTTCCACGCCGGTGCGTCGGACGCTCCCTTGAGTGCCGCATCCGTCACGGGACGCTGTATCGCCGCCATGAGCTTGACCTGCTTCTCAGGAACGTCCGCGGCGAATACAGGCCCGAACTTGTCCTGTTGGACGTAGAGGTCGTGCGCGCCGTCGGCCACGGCAATCGGCTGGGCCAACGCGCCCGGGAGAATGCTTCCCGGGAATTTTCCCGTAAGGTCGAAGGCGCTCTCGCCGGCTTCCGGAGCATAGGCCGCCACATAGACCAGGGCTCTGACATTGTCGGCGCTCATCGCGGCATTCGTGATGATCGAGCCTCCATAGGAGTGGCCGACCATGACCACCGGCCCTTTGATGTTTTTGACAATGCCGGAGACATAGTCCGAGTCGCTCTTGAGGCTGCGCAGCGGGTTGGCAGCGGCGATGACCGTATATCCGTCGGCCTGAAGCTTGGAGACTACACCACCCCAGCTGGATGAGTCTGCCAGCGCACCGTGGACCAGGACAATGGTGGGCTTCGTCGATTCGAGCGTGGCAGCCGAAGCTGTACCCACTGGCATGATCAACATGCCGATGGCGCCGAGAGCCAGGAGCGCGGCAAATGCCGCCTGCGTAAAATGAGCTATGAGTTTCATGGACAGGTTCCTCTGATTTGAAGGATGGGATTAAAATCGATGTTGACGGGCGATTGCCCTGCTCGCCTGCTCGCCAATGATGACGCTGGGCGCCATGGTGTTAGCCAGAGGAACGCGGGGCATCACGGAGGCGTCGGCGACACGGAGTCGATCGACGCCGTAGACTTTGAGGCGACTGTCCACGACGGACATGTCGTCCTGCCCCATCTTGGCTGTGCAGCTCTGGTGCCAAATGGTCGTAACGCCATCGCGGATAAAGTCATCCATGGCGGCGGAGGTGAATGCCGTCGGCATGATTTCGCGCTTCACAAAGCCCTTAAGCGCCTGGGAGTTGCCAACCTCCCGCGCAAGCTCCACGCACCGCCGCAACGCGGTCAGGTCAGCCGGATCGGATAGGATTTGTGAATCGATCTGGATCGGATCGTCGGGTTTGGCACCGGTCAGGCGCAGACGCCCCACGCTGTGCGGGCGCAGCAGCGCCGGAAAGATCCCCCAGGATCCGGCCGGGATGGTGTAGCGCCCAGCGAGCTCGGGGGTCACGACGGGAAATTGGATCTGAAGCAATTGGATATCGGGGCTGTCCAACTCCGGCGCGCTCTTCGCAAAAATGGTGGCTTCGCCTCCGTTGCCATGGGGAGGCAGCGGCTCCGGATATTCCCAGACGCAGCTTGAGACCATGATGTGGTCCTGGAAGTTGGCGCCCACTCCAGGAAGGTGTTGGATCACCGGGATGTCCAATGATGCCAGCGCTTCAGCGTCGCCAATGCCGGACTGCATCAATACCTTGGGGGTCTGGATGGCACCCAGGGACAGAACCACCTCACGCGAGGCGAGGAAACGGTGGCTCCGACCGTTAAGAGTGCAGTCCACGCCGATCGCCGCGCCCCGTTCGATGATCACGCGCGTGACCAAGGTTCCCGGCAGTACTGTCAGGTTCGGCTGGTTCATCAGCGGGAAGGTGTAGGAACGGAAGATCGACTGCCGCCGGCCGTCGCGAATGCGCAGGTTGAAGTAGGAAGCGCCGCCAGGCCCTTCCATCATAGAGCCGTTCACATCGTCGAAGACAGGGATGCCAAGTTCGGTGGCTGCGTCGAGCATCGCGGCCGCGACGGGGTTCGGCTCGATCGGGGGCGTGATATAAAGGAGGCCATTCCGCCCGCGGCGGACCGGGTCTGGCGTGCCCTGCCAATTTTCGATTTCGCGATAGATGCCCAGAACCGATTCATAGTTCCAGGCAGGATCGCCAGCCTGATCGGCAAAATAATCCCAGTCGCTCTTGTGGCCGCGAGCCCAGAGCATGACGTTGATGCTCGATCCGCCCCCCAACACCTTGCCCATGCTCATCGGGATGGCGCGCCCGTTGAGGTGTGAATTGGGCAACGCCGTGTAACCCCAGTCGCGCGCGCTGCCCAGATTCAGCGGCCACGCCGCCGCCATCTCCACCTCGGGAGCGATGTCGCTCCCCCCGGCTTCTATCAGCAGCACAGAGACGTCCGGATTTTCCGCCAGACGCCGCGCCACGACCGAACCGGACGAGCCGGATCCACACACGATGAAGTCGTAGGTCGCTCGAAGCGATGCGCGAAGTCGAAGCTGGTTTTCTTCCACCTCGCGGGCGAACTCCGCGTCGAGACTTTCATGAGATGATGTTTTGCTCATGTTTCACTCCAAAAAAGGATTTCCGCGCCCGTCTGCGCCGTACGATCCGGTAATGTGGTGGCTCGGCCAAGCGCTGGCGCTCTCGCCTAGGCGTCCAGAAAGGTGCGGACGTGACTCACGAACAGCGCGTGGTGTTGGAAGAGAGCACCATGGCCGGAGTCGGGATACAGGAGCAGCTGAGCGTTGCTCATAGCCTTGAACATCGCGTAGGCGTTGTCCGCCGGCAGCATGGTGTCGTCGCTGCCGCTGACCACGAGGGCTGGGTGGGTGATGGCACGCAAGATGGCATGTTCGCGATCGGGCGTGGCGCACCAGGTGATCAGCGCCTTGGCCTGCGGATCGGTTACGGCGCTGCCGCTGTCGGTGTCTCGATCTTCCTTGCGGGCATAGACACGGTTCAGAAATGCTTTGCCGGCCGCCTGGCTGTCGGCCGATCGAGTGAAGAACAGCGGCAGCCGCGGATCCGGCGTTTCGGTTCGTGAGAAGGCATCCTTGAGAACCGCCAGCAGGTGCTCTTCACCCCCCTGCGGCGCGGTGCCGACGAGGATCAGCTTGCGGACCAGAGGGGCGTGCTCGGCCGCCACCAGCTGTGCAACGCAACCGCCGAGGGAATAGCCGAGCAGGTCGACTTTCGAGAAACCGAGCAGCTCGATGAAGGTGACGGCGTCGCGAGCCATGTCCGCAATGTTGTCGGGGGTTTGGCCCGTCGAGCGGCCAACGCCGGCGTTGTCGAAGGCGATCACGGGACGATCAGTCGCCAGGGCGTTCACGACGGCGGGGTCCCACGCATCAATGTTGCCTGAGAAGTGCTGCAGAAGAACCAGCGGCGTTCCGGTCGATGGGCCGAGCTGACGATAGGCGAAACGGATGCCTTTGCCTTCGACGTAACGGGTGGGCGCTGTCTCCAGCGTTGCGACCTCGCGGTTCGCGGTCGTGAGTTCGTTCATGTCACCCTCCAGGCGCTCTGAGAAAACCGTCCGTTCAGATCGGCAGGCAAGGGATGGCACGACGGCAAATGGATCGCATGTTAGGAGGCGTAAGACGGTGCAAAGCCTTGTTACCTGAGTGGCTGGAATGATCGAGCGTAGGTGGGTGGGGCAACCGGACCTATCTAAAGCGTCTGTGATGCGACGTTCTTGAGCGCCCTGACTGGTCCGATCCCGAAGGCGGTGACGCTCTCGTAGCGTGGATCGACACCCTCGAGTGTGGCGCCGTAGATGGTGGGCCCGCCTGCTTGTCCTGCACCGGGGCAGCCCGGGCTTCCGGTTGCCTATCTCAACAATCCTGATCCCTGGAGCGCCAAGGCGGCGCGCCCCAGGGACGCTCAGAGCAGCTACAGGGCTTTCATCAGATGCCGAACTGATTTCGCAAAATGATGAGCTGAATGATTTTGTTGCCGCAGGATGAGAAATAGAAGACCAAGACTAGCGGATTCGGTAGCCCGCGCTTGTCGAACAACCCGTCCACATGGGCAGTGACGATCGAATGTCCATAGTGCTGGACGGCCTTGACGACCTTCAGCGTCAACCGCTCGCCGATGATGTCACGAGCGGCCCAAGCAGCGATCGCTTCCCTGCCCCAGTAGTCAACAAGCTGATCATTGACCAAGGCGTCATCCGCGAATGTCTCCAACAGCGCGTCGAGATCATAAAGATTTCCCGCTCGGATGTAGGCGGCCACAGGCGGCGGCAGTCCGGCAATCATCACATCAGCAGGGTCCGTCCGGGCCCCGGGATCTCGCTGCTTGTCAGCCAATGATTTATCCTCCCTCGACTCTACCGAAATAGAGCCTGAGATGGCCGAGGAGCACGCGTTATCTGTTGCTAAATGCCGTTATTGCCGGTCAGGCCGGTCCGCTCGCATATCCATGACAGTGACGTGCCGTCCGAGTTCCGCCAGGAGCTGACCTGCAAGCACCAAGTCGGTTGTCTGGAACCCCTCCCCAAACCGCCGATAGCTGGTCTCCAGCAGGTCAGCGGCGTCCGTGGATTTGCCTTGGCTGGACCACAGTCGGGCAAGCCTGGTAGCCGACCGCAGCTCAAGGCTGATGGCCGATTGCTCCTTTGCTTGCTGCAGGGAGAGTTGGAACGCCCGCTCCGCAGCCACGGGGTCAGCGGGCGTCGTATGGAGCCATATCTCCCCACGGACTCTCAGCAACTCGGGTGCATTCAAGATTTCGCCGAAGGCCTCGCTGAGGACCAAGCCTGTTTCGACCCCCGCCGCAGCTTCATCAACCTCTCCCGCGTTCATGAGTCCTTCGGCTAGAGCCACATGAAAGGCCGGCGTCAGGGAGCGATGTTTCGCTGCCTGCAGCACTTCGAGAGCACGCCGCAAAAGCGCCACCCCTTCCGCCGGATTGCCGCGCGCTACGGATAGTTCGCCGCTCAGCGCCATACCGACCGTATGGTAGGGGCCAAGTGAATGTCGCGCAGCGTGAGCAATGAGGCGTCGGATAAGCTGCTCCGCCTCATCGAGGTCGCCGCGCCAGAGAAACACGGTTGCCGCAAAGATCAAAGTCATACACAGATTGACCGGGTGATCGCGCTTGGTCGCCACTTCGATCGCCCACCGCGCGGTCTTTGCCGCACGATCCGGAAACCCGATCAGCCAGTAGCAGCGCGCTAGCGCAACCAGCGCGCGAATCTCATGATCGTAGCCAAAGAAGGCGACCCGCGCGCCACCCGCAGACTCAGCTTTTATCAAGCCGCGCTCGCAGTGGCGCCGAGCGCCTATCAGGTCTCCAATAAAGTGGTAGGCCACACCCAACATCGACTCTCCCGCGGCGATCACGCCAGGCGAGCCGGTAGACTGGGTGATTGCGATGCTGCCTTGCGCGACAGCGAGAGCGCCCCGGAAATCGCCGATCCGGGTCAGGAAGATACAAAGGCCGGCCCGAAGGTGCGTTTGATACTCTTTGTCGCCCCGTGCATCGGCCAAGCTCAGCGCATCCTCGATGGCTCTCCGCACTTCGTCGCCATTGCCTCGGGTCAGCATCACCGAAGCTGCCAGGAACGCCTGCAGCGTCAGGTGGGTCGCGCTCCCTTCGTCGCCTTCGGGCAATGCAGCGAGTCCCTGTTCGCACCAGCGAAGGCATTCGACGAACAAGGAAAGATCAAAGAACAATGGCGCCGCTGCCGCTGCCAGCCGCACGCCGACCGCTGCTTCGCCGGCGCCGGAAAAGCCCCATTCCAGGGCCGCGCGAATATTGCTCACGTACGGCCCGGCAAACGCCACGTCTTCGATGGTGATTGCAACCCCCTTGCCTGCGCGGCTCGAAAGATATTGTGCGTAGTAGAGGGCATGTTGTTTGGCGACGGCGTTTGCGTCGCCAGTTTGTGCCAGCTTTTCGGCCGCATACGCCAGGGTCGGGTCAAGCAACCGATGGTGCGCGGCGCCATCGATCGGTGCGAGCCAGATCAGCGATTTGTCGACCAAGCTGGCGATCGCGTCCGCAACCTCCATTCCATCCAGTTGGCCGTCGGCCGCAACGGCCTGGGCTGCCTCCAGCGTGAACAGGCCAACGAATTTCGAAAGGCGGCCGAGCACGCGCCGGTCCCGGTCGGACAAGAGATTGAAGCTCCAGTCCAGCATCGCGGCCAGTGTTTTGTGGCGGGGCGGAGCGCTTCGGCGACCCTGCCAATAGAGTCTGAAGCGATTGTTCAGAAGGTCGGCGACACCCCGGAGCCCATAGGCGCCGACCCGGCTGCCTGCGAGTTCGATGGCAAGCGCTATGCCGTCCAGTCGGCTGCAGATGGCCGCCACGGTGGGCGCATCGGCGTCTGTCAACTCGCAGCTGTGGCCGCTGGCGAAAGCGCGCTCCATGAACAACTGTACCGCGGGTGCAGCCAGGGCTTCGGCCGCAGTCAAGTCGTCCCTGGCTGTCGGATAATCCAGCGGCGCCAGCAGGTGGATATGCTCGCCCTCCACGCGCAACGGCTCGCGGCTGGTTGCGAGGATGTGAACCTGCGGCGCCTCGCGGTGGAGATACTCTGTCAGCAAGGCCGCCGCGTCGATGACATGCTCGCAGTTGTCGAGGACCAGCAGAAGCCGGCGCCCTGCCAGAAAGGCTAGGAGACCGGGCAGAGGATCTTGTGCCTGTACGAAGACACCCAGCACAGCGGCCACAGCGCAGGGAACAAGTGCAGCGTCCGTGACGGCGCCGAGATCAACGAAATAAACACCATCGTCGAACTCGTCGAGAAGGGTATGAGCGACGGAGATGGCCACGGTTGTCTTGCCCATGCCGCCCGGACCCACCACGCTGACGAAACGCCGCGAGATAAGCAACATCGACAACGCCTCGACGGCGCCGTCACGGCCGATCATGCGCGCCAAGCGCGCCGGAAGCTTGTGCTTCGGAACCAGGTGAGGCTCGGATGGAAGCGACATCGGCGGCTGCGCTGCAGCGCGATCAACAGGTGCGACGAAACAATAACCACGCCCCGTCACGTTCGCGATGTACCTGCCACCGTTCTGGCCATCGCCCAGCACCTTACGCAGTTCCGCGATCGTCACCCTGAGGCTACCTTCGCCGACCACGACGTTCGGCCAGGCTCGGGCCATCAATTGGCGCTGCCCAACGACCTCACCGGCTGCCTCTGCGAGCGCGATGAGGACATCGATCGCTCGACTGCCGACATCGACCGCCTCCTCGCCCCTCAACAGGAGGCGCTGCGCCGGGATCAGGCGGTATGGTCCGAACGAGATGACGTCACCAGAAGCCATGGAGCCCTGACAAAAGAACAATCAAGCGTGCCGGCCCACATCCATCGGCCCGAAGTTTCCATCTGAATTACCCTTGCATTCGCGCTTTGTAAAATGTCGGTTTTTGTCGATCTCGAGCGCCCGCCCTAACGACGTACGACCGGGTGTTGGCTTCCGCACCTTATCCTCGCGACCCAGACACCATGATCATTCGTCAAGGACTGACGGATGTGAAGCGTAAATCGCCTTTACCATGATAGGTGAACGGTTAAGCGTTGCCGGGCTTGCCGATATCGAGCGGTTCGGCTCCGGTTTCGACGCGGATCGGTTCGGCGTCCTGCCCGAGGCCGCCAGTTCCATGGTACCCGCCGTCCATCCGCTCCGGACGCTGGCTTGAAAGATCAGATTTCGAAATCCGTGGCTGATCGGGACGTTAGAGTCCCTTGCAAATGTGATCATGCGCCAACGTGAAAGATCACAGGTAGTCACTCGACACCTGCCCCAGTTAACGGCACCACCTTCCGGAAGCTGGTCACAAGTGCTTGATAAATATGGCGAATATGGCAGTTGTAGCTTGATGCACAACCATCCTTCGGGCGATCCGACGCCGTCGCGCGCGGACATCGAGATGACGAAAGAGATCATCGAGGCGGGCAAACGGCTGGGCATCGCCGTGCACGACCACATCATCATCGGGCGCAAGGGATACGCGAGCATGAAGGGTTTGTTGCTGATCTAGGGCGTCGACCAATTCGCCTTTGCCGACAGGAAAGCAACAGCGTTTCTCGCGTCACGCATCCGACAAGGCTTTCGTCATCGACTTCCCACATTCCAGCGCGTTTCTGACCAATCGCTCGGCGACACTGGGCGGCAGCTAGGACCATGGTCTGGCCGACATGGGACTTCAGTAGCACAGCGACCTGGTGGTGTTTATTTTCATGAAATATCAAATAGTTACGCCACTAGCCATCATCGAGATCGCGCATTGCGACCGCATTTGTCTAAAGTTTACTCCGTACAATTAGGGGTTTCTCATATTACGTTTGCTCTAGCGGTGGGGCGGAGGCGGCGATTCCCCGAGGAGACACCATGACAAACCGAAAAACTCTGTTCGCGGCGCTTGCCGCATTGGCGCTTCTGGCGTCTCCGGCGCTCGCTGGAGCCGGCGGCAACGGGCACGGCGGCGGCAATGGGCACGGCGGTGGCAACGGCGGCGGCAATGCTGGCGGCAACGGCAATGCCGGCGGTAATGGCAACGGCAACAGCGGCGCGTCGCATGGCAAGTCTGCGTCGGCCCCAGGACATGTGTCCAAGGCGGAGTCGGACACGACAACCGACACCACGGTCGACACCACTCAGGTCGCGTCCGTGCCCAAGGAAAAGAACATCCATGCCAAGCTCGGCCGGCTGAACTCGCTGCAGCGCAACATCAACGCCTATATGAATTCCAAGAGCAAGAAGTTCGCTGCCATCCAGGCATTTGTGACGCAGTCGGCGAAAGCCAAGGTCGCCCAGGCCGCGGCAGACGAGGCAGCCGCCGCAGCCGCGGCCGCCCAAACCCAGTTGGATGCCCTGAATGCGCAGCTCACCGCGCTGCAGGCGGATCCGACCGCTACGCCTGAGCAGATCCAGGCTGTGCAAGACCAGATCACTGCTCAGCAGGCTGTTGTCGACGCCGATAACGCAGCGGCCGACGAGGCGGCGGCGGCGGCTACGGCGGCGACCGTCGGGACCGATCCGGCATCGCTCGATGCCGCGCTGGCTGACATGGCCAACAAGCCCGTCGACGCCGACGTCACGGCCTGGGCCGAGGGCGTCCTTGCCGGCAAGATCGACCAGATGGCCACCAAGATCGAAGCGGAGACGACACCTTAAGGCGTCGAGAAAAACTGCAGTATCCTGATTTATCCGAGACAATGCCGTCGGGTCCGCCCGGCGGCATAGCTGTTTCTGGCCGTAGCAGAAAAATGCCCCACGGCCATTTCGGGGCAACAGCTACTCGCTGAGTTGCAGGAAGGCGCTGAGATCAGCGTCCGATCCCGCGTTGCGGTTCGAACGAAATATGGAAATTTGAAAATCGTTCAATCCTGGAAAGAGCAATCCAGTCATCCCAGCCTGATTGGATCAATCTTCCAATGAACAGGTGCGATCTCCAGTTTTTTGGAAAACAGTTTCGTTGAGGCGCCGCGTTTCCACTGCTACCGTTTGAAACGCTTCAATCGGAACCAGGCAATTGCAACGCAAGCGCCCTACCATAGCGGATGTCGCACGGACCGCCGGTGTCTCCATCGGCACGGTGTCGAACTTCATCAATGGCACCGCCGGCCTCAGGGAAGACACACGCGAGCGCATCGAGAAGGCGGTCGCCGCGCTGATGTATCGGCCGAGTTCCTTTGCCCGGTCCCTGCCCGGCCGCGCGCCCCGCAGGCCAAAAAACCTCGATCACCTGCCAAGGCTTCTGGTCGCCGGCCGCGTCAGCGTCGACTTCCTGTGCCGCGTCGACGTGCTGCCGCATCGCGACGACCGCATCACCGCCAGCCATATCGAAAAGGCGTTGGGCGGGCCCGCCGCCAATCTCGCGGTTGCCGCGGCCGGCGTTGGCGCGCCCTACGCGCTTGACGTGGAACTGGCGACGGCGGTCGGCAGGGACGCCGAGAGCGACTGGGCCTTGGGCGAGCTCGCCAAACTGGGTGTCCACGCCTTGCCGATTCGCAGCACGCCCAACAACCGGCTTTCGCAGGCGATCGTCATCATCGAGCGCAACGGCAGCCGCACCATCATCAGCGAACCGTTCGAGCTTGGCGAGGTCGACCTGACCGCCAATCTGGACATCCAGCCCGAGCAGCGCCCGGCCTGCCTGCATATCGAAGGCTTTCATTATGAGACGATGACCGCCTCCATCGCGCGCTTTCATCAGGCAGGCTGGAAAGTGAGCCTGCATTCGGCCGGCTTGCCCAAAAGCGCTCGCACGCCGGAAACCTTCGCGCAGATGGTCAGGCAGATCGACCTGACCTTCATCAACGACGTGATGATGCGGGGGATTTTCGGCTTTCGCACCGGGATGGCGAGCATGATCGAAGAGGTGCGGCTGATGCTGTCACGCATCAAGCCGCGCGGAACCGTCGTGCTCACCCTTGGCGAGTTTGGCGCGGTCGTCTTCCCGGCTGGCGGCGGCCCACAGATCGAGGTGCCGGCGCTTCCGGTCAACCGCGTCGATGCCACCGGCGCAGGCGACAGCTTCGCCGGCATCTTCCTGAGCCTGTGGCTGCATGGCGCGTCGCTGGATGCCGCCGCCCGTTATGCCGCGATCGGCGCAAGCCTGACGACAACGGTCGAAGGCGCGCAGGGCTACATCGCGGATTTTGCCACCCTGAAGGCGACCGCCTTGGCGAATGACACTGTGATGGCAATTTAAATCAAAGACTTATCGATTTCTGGACATCCCCCATCGGGCGAAATCAGGAGAATATGATCATGGCGAAAGCAAAAGTCCTTCTGGTCGGCGAGAGCTGGATGAGTTCGGCGACCCACTATAAGGGCTTCGACCAGTTCGGCAGCGTCACCTTCCATCTCGGCGCAACACCGCTCGTTGCAGCCCTGAAGGCCAGCGAGTTCGATCTTGATTACATGCCGGCCCATGAGGCTGTCGAAAAGCTGCCTTTCACCATGGAAGGCCTGTTGCAATACAAGGCGATCATACTTTCCGACATCGGCGCGAACTCGCTGCTGCTCCATCCCGATGTCTGGCTGCACGGCAAGACGGTCCCCAACCGGCTCAAGCTGCTGCGCGACTGGACGCTGGCCGGCGGCGGCCTGATCATGATCGGCGGCTACTTCTCCTTCCAGGGCATCGACGGCAAGGCCCGCTGGCACCGCACGGCGGTCGAGGATGCGCTGCCGGTGACCTGCCTGCCCAACGATGACCGCCTGGAAATCCCCGAGGGCTTTCGGCCCGAGATCACCGGCCCCAGCGATCACCCGCTCTTTGCCGGCATCGACGGCGAGTGGCCCATTCTTCTCGGCGCCAACGAGGTCGTTGCCCGCGACCGGGACGATGTCGAAGTCCTGGCGCGGCTGCCGCAGGACCAGGGCGGCCACCCGCTGCTGGTCACCGGGCGTCATGGCGAGGGTCGCACCCTGGTCTGGACGTCGGATATCGGCCCGCACTGGCTGCCCAACAGCTTCGTCGAATGGCCCGGCTATGCGCGCCTTTGGACCAATGTGCTGCGCTGGGTGAGCAAGGCCGTCTAGCCAATCCGCAGTCACCGGGGACCCGCCATGACAGAACCGTTTCTTGTCGCCAGAAACATCGCCAAGCGCTTTGGCGCGCTGACGGCGCTTTCAGATGTCGACCTGGAAATCCGCTCGGGCGAGGTGTTGGCGCTGCTCGGCGACAATGGCGCGGGCAAATCAACCTTCATCAAGATCCTGGCAGGCGCCCATCCGCCCAGCGACGGCGAACTCGTCATCGAGGGCAATCCGGTTGCCTTTCATTCGCCCAAGGATGCAGCGTCATCGGGGATCGCAACGATCTTCCAGGAACTGGCGCTTTCCGAGAACCTGTCGATCGCCGAAAACGTCTTTCTCGGCCGCGAATTGAAACGCTCCATTTTGGGCATTCCGTTTCTGAAGCGCCAGGAAATGCGCCAGCGCGTCGACGGCCTGCTGAAGGAGCTCGACGCCCACATCTCCGATCCGGAAGCGCCTGTCGGCAGCCTGTCGGGCGGCCAGCGCCAGGCTGTCGCCATCTGCAGGGCGCTCAATCTGAATGCCAAGCTGGTCATCATGGACGAGCCGACGGCGGCCCTTGCCGTCGCCGAGACCCGCAAGGTGCTGGCGCTGACACGGCGGCTCGCCGCGCGCGGCTGCGCCGTCGTCCTCATCAGCCACAACATTTCCGAAGTCTTCGAGGTCGCCGACCGCATCGTCGTGTTCCGGCGCGGCCGCAAGGTGGCCGAGCGGCTGGCCACCGAGACCAATCACGAGGAAGTCGTTTCGCTCATAACAGGCGCTCATCCCGACGTGCGGGCGCTCGAAAAAACAAACTGAAACGCACGTCATTTCCAGAGAGGATCAAACCAAAATGCTTTCACAGTTCAAGAAAGTGCTCGCCGCCTCCGCGCTCTCCCTTATTGTCGCAACGGCCGCCCATGCCGCCGACAAGCACAAGGTCGCCTTTGTGCCGCAGCTGATCGGCATCCCCTATTTCAACGCCATGGAAGCCGGCGGCAATCGTGCCGCCAAGGATCTCGGCGTCGACTTCATCTATTCCGGCCCGGTCGACACCAATCCGGTCGACCAGCTGCAGATCGTCCAGAACCTGATCGACCAGGGCGTCGAGGCGGTCTCGGTCAGCGTGCTCGATGCCTCCAGCATCGCCCCCGTCGTCGAGGCCGCCAAGGCGAAGGGCATCAAACTGTTCACCAGCGACAGCGATGCGCCCGACAGCGGCCGCGCGGTCTATGTGGCGCAGGCGACCGACGAAGGCCTTGGCACGACAATCATCGACGAACTCGTCAAGCGCGTCGGCGAGGACGCAACGATCGGCATCGTCTCGGGCGAGGCGACGGCGTCCAACCTCAACGCCTGGATCGGCTTCATGCAGAAGCAAGCCACCGCCAAATATCCGAAGCTGAAGCTGCTCGCGCCGCAATTCGCCGGCGGGACAGCGGAACGTGCCGCGCAAATCTCCGGCGATCTCATGGCCGCCAACCCTGATATCAAGGCCATCATCGCCGTCGCGTCCTCGACCTGCCCGGGTGTCGCCCAGGCCATTGAGACCGCCGGCAAGATCGGCTCGGTCATCGGCGCCGGCTATTGCAGCCCGAACACCGCGCGTTCCTACCTGAAGAGCGGCGCCTTCGGCTTCACCGTGCTGTGGGATCCCGAGCAGCTCGGCTATCTCACGGTGTGGGCCGGCAAGCAGCTGATCGACGGCAAGGCCTTCGAGGCGGAGAACAAGATCGCCGGCCTGGAAAAGCCCGTCACCTATGACGCCGCCAAGGGCATCCTGCTGCTTGGGCCGCCGGCTGTCTTCACCAAGGACAATGTCGACAAGTTCAACTTCTGAGCCTGACATGAGCGCGGTGCGACAGTCTGCAAACGGTGTTTTCTCCATGAACGGACGCGAGTGGTCTCTGCTTGTCGCCTGTTTGCTGGCGATCGTCATCTTCTCTGTCGCATCGCCCCACTATGCCACCGCGGGCAATGCGGCGACGGTGCTGCGCAACAGCGTCGAACTGCTGCTGATCGGCCTTGGCATGACCTTGCTTCTGGCCATGGGCGGTATCGATGTGTCGGTCGGCATCATCATGGGGCTCGCGGCCATCGCCATCGGCCGCGTGCTCGGTGCCGACGGCAATCCGGTGCTGGCGATCATTATCGGCCCGCTGGTCGGCGCCTTGCTGGGATGCGTGACGGCCACTGTCGTCGTCCTCGGCCGCGTTCCGGCCATCGTCGGAACGCTCGGCCTGCTTGGCGTCTACCGCACCGCCGTCTTCGTCCTGCTCGGCGGACAATGGCTTTCCGGCCTGCCCTCGAGCCTGACCAACCTTCTTGCAACCACCATACTTGGTGTCCCGGTTCCTGCCCTGGTGATCGCCATGGCCTATCTCATCGTCTGGCTGGCGTTGCGGCGAACGCCCTATGGGCTGCATCTGCTGGCGATCGGCAATTCGGAGGAAAAGGCGCGGCTGTCGGGCATCCCGGTCATCAAGACCCGCTTCATGACCTTCCTCATCAGCGGCCTTCTGACCGGCATTGCCGCCACATTCTATGTCGCCACGTACCGCAATGTCGAAATGACGATCGGCAGCACGCTGGCGCTCGATGCCATTGCCGCGGTCATTCTCGGCGGCACCAGCATATTGGGCGGCAAATGCAGCCTGATCGGCACCGTGCTCGGCGTGCTGCTTCTGAGAATCCTCCAGAACGGGCTGCTGCTGATCGGCGTCCCCTCGCTCTGGCAGCCCGTCGTCACTGGCGTTCTCATCATCGGCGTGCTCGGCTTCGAGGCTGTCTCCAACCGGTTGCCGCTTGGCCTGATACAGCGAGCCCGCGCATGAAGACGCTCCGCAATCTGCAGGGCCCAGCCCTCACCTTGGCATTGCTGTGCGCGCTCTGGCTGATCGTGATTGTCGGCCTGCTGGCGCTTAGGCCTTCGGTCTTCAATCTCGGCACCGTCACCACCATCCTTCAGTTCTCGACCATCCTGGCGCTGGTCGGCCTCGGCCAAGCGCTGGTCATCCTGGCTGGCGGCGCCGGAATAGACCTGTCGGTCGGCGGCGCGGTCTCGCTCTCGGCCATCCTTGCCATGCTTTGCATCAAGCTGGGCCTGCCACCTGTCCTGCTGCCGGCCGTCTGCATCCTGGCCGGAGCCTTGCTCGGTGCGTTGAACGGATGGCTGGTGACTGGCCTCGCCCTGCTCCCCTTCATCGCAACGCTCGGCACATTCTTCGTCTATTCCGGCGCGGCACTTGCCGTCACCGGCGGCGCCGCCCAGGCAGGTGTGCCCACATGGCTGCTTGTCTGGGGGCGTGGCGTCGTCATGGGCATTCCCATGCCCTTTCTCACACTTGCCATCCCCTGCTTCGTCCTGGCCGGCCTGGTGCTGATCTCGACGGCCTGGGGGCGCTGGATCTATGCCATGGGCTTCAATGAACGCTCGGCCAAACTGGTCGGTATTCCGGTCGATCGCGTGCGCTTCATTCTCTATTGCTTGAGCGGCGCGCTCGCTGGTGCCGCCGGTCTGGTTTCGCTGGCCTGGCTCGGCAGCGGCAGGCCCAATATTGGCCAGAACCTCGAACTCGAATCGCTGACCGCCGCCATGCTCGGAGGCATCGTCATCACCGGTGGTCGCGGTGGCGTCGGCGGCGTGTTCGCGGCCGTCCTGCTGCTGGTCACGTTGAAGACCGGCCTTCTGCAATTGAACATCAACACGGTTTGGCAGGTGGGGATTGTCGGCGCCCTTCTGGTTTTCGTCCTTCTCGCCGACCGACTTTCCCAACGTTGGAGATCATGATGCCGTCCAAAGAAGAGATCATCGCCGCGCGCGTCGAGGCAGCCGCCGACCGCATCGTCGCAACGCTGAGCGATCTCGTCGCCTTCCCCTCCATCGTGAAATCCAATCCGAAGGAGGCTGGCCCCGGTGAACGTGATTGCCAGCTCTATCTGCAAGAACGCATTAAAGCGCTCGGCTTCACGACCGATCTGTGGGATCCGGACGGCCCCGCGCTCTACGAAAAATACAAGGGACGCGCCGGCGCCAACAAGGGCAGGACTTTTGAAGGCCGGCCCAATCTCGGCGGCGTCCTGAAGGGTACGGGCGGCGGACGCTCCATCATGCTCACCGGCCATATCGATGTCGTGCCACCGGGTGCCGCCAGCCACTGGACGACCGACCCGTTCCAGCCCGTCCTCAAGGACGGATTCCTGCACGGCCGCGGCACGGTCGACATGAAAGGCGGCGTCGCATGCATGCTGATGGCCGTCGAGATCCTGAAGGAGCTCGACATTCCCCTGTCCGGTGACATCGTCTTCACCACCGTCGTCGATGAGGAGATCGGCGGCATGGGCTCGCTGGCCATGGTCGATCGCGGCTTCCACGCCGACGCCGGCATCATGACTGAACCGACGGCGAACAAGATCGCGCCGCTCTGCCACGGCATCCTGTGGGGCAGGATCATCATCGACGGCATAGGCGGCCATGCCGAACTCACGCCGAATGCCTGGTATTCCAGCGGCCCGGTCGATGCCGTCCAGCTTTGCCGGCAAATCCTCGACGGCATCGACATTCTCAACCGGCGCTGGATGTTCGACCCCCGAAAGAACCATCCGCTGATGGATCTGCCCAACCAGATCATCGTCACCCAGATCAATGCCGGCGAACACCCCTCCTCCATGGCAGGACGCGGCGAGATCATCATCGACGCCCAATACCTGCCGAGCGAGCATGACGAGTTCAGGTTGGGCGGCAACGTCAAGCGCGAAATCGAAGAGCATATCGCCAACGTCTGCCAGGCAGATCCCTATCTGCGAAAGCACCCGGCCCGCATCGAGTGGATTCTCGACGCGGACTGCGCCGAGATCCGATCGGACAATCCGTTCGTCGGCGTCTTTCAGCAGGCGGTCGAGGAAGCCAACCTGTCGCCAATCCTCAGCGGTTTTGGCGCGCACAGCGACATCGGCCTCCCGACCGGCCTCGGCAACACGCCGACGGTCAACTTCGGCCCCGGCGACCCGGCTCAGGCGCATCAGCCGAACGAGCGCGTTTCGGTGCGCGATCTCGTCGATTGCACGAAGGCGATTGCGATTGCCATCGAGAAATGGTGCCGCTGAACTCGCAGCGGGCTGAAGTCACCCGCCAAACCGCGGCTCCGGAACGCCAACCACACCCAGGCCAGTGATGGCAAAAAGGCTGCCGCGCAGGACGCCGTCGCCGGGAAAGCGCGGCAGCGGTGGCTTGGCCATCGACGTAACGTAGAGCGTGTCGAGCTTCGGCCCGCCGAACATGACGCTGGTGATCTTCTTCACCGGCATGTCGATGATGCGGTCTACGCTGCCGTCCGGCGCATAGCGCACCAGGCGTCCGTCATAGACCAGCGCATTCCACAGGTAGCCCTCGGCATCGACGGTCGAGCCATCGGCCGCACCGCCCTGGCTGGTGTCGACGCGCACGAAGGTGCGGCGGTTGGTGGCGGCACCGGTGGCGATGTCGTAATCATAGGCCCAGATCTCGCCGGTCCAGGTGTCGGCGAAATAGAAGGTGCGGTTGTCGGGGCTCCAGCACGGACCATTGGAGCAGATGATGCCGGAATCGATCCTGGTGACGGAGAAATCAGGATCGAGCCGGTAGAGCCCGCCGGAAGGCCCCTCCTCCATCGTGTCCATCGAGCCGGCGAAAAAGCGGCCGCGCCGGTCGACCTTGCCGTCATTGAGGCGGTTCATCGGCCTGTCTGGCTCGGGATCATGGATCAAGGTCACATCGCCAGAGGTGAAATCGAGCAGATGGAAGCCGCGCTGCAGCGAGACCACCGCGCCGCTGCCATCCTTGCGCAGCGCCATCGAGCCGATCTTCATCGGCACGTCCCAGGAGCGGATCTCGCGCCCGTCGGCGGTGGCGCGGAACACGCGCCCGTCGAAACTGTCGATCCAGTACAGGCGCTCCTGTTCGACGTCCCATAGCGGGCCTTCGCCCAGCGTCGTCTTCACGTCCACCACGACTTCGATCTTCATGCCATCCTCCTGTGTATTGGCATCCCGTGCGGCGATTATCGGGGCGCGTCAGAAGGCGACCTTGTCGCCGCCCTTCAGCGACAGGATTTCGCGCGCCTCGTCCGGCGTCGCCACCTCCATGCCAAGTCCCTCGATGATTTTGCGCGCCAGCACGACCTGCTCGGCGTTCGACTTGGCGAGCTTGCCCTTGCCGGCCCAGAGACTGTCCTCCAGCCCGACCCGGATGTTGCCGCCGAGTGCGGCCGATTGCGCGGCGATGCGCAGCTGGCTGGCGCCGGCGCCAAGCACCGACCAGCGGAACTGGTCGCCGAACAGCCGGTCGGCGGTGCGCTTCATATGGGCGACGTCTTCCGGATGAGTGCCGATGCCGCCGAGCAGGCCGAACACCGACTGCACGAAGAACGGCGGCCTCACCAGCCCGCGATCGGCGAAATGGGCAAGGTTGTAGAGGTGCGCAATGTCGTAGCACTCGAACTCGAAGCGCGTGCCATTGTCGTAGCAGGTCGCAAGGATGTACTCGATGTCCTTGAACGAGTTGCGGAAAACGAGGTCGCGCGTCGCCTCCAGATGCGGCTTTTCCCAATCGAATTTGAAGGTCTCGTATTTGTCGGCGAGGTGATAGAGGCCGAAATTGATCGAGCCCATATTGAGCGAGGCGACCTCCGGCTTGAACTGGGCGGCCGGGCGCACGCGCTCCTCGACCTTCATGTAGGGGCTGCCGCCGGTGGTGATGTTGATGGCGGCATTGGTGCCTTGCTTGACGCGCGGCAGGAAGCGG
Organism: Mesorhizobium sp. CNPSo 4671; assembly: GCF_057784245.1. Classification (NCBI taxonomy): domain Bacteria; kingdom Pseudomonadati; phylum Pseudomonadota; class Alphaproteobacteria; order Hyphomicrobiales; family Phyllobacteriaceae; genus Mesorhizobium; species Mesorhizobium sp. CNPSo 4671. The sequence continues at coordinate 759,802 of NZ_JBWLUW010000003.1, read as the reverse complement.
GCGAAGGCCTCCGGCGTCTGGTCGGGCTTGCCGGTTTCCGGGTCTCTTGCATGCAGATGCAGGATCGCAGCGCCGGCCTCCGCCGCGGCGATCGCCTCCGACGCGATCTGATCCGGGGTGATCGGCAGATAGGGCGACATGGTCGGCGTATGGATCGCGCCTGTCACCGCGCAGGTGATGATGACCTTACCCATGACCGCCGATGCGCCTGATTTGCGGCTGGTTTCTTTCATTGTCCGAACTCCTGATCCGATTTCTTCTTGTGCGCCGCCAGCGCCATCAGCCGGCGATCCCGCCAGACCTGCCGCTCACCCAGGCTCTCCCTTGGCAAGCGCCTGCTGCGCTCGGCCTCGACGGTTTTCATGACTTCGCCCGCCCAGTCGACGCGGCGCAGCATCTGCGGGAAAATGTTGGAATAGATGCCCTGGTAGCGATCGACATAATCGCGCACGCCGCCGGGCGCGTTGAGGTCGATGGTCTCGAACGGTCCCATGAAGGACCAGCGCAGCGCCAAGCCGTCGCGGATGCCGATATCGACATCCTCGACGCTGGCGTAGCCGTCGGCGACAAGCCTAAAAGCCTCTTCCAGCAAGGCGCCTTGCAAGCGGTTCATGATGAAACCGTCGAGCTCGCGCTTCATCACCAGCGGTGCGTGGCCGGCATCGATGAGGAAGACGCGCGTCCTTTCCAGCGTCTCGGCGGAGGTCCACGGCGCCGGCACCACCTCCGCCGCCGGAATGAGATACGGCGGGTTGATCGGATGCACGACCAGGCAACGGTGCCGCCCCGGCAGATGGTCGGTGAATTTCGACGGCAACAGCGCCGAGGTGGAACTGGCGATCACCGTTTGCGGACCGGCAAGCCTGTCGATCAGGGAGAATACTTCCCGCTTCAGATCGAGGTTTTCAGGCGTGTTCTCCTGGACATGGGCTGCGTCGGCCAGCGCCTCCGCCAGTTCGGCGACCATGGCGATGCGGCCCAGCACTGTGTCGACGGACTGCCCGCGCAGCAAGTCGTTCGCGGCGAGATCGCCGAGCACACCTTCTATGTAGTCGCGGGCACCACTCGTCGCGGCCGGCGACTGGTCCCACATGCGCACCTCATGACCGGCGCGGGCGAAGCTGATCGCCCAGGCCCGCCCGATGAACCCGCTTCCGACAATCGCGACATTGGCCATGGATTGGTCCTCAAAGTGTTTCGACGTTGCCGTCGACGCCGAGCGACTGGCCCGAAATGTTGATGCCTGCGTCGGAGAGCAGGAACGCCACCATCGAGGCCACGTCATAGGGGCTGGTCATGCGGCGCAGCGAAATGTTCTGCAGATAGCGCCCGGTCATCTCTTCGTGGCTGATGCCGACTTGCTTGGCGCGTGCCGCGATGACGCCCTCGATACGTGGCCCCTCGATGATGCCGGGCAAGATGGCATTGACCCTGATGCCGTGCGGTCCAAGCTCCTTGGCGAGGCTCTGCGTGAAACCGATGACGCCGAACTTGGCCGCCGAATAGGGCGTGCGGAACGCGTAGCCGTGACGGCCGGCCGCCGATGACATCGACACGATCGAGCCGCCGCCGGCTGCCTTGATCAGCGGCACGGCGCGCCGCGCGCATAGGAACTGGCCGGTCAGGCAGATATCGATGCAGCGCCGCCAGTCGTCCGGCTCGATCTCGTCGACACCACCGGTCGGCCCGGCAATGCCGGCATTGTTGATCAGCGCATCGAGCCCGCCGAGCTTTTCCTCGACCGTCTCGAACAGCCGGTCTACGTCATCGTCTCGCGAGACATCCGCCTTGACCGCTGCAACCAGGTCGATCTTGCCCGGAGCGGCGGCCAGCGCCTCATCGGAAACGTCGCAGACGACGATGCGGGCGCCGAGCCGCGACAGCGTTTCGGCGATGGCGAAGCCGATGCCGCCAGCGCCCGCGGTCACCAGCACGCGCTGTCCTTTCAGCCCGGCCAGAAATTCGTCCGCCGATACGGGTGCCTTTGCGCTCATCGTCCTGTCCTTTTCATTGCAGCCGCCGTTCGCGCAGCGCCATGACGGCACCGAGAACGACCAGCCCGTAAAGAATTGCCCTGGTGGCGTAGGGCAGCGTGGTGCCGGCCAGCAGCATCTGCAGCGCCGTCAAAAGCAGCACGCCGCCGAGCATGCCGAGATAGTGGCCGCGCCCGCCGGTGATCAGCGCGCCGCCGACCACCACGACCGCGATCGACGGCAACAGATAATCGTCGCCCATGCCTAGGCTCGCCTGACCGGAAAAGCCGGTCAGCATGATGCCGACGACAGCGGCACAAACGGCCGACAACATGTAGACCAGGATCAGCGTGCGCTCGACGCCGATGCCGGACAGGCGCGCCGCGCGCAGCCCGTTGCCGATGCCGTAGACCCGGCGCCCGAACGGCGTGCGTCCAAGCAGCAGCACCGCCCCGACGACGAAGACGACCATCAGCAGCACGACCGGTGTCACGAAACCGAGCTTGGCCGTCATGAACCAGCGCAGCATCGGCGAGGAGAACCCGGCCGGCGTACCCTGCGAATAGATCAGCGCAAAACCCTGCAGAATGCCGTTGGTGGCAAGCGTCATGACGATCGGCGAGATGCCGAGATAGGCGATGCCGAAGCCATTGGCGAAGCCGATGGCGCAGGCCATCACCAGCACGACCGGGAGGGCGTAGAGTAGCGCGGTATCGGAGCCATTGACCATGCCGGCCAGGATGATGCCGGAAATGCCGATCGTCCACGGCACGGAAAGATCGAGGCCGCCGGTCAGGATGACGGTTCCCTGCCCCAAAGCAAGAACAGCGAGGAAGGATGACAGCACCAGCAGCGAGTTCCAGTAACCCGGATTGAGGATGGCGTGGCCGAGCCAGACCTGCGTGACGACAACGATAATGAGCAGGCAGACATAGGCCGGCAGCGCATAGCGCAGCGTCTCGGCGTTGCGCAGGCGGAAGACCGGGCGCGGTGATGCGGGACCGCGCTGGCCTTGCGAAGGCCCGGCGATCTTCAGCCGCCGGTCGATCGGCTCAAGCTGCGAGGGCAATATGCCGGCGCGCCAGGCGGCGAGCCGGGCACGCGCCGCGCGCAGCTGCACGGCAAGCACCGATGCGTGCGACAAGGATCCGGCAAGAGCCGCCAGCACCAGAATGGTACCTTCCGCGATGGTCGAATAGTAAGCCGATACATTGAGCACCAGCAGGATGTTCACCACCATCATCAGGATATAGGCGCCGAAGACGGTGCCCACCGGACCACCCTGCCCACCGCCAAGGCGCGTGCCACCGACCACCACCGCCGCGAACATCGACAGCAGCAGCGGATTGCCGACCAGCGGGTCGCCGCTGCCGGTCTGCGCGCTGATGAACACGCCGGCAAGGCCGTAGCAGCCGCCGGCGATGACGTAGACGGCAAAGCGCACCAGCACGACATTGACGCCGACGGCGGCGGCCGAATCCGGATCGCTGCCGACGGCATAGAGTGCGGTGCCGAAACGGGTTCCCTTCAGCCAGAACCAGGCGAGCAGGACCACGCCGATCACCACCAGCGGCATCGGCAGCCAGCCGGTGATGGCGTCGCCCAGATAGAATGTGCCGAGATCGGGCGACACGAAGCCGCCGGGCTTGTCCATCACCAAGAGCGTCACGCCTTGCAGGATGAACATTGTGGAGAGCGTCACCACGATGGGCTGCATGCGCAGCACGGCGATGAAGAAGCCGTTGAAAGCGCCCACCGCCATGCCGACGCCGATGCCGACGGCCGTCCACAAAAGGATGCTCGCGCCTGGCGCCATCGGGTCCATGCTCGATGCCAGCACGACATTGACCAGCGAGATCACCGCGCCGGCGGACAGGTCGAAGCCGCCCGACAGGATGACGATGGTCTGGCCGATTGCCGCCAGCGCCGAGGTCGCGCCGCCGCTCGACAGGAACGACACGTCGAAATAGGTCAGCGGCCCGGCACTGATCCAGTCGACGATGAAAAGCAGGATCGCCAGAACGATGGCGGCGATCAGCGCGCCGCGATGGCGCATCAGCGCACGGCGCAGGCCGAAGCCAGCCGAAACAGGGGATGAGACTGCAGCGCTGCTCATGCGGCTTCTTCCCCGGCATGGCCGAGCGCCGGCCGCATGATGGCGGGTTCGGTGATGGCGTCACCTTCGAGCTCGGCCGCGATGCGACCGTCATAGAGAACCAGGACCCGGTCGCATTGGTGGACCAGTTCGGGAATTTCCGTCGAGTGCAGCAGGATCGAGCCGCCGGCGGCGACGTAGTTTCGCATCATCACATAGAGCTCATGCTTGGTGCCGACATCGATGCCGCGTGTGGGATCGAACAGAAGCAGGATGCGGCTCTGCGCCACCAGCCATTTGGCAATGGCGATCTTCTGCTGGTTGCCGCCGGAAAACGCCCCGGCCCGCGTCCACAGCGCTCGGCGGTCGACCTCGACGGTGGCGAATGCTTCCTCGACGGAACGAGTCTCGGCCTGCGAGTCGACAAGGCCGAAGCGCGTGAAACGCGACACCACGGGCAGCGTGGCGTTCTGGCCGCCCGAGAGTTTCAGGAACAGGCCTTCGGATTTGCGGTCTTCCGGCACCAGGCCGATCGCCATGTTGGGCCGCAGCGCATCCGCCGGCGAGCCAAGCCAGACATTGCGGCCGTCGACAAGCACGTCGCCGCGGGTGATTTCGGCCATGCCGAAGCAGGCCAGGAACAGGTCCTGCTGGCCCATGCCTTGCAGTCCGGCAATGCCGAGGATCTCGCCCCGGCGCAGGTCGAAGCGCGCGCCGTCAAGCTTGCGCCCGACCTTGAGGTCGCGCACGCCCAGCACCGGCGGCCCAAAAGCCTGGGCGCCGTCGGGTTTGGGCGGGAAGGTCTGCTCGATGGAGCGGCCGATGATCTTTTCGATGACGTCGGCGTCGGAAACATCTGCGACCGGCGCGGTTACGATATGCCGGCCGTTCCTCAGGATCGTCAGCGTGTCGCAAAAGGCGCGCACCTCGCGCATGCGATGGGTGATGAAGACGATGGTGGTGCCCACCGCCTTCAGCCTGGTGATGATGTCGCCCAGCCAGTCGACGTCGCGACCGGCAAGCGTCGAGGTCGGCTCGTCGAGCAGAAGGATGCGCGGCTTGCGATAGACGGCGCGCGCGATCTCGATCTTCTGGCGCACCGAAAGCTCGAGTTCGCCCACCTCGGCATCGAGATCGACGGAGAAGCCGAGCTCATCGATGTGGCGGCGGACAGCCTTGCGCGCGGCACTGCGCCTGATCAGCCCCGAGATGCCAACGGGCGCGTAGGGTAGCAGCATATTGTCGAGGACGGAGAGATCGCGCACCAGGGTCATTTCCTGGAAAGCCGTCTGCACGCCGAGCGCATGCGCCGCGCGCGGCGCGCCGTAGCCGATCTCCTTGCCGAAAACCCTGATATGACCGGCGCTCGGCCGCACCAGTCCCGACAGAAGTTTCACCAGCGTCGACTTGCCGGCGCCATTCTCACCCAGCAGCGCGTGGACACTGCCGGGGGCGATACGGAACGACACGCCGTCCAGCGCCACGGTCGCGCCGAACGCTTTGCTGATGCCGTCGATCTCGATGGCGGAAGGCGCGGAATGTTCTGTCATATCCTCGATCGCAGGCTGCGCACTTTGGGACGCCACGCACTAGCGCGGATCGACGATGCACGGGCAAGGTCCGTGCATCGTCGCGATTTGCAGGGGAGGCTCAGTTCTCCGGCTGTCCGACGAGCGCGGCGTTGAGCCCGATCTCGGGCGTCTGGTCCGAAAAGATCGAGGCGAACCAGCCGGGGTTGGACACCAGCGACGGCTTGAAGACGTTGCAACCGGCCTTCATTTCCGCCCAGGTACCTTCGTCGCACAGCTTGATCGTCTCATTGGTGACGACCGGCAGCGGCAGGATCGTGGTCTTCGGCACATCCTTGCCTTCGATCGCCTCGACGGCAAGTTTCAGCGCCAGCGCACCGGAATAAGGCGGCGAGGCATAGGAGATGCGTTGCGCGCCCGCCGGTGCGTAGGGCGGAGCCGAACCCTCGACGTCGGTACCCTCCGGCAGCATCTGGATGCGGCCGCCATTGGAGCCCTCGCCCGCGCAAGGCAGGAGTTCGCTGGCCTTCTTGCCGGCCTCGAACTGCATGGAGTTTGCGGTGAAGCAGCCGACCTGCATCCACAGCCCGTTAATATCGCCCCAACTGCGCGTGGCGAGGATCTTGGAGAGTTCGGTGCGGGCGACCGCCTGGCTCCACATGCCGACGGCCTCGCCGACGATCTTGATGTCGGGATACTTGGCAAAGACTTCCTTGGCGGCCTTGGTGCGCTGGTCGTCGACGGATGTTCCGGGAACACCGGTGATGGCGATGATGTTGCCCTTGCCATTGAGCTTCTTCACCAGCCATTCGGCGGTCACCCTGCCCGCTTCCAGCTGGTCGATATGGACGTTGTAGGCGCAAGGTTCGGTGATCTCGGCGTCATAGGCAAAGACCTTCACCCCCTTGTCGCAGGCGTTCTTGACGACCTGGTTGAGCGCGGTCGGCGAGATCGGATAGACGACGATCGCCTCGGCGCCGCTCTGCACCATGGCGTTGATCTGCTGGATCTGGCGTTGTGCGTTGGGCCCGGCGACCTGGACCTGCAGGTCGACCTTGTCGGCAAGGCTCTTGTGTGCGGCCATGGCCTTGACCATGTTCGCCGCCTCGGCCTGCCAGTCATTGCCGATGTAGCTCATGCTGAGAAAGATCTTGTGCTTTTCGGCTGCCTCGGCGGCCGACATGCCAAAGGCGCAAGCAGCCATGCCCGCCAGCAGCGCGAGCCGCCGGACTTTCAATCCGATACCCATGTGAATTCCTCCCGAAACGAACGACCGAATGCCTCCCGAGAGCACGAAACGTGACCCTCGCCATCCGATGTCGATAACCCTAACAGCATTTGATCAAAGATCAATGATGAAATATCTTTATACCAAGCCTCCGGTCGCATACGCTTGACGCGGCAGCTGGAACCCTGCATTCCGGGAACAAGTTGTGGCGCGGCCTTTGCGCGGAAAGGTTGATTGGGAGATGGCCGGAGCGGCGTTCAGGAAGCCTGGTGTCGAGATCGTGCCCCTGTCCAGGGAGACCCTGCAGGACAGGGTCTATCGCCACGTCACCGAACTGATCCTCGACGGCAGCATCGTCCCTGGCGAGATGGTGACGGTGCAGAGTCTCGCCGACGCCTTCGGGGTCAGCCCGATGCCGGTCAGGGAAGCGTTGCGGCGGCTTACCGCGGCCAATGCCTTGATGGTCGTTTCAGGCCGCTCGATCGGCATTCCCGCACTCAGCCGCGCGCGCCTCGTCGATCTCAGGAATGTCCGCTTCGAAATCGAGGCGATCGCCGCCGCATGGGCGGCTGAGCGTATCGACGACCAGGGCATTGCGCAGTTGGGCCAACACCTGGCCGCGCTCGAACAGGCCAATGCGGCGGGAGACGTCAAATCCTATCTGCGCGCCAATTACGCCTTTCACTTCTCCATCTACCGGGCGGCGGGCTCGGAAAACATCCTCAACATCATCGAAAATCTGTGGCTGCAGATCAGCCCCTATTTCAACATGCTGCATGATTCCGGAAACTATTCGACCGCCAACGAGCACCACCAGGCGATGTATGCGGCGCTGCGCAACCGCGATGCCGAAGCCGTCCGCCAAGCCATCCGCGCCGACATCGACGCCGCCTTCGACGTCCTGGTCGACCTGCTGAAATAGGACTGCAAAGCCGGCTAAGGTGTGTTGAGATTCAGGTCAGGCCGAGCCGAAAATGGTTGATACCGAGAACCGGAGCGGAGCGTACTTTTCGTACGTGAGCACCGGAAGCGCAGGTATCAGCCGTTTGCAGGCCGGCATCACCTGAATATCAACACACCTTAAAACAAGCGCGTGCCTCTGCTCAAATTCTCCTCGAGCGCGGTCCGGAATTCCCGCTCGAACGCCTGCTGCAGCATGGATGAAACCTGGGCTCTGTTTCTGACCATGTAGATGTCGCAGAGAAGACCAGGACTGAAGGGACGTATCGTCAATTTGCCTTCCCATCGCGCCGCCGAGAACGGGTCGACGATCGACACGCCGAGGCCCTGCGCGACCAGGGCGCATGCCGTATCGGCGAACGGTGTTTCGAAACGGTGGTCGACGGCAACGCCGGCATTATCCAGCGCGCGCTCAATATCCTGCCGCGTGCGGTCCTCGCGGCCAAGCGCGATGAATTCCTGCCCTTCGAGCTGGGGCGCGAAAATCACGCTGTCATTGGCGAAGGCATGGTCGAGCGGCGCCACGCACACGCATTCCGTCTGGAAAATCAGATCGCAGGCGACGGCCGGATCCACCACCGGCATCTGAATGAGGCCGAGATCGATCTCCTTGTTCGCCGTCAATTCCGCGATCCGCAGCGAGGCCGCCGGAAAGATGCTCATGCGCGCCTTCGGATGATGCCCGGCAAATGACTTCAGGAAACGCGGCAAGACGATGCTGGCAAGCGCCGGATAGACGCCGATCATCAGCCGCCCGGCTTCCAGTTGCCTGATATCTCCGGCCAGGCGCCGTATCCTCGCCATTCCCTTGACGATCCGCCCGACCTCTTCGTTGAGAAGCATGGCTTCCGCCGTCGGAACGAGACGTCCCGCCCGACGAATGAAGAGCGGGATTTTCAGCGCATGTTCGAGGTTCGAGATATGTGCGCTGACCGAAGGCTGGGCGATATGCAGAATCTCGCTCGCACCGGTGACCGTTCCTGCCTCCATGACCGCCCGGAACGCTTCAAGCTGCTTGTAGTTCATCGGCGATCTCCGGCTCGGGTGAGGCAAAATCTATAGGAAAAAGCTATATTCCGCGCAACATTTCATATTGGAATGCGTCGGAAGTTTCCTTTCTAGTCGAACGAATAACCCGCTCCATTCAATCCTGGATGGGCATTCGCCGAAAGTGGGAAAATCGATCCCTCATCTGATGATATCGGTTTTTCCTATTGTCGGCGATGAGGCTGCGGGCGTTTCAAAAACAAGAATGGGAGCTTCGCATGATCAGAAATATCATCCTGGCGGCAGCGTTATCGCTGGCTGGCCTTTATCCCTGTGGTGAGGTCCTAGCGCAGGACGCGCTCCACATCCGCATCGCAACCGAAGGCGCCTATGCGCCATGGAATTATACGCTGCCGGACGGCACGCTTGCCGGCTATGAGATCGATCTCGCCAAGGAATTGTGCAAGCGCATGAAGGCGCAATGCGAGATCGTTGCGCAGAACTGGGACGGAATGCTGCCGGCGCTGAACGCCGGAAAATTCGATGCGATCATCGCCTCCATGGGCGTCACCCCCGAGCGAGCGGAAGTGGCCGCATTTTCGGACCCCTATTCCACCGCGCCCAACGCTTTCCTGGCGCTGAAGGGCAGCGGTTTGGCTAAGGCTCTGCCCTGGCATGACAAATTCGATCTTCGAGACAAGGCTTCCGGATCAAAGGACATTGTCGAAAAGCTCGACGCAGCACTCAAGGGAAAAGTCCTCGGCATCCAGGGATCGACGACGGCGGGTAAATTTGTCGACGAGTATCTGAAGGACGCGGTCACGGTCAGATCTTACAAGACGCAGGACGAAGCCAATCTCGATCTTCTGGCCGGTCGCATAGATCTCACAATGGCCAACATCACGGTTCTCGCCGAGGCGCTGAAAAAGCCTGATATGGCTGAGGCACAACTCGTGGGGCCAACTTTTCTCCTGGCCAGCGGCACAAGCGTTGCCTTGCGCAAGGGCGACACGGCGCTGAAGGACAGGTTCAACGCCGCGATCCACGCGGTCAACGCCGACGGTTTCAACAAGGCGCTGACGGAAAAATGGTTCGGCGTCGATATCTCCGTGAAGAATTAAACCGGACAAGCGCGAGCAGCGCCGGGTTTTTCCGCGATTATCGCCCCTGGCGGGACAAGCGACCCGGCGCGCTGGGGCGCCCTGCACATCTCTCATGCTGCTTGTTTCAGGGATTTGAGCCTCCAATGACCCCTGCCCCACGCTGCTGCGCTCTGCGCGAAGAGCCACCGCAATGACTGCATCCAATTTTGTTCTGGGATTTGGCGAAGCCGGTTGGGGAACCGCACTGCTTCAGGCCGCGATGATGACGCTTGCCGTCGCATTGACCGGCTACGCCTTCGGCCTCCTGGTTGGCAGCTTCTGCGCATGGGCAAAGATCAAGGGCGGCACTCTTCCGCGATTGATCGCCGACGCCTACACCACCGTGCTTCGCGGCATACCCGACATCCTCGTCATCTATCTCTTCTACTTCGGTTCAAGCGCGGTCCTCACGCCGCTGGCCGGTCTGTTCGGTATTTCGGGTTTCGTCAGCCTGCCGGGCTTCATGGCGGGTGCGCTGGCGATCGGGCTGGTGTCAGGCGCCTATCAGGCCGAGATCATGCGCGGCGCGTATCGCGCGGTCTCGCCCGGGGAAATCGAAGCGGCGATCGCCGCCGGCATGTCCCGCCTGACGATGTTTCGCCGCATCATCGCACCGCTGGTGCTGCGGCACGCCCTGCCGGGTCTCGGCAATGTGTGGCAGCTGGTGCTCAAGGAATCCGCACTGGTCTCGGTCACCGGCCTCGTGGAAATCCTGCGGCAGGCGCAGATCGGCGCCGGATCGACCGGCCAGCCCTTCACATTCTTCTTCGCCGCCGCTGTCCTGTATCTGGCCATATCGTCGTTCTCGACATGGCTTCTACGACAGGCCGAGGAGCGGCTCGCACTTGGCGCGAGACGGGCCTGATGGATATTCCGTTCCTGTACCAGACATTGCTGAAACTGCTGATCGGGGTGCCGCTGACATTGCAGCTCGCAGTATCCTCCGTCGGGCTGGGCGCCATTCTGGCCGTCATGCTCGCTTTGGCGCGGTTATCCGGCTTGCGGCTCCTGGCCTGGCCCGCATCCTTCTACGTCTTCATCTTCCGCTCCACGCCGCTGCTGGTGCAGATTTTCCTGATCTATCATGGTCTCGGCCAGTTCCATGCGGTGCGGGCGAGTTTTCTCTGGCCTCTCCTGCGCGAACCCTATTGGTGCGCGCTCATCGCCTTGACTTTGAACACCGCGGCCTATTCCTGCGAGATCGTTCGCGGTGCATTGCTGTCGGTTCCATCAGGCCAGATCGAGGCCGCGCGGGCCTGCGGCATGTCGAACTTCACACTCCACCGTCGCATCGTCTTCCCGCTTGCCTTGCGCCATGCTCTGCCGGGCTACGGCAACGAATTCATCCTGATGATCAAATCGACGGCGCTGGCCTCCATCATCACGCTGATGGAGGTGACCGGCCTAGCGGCGCAGCTCATTTCCGAATCCTTCCGCGCCATCGAAATCCTGATCGTCGCGGCCGCGATCTATCTGTCCATGAATTTCATCGTCACGCGCCTCGTTCAGTGGGTCGAATACGCGCTGAGTGCCGAACTGAGGCCGCCGCCGGCTGCCACATCAGGGCAAGGAGGAACGGTATGACAGACCAGATCAATCGGGCCGTGCACCTGACGGCGCTGCGCAAGAGTTTCGGCGCCTTCGAGGTGCTGAAAGGCATCTCGCTCGAGGCGATGGAAGGCGATGTCGTTTCCATCCTCGGCTCCTCCGGCTCCGGCAAGTCCACGATGCTGCGCTGTATCAACATGCTGGAGACGCCCGATAGCGGGCAGATCGAGGTCGGCGGGGAGACCATCCAGTTGAAGCAGGTGGGCGGCAGGACGCGGGCGGCCGACAGACACCAGTTGCAGCGCATGCGCGCAAGCATCGGCATGGTGTTTCAGAACTTTAATCTCTGGTCTCATTTGACCATCCTGGAAAACCTGATCGAGGCCCCAATCCACGTCCAGAAGCGTTCGCGCGCCGATTGTGTGGAGGAGGCTGAAGCGTTGCTGGAAAAGGTCGGCATTGCCGAGAAGCGCAATCACTATCCCGCCCATCTGTCCGGCGGCCAGCAGCAGCGGGCGGCGATCGCCCGGGCACTGGCCCAGCACCCGAAAGTCATGCTTTTCGATGAGCCGACCTCCGCACTCGACCCGGAGCTTGTCGGCGAGGTGCTGCGTGTCATGCGCGCGCTCGCAGAGGAAGGCAGGACGATGCTGGTCGTTACCCACGAAATGGGCTTCGCCAGGGACGTCTCCAGCAAGATCGTGTTCCTGCACAAGGGCGCGGTCGAGGCGCAAGGCTCTCCGCGCGACATGTTCGTTGCCGGCCGGTCCGACTGCTTCCGGCAATTTTTGTCGGGCGGCAACGGCTTGAAGTAAGCCAATTTTCCCACGCATGCGATACACGCGAAAATATTCGAGAAGGAACTGACTGCATGACCACACAGGCCACCGCGTCCGAAATCGTGATCGTCGGAGGCGGCATCTATGGTGCGAGCCTCGCCTATGAACTGACGCAGGCCGGCAAGACTGTGACGCTGCTCGAAGCCGACGACATCGCGGCCGGCGCATCGGGCGGCTCCGGCGAACGGGGCGTGCGGGCAAACGGCCGCGACTTGCGCGAACTGCCGATGGCGACGGTCAGCTTCCCGCTCTGGGCCAGATATCAGGAACAGTTCGAAGGCGGCGTCGGCTACCGCCGGATCGGCGGGCTTCATCTTTTCAACATCCCCCACGGCGCTCACGAGCATGAAGTGCGCGGTACCATGGAAGCCATGGCCATGACACAGAACGCGCTTGGCGTTCCGTCCCAGCTTCTCAATCGCGACGAAACGCTGCAGCGTGAGCCGGAATTGTCGGGGGACCTGATCGGTTCGATCTACTGCCCGAATGACGGCGTGTGCGATCACACCTTTGCCACGCGGGCCTTCGCCGAACAGGCCCGCAAGGCCGGAGCGACCTTGCGCACCGGCGCGCGCGTCACCGAAATCCTCCACGACAAAGGGAGGGCAACAGGAGTGAGACTGGCGAGCGGCGAAGTCGTGCCGGTTGGCGAGAAACTCGTTCTCCTGGCCAACAAGGGCGTGCTGCCGCTGCTGAAACCGGTTCTCCAGCCGCAGGAAATCATGCCCGTCATCACCTTGATGCCGCAGATGATGTTCGTCACCAACCCGCACGGCAAGAATATCAATCATCTTCTCGGCCATGCCCACCGCAAGCTGTCGGTGAAGCAGATCCAGGATGGCACGTTGATGCTTTCAGGCGGCCAGAGCGTCGCCTATACGCCGGAAGGCCGCTGGAAGGGGTCGCTCAGCTCGATAGCGCTCGGCCTGACCGATTCCATCGCGACCTTGCCCTTCATCGACGAGTCCTCGTTCCTGAAGGTGGATGCTTCCCGCGTCGAGAGCTGTGCGGTCGACGGCATCCCGATCGTCGATACGCCTGCTGCCTTGCACAACACCATCTATGGGTTTGCCTGGACCGGCCATGGCTTCGCCATCGCCCTTGGTTTCACCAAATACCTGACGGACTGGATCGTCGGTGGTGAAAAGCCGCAGGCGCTCAAGGTCTTCTCGGGAAAACGGTTTCGAGCGCCGCCTTCTTACTAGGCGTCGCTTCCAATTGCCTCTATTGGCCGCCACCCTGCTCGAGGCCGTCGAAATACACCCTCGAAGTGCCGCCGTGCCAAAATCGACGTCAGGCACCGGCCGGTGAAAAGCAACGTTTTGCACATCGAATAGACGGCTCTGGAATTTCAACCGGAAAGCGAGCATGATGCGGCTTGGTATTTCGCAGGCCTGCTTCGCGCGCCGCGAAATATCCGGAGGAACGGGACATGGCCATTGCGCTTGTACTCGTTTTGATCGTTGTGGGCTCGGTGTTGTTCCACTTCCTGAGCCCATGGTGGTGGACGCCGATTGCCTCGAACTGGGACTATATCGACAACACCATCATCATCACGTTCTGGATCACCGGCGCCGTCTTCGCCGCCGTCGTTCTTTTCATGGCCTATTGTGTGTTCCGCTTCCGGCACAAGGAAGGCAACCGCGCGGCCTATGAACCGGAGAACAAGCGGCTGGAATCGTGGCTGACGATCGTCACCGCGGTCGGCGTAACCTCCTTGCTGGTGCCTGGCCTGTTCGTCTGGAGCCGCTTCGTCAACGTTCCGAGCGACGCCACCGAGATCGAGGTCATCGGCCAGCAATGGCAGTGGAGCTTCCGCTTGCCCGGCAAGGACGGCAAGCTCGGCACGTCGGACACCCGCGACGTATCAGCTGAAAACCCGCTCGGTGTTATCCCCGGCGATCCCAACGGCCAGGACGATGTCGTGGTCGAAGCGGCGGACCTGCATCTGCCGGTCGGCAAGCCGGTCAAGGTGCTGCTGCGTTCGATCGACGTGCTGCACGATTTCTACATACCGGAATTCCGCGCCAAGATGGACATGATCCCGGGTTCGGTCACCTATTTCTGGTTCACCCCGACCAGGACCGGAAGCTTCCAGGTCCTGTGTGCCGAACTGTGTGGCCAGGGCCATCCCCTGATGCACGGCGTGGTCATGGTCGACACCGCACAGGACTACCTGGCCTGGCTCGGCCAGCAGCAGACTTTCGCGCAACTGTCGGCGCCCCAGAAAACAGGCTCGGCAGACCAGACGCCGGGCAGGACGATGCCGTCGGGTTTAAAGGTTGCAGCACAGCTCGAAACGGTCGGGTCTCGCTGAAAAGAACACGGAGGTGTTCCTATGGTCGACATCACCCCTGCAGATGGCATCCCGCCGGCCGAAGTCGCGGAAGTGGAACTCTACCATCCGCACAGCTGGTGGACGAAATACGTCTTCTCGCAAGACGCCAAGGTCATCGCCATCCAGTATTCGGCGACGGCAACGTCCATCGGCCTTGTGGCGCTGGTGCTGTCCTGGCTGATGCGGCTGCAGCTCGGTTTTCCCGGCACGTTCGACTTCATCACCCCGGAGGCCTACTACCAGTTCATCACCATGCACGGCATGATCATGGTGATCTACCTGCTCACCGCGCTCTTCCTCGGCGGCTTCGGCAATTATCTCATCCCGCTGATGGTCGGCGCACGCGACATGGTCTTTCCCTATGTCAACATGCTGAGCTACTGGATCTATCTGCTCGCCGTCCTGGTTCTGGTGTCGAGCTTCTTCGCACCGGGCGGACCGACAGGTGCCGGCTGGACGCTCTACCCGCCGCAAGCCATCATGAGCGGCACGCCCGGTGGCCAGGACTGGGGCATCATCCTGATGCTCTCCTCGCTGATCCTGTTCATCATCGGCTTCACTATGGGTGGCCTGAACTATGTCGTGACGGTGCTGCAGGGCCGCACGCGCGGCATGACAATGATGCGCCTGCCACTGACGGTCTGGGGCATCTTCACCGCGACCGTCATGGCGCTGCTCGCCTTTCCGGCGCTGTTCGTCGCCTGCGTGATGATGCTGCTTGACCGCACGCTCGGCACCTCCTTCTTCATGCCGGCGATCTCCGAAATGGGCGAGCAACTGCCGCACAATGGCGGCAGCCCGATCCTGTTCCAGCATCTGTTCTGGTTCTTCGGCCATCCCGAAGTCTACATCGTGGCGCTGCCGGCCTTCGGCATCGTATCCGACCTGATCAGCACCCATGCGCGCAAGAACATCTTCGGCTACCGGATGATGGTCTGGGCCATCGTCGGCATAGGCGCGCTGAGCTTCGTGGTCTGGGCGCACCACATGTATGTCAGCGGCATGAACCCCTATTTCGGCTTTTTCTTCGCCACCACGACATTGATCATCGCCGTTCCGACCGCCATCAAGGTATACAATTGGGTGCTGACCCTGTGGCGCGGCGACATCCATCTCACCATACCGATGCTGTTCGCGCTGGCCTTCATCGTCACCTTCGTCAATGGCGGGCTGACGGGGCTGTTTCTCGGCAACGTCGTCGTCGATGTTCCCCTGTCCGACACCATGTTCGTCGTCGCCCATTTCCATATGGTCATGGGTGTCGCCCCGATCATCGTGGTGTTCGGCGCGATATACCATTGGTACCCGAAGGTCACCGGCCGCATGCTCAACGAGACGCTGGGCCGGTTCCATTTCTGGGTCACGTTCCTCGGCGCCTACCTGATTTTCTTCCCCATGCACTATCTCGGCCTGATGGGCGTGCCGCGGCGCTATGCCGAACTGACCGACATGACCATAATGACGGAGTCGGCCCATCACCTAAACTCGTTCATCAGCATCATGGCCTTCATCGTCGGCTTCGCCCAGATGGTCTTCCTATTCAATCTGATCTGGAGCATCCGCCATGGCCGCGAGGCCGGCGGCAACCCATGGCGGGCCACGACGCTGGAATGGCAGACGCCGCAAACACCGCCGGCGCATGGCAATTTCGGCAAGGACCTTCCGATCGTCTACCGTTGGGCCTACGACTACAGCGTGCCGGGCGCCAAGGAGGACTTCATCCCGCAGAACGTGCCCGGCGCCTTCGCCCCCTCCAGGGAGCCGGCATGAGTGTCATCCTGGTCTTCTTGCTCGTGATCGCCGGCTTTGCCGGCTGGTGGCTTTCGCACCAGCGGCTAACAACGAAGCCATGGCTCGAACAAGGTCTGGCCAGCGACATTGTCGGCTTCGACCGTTCGGCGCTGCCCACCGCCAAGATCGGCCTCGGCGTTTTCCTCGCCGTCGTCGGCTGCCTGTTTTCGCTGTTCACCAGCGCCTACTTCATGCGCATGGGCCTGTCGGACTGGCAGCCGCTGCCGCTGCCGCGCCTGCTCTGGCTGAACACCGGCGTGCTGGTTCTGAGCAGCGTCGCGTTGCAATGCGCCGTGTTCGCCGCGCGCAAAGGCCAGATCGACAACGTCCGGCTCGGCCTTGCCACGGCCGGGTTGACCGCGCTCGCCTTCCTGGTCGGACAGCTCGTGGCGTGGCAGCAACTAACCGAAGACGGCTACCTGCTGAGCGCCAATCCAGCCAACAGCTTTTTCTACCTGATCACCGGAATGCATGGCCTGCACATACTGGGCGGTCTGATCGGTCTCGGCAGGACGACCGCCGGCGCCTGGAACGGGGTGCGGCCGCAGCGGCTGCGCCTCAGCGTCGAGCTCTGCGCCATGTACTGGCATTTCCTGCTTTTCGTCTGGCTGGCCATTTTCGCTCTTTTGGCCGGCTGGGCTGCGACGTTCATCGATATTTGCCGGCAACTGCTGACCTAGGGAGATAGGGATGGCCGAGACGACCGTGACGCATACCGGCCAAATGGGACCAAGACCAACTGGTTGGCATGGCATTGCCGCCGACTGGGCCTCCGACCAGCGCGCGTTCAAGAACGTGTCCTGGGGCAAGGCCATGATGTGGATCTTCCTGCTCAGCGACACCTTCATCTTCGGCTGCTTCCTGCTCTCCTATATGACCGCGCGCATCTCCACGCGCGTGCCGTGGCCAAATCCGAGCGAGGTCTTCGCGCTGCGCATCGGCGGCCAGGAAATTCCCCTGATCCTGATCGCCATCATGACCTTCGTGCTGATCTCGAGCAGTGGAACCATGGCGATGGCGGTGAATTTCGGCTATCGCCGCGACCGCCGCAAAACCGCGATCCTGATGCTTCTGACGGCTGCGCTGGGCGCGACCTTCGTCGGCATGCAGGCCTTCGAATGGACCAAGCTGATCACCGAAGGGGTACGGCCCTGGGGCAATCCCTGGGGTGCGGCGCAATTCGGCTCATGCTTCTTCATGATCACCGGCTTCCACGGCACGCATGTGACGATCGGAGTGATCTTCCTGATCATCGTGGCGCGCAAGGTCTGGCGCGGAGATTATGACACCGGGCGGCCCGGCTTCTTCACCAGCCGCAAGGGCCGCTACGAGAACGTCGAGATCATGGGGCTGTACTGGCATTTCGTCGATCTGGTCTGGGTGTTCATCTTCGCTTTCTTCTATCTTTGGTGAGAGGCAGATATGGCTGAAGCAACCGCAAACGGCCTCGGGCAACACACACTTCACGCACATGATGCGCCGGTGGCGGCCGCCCATGCCGAAGTTCACCAGGAGCACCCGATCAAGCTCTATCTGGTGGTCTGGGCGTGGCTGTTCATCCTCAGCACCTGCTCCTATCTGGTCGATTATTTCGGCCTGCACGGCTATCTCAGATGGTCGCTGATCCTGATCTTCATGATCCTCAAGGCTGGGCTGATTGTCGCTGTCTTCATGCATATGGCCTGGGAAAGGCTGGCGCTCGCCTATGCGATCATCCTGCCGCCGATACTGGTGCTGGTGTTCGTGGCGATGATGCTCTTCGAGGCCGATTACACGCTTTTGACCCGGATGACGTTTTTCGGCGCTGGCCCCTGACCGGCACTCCGGGTCGGCCGGCGACATCCGCGGCCGGAAATCGCCCGCGCCGCTTGCCAGTCGGCGGCCTTGAAACAAGCGGCCGCTGGTGCATTTCTCCTGGTACCGGAAACGACAGGAGGAACGAATTGCTCTCGTTTCCGCATGCGTCGCGAACTCAAGCAAGAGGGACGCCAAAAATGACCATCGCAAACAGACTTAGGGAATTTATCGACGGCAAGGGAATTTCCTACGACACCGTCCCGCACCATCGCACATCCACCAGCAGGCAGTCGGCAATAGCCGCGCATGTGCCCGGCAGCATCATGGCCAAGTCAGTGGTCGTTCACCACGAACTTGGCTATGCGCTCGCCGTGGTTCCAAGCACGCACAGGATCGAGCTCGGCAGGTTGCAGGACGTCATGGACAGACGCCTCGGCCTCGCCTCCGAAGATGAAGTGGTTTCCCTCTTCGGCGATTGCGACATCGGCGCCATCCCACCGATCGGCGCTGCCTACGATGTGCCGGTGATCCTCGATGAAAGCCTCGGCGACGCCGCCGACATCTATTTCGAGGGCGGCGACCACAGGACGCTGGTGCATGTAAGCGGCAAGGACTTCCGCAATCTGACCAGGGATGCACGCCAGGCCCGCTTCAGCCACGCTGCCTACTGAAGCTGATCCTGTCGCGCCGGCGCCGGCGCCGACGCGACAAAGGCTGGAACGTGCTCAGTTCGCCGGTCTGGCGGAGGCCGGCGGCTCCACGACCTTGCGATAGACATGCCAGGTAGCGTGACCGAGGATCGGCAGCACTACCGCCAGTCCCGCGAACACCGGCACGGAGCCGATGATCAGCGCGACAGCGACGATCAATCCCCAGACAGCCATGGTGATCGGATTCGCCATCACCGCCCGAACAGAGGTGTGGATGGCCTCGTAGGCGCCCACATCGCGGTCGAGCAGCAGCGGGAAAGCGACGACCGTCGTGCACAACACCACGACGGCGAAGAGGAAGCCGATGGCGTGCCCGAGGATGATCAGCGTCCAGCCGCGCCCGGTGGCGAATATCTGATTGATGAAGCCGGATATCGATTCCGGCGGCGCCGGGCCAAACAGATATTGGTAGAACATTTGCGCAGTCAGGAGCCACGCGATGAAGATCGCAAACAGCATGATCCCGACCGCCGCGATCGCCGGCAAAGCCGGGGAATTCCTGACCTCGAAAGCGTGCCGCCAGGACGTATCGAGCCCCGCCTCCCGCCTGCGGCTGATCTCATAGAGGCCGATCGCCGCGAACGGGCCGATCAGCGCAAAGCCGGACACCAGCGGAAACAGCAAGGGCAGCGCATTGGCGCCCGATGTCCAGGCGGCGAGCACGACGCCGACGAGCGGGTAGATCAGGCAGAGAAAGACGATATGCGAGGGCTTGACCATGAAATCGTCGACGCCGCGCCTGAGTGCGTCGAAGAGGTCAGAAACACCGATCTTTCGAATTCTCATATGCTCCAGCGTCTCGCTGGCACCTGCAATCACGTGAAAGCTCGCCATGACCGTTCCTCCAGATCAGGTCCGGCAAGGTCGGGGGTTCACGGTGCCACCGATGTGCATGGCTGGCCACGCAAACGCGACCTGCACTGCCCCCAGCATACTCTCTTGTGCGGGACTTGTCGCCTTGTTGGTAAGGGGTTGGTGGTGGCGGGCGGGACGCTGGCCCCGGAAGTCTTTCTTCGATATTCTCATACAGTGCCGCGCGCCCCTTTTTGGCGCGCCCGGGACGCTGCAGGCACTTTTGATTGGCGCATGATCTCCCGGCCGGAGGTCAGCGAAGCGGAAATCGAGCCGGTTTCGCAACCATGCGCCAGGTCGAAGGTGAAGATCATGGACGCAAGGACGGTTCTCATACTTGGCCTCGGCATAGTCATTCTGCTGCTGTTGGGATTTTGTGCGCTGCCATCGTGACGGATCAGCGTGCGGTCTGCAGCATGGCACTTGCCAACCGTTCAAGCGCCGGCTGAAACCAGCGCGCGCATGATGACGGTGTCGGCAAGCAGCGCGGCGAAGATCGCGAAAAGATAGAAGATCGAATAGGCAAACAGCGCCTTGGCGGGCTTCAACTCCTTTTCGGCAGTGGCCAGGACCTTCCGCGCATGCCAGATGAAACCCGCGCCCAACACGGCCGAGACAATTCCGTAGTAAATGCTGGCAAATCCGAAGGCCCAAGGCAGCACGCCGACGGGCGCTAGGAGCAGCGCATAGGCAAGGATCTGCTTCTTCGTCGAAGCCGGGCCGGCCACATTCGGCATCATTGGAATGCCGGCGGCGGCGTAGTCGCCGACCTTGAACAGCGCCAGCGCCCAGAAGTGCGGCGGCGTCCACAGGAAGATGATCAGGAACAGGACCAGGCTTTCGACGCCGACGGCGCCGGTGGCCGCCGCCCAGCCGATGACTGGAGGAAGAGCGCCGGCGGCACCGCCGATGACGATGTTCTGCGGCGTCGAGCGTTTCAGCCACATGGTGTAGATGACGACGTAGAAGAAGATGGTGAAGGCCAGCAGCGATGCGGCGAGCCATCCAACCAACAAGCCGAGCGTCATGACCGAAAGACCGGCAAGCACGAGGCCGAAGCCGAGCGCCTCGCCCGGCATGACACGGCCGGACGGAACCGGCCGCTTTGACGTACGTGACATCAGTGCGTCGATGTCCGCATCATACCACATGTTAAGAGCCCCGGCCGCCCCTGCCCCGATCGCAATCGCCCCGATAGCGATCACGGCGATGACCGGATTCATCGCAACGGGAGCCACCATCAGGCCGACGAAAGCGGTGAAGATGGAGAGCGCCATGACGCGCGGCTTTAGCAGCGCGAAGAAATCGGCGGCCATCGCTTCCGAGAGACGGACGCCGGTGTTGTCTTCGAGGTGGCTTTCCTTAGTCGACATTGCAGGCGACCACCGATGGAAGCGGGCAAGCTGGGCCATGATCCCGAACTGAACGCCCGCGAGGGCGAAAACTGAACCCTGTTTTTGCTACGCTGTCCCTTTGATTCCAATAAGAACACGCCGAAACAAGGCGTTAGACGAATGGCGGAGGGGCCAGGTCACTTGGAGAACGTTTTCAGATAGGCAATGACGTTGGCCACGTCTGCATCGTTCTTGAGGCCGGGAAACGTCATCTTGGTGCCTTTGACCATGGCCTTGGGATCGTGAAGGTAGGTCGTCAGCGTTGGCTCGTCCCATTTGATGCCGGATTTGCCTGCCGCGATCATGGCGTCGGAATATTTAAAATCCGGATGCGTACCGGCCGTGCGGCCGATGACGCCGTGCAGCGATGGACCGATCTTGTTCTTGTCCTCGTTTGCAATGTGGCAGACTTGGCATTTGGTGAAGACCTTCTCACCAGCCGCGGCATCCTGTGCCCGCGACGGATGCGCGATGAAGATCGTAACGGAGACCACAGCGAAAAACGTTATAGCGCGCATGGCATTTCCTCCCTGATCGCCATTTATGCCTCGGACGATCGCGCCTGGGCAGAATATCTCTCCCCGGTGGAATTGCAGTACTTACATACCATGGAATCCAGGCGGCGGGTAGAAAAAGCCAAGCATTGCGAAGGTTTAGAACCTCGGCGCGCTCACGGAGGAGCGGTCCGGCAGGTTCCGGCGATCTGCTCGACCGCCTCTTCGAGCCCGGCAAGGTCGAAATCCGCCTGGCCGCGGCCGGACAACAATCCGAATCGCCAGGAAAGCGACAGCCGGCTTGCGGGAACAAGGCGCTTGATGCCGTCGGCGCCGTCGCGCACCAGCATTCGGCCGCGCGACCCGACCGACCAGCTCTCGTCGAACTTGCCGCCGCCGTCGACGGTGACCGACATGGTGATCTTGCGGCTGGCCGAAACCCCGTCATTCAATTGCAGCCATTCGGTCCAGCGCGGTTCGCCGTCTGCCCGGCAGGCGATGGTCAGCACCGGGCTGTAGCTCAAGGCACCGCCACCCGTGATCAGCTTGTTGGTGCCATGAAGCGAAGCGGTGACAAGGCCATCGTCGTCCGTGCCGAAGCGCCAGTCGCCGGCAAGCGCGTCGGCTTGCGCGAGATCACAGGCGAAGGCCAGAACAAGCGCCAGGGCGATGGCACGCCTCGTTTCGAAGAATAGGCTCAACGCCCCCTCCAGGAACCATACGGTTTGCAGCAACAGCGCAGATAGTGATTAGCGCTTGGTTTAGCCAAGTGCCGCCTCCCGCGAAGCGAATCGGCTGTTGCAGTTTCGCAACGAAAAAGGCCGCCCCGAGGGCGGCCTTCGTCGATTCCATCAAGCCCGGGACCTTATTCGGCGTCCTTGGCTGCCTTTTTCTTGGGCGTGGCCTTCTTCTTCGGCTCTTCAGCCTCGTCACCGGCTTCGCTCGCCTTGGCTTCAGCCTTCTTGGCCGTGGCCTTCTTCGCCGGCTTCGCCTTGGTCGTGGTTTCCGCGTCCTCGTCGTCAGCCATCAGCTCTTCCTTGCTGACCTTGACGTCGGTGACCGAAATCTGGCCGAGCAGGTGATCGACCACCTTCTCCTCGAACATCGGCGCGCGCAGTGCATTCAGCGCCTCGGGGTTGCTGCGGTAGAACTCGAAGGCTTCCTGCTGCTGGTTGGCCGGGAAGCGACGAACCTGCTCGAACAGGCCGCGCTGCAATTCCTCGTCCGATACGGTGACACCGGCCTTCTCGCCGATCTCGGCCAGCACCAGGCCGAGGCGCACGCGGCGCTCGGCAAGACGCAGATATTCGGCGCGGGCTTCTTCTTCGGTCGTCTCCTCATCGGCGAAGGTGCGGCCGGCGGCTTCCAGGTCACGATTGACCTGAGCCCAGATGTTGTTGAACTCGGCGTCGATGAGCTTCGACGGCGCTTCGAACGAATAGGCGGCATCGAGCTGGTCGAGCAACTGGCGCTTGACCTTCTGGCGAGTCATCGAGCCGAACTGGTTCTCGATCTGGCCGCGCACGATCTCACGCAGGCGCTCCAACGATTCCAGGCCAAGGTTCTTGGCGGTCTCGTCGTTGATTTCCAGTTCGCCCGGCTTCGACACTTCCTTGACGGTGACGTCGAAGGTGGCTTCCTTGCCGGCCAGATGCGCCGCCTGGTAGTTTTCCGGGAAGGTCACGGTGACCTGCTTCTCGTCGCCTGCCTTGGAGCCGATAAGCTGGTCCTCGAAGCCCGGGATGAACTCCTTGGAGCCCAGCACCAGTGGCTGATCGGTGCCGGCGCCGCCGGCAAAGGCCTCGCCGTCGATCTTGCCGACATAGTCGATGCTGACGCGGTCGCCTTCGGCGGCCTTGCCGGTCTTCGGCTCGTAACTGCGCGCCGATTCGGCGACACGCTTGACCTGATCGTCGATCTCGGAGTCCGGCACGTCGAACACCTGACGCGTCACCTTGATGTCGGAGAAATCCTTGATCTCGATCGCCGGAATGATCTCGTAATTGAGGCGGAACTCGAAGTCGGTGCCGCCGGCCAGGATCTTTTCGGCTTCCTTCTCGTCCTCGGTCATGATGACTTCGGGCTGCATGGCGGCCTTTTCGCCGCGGCCCGTGATGATCGAGCGGGTCGAATCGTTGAGGATCTCGTTGACCACTTCGGCCATGAACGACTTGCCGTAGACCTTGCGCAGGTGCTGCACCGGCACCTTGCCCGGCCGGAAGCCATTGATGCGAACCTTGTTGCGGGCGTCCGACAGCCGCGCCATCAGCTTGGCTTCCATGTCACCGGCCGGCACGGTGATCTTGATCTCGCGCTTGAGACCGGAGTTGAGCGTTTCGGTGACCTGCATCGTAAAACCTTTGTTTTCACCAATGAGACTGCCACGGCCTCTGCCGTTTACAGCCTGCCGGTATAATCTTGCCGGGAATGGCTTTTGGTACGGAACCTGGCGATTTGACCGAAATTACGGCTCAAACTCTCCCAAACTGCGTTCCAAAATGTGAATAAGTTCTTGTTTTTCCTACTTCTTATCACATTCTGTAGAAGCGGATCGTCGCGTCCCGTCACATTTGACACGCCTTTTGTCACAGGCGAGGCTAATTTTCAACAGTCTTCGCGCTTAGGCGAATAACCAACATTTTGGCCCTCACCCGGCATTTTGGTCCTCACCCCACATTTTGGACATGACCCAACATCTTGAACCTGACATTGACAGAATGATGACTACATGGGATTGCCGGGCGATGCGGATGTGGCGGAACTGGTAGACGCCCTGGATTTAGGTTCCAGTGCCGAAAGGCGTGGGGGTTCGAGTCCCTTCATCCGCACCAATTTTTCGGCGAATGGCCGCGCCCAACGAAATCCAACTTTCAAAGAAGGCTCTTGAAATAGCTCGTTGACAGGTTCTTACTTGCGGCAGGCAGGTTGGGGCTCTGTCAGTTGTGCGTGTAATTTCTCCAGTTCTGGCGGTAGGATTAATTGTCGCGGCGTCAACATCTCAGGTTGAGGCCCTAGAATACACGCCTGTTTCGTCTCCAGGGCAGCAGCCATTCCTTGTCGTCTCCGGTGAGTTCGGCGACAGTGAACCTCTGAGCGCCTTCGCCAGCGCTATAGCAAGCAGCGGAGCCAGAGTAGTCGTTTTCAACTCCCCTGGCGGTAATGTCGGCAGCGCAATTCAGTTGGGGCGTATGATTCGCGCAGCCGGGCTGGATACACTTCAGGTTCGCCAGTTGCAGTGCGTGTCGGCCTGTTCACTTGCATTTATCGGTGGCGTCCGCCGTGTTGCCGATCCGGGCTCCATTGGCGTTCATCGGTCATCATTTACGCCGGATAGCGGAATGTCGACCGACGAGGCGGTGGCTCGTGTTCAAGCCGGAACAGCACAGATCATGTCTTATCTGGGTGAGATGGGAGTGGACCCCAAACTCATGGAATTGGCCTTGAGTTATGACAAGTCCGACATGAGGTATCTGTCGGCCAGCGAAATGACAGATTTGCGGGTGACCAATGTCGCAGTGTCGCAGTCATCAGTGGACACCTTCACAGGTACCGACTAGGCCCGATCCCCTGCCCGCACTCGACGCCAACGCCAAGCAACAGCTTGAGAGCGCTGCGGTTACCTTCATCAAGGGACTGATAGAACACCATGGCGACAACGCCGAAATGGCTCTGGCTGAAGTTCAGACGTCCTACGCGCCAACCGTGAACTACTATGGCAAACTGACGGACCTGAATGCGATCATCGAGGACAAGAGAACCTACTTCCAGCGATGGCCTGAGCGGGGTTACAACGTCCGCGACAACAGCGTTATGGTCACTTGCGCTAATGATCGGTGCATGGTGTCAGGTACCTACGACTGGATTGTGCGCAGCCTGCCGAGACACAAACAGGCAAAAGGCGTGGCAAACTTCAGCTACACGATAGCGATTGGCACCAACCCCAAAATTATCGCCGAAACGAGCAAGGTCCAGCGTTGAGCATCCGCCGTTAATAAAGCGGTTCCTCGAACAGCGTCCTGTCGCCGTCGACCAGCGCCTTGATCTGCGCGGTGCCGTCGCTGGCGAGTGCCAAGCGTATCCCGAACGGGCGCACCCGCATGTCGTTCTGGATCGCCATGCCCTCGCCCTCCGGCAGGTAGAAGCGTTCGATGCCGTAATCCGGTGCGATTGACGCTCCTTCCTCGCGAAGATCCCAGCCCGCTGCGACATGGCCTGATATGTCGGCTTCGTCGGCTGCGGCCGGCATCGGCGCCTTGCCGAACCAAGCGGTGGTCGGCGTCCAATAGCCGTCGGCGCCCTTCTTCAGCCTGACCACGATCGAGGTGTCGTCGCTGGAGAACTTGCCGGCGGGAATGTTGGCGATCATCTTCACTGGTATGCGCGAGATGTTGTAGCCGAGGATGATATAGTCGCCGCGCAGCAGATCGCGCGGATCGACGGGTTCGATCTTCAACAGCACTTCCTTGCCATTGCGCAGGATCGCCGCCCGGCCGGCGATGATCCAACTCAGGAAGCCTATCTGGACGAGCGCCAGCACCAGCGCCGAGATAACAAGCCGCTTTCCGGTCATCATGCCGTTGCTCCTCCGGTGGCCGGACCCTTCATGCGCTTTTCGACGCGGATGATGATGATCGCCAGGATGCCGAGCAGCACCGCCGCGACTAGGAAGAAGCCGGCCGTATCAAGCATCGTCTGCAGCGTCACGACATAGACCATGGCGAGTTCGAAGGCGAAGCCGAGATAGGCAAGCCAGCGCAGGCCTGGGCTATCACGCCCCGCGAGCACGATGGCCGCAACAATGCCGGCGAGTCCTGCGACCGAAGCAATGGTGAAACCGCTGTTGTAAGTGCTTTCGTCGGCCAGTTCGAACTGGATGATGGCGAGGCCGGTGAGAAAGCCGAGCAGCGCGTGCAGCGGCAAGCGGCCGCCGAGTTGCACGATCCGGTCGACCGGCTCTGGTGCGAAAACGGCAGCCGCGAAAAGCGCTGCGGAGGCAACCACCAGGGGGATCGCCACCGGCAGCGTGGCGTGATTCCCGGCCAACAGCACCAGGTAGAACAGCAGCGACAGGATGATGAGATGCCGCGCCGGCTGGCTGCGGGTCCAGAACGAGACGGCAAACAGCACGATCGCCATGACGACGAAGGCATGCGGAAAGTTGCTACGGCTGTAATAATCGAACCCTTTCAGGAACAGCCATGCATCGGCGATGCCGACCGAAGCGACGGTCAGCGGGTTCGACCGCAACGCCACCGCCGCGAGCGCCGTGCCGGCGCCCCATGTGACGAGCGCGGAAGCCTCGTCGCCCGACAGATGATACAACTGGCCGATCAGCGCGATCGAACCGCCGAAGGCAGCAGCAGCCACGATCCATAGAGCTTCGCCGATCGCCGCATGGTCGCGCGTCTTCAGCACCGCGCCGCCGACATAGCCGCCAAGGATGATGGCAAACAGCGCGGCCACCCGCGCCAGCCGCGGGATCGCTTCCCAGTTGGCGGCGACAAAGATCAGGATGGCGGCGCCAAACAGCAGCGCCGCCATCATCGCCAGGATCGAACCGAAGCTGAGTGATTTGCGCGCATTGGCCTCGACGTCACGCGTCAGGGCATCGGCTGTCACGGTATCGATCAGGCCTGCCTGAAGCCACCGCGCGATGTCGGACCTGACCCGTGTCGAATAGCCCGCCATGTCCTGCCTCCCCCGCTAGGTCGTTTCTTTCAGCCGAACCAGCCAAACCGTTGACGTCACGGCACTTTCCGATTCAGGCTTCTTTGTGTCAGGTCCGTGAAGGTGCGTTAATGTTGCATTGCACAATTTGCATTGCTGCCATGCAGCCATAGCGCTTTTAAATCGATATGACCCCGCCTACTTATGGTTCGTACACAAACGGAATGATCCGCAAGAAAGACGAAACGAGAACTACCATGAACCTGATCCGCAACTACCGCAACTGGCGCCGCTACAGGGACACCGTGTCCGAGCTGAGCCGCCTGAGCAACCGTGAACTGACCGACCTCGGCATCAGCCGCAGCGACATTCCTTACGTCGCTCGCAAGGCGGTCTAATCCTTCGGACCGCAAATGGTCCGAACAAGATTCTAAAGAGAGAACGACAATGAACCTGATCCGCAACTATCGTAACTGGCGCGTTTATCGCGAGACGGTTACCGAGCTGGGTCGCCTTTCGAACCGCCAGCTGCATGACCTTGGTATCGTCCGCGACGAAATCAAGATCGTCGCCCGCCGGGCGATCTAACGACGGAATTTCGCTGGGGTCGACCTCCTCCCCGACCTCCAGCGAACGGTCAGCCCTTATCCTCCTCCGGGGGTTGACCACCAAAACGGCGCCCGCCGCACCTCCTCCCGCGGCGGGCGCTGTTCCCCGGAGCAAAACGAATTTGCTCCAAAGGGTTTCGCCCCTTTCAAAACGCGAAAGAGATTTCGTCAAAGCCGACCTCCTCCCCGGCGATGACGAATAGGCCCGACCTTCACCTCCTCCCGAGGGTTGGCCAACCAAACGGCGCCCGCCGCACCTCCTCCCGCGGCGGGCGTTGTTTCCCCCGGGCAAAATGAATTTGCTCCAAAGGGTTTCGCCCCTTTTCAAAATGCGAAAGAGATTTCGTCAAAGCCGACCTCCTCCCCGGCGATGACGAATACGGTCGATCTTCACCTCCTCCCGAGGATCGACCCCCAAAACGACACCCGCCGGACCTCCTCCCCCGGCGGGGGTTGTTGTTTTCAGGGCAGGCTTTCCCGATCAAGCGTTCTCCCATTACCGCCGCGCGACAATTGCAATCGCGGCGGCAAGCGATTATTCCGGCGCTCATGAGCAAAAACCCTATCCACATCATCGGCGGCGGTCTCGCCGGTTCGGAAGCCGCATGGCAGGCGGCGCAAGCTGGCGTTCCCGTGGTGCTGCATGAAATGCGCCCGGTTCGCGGCACGGACGCGCACAAGACCGATGGCCTGGCCGAACTCGTCTGTTCAAATTCCTTCCGCTCCGACGACGCCGAGAACAACGCGGTCGGCCTGCTACACGCCGAAATGCGGCTGGCCGGCTCCTTGATCATGAGCGCCGGCGACGCCAACCAGGTGCCGGCCGGCGGCGCGCTGGCCGTCGACCGCGACGGTTTCTCCGACGCCGTGACGAAAAAGCTCGAAGCGCATCCGCTGATCAGCATCCAGCGCGAAGAAGTTCCCGGCCTGCCGCCAGCGGATTGGGACCAGGCGATCATCGCCACCGGGCCGCTGACCGCGCCGTCCCTAGCCCAGTCGATCGCCGAAGCGACCGGCGCCGATGCGCTGGCCTTCTTCGACGCCATTGCGCCGATCATCCATTTCGACACGATCGACATGGACATTTGCTGGTTCCAGTCGCGCTACGATAAGGTCGGGCCCGGCGGCACCGGCAAGGACTACATCAACTGCCCGATGGACAAGGAGCAGTACCTGGCCTTCGTGCAGGCGCTGGTCGACGGCCAGAAGACCGAGTTCAAGCAGTGGGAAGGCACGCCCTATTTTGACGGCTGCCTGCCGATCGAGATCATGGCCGAACGCGGCGTCGAGACGCTGCGCTATGGGCCGATGAAGCCGATGGGGCTGACCAATGCGCACAATCCGACGGTGAAAGCCTATGCTGTCGTGCAGCTGCGGCAGGACAATGCGCTGGGCACGCTCTACAACATGGTCGGCTTCCAGACCAAGCTCAAGCATGCCGAGCAGGTGCGGGTATTCCGCACCATTCCTGGCCTGGAAAACGCCGATTTCGCCCGCCTCGGCGGCCTGCACCGCAACACCTACATCAATTCGCCGACCTTGCTTGACGCCTCGCTGCAGTTGAAGTCGCGCCCCGGCCTGCGCTTTGCCGGCCAGATCACCGGTTGCGAAGGCTATGTCGAAAGCGCCGCCATCGGCCTGCTTGCCGGCCGCTTCGCCGCCGCCGAGCGGCTCGGCCACGCGCCGTCGCTGCCGCCGCTCACCACGGCCTTCGGAGCGCTGCTCAACCATATCACCGGCGGCCACATCGTCTCCGACGACGAGCCGGGAAAGCGCTCCTTCCAGCCGATGAACGTCAATTTCGGCCTGTTCCCCCCGGCGGAAGCGGTGAAGATCGAAGGCAAGCGTCTGCGCGGCAAGGACAAGACGGTCGCCAAGCGCCATGCCATCACCTCGCGCGCGCTGGGCGATTGCCGGCAATGGCTGGGGCTGCCGGCGCAGGCGCAAGCTGCGGAATAGCCGCGTGCCTGGATCCGGATTCCGCACGATCCCCCAGCTTCTGCCACCCGGCTTGCGGGAGAACAAGGAACCGTTCGCTGGCGACTACGAGATATACTGGAGCATCTACATCCGCTGCAACAACAAGCGGAAGTTGCGCGAGATCCATATACCGGCGCTTGAAGTGCTGATCGGCAAGCCCCATGGAGGCAAGGGCTGGCTGCTTGAAAACGAAGACTACGACGAGGACCGCGATCGAAGCTTGCAAAGGATCGTTGCTCTGCAGCGTCTAAACGGCCCGTACAACGACCGATTCCTCGTTGATTTCATGAAGACGCTCTATTCGCTGTCGCCCTATTGGACCATCCAAGCCCGCCTTGATCCGTCACATCCTCACGGTGTGTACGTCAACGCGCGATTTGAACGAGAGACAGCTCCGGAGGCCCCGGCAGTTGTCGATGCAATGGTCGAGCTGGAGGGCAGTTTCACGGACGCCATGGGTGGTGAATCCGGACGCTACCTCGGGACGGGTCAACGTATCGGCGGTGATTCTGAACCTGGCGGATCACGATAGATGAGCTACTCCGCCGGCTCTGCACTCACAGCCGGCAGCCCCGGCTTGCCTGCTTCGCCGGGATTTCGCCTGACATAAGCCGCCTTCAGGCTCTCCGACGTATCGCGCGAGCCGTCATGGCTCCAGCCCGGCGGCATAATCAGGTAATTCAGCCGATCGCCGAGCGTCAGGCCCGGCGAAAACGCATCCCTGAACATGCCGATCCACTCGTGAAAGGCCACTTTCAGCGGATTGAAGGTGCCGAGATTCCTAACGATGCCATAGCGCGGCCGGTCCTCTTCCAGCTCTTCGACGAAGGTGCCGAACATGCGGTCCCAGATGATCAGCGTGCCGGCATAATTGGCGTCGAGATAGCGCGGATTGGTGGCGTGGTGGACGCGGTGGTGCGAGGGCGTGTTGAAGATGAACTCGAACCAGCCCCACATCTTGCCGATCGTCTCGGTGTGGATCCAGAATTGCCAGACCAGATTGAAGCCGAAAGTGAAGGCGATCACCGCCGGATGGAAGCCGAGCAGCACCAGCGGCGCCTGCAGCACGAACATGAAGGTGAACAGCCCAGTCCAGCTTTGCCGCAGCGCCGTCGACAGATTGTAGTGCTGGCTTGAATGATGGTTGACATGCTCGGCCCACACCCAACGCACCCGGTGCGCGATGCGGTGATAGATGTAGTAGCGCAGATCATCGAGCAGGAAGGCGACCAGAAACACCCAGACCGACAGGCCGAGATTGAAGACGCGGAACTGCCACAGCCACAGCAGCGCCCAGTAGGAGACGACGCCAAGCAGCAATCCGGCGACGACATTGCCGGTGCCCATCATCAGGCTGGTCAGCGTGTCGCGCGTCTCGAACGAGCCTTTGGCGCGGCCGGTGCGCACCAGCCAGAGCTCGATCAGGATGGCCGCGACGAAAAACGGAATGGCCAGCTGGGTGACCTGCGGAAAATCATAGCTGTCCATCACGCGGCCTCCCTGGCGATATCTGAATGGCGTGGTTCAAGAGCCTTCAGCAAGGCCTGGCCATCGCTGGCATCGGCAAAGCGGAAGCGGCCGCCCTTCCAGGTGAAGTCCGTCAGCCGCATCAGAATTGTGCTGCCCTCGTCAGAGCTGGACACCTTTGTGTCGTCAGCCGTGACGATGCGGGTCAAAAAGCAGTCGCCGACGCTGTGGACGATGCCGATGCGCCCTCGTCCAAGGTCCAGAAATGCTGTTTTGGCATCAGCCGTCAGGCGGATTGCTTGCACCGCCTCATCTGGAAAATCCTCGGCGAAACGGCGCAACGCCTGATCCACATCGGTCAGCGTGGCCGTCTTGCTGCCGCCGGTGAAATGCACAGCGGCAACCGACAGCGCTATGCCAAAGGCAACGATCGCGACCAGAACGGGCAAGCTCATGGATTTCCTCCGGGCCGGCCTGTCGTCTTCGGCGACAGTTCCGGCGCGGCCGAATCCTTAGCACGATTGACGTTTACGTCAAAGTGCCGGCCAGCCCTTGCTCGCCCGCCGCAACAGCAGCCAGTGCCGGCGCAAGGCGGACAGCCGCGCGATGCCGTCGAGCGGGGAATGGCGTGAGCCTTCCATCTTGTCGAGATAGGCGCGCGAGAGTGCCAGCGGCAGGAATGCCGGGCGCAACGACGCCGGCAGTGCGGCAGCGCCCTGCTCGAAAGCAGCATGATGTTCGCGTGCCAGCGCGGTCATCGCCGCTACCGCGGGCTGCGCTCCGGGCCCGCCATCGCCGGCAACAAACTCCTCCGGCGACGAACCCGCGGCTGCCAGTATGTCGGCCGGGATAAAACACTGCCCGCGCTTGCGGTGCAGCGGCAGCAGAAGCAGCAGGCCCGTCATGGCCTGCGCGCAGCCCGCCCTGCCCGCCAATTCGGCGAAGCGAGGCGCCTCGGCGGGATCGAGAACCATTGCGGCAAGCTGGATGAGCGCGGCCGCCGTCTCGCCGCAATAGCCTTCGAGATCGGTGCGCGACGGCATCGGATCGTCATAGAGATCGAAGATGCGCGCTTCGAGCATGTTGTCGAAGGCCAACTTGGGCAGGCGGTAGCGGGAAATCGTCGCCTTCAGCGCGTCGGCGACGGGATGGCCGATGGCTGCATCCTCATTGCCGGCGGCGATGAGATCACGCCACCATTGCAGCCGCACCTCGCCCGGCAACGCTTCGTGGATGCGGTCGCGGATGCCGGCGATTTCGGCATTGAAAGCGTAGAGCGAAAACAGCGCATCGCGCTTGTCGGCCGGTGCGTAGAGCGCCGTGAGGTAGCGGTCATGGTCGGCGGCGCGCACCGCGTCCATGACGATTTTGGCATTTTCGGGCATATCAATCGACGGCGATGAGTGCGGCGGCCACGGCGCGGTCTTCCGCCAAGAGGACATTGTAGGTCCGCACGGCGGCCCCGGTCGACATCGGGTCGGAGGCAATGCCCGCATCTTTCAGCGCCGACCGCAGCGCCGCCGGCAATGGCCGCAAATCCTTGCCCATGCCGACCAGCAGGATCTCAACCTTGTCGGCCTCGGCCAGAAGTTTTTCGAAGTCCGCCACCGTCAGCGCTGAAGCGTCCGCCGGCTCCCAGCCATGGATGCCTGTGGGCAGGCACAGCAGCGAGCCGCGATGCGACATGTCGGCAAAACGGAACCCGCCATTGCCGTAGGCCTCGATCGGCGCGCGGCCGGGGAAATGCGCCTCGCGGATGACGATGCCTTTCCCGGTCGCCACTTTCGTCACCCCTTCGGGGCCGCGCGTCAGGTCGCGACCGCCTTGCCGCCGTTGACCGGCTTCTCCTCGTCAGCCGAAGCCTGCGGCCGCAGCTTGAACAGGATCAGCAGCGGTGCGGCGATGAAGATCGACGAATAGGTGCCGAACACGACGCCGAACAGCATCGCCATGGTGAAGGAGCGGATGACTTCGCCGCCGAACAGCACCAGTGCCAGCAAGGCCAGGATCGTGGTCACCGAGGTGAGCGTCGTTCGCGACAGCGTTTCATTGATGGCGTTGTTCAACAGCTGCGGCAGCGGCATTCGCTTGTATTTTCGCAGATCCTCGCGGACGCGGTCATAGACCACGATCGTATCGTTCAGCGAATAGCCGATAATGGTCAGGATCGCCGCCAGCGATGACTGGTTGAATTCAAGCCCGGTAATGACGAAGAAGCCGAGCGTCATGACCACATCGTGCACCGTCGCCACGATGGCGCCGACCGCGAACTGCCACTCGAAACGGAACCAGACATAGACCAGGATGCCGACCAACGCGACCAGCATGGCGATGGTGCCTTGCTTGGCCAGTTCACCGGAAACCGTCGGTCCCACCACTTCGACGCGGCGGAAATCATATTGGTCCTGCAACTCGCCGCGCACCTTGTCGATGACCGTCTGCTCGGCATTTTCGCCGCCATCCTGCGTGCCGACGCGGATCAGCACGTCATTCGGTGCGCCGAACTGCTGCACCTGCACTTCGCCGATGTTGAGCTCCATCAATCGGCTGCGGATATCGCCGATATTGGCATCGCCGCTCTTGGCCTTCACCTCGATCATCGAGCCGCCCTTGAAGTCGATGCCGTAGTTGATGTCGACCGTCATGAACAGAACCACGGACAGCACCGACAGGAAGCTCGACAGCGCGAACGTCCAGCGGCGAATGCCCATGAAGGGGATTTTGGTGCCAGGCGGAATGAAGGTCACCGGCGCCTTCGGCAATTCCTTCGGGCGAGCCCGACGCAGCCAGATCGACACCAGCAAGCGCGTGAAGGTGAAAGCGGTGAAGACCGTGGTCAGGATGCCGATCGCATAGGTGATGGCAAAGCCCTTGACCGGGCCGGTGCCGAGATAGAACAGCACCACGGTGGCGATCAGCGAGGTGACGTTGGAATCGACGATCGTCGCCAGCGCCTTCGAGAAGCCGGTGTCGATCGCCTGGATCACCGAGCGGCCGGCGCGTCGCTCCTCGCGTATACGCTCGTAGATCAGCACGTTGGAATCGACCGCCATGCCGATGGTCAGCACGATACCGGCAATACCAGGCAAGGTCAGCGTCGCCCCAAGCAGCGACAGCACACCGACGATCATCGCCACGTGCACCGCCAGCGCGATGTTAGCGAGGAAACCGAGGAAGCCGTAAGCGACGAACATGAAGGCAACGACAAGGATCGAGCCGATAATGCCGGCGACCTTGCCGGCATGGATCGAATCCTGGCCAA
Organism: Mesorhizobium sp. CNPSo 4671; assembly: GCF_057784245.1. Lineage (NCBI taxonomy): Bacteria > Pseudomonadati > Pseudomonadota > Alphaproteobacteria > Hyphomicrobiales > Phyllobacteriaceae > Mesorhizobium > Mesorhizobium sp. CNPSo 4671. The sequence continues at coordinate 725,141 of NZ_JBWLUW010000003.1, read as the reverse complement.
GGCCCGGACCGACAGTGCGCTCTTCGATAACCGTCAATGTCGCCGGCAGCGCACCGGCACGCAAAAGCACAGCCAGATCGTTGGCGCTCTGGGCGGTGAAATTGCCCGATATCTGGCCGGTGCCGCCGAGGATCGGTTCACGGATCTGCGGCGCCGAGATCACCTGGTTGTCGAGGATGATGGCGAACAGCTTGCCAACATTCTGCGAGGTCGCCTGGCCGAAGCGGGCAGCGCCCTTCGAATCGAAGCGGAATGAAACCACCGGCTCGTTGTTCTGCGAATTGTACGTCGCCTGGGCGTCGACCAGGTTTTCGCCCGAAACGATGACGCGGTTTTCGATCAGATACGGAACCGGCGGATCGTCCTGCGAATAGAGCACCGAGGAGCCCGCGGGCGGGCGCCCCTTGAGCGCGTCCTGCACCGGCATCGACTGATCGACCATCTGGAAGGTCAGCTTTGCGGTCTGGCCGAGGATTTCCTTCAACCGCTGCGGATCCTGCAAGCCTGGAACCTGGACAAGGATGCGGTCGTCGCCTTGACGCTGCACGATAGGCTCGGTGGTGCCGAGTTCGTTGACGCGGCGCTCGACCACTTCGATCGACTGCGCCAAAGCGGTCGACGTGCGGTATTTGATGCCAGCGTCGGTGACGGTGAACTTGAGCAGGCCGGGCTCGGAATCGTCGAGCGACATTTCCTGGATGGAGCCACCCGTGAACAGGCCGGCGGCAACAGGATCGGTCAGGGTCTTCAACGCCGTCTTCGCGGCGTCGAGTTGGGCTGGATCCGTGATGCGGACCTGCAAGGTCCGTCCAGTGCCGCCAAGGCCGGTATAGCCGATCTTGGCGTCGCGCAGCAGCGTGCGGATTTCGTCGCGCGTCGTCTCCAGCCGATCCTTGATAAGGTCGTTCTGGTTCATCTCCAGCAGGATGTGCGAACCGCCCTGCAGGTCGAGGCCGAGCGTCATCTGCCGCTTCGGCACCCAACTCGGCAACTGGGCCAGCGTGCTGGCGGGGAACAGATTGGGCGCGGCGAGGATCACTGTGATGGCAACGGCCACCCAGATCAGGATCATCTTGAAGCGCGAAAAATACAGCATATGGCGTCGTCCGTCAGAGCGTGTCCGCGGATCGCTCCGCCTGGAATTGGATTATTTCTTGGCGTTCTGGTTGGCCACCGGCTCGCCCTTGACGCGCACATCGGCGATCGTCGAGCGCAGCGCCGTCACCTTGGTGCCACCGCCGAGGTCGATCTCGAGCTCGTTGTCGTCGATCACCTTCGTCACCTTGCCGACGAAACCGCCGCCGGTGACGACCGTGTCGCCGCGACGGACCGCCGCCAGCATCTCGCCGCGCTTCTTCAGCTGCGTGCGCTGCGGGCGGATGATCAGAAAATACATGATCACGAAAATCAGGACAAACGGCAAAATGCTGATCAACATATCGGGAGAGGCGCCGCCGATGCCTTGGGCGTATGCCGGTGTCACGAACATCGAGAGTACTCCTGAATTTTGAAAACAGCCGCCAACCGTCCTGCGGAGTTTGGCGGCCCCTTGAAATTTGGCCGGAATATAGTCGGTAAAGTTGTCAATGCAACTGCGCGGCCGGGCAAATCGGCTGCTTTTCCGGCCTGTCGGGCCGTGTTAGAGCATGATCGCGAAAAGCGCGAGCCGGTTTTCCGAAAAGATCACGCTCGAACAAAAGGTTGGAACCGGTTTCGAACCCGACGGATTCGAATGGGTCCCGCCTGCCCGCCCAGGAAACGAACCAAAAGACCCGAAATGACCGACAGCACCATCGACGCCCTCAACAAGAAACTCGACCGCCTGATCGAAGCTGTCAGCCGCCTCGCCCCGCCGCCGGTGCCTGAGACCGACCTCGGCGAGGCCGACTGCTTCGTCTGGCAGGCGGATCCCGGCTATCTGGAGCCGGTGCGCAAGGTCAACCGCGTCGACATCGGCCTGATCCGCGGCGTCGACCGTGTCCGCGACATCCTCGTCGACAACACCGAGCGCTTCGCCGCCGGCTTTGCCGCCAACAACGTGCTGTTGTGGGGCGCGCGCGGCATGGGCAAATCGTCGCTGGTCAAGGCCGTGCATGCCGAGATCAATGCCAAGGCTAAGTCGGAGTTGCCGCTCAAGCTGATCGAAATCCACCGCGAGGACATCGACACGCTGCCCAAACTGATGGGTCTGCTGAAGGCGGCCCCCTTCCGCGTCATCCTGTTTTGCGACGATCTGTCCTTTGATCATGACGACACCTCCTACAAGTCGCTGAAGGCGGCACTTGAAGGCGGCGTCGAGGGCCGCCCGGCCAATGTCATCTTCTACGCCACCTCCAACCGGCGCCACCTGCTGCCGCGCGACATGATCGACAATGAGCGCTCGACCGCCATCAACCCGTCCGAAGCGGTCGAGGAAAAAGTCTCGCTGTCCGATCGTTTCGGGCTGTGGCTCGGCTTCCACAAATGCTCGCAGGACGAATATCTCGAGATGGTCAACGGCTATGCCAGCCACCATAGCCTCGACATCGACCCCGAGCAGCTGCGCGCCGAGGCGCTGGAATGGGCGACGACGCGCGGCAGCCGCTCAGGCCGCGTCGCCTGGCAGTTCACGCAGGATTTGGCCGGCAGGCTTGGCAAGCCGCTGAAGGATTGAGGCGTCTCACTCGGGTGGCCGCGCTCGTCGCAAGTCGCGCGGCGTTTGGCCAATCTCGCGGCGCATCCAATGCGCTAGATGTGACTGGTGCGCGAAGCCCGTCAATTCCGCCACCTCGCTTGTGCTGAGATCGCCTTGCTGCAGCAGGACGCGCGCGCGTTCGACGCGGCGTCGCAACACATACCGATGCAGGGTGACGCCGGTCGCCACCTTGAACCATGTCCGCAAATGCGAACTGCTCGCGCCGGCAGCCCGGGCTAGTCGATCGATCGAGAGCGGCTCATGCAGAGCAGCTTCAATGTGCTCCAGAACGCGCTTGAGTTGGGTATCCGACAAGCGGTTCGTTTGCTCGATCTTTATATCATCGAGGCTAAGCAGCCTGACCGCGAGCGCGGCGCCAATGCTGTCCGCAAACAATGAGCCACTAGGCGCGCCTAAATCGAGATCGCTCTGGAGTGCGCGAGCAAGATGCTCGATGCGCTGGTCACGAAGCAAATGGCGTGTGTCGAGCCGCGACGCCGGCGCCCTGCCGCCAAGTTCCGCCGCCACCCTTTCCATCAAGGCTGGCTGCAAGACAATCTCGACCGTGTCGAAGGGAGTTTCAGCCTCGAAGCCGCCCTCCTCGCCGGCCGGCACCAGGTCGATATCGCCGGCACGCCTGACGAAATAGCGCCCAACCTGATTGCAGTAGGAGCGTGTCGCCGCGCTGGCATGCACCATGATGCGATGGTGTGGTGCCCGGGCAAGGCGATGGACGCCCGCCTCGATATGCCGGGAAACCATTGTCACGTCGGATGGAGATCGGGCCGGAGCGAATTGCGGACGCATGCTCTCTCGATTCATGGCGAAACCTGTTCAAGATTTGGCAATTCCCGCGCGATTTTCAATGCCGCGAACCTGTACGCACGCCTCTCCATCAAGCTTGGAAGAGAGGTTGCCATGAGTTTCTATGTTGTTGTCGGCGCAGGCCCGGTTGGACGCGAGACCGCCCGCCTTCTCGGTGAACAAGGACATGATGTCGTTCTCACCAGCCGAAGCGTCGGTTCGAATGCGTTGCAGAACGTGCGGACCATACAGGCCGATGCCACGGACGCCTCGGAACTGTCGCGTATCTGCCGAGGCGCCGATGCCATCTTCATGTGCGCCATGGCCGCATATCATCGGTGGCCGACCGACTTTTTCCCCATCATCGACGGCACCGTGCGCGCGGCCGAAGCGGTCGGCGCGAAGCTCATCGTGCTCGGGAACCTCTATGGTTATGGGGAAAATGCCGACAGCCCGCTTCGCTCGGATCTGTCCCTGGACCCGACGTCGAGAAAGGGAACGGCCAGGACGATCATGTGGCAGCGGGCGGTCCGTGCCGATGTACCGGCCATCGAAATACGCTCCAGCGACTATCTCGGACATGGCGCCATCAGCTACTTCTCGCTGGTCGCGCTGCCCTCCATCATCGAGGGCAAGCCCACCGCCTTTATCGGAGACCTCGACGTGACTCATGCCTGGACCTTCACCAAGGACGTCGCGAGCACGCTGGTTGCGGCCGCTCACTACAAGGATGAATGGGACCGGGCATTTCACGTTCCCTCGCAATACGCCTCACCCAGGGAACTCATCCAGAAAACCGCGGTGATGCTCGGACAAGAGGTTCCAGCGATACGCTCCTATTCCGTCGCCGAGATGGAAGCCTTGGGCATGCATGAGCTCATCGAGATGAGCTATCTTTTCGAGAGCCCCTTGCTGGTTGATGCCTCCGACACCGAGGCGCTTCTGGGGGTGAAGGCCAGTAGCCTCGAGGAGATGATCACCGACACGCTGCGCGATCATCTGTGAATCCCGCAGGCGGGCTTTTTGCACAAACTGAAAAAGCCCGCTCCTTTCGGGGCGGGCTGAGCCGGCGGGCCGGACTGGAGGTCAGACGGCCCGCAAATCGCTTTTTTTATTCTATTCGAGATAGGTCGAGGGATCGACCGGCGCCGAGTTCTTGCGCACTTCGAAGTGCAGTTTCGGCGAGTCCGTCGTGCCGCTCATGCCCGACAAGGCGATTTCCTGGCCGCGCTTGACCTTCTGGCCGCGCTGCACCTCGATCGAGCTGGCATGACCATAGACGGTGACCAGGCCGTTCTCGTGGCGCACCAGCACCGTATTGCCGAATTCCTTGAGCCCGTCGCCGGCGTAGATGACGACGCCGTTCTCGGCCGCCTTGATCGGCGTGCCCGAGGGCACCGCGATATCGACGCCGTCCTTGCCGGATCCGAAACCGGAGATCACCCGGCCGCGCACCGGCCAGCGCATCTTGCCGATGCCGGTGGCATCCGGCGCCACCGCCTCGTCATCCTCAGCCTGCTGGATGACCTTCGCGTCTTTCTTCGGCGGCGTGTAGGATGCCAGCGTTTCCGACGGCGTGGCCTTTGCCGGGGGCTGCGTGGTTGCCGTGGTCACCGGATCGACCTTCGCCGGCTTGGCGCTGGCGACCGTCGCGGTTCCGCCGGCCGGCACCTTCAGGGTCTGGCCGATCTTGAGCAGGCCATCCTTCATGCCGTTGGCCTGCTTCAGCGCAACGACGCCGACGCCGGTCTTCCTGGCGATCGAGGACATCGTGTCGCCCGACTGGACCGTATACGTGCCGGGGGCGCCGGTTGCCTTGGCGACCTGCGCCGGCTTGGGCTCCTTGGGCTGGCTCGCGGCGGCCGACGCATCGACCTGCGCGGCGGCCTTGCCCTCCTTGAGCTTGGGCTGCTGCGGCAGGACGGCGACCTTGTCCGGCGCGGTGGCCGGCAAATCGCGCTTGCCATCCTTCGCCGACCCGTCCTTCAACTGCTTGGCGTCGGCGACCTTCGGCTCGGCCTTGCTCGAATAGGCATAGGCCGGAATAACGATCTTCTGACCGGTCTTCAGCCCTTTGGTCGGGCTGAGACCATTCACCTTCATGATGACATCGGCCGGAACCTTGTAGTGCGCGGCCAAGCCGGAAATGGTCTCGCCGTCCCTGACGACGATTTCGGTCGCGTGCGGCCTGCCCGCCTCGGCCACCTTCGGCGCGTCGGGCTGGGCATTCTTGAATGGCTTGGCGGCAGGCTCGACAGTGCCGGTTGTTGTCCTGTCGACATGGGGAGCGGGCCGGACCATGGCGGGTGCCGACGCAACACGCACCGGATTGGCGGCGGGCGCGAGAGCCGGCGCGGGTTGCGCCTGGGCAGAAACGGGCGGCGGCAACGGCCGGCTCGAAACCGGTTCAAGGCTGGAGCGGCTGACCGACTGCGTGTGGCTGCCGTCAAGCGGCGCGGCCGACACATCGCCCGGATAGGGCTGCACGGCATCCTGCTTGTTGATGATGGCGCGCTGATTGTTGGTCGAGGAAGTGAAGACATCGTCGACACTGTTGAACCGCGAAGCCTGGGAACTGCACCCGGCGGCCGCGCCCGCAATCATGAGAACAGCGCAGCCCCGCGCCAGATTGCGACTATTTGTCTTCAAAACACTGAGTTGCATCGCACTAACCCGCACAAACTCTGCACCAACTGAGACAGGATTAAAGCGCGTTAATGTTACTGGGCGGTTAACCCATTAGAATCCGACGAAAATTTTCTTAAAACATTTTGGGGATAGCTGGAGGCATGGATCATGAGGCCGAACAGGTGTTCGACCGCGGATCAGTGCTCTGCCGGAAACTAGATCACCGCGGCGACGCTGCGCAGGATCGGCTGCAGCCGCACGAGGCCGATATCCTCGCGCTCGAAACGGCTGCCGACCTTGGTGAGCTTGGCAAGCACCTGCTCGCCCTCCTCCGGCCCGATCGGTGCGATGACGATGCCGCCGCTCGACAATTGGTCGAGCAGGAAGCGCGGCAGGCTGTCGAAAGCCGCCCAGGCGACGATGCGGTCGAACGGCCCTTCGGCCGGCAAGCCGCCGGAGCCGTCCGTCTGGCGTACGATGACGTTGCCGATGCCGAGCGCCTCGAAACGCTGCCTGGCCTGCTCGACAAGCGTCTTGTAGCGATCGACGGTGACGATCCGCGCCGCCAGCCGCGACATCACCGCCGCCGTATAGCCGGAGCCGGTGCCGATCTCGAGCACGCGGTTTCCCGGTTCGATGGCAAGAGCCGCGATCACCGCCGCCTGCATGTCGGCGCCTTCGATCGCCTCGCCGCACTCAATCGGCAGCATGCGGTCGGACCAGGCGATCTGGTGGAAGTGGGGCGCCAGGAAACCGCGCCGTGGTGTCGCCTCGAAAGCCGCGATCAGCGCTTTCGGCACGGTTCCCCTGCCGCGCAGGCGCAACAGGAAAGCGGCAAATCCTTCGCGGTCATCGATTGGCAGGTTCATGCAAGCGCCTTGCTCAGCTGGTCACGGATCTCATGCGCGGTGAGGTCGAGTTGCAACGGCGTCACCGACACCAGGCGGTTGCGCAGCGCGTAGAGGTCGGTGCCGTGCTTGCCCTCAACCGGCTCGCGGCCGAAGCGCAGCCAGTAGTAAGGCAGGCCGCGCCCATCACGGCGCTCGTCGACCCACAGGCTGTGCACGAGCTTGCCTTGCGTGGTGACCACCGTGCCGGCGACCTCTTCGGGCAGGCAGTTGGGAAAATTGACGTTGAGCAGCACGCCGTCCGGCAGCGGCGTCGCGACGAGCTTCTTCAGCAGTGCCGGCGCCAGCGCCTCGGTGGTCTCGTAAGGCACGACGCGATCCTCGCCGACATAGGAGTAGCCCTGGCTGAGCGCGATCGAGCGGATACCGAGCAGCGCGCCTTCCATGGCGCCGGCGACGGTTCCCGAATAGGTCACGTCGTCGGCGATGTTGGCGCCCGAATTGATGCCGGACAGGATCAGGTCAGGCGCGCCGGGCAGGATCTTCTTCACGCCCATGATGACGCAATCGGTCGGCGTGCCGCGCACGGCGAAATGCTTCTCGCCGATCTTGCGCAGCCGCAACGGCTCGGAGATCGACAGCGAATGCGCATAGCCGGACTGGTCCTGCTCCGGCGCCACCACCCAGACATCGTCGGACAGTGTGCGCGCGACGCGTTCAAGCGACGCCAGGCCCTCGGCATGAATGCCGTCGTCATTGGTCAGAAGAATGCGCATTACTTCGCTTCGATCTTTGCCAGACCGCCCATGTAAGGCCGCAGCACTTCAGGAATGGTTACGCTGCCATCCTCATTCTGGTAGTTTTCGATGACAGCAATGAGAGCGCGGCCGACAGCGGTGCCCGAACCGTTGAGTGTATGGACGAAACGGTTGCCCTTGCCATCCTTGTCCTTGTAGCGGGCGTCCATGCGCCGCGCCTGGAAATCGCCGCAGACCGAGCAGGACGAGATTTCGCGATAGGCGTTCTGGCCGGGTAGCCAGACTTCGATGTCATAGGTTTTGCGTGCGCCAAAGCCCATGTCCCCGGTGCACAGCACCATGGTGCGGAACGGCAATTCCAGCCGCTTCAGCACTTCCTCGGCGCATTGCGTCATCCGCTCATGCTCGGCGAGTGAGGATTCCTGGTCGGTGATCGACACCAGTTCGACCTTGTAGAACTGGTGCTGGCGCAGCATGCCGCGCGTGTCGCGCCCGGCCGAGCCCGCCTCGGAGCGGAAGCACGGCGTCAGTGCGGTATAGCGCAGCGGCAGCTTTTCATGCGCGGTGATTTCCTCGCGCACAAGGTTGGTGAGCGGCACTTCGGCGGTCGGGATCAGGCCAAGCCTGCCCTCCCCGTGCTTCACAAAGAACAGGTCCTCCTCGAATTTCGGCAACTGGTTGGTGCCGAAAAGCACATCGTCGCGCACCATCAGCGGTGGGATCACTTCCTCATAGCTATGCTCGGTCGTGTGCAGGTCGAGCATGAACTGGCCGATCGCGCGCTCCATCCGCGCCAACCCGCTCTTCAACACAGTGAAGCGCGAGCCCGACAGCTTTGCCGCCCGCTCGAAATCCATCATGCCGAGCGCTTCGCCGATCTCGAAATGCTCCTTCACCCAGTTCGGCCGCGTCGGCAGCTTGCCGAAAATGTGCTTGACCACATTGTCATGCTCGTCCTTGCCGACAGGCACGTCTTCGAGCGGCACATTGGGCAGCACCGCCAGCGCGTCGTTCAGCGCCTTGTCGAGTTCGCGCTCGCGCGCCTCACCATTCTGGATGAAGGTTTTGATCTCGCCGACTTCGGCCTTCAGCTTTTCGGCGAGCGCCGCATCGCCCGAACGCATGGCGTTGCCGATCTCCTTGGAGGCGGCGTTGCGGCGCTCCTGCTTGGTCTGCAGCTCGGTGACGTGTTCGCGCCGCGCCTCGTCCCTGGCGATCAGCCCATCGACGGTGGACTGCGCCTCAGCCGCCGACCACGAGCGCTTCACCAGCGCCTCGACAAGGGCCTTCGGGTTGTCGCGAATCCATTTGATGTCAAGCATGGTTTATCCGTCCTCAGCTATGCGAGAGGGCGTAAACCGCATCCTTGATTGATGCAAGATAGACCGGGCAGCGACTGTCTCTTTCCGACGCTGCCTGTTGTTTTACGAAGCAGCCGGCGCTGGAGGCTCGTCCGGCGTTTTATCGGCCACGGTTTCCCCGGCCTCTTGCTTCTCGCGTGCCAGCCGCTGCTTTTCCTGGTCCCGCTCGATCCAACGCGCGGCCCAGATCGAGACCTCGTAGAGAAGGATGGTCGGAATGGCCAGGCCGATCTGGCTCATCGGATCGGGCGGCGTCAGCACGGCCGCAACGATGAAGGCAATGACGATCGCCCATTTGCGCTTTTCCGCCAGCGCCTTGGACGACAGCATGCCGACGCGCGTCATCAGGCTGGTCACCACCGGCAGCTGGAACACCAGGCCGAAGGAGAAGATCAGCGTCATGATGAGGCTGAGATATTCCGACACTTTCGGCAGCAGCGAAATCTGCACCTGGTCGTCGGTGCCGACCTGCTGCATGGCGAGGAAGAACCACATCACCATCGGCGTGAAGAAGAAATAGACCAGCGAGGCGCCCATCAGGAACAGGATCGGCGACGCGATCAGGAACGGCAGGAAGGCGTTGCGCTCGTTCTTGTAGAGGCCGGGCGCGATGAACTTGTAGATCTGCGTGGCGATCAGCGGAAAGGCGATGACCATGCCGCCGAACATGGCGAGCTTGACCTGCGTGAAAAAGAATTCCTGCGGCGCGGTGTAGATCAGTTCGACCTTGTGCGGATCGAGACCCGCCCACTTCGTCGCCCATTTGAAGGGGACGACCAGAAGGTTGAACAGCCTCTTGGCGAAGAAGAAGCAAACCAGGAAGGCGACGAAGAAACCACCGAGCGACCAGATCAGCCGCCTGCGCAACTCGATCAGGTGCTCCATCAATGGCGCCGACGACTTTTCGATCTCGTCCTTTTCCTTGTCCGAAACGCTCACTTGGCGGCTCCCGCCGTCTTCTTGGACGCCGGCTTTTTCACCGCGGCAGGCTTCGGTTCGGCTTTCGCCCCGGTCTTTGCGGCAGTTGCCTTGGTAGCAGCCGCCTTGGCGGCGGCGGACTTCGTCGAGGCGGCGGCTTCAGGCTTTGCCGCCGTCGCGGCCTTTGTCGACGTTTTAGGTGCGGGTGCGGCTTTTGCCGTCACCACCTTCGCCGAAGTCACGGCCTTGGACGGCGCTTTCGCCGCCGGCGCCGTCTTGACGGCTTTCTTGGCCGCGGATGCCTTCGGCGCCACGGCGGGTTCCGTGGGTGTCGCCACCACCGATTCATCGGTCATCGCCGGGAAAATCGGCGTTGGCGGCGCGACCTCTGGCCCGCTGACGCCAGGCATTTCCGTCGCGCCATTCTTCAGTGGCTCGGCCGCCTGTGGGGTCGAAGCAGCGGGTGCCGAGGGATCGGCCGCCGGCTTCGGCTTCATCGCCGCGTCGACACCGGCGCGCACATCGGCGGCCGCCTGCTCGAACGGATTGAGCTGCTTCTTGATTTCGGCAACGGGGCTGAGGCCCCTGAGCTCGTCGACCGATTTCTTGACGTCGTCGAGCTCGGCTTCCTTCAGCGCTTCGTTGAACTGTTTCTGGAAGTCGGCGGCCATGGCACGCAGCTTCGCCGTCGTGCGCCCGAAGGTGCGCAGCATATTGGGCAAATCCTTCGGCCCGACGACCACGATCATGACGATCGCAATCACCAGCATTTCGGTCCAGCCGACTTCAAACATGGCACTCTGTTCCGACTAGAACTTTTTGGCTCAGCTCTTGCTGGCTTTTTCCTTCACGGCCGAAACGGTCTCGTCGGCACGGTGTTCGACGGTGCGCTTGTCGTCGGCGACGTCATCGTCCGCCATGCCCTTCTTGAAGCTCTTGATGCCTTTGGCCATGTCGCCCATCAGTTCCGGAATCTTGCCGCGGCCGAACACCAGCAGCACGATCACCAGCACGATCATCCAGTGCCAAATCGAAAATGAACCCATAGCAAATCTCTCTCGAATGTTTTCCCTGGCGATGATCTATGCGTTTTCGCGTTGGGATTCAAACACAACAGCGACAGAGTTTATGAAAGGCTGGCGGATGTCACGCATTTTCGGCAAGCCGGCCCGCTACCAAACGGCGCATGTAAAGGCGTAAAGCCGCTTTTGACAGACGCCCGCGGTCAATCTTCCGTGACGCGCGGCGTCAAAAGGCCGAGTTCCTCGAGATCGATATCGGTCAGCGGATCCTCGTCCTCGGTCAGCACGTCGGGGTCGGCCGGCGGCTGCGGGATCGAAAAATTCGACGGCATGCGGCCCGAAAGCAGGCCGGCCCCCTTCAGTTCCTCCATGCCGGGGAGATCACGGATTTCCTCGAGCGCGAAATGGTCGAGGAAGGTTTCGGTGGTGCCGTAGGTAACGGGACGGCCTGGCGTTTTGCGGCGGCCGCGCATGCGCACCCATTCCGTCTCGAGCAGGGTGTCCAGTGTGCCCTTCGACGTCTCGACACCGCGGATATCCTCGATCTCGGCGCGCGTCACCGGCTGATGATAGGCAATGATCGCCAGCACTTCGAGCGCCGCGCGCGACAGCTTGCGCTGCTGCACTGTGTCGCGGCTCATCAGGAAGGCGAGATCCCCAGCGGTGCGGAACGCCCAAGCGTCGCCGACCCGCACCAGATTGACGCCGCGCCGGGCGTAGACCTGCTGCAGTTCCGCCATGGCCAGGGCGATGTTGATGCCGTCGGGAAGGCGCGCTGCAAGCTGCTTTTCGCTGACGGGTTCAGCACTGGCGAAGACAATCGCCTCGGCCATCCGCACGGCCTCCGCCATATGCAGGCGCTCGGCCGGGTTCTGTGCCGGGTTCTGGACGGACGCCTGGTCGAGTTCGCCCTCTTCCGGCCCGTCATCCACCTTGAAGGGAATGACCGAAGCGTTGGCGCGTTCGCTCATGATGCCACCTCGACTGCCTTGATTGCCGGTGCGCGGCCGCGCAGATAGATCGGCGCGAACGTCTGATCCTGGCGCACATCCATCGTGCCGTCGCGCACCAGTTCCAATGTTGCCGCAAAGGAACTGGCGATCGCCGTGCGCCTTTCCTCGGGACTGGTCATGTACACGATCAGGAAACTTTCCAGCGTCGTCCAGTTGCTGACAGCCCCGACCAGGCGGGTCAGGATGTCGCGCGCATCCTTGAGCGACCAGACACCACGCCTGGCGATGGTCACATTGTTGATCGCCTGCTTCTGCCGCTGCTGGGCATAGGCGGTCAGCAAATCATAAAGCGACGCCGAATAGGCGTTGCGCTTCTCGATGATGACCATTTCCGGCATGCCGCGCGCGAACACGTCGCGGCCGAGCCGGTTGCGGTTGACCAGACGCGCCGCTGCGTCGCGCATCGCCTCCAGCCGCTTCAGCCGGAATTGCAGCACCGCCGCCAGTTCCTCGCCGCTTTCGCCCTCTTCGCCCGGCTGCTTCGGGATCAACAGCTTCGATTTGAGGAAGGCGAGCCACGCCGCCATCACCAAATAGTCGGCTGCGAGTTCGAGCCGCAGCGCCCTCGCGGTCTCGACAAAGGTCAGATACTGCTCGACCAGCGCCAGGATCGAAATTCGCGCCAGATCGACCTTCTGGGTACGGGCAAGATGCAAGAGGAGATCGAGCGGACCTTCGAAGCCGGCCACGTCGACGACCAGCGAGGGGTCGCCGGTGACGCGTGAATCGTCATTCTCGGCCCACAGGCGGTCCATCGGTGCGGCCTTCGCGGCCTTGCTTTCCAATGTTTCCGCCACAGCCCTGTCACTTCCTCTTCGTTAGGCCACCGCATCGAAATAGGTGGCAAATTCCGCGCGTATCTCGGTCTCCTCGACCGCATCGCGCTTCTTTATATAGGTCAGGGTCCGCTTTGCACGCTCCAGCGACTTGCCCTCAAGCCCCGTGGTGCGCGACGCAATGCCCGCCATCTCCTCGAAAACGCCGTTGCAGTGAAGGACCAGATCGCAGCCCGCCGCAAGGATCGAGGCCGCCTTTGTCGGGAAATCCCCAGAAAGTGCCTTCATCGAGGTATCGTCGCTCATCAACAGCCCGTCAAAACCGATGTCGCGGCGGATGATCTCGTCGATGACCTTGCCGGATGTCGTCGCCGGGTTCTTCGGGTCGATGGCGCTATAGACGACATGCGCCGTCATTGCCATCGGCAGGTCGTTAAGCTCCCGGAACGGGGCAAAGTCATGCCGCTGCAGATCGCTGAGCGAGGCGTCGACTGTTGGCAGTTCGAAATGCGTGTCGGCGAAGGCCCTGCCATGACCGGGAATATGCTTCATCACGGGCAGCACGCCGCCCGACATCAGGCCTTCGGCGGCGGCGCGGCCGAGTTCGATGACCGCGCGCGGCTCCTTGCCATAGGCGCGCGCGCCGATGACATCGCTGGCACCTTCGATCGGCACGTCGAGCACCGGCAGGCAATCCGCCGTGATGCCGTAGCGCAGCAGGTCGAAGGCATGCAGGCGCGCCATCAGCCAGGCTGCACGGGCGCCGGCGTCGTGATCGTCGCGCCACAGCGCGCCAAGCGCGCCGCCGGCCGGATAGTTCGGCGCCAGCGGCGGCCGCAGGCGCTGCACCCTGCCGCCTTCCTGGTCGATGAACACCAGCGCGTCGGGGCGTCCGATGCAATCGCGCATCTCGGCAACCAGATCGCGGATCTGCTCGGTCTCGCTGATGTTGCGGGCAAACAGGATGAAGGCCCACGGGCATTCATTGCGATAGAAATTGATTTCTTCGCGGGTGAGCGATTTCCCGGCACAGCCGAGGATCATGGATTTTGATTCGGTCATATCAGGAGTCTAGGGCTTCGCGCGGCCAAAGGGAATCGTCTGGGGTTACATGCGGTCCAACGCCTGAAATGCTTCCACATGAAAAACGCTGGGCACATGAAAAAGCCGGCGCGGCCTGGGGCCGCGCCGGCTTTGATTGGTTGAACGTCGTCTAACGCGACACGAAGCAATTGCCGCCGGCAGCCTTGTAGCTGGTGCACAGATTGATCGCATCGTTGCGCGACTGGGCTACGACGCGGACGCGGTAGAACGTGCCCTTGCCGGCGATCTCGGCCTTGACGATGTTGGCGGTGCGGCCGGCAAGCACGCTGCCGTAGCGGCGTTGCAGATCCTGGTAGGTCGACTGGGCGCTTTCCACTGTCGGCTGCGAAGCAACCTGCATCGACCATGAACCGCCACCGGTCGCAGTCGTTGCCGGATCGATGGACGCGACCTGATCGGGCTTGACCTCGCCGACGACGTCGACCGGCTGGTCGGACGGACGCTGCGGCGCGATCGCAACCTTGGCCGGCGTGTTGGCCGACTGCGCCTTGGCCTCAGCCTTGGCCGCCGGCTTGAGGGCCGGCTCGTCATCCGCCTGGGCGGCGGCGGGCGCCACGGTGCCGGTCTGGTCGGCATCGGCCGACGGCGCGACATGCTGCGGCGCCGGATCGGTCGGCTCGGCGGCCGCCACTTGCGGTGCGGCCGGCGCCGGATCCTCGCGCGGCACCAGCGAGCCGTCCGATTTGACCACCATGGTCCTCACCTTGCGCGGCGCAACGGCCACGACATCGGTATTGGTGCCCTTGTCGGCATCCTGGAGCACCTGCGCGATGCGATCCTCGGATTTGGGCGCGGGCGCCGCCGCATTGGCGGTCGGTGCGGCATTGTCAGCGGGCGCCGCACTGGCGGTCGGCGTGGCATTGCCGTCATCGGCGCCGCCGACGGCAGCACCTTGGTCGGCAGAAAGATCAACGGCACGGGCCGGATCCTTCGCCTGCACATCCACAGGGACTTCGGTGTTGGTGACAAGCTTCTGCTGCACCGGCTCGGCGGGCTTCGCGCCCTTGACCACGGCGTCGTAGACCTTGTTGTCCTGGTTCGGCACCACGGTGCCGCCCGGGTTTTCCGGCTTGACCTTGATCGGCGAATTGTCGGCCTTGACGATGACAGGGGCTTCGCTGCCGCCCTTGCCGCCGAAGGACAGGGCAAAGGCACCAAGACCGCCTGCGACCGCCACGGCACCGACGATGGCGGCGATGAACAGGCCGCGCCGGCCCGACGGCCTGGCCGCTTGCCGCTCGCCGAGACCCGGAACGGACATCGCCTCGTCCAACTCAGGATCGTAGTCGAGTTCATCGACGGTGAAATCGTCGGCCTGCGAGACCGGCTGGCTGCCGGGCAAATTGTCGAGATCGAAGCCGTCGGCGGCGTCGGCATAGCCTGTGTTCGCCGCTGTGCGCGCCGGCATTTCCGCCGGCCGCGCCGCATAGGTCCGTGCTTCCGGCTGGAAGGCCGGCTTGGGCGCTTCATATGCCGGTGCCTGATAGCCCGAAGTGAATCCGGCATTGTAGGAATCGTCGGCATAGGCAGCGCTGCTTGCGGGAGCGGCTGGAGCCGGCGCAACCTCCACCGAATTCATTTCCGTCAGAAGGCTGGCGAATTCAGCATCGAGATCGTCATAACCAGCCGTGGCCGGCTCGTCTTCCTCGAAATGCAGTTCCGGAATGTCGAGATCGTCCGCCAGCGCCACGACGCGCTCCGGCACATCGACCGTTTCGACATCGGGCATCTCTTCATAGCGCGGGGACTGTCGCGGCGGCGGCGCGGATGCAGGGGCTGCATAGGGAGCAGCCGCAACCGGCTCGGGCGCATGGTAGGGCGGCACAACTGCCACTGCTGGGGTCATTTCCGGCGCAGCAGTCCTGGCCGCCATCGAAGCGGCCGGCTGCGCGGCAAATGCCGGCTGCTGGGGAACCGGTGTCACGCGGCTCCACGAACGGGTCGGCTCCGTCGGCGCGGAGCGTTCGGCCAGCCAATCGAGGGAATCGGCCTGATCTTGCCGGGAGGCAGCCTCGTCGCGCGGATCGAGGCTCCTGGCCAGGGCCGCGTCGAACGCATCATCGTCGAAATCGACATCGAGATGATTGGCGGCATCCGAACCAGGATCCTGGCCCTGAAGTTCGTCCAGCAGCAGATTGTCGAGATCGGCATCGTGAGCGGCATTGGAGGCATGCAGATCCTCGGGCGCTTGTTCGTCGAGATCCCAGTCGAGATCGCCGACAAGATCGGCCGGTTCCTCGAGGGCTTTTGCAGGCGCGACAGCATATGGAGTAGCATACGACTGAGCGGGAGCGGCAGCCGGCTGAGCCACGGCGGGCTGAACGACGGCGGGCTGAGCCACGACAGGCTCCTTGGCCGACGGCCCCGTGCGCGCCGTCATGGCGCCCAGAAGCGCGTTCAGCTCGTCTTCGAGGCTTCGTTCGTCCGCCACGGGGGCCGGCGCCGGCTCGGCCATGATGGCTGCCGGAGTTGCCGGCACTATCGGCTGGACCGGGGCAGCCGCAACCTCGGCGACCGGCTCTTCGGCAGGCGCGGCGAACGCGTCGTCCAGGTTCAGATCGAAATCATCTTCCGAAGCGGCTTCGGAGCTCGAGAACTCTTCCCTTGTGTCCTCAGCATCGGCGACCGCATCGTCCGCTTGCGCCGCATCGCCGGCCACCGGCTCGTCCGCATGAACGTCGAAATCCATATCGACATCCGCCATGGCGGCCTCGAAGCGACCGTCGAAATCCTCGTCGGAAATCGCCTCAGCCTCGCTCGCGGCGGCCAGCACCGGCTCCGGATCGTCGACCGTGGCCGCAGCCAAAGGGCGCTGATCCGCCGAATGGCCGTCCAGCATCAGCTCGTCTTCGAGCGAAAGCGCGACCGCATCGTCGAATTCATGCTCAGGGGCCGGCTCGACAGCCACCGGCACTTCGGCAACGGCGTGCTGAGGCTCGACGGCCTCGTCCTCGATCTCGACGGCATGGTCCTCGATGTGGAAATCCTGATCGAGCGACGCGGCAAGCTCGTCATCAATCCGCAGATCGTCTTCGAAGGGCGAAACGTCTTCGAGCGAACTGGCGACGGCATTGTCGAAATCGGCGTCGAAGGCGGGTTCGACGGATGGGGCGGCTTCGGCCGCGCCGAGAT
The DNA here is from genome assembly GCF_057784245.1 of Mesorhizobium sp. CNPSo 4671. Taxonomy (NCBI): domain Bacteria; kingdom Pseudomonadati; phylum Pseudomonadota; class Alphaproteobacteria; order Hyphomicrobiales; family Phyllobacteriaceae; genus Mesorhizobium; species Mesorhizobium sp. CNPSo 4671. The sequence goes on along the minus strand of NZ_JBWLUW010000003.1, from coordinate 708,103 downwards.
CGGCATGGCTGGCGACGACCGCCTGGTCATCGGCACCGGTGAAGTCCAGATGGAAATCGTCGTCGAGCGACAGCGCAAGATCGTCGTCAGCCGCATGCACGGCCGCCGTTTCGAATGTCGGCTCATGAGCCTCGACAACTGGAGCGGCAACGCCAGCGTCGAAGTCGCCCATCAGTTCCTTTTCGAGGTCGATATCGAAATCGTCCTCTTGCACGGACTGACTGGCGGCAGCGACCTGCGGTTCGACCCGCGCCTGCTGCTTGACCGGCTGGCGTGGGTCGAATCCCATGATCCTGGTCAGTTCCGCGAACGGATCATCGTCAGCGATGTCGTTGTTGTCGGCTACTCTCAGCTGGGTTCTGTCTGCCATTATTGTTCCCGAACTCGCACTCATTCGGACGCCATGGACGTCGCGCAGGGTTGGCCCTTACCAGCGCAATGTGGGCAAAAGGTGACAGGTTTTTTAGTCAAACCTAACGCATTTCGGTGGGCGCGGCGGCCCCGATCAGCGTCAGGCCGGACGTTAGAACGTCCGAAACAGCCTGCACCAGCCCTAGTCTGGCATGCGTCAATTGTCGGTCGTTAACCTTAACAAAACGTAAGTCCGGATTATCCGTGCCCCGGTTCCAGTGTCCGTGGAAACTGGAAGCCAGATCATAGAGATAAAATGCCAGCCTATGCGGCTCCAGCGCAAGAGCTGCGGACTCGATCAGGCGCGGATATTCCGCGAGCTTGCGGATCAGGCCGATTTCGCCCTCGTCGGTCAGCGAAGCCGCCGCGGCAGCCAGGCTTTTGCGATCGAAATTCGCCTCGCCCAATTGCTCGCTTGCCTGCCGGAACACCGAATGGCAGCGCGCCGAGGCGTACTGCACATAAAACACCGGATTGTCCTTGGACTGCTCGGTCACCTTGGCGAAGTCGAAGTCGAGCGGCGCATCGCTCTTGCGGTAAAGCATCATGAAGCGGATGGCGTCGCGGCCAACCTCCTCCACCACTTCCCGAAGCGTGACAAAATCGCCGGACCGCTTCGACATGCGGACGGGCTCGCCATCGCGAAACAGCTTGACCAGATTGCACAACAGGACGGTGAGTTTGACCTCATCGCCGGCAATTGCCCTCGCCAGCGCCTCCAGCCGCTTGACGTAACCACCATGGTCGGCGCCAAGCACGTAGATCAGGTCGACGAAGCCGCGATCGACCTTGTCCTTCAGATACGCCACGTCAGCGGCGAAATAGGTGAACGCCCCGTCGGACTTGACCAGCGCCCGGTCCATGTCGTCGCCGACCGCGGTCGAGCGGAACAGCGTCTGCTCGCGATCCTCCCAGTCGTCAGGCTTCTCGCCCTTGGGCGGCGGCAGCTTGCCCTTGTAGATATGGCCCTTCAGCGTCAGGTCGTTGATCGCCGAACGGATCTTCTTGGCATTGTCTGCATGCAGCGTGCGTTCGGAGAAGAACACGTCGTGATGCACGTTGAGCAGCGCCAGATCCTCGCGGATCATCGCCATCATCGCGTCGATTGCACGGTCCTTGACGATGGCCAGCGCCTCATCGTCCGGCATCTGGAGCAGGCTGCGTCCGAACTCTTTCGCCAGCGCCTGACCGAGAGGAACCAGATAATCGCCAGGATAAAGGCCGGTCGGAATCTCGCCGATCTCGTCGCCTAGCGCCTCCCGATACCGCAGTATGACCGAGCGGCCGAGCACGTCGATCTGACCGCCGGCATCGTTGATGACATATTCCTTGGTCACGTCGTAGCCGGCAAACGCCATCAGATTGGCGAGCGCATCACCGACAACCGCACCCCGGCAATGGCCGACATGCATCGGGCCGGTCGGGTTGGCCGAGACATATTCGACATTGGTTTTCCGGCCGGCGCCGACCTTCGAGCGGCCGTAATTGCGGCCCTCGCCCAGCAGCGCCGACAGATGCGCCTGCCAGAAGCCGTCCTTGAGCCGGAGATTGACGAAGCCAGGGCCGGCGACCTCGGCGGCGGCGACATCCTTGTCGTCGCGCAGCGCCAGCGCCAGCTTCTCGGCCAGCGCACGCGGATTCTGGCCGGTGGGCTTGGCCAGCACCATCGCCGCATTGGTCGCGAGGTCGCCATGGCTGGCGTCGCGCGGCGGTTCGACGGCAATGCGCGACAGGTCCGGCGAAACGCCGTCCTTGTCTTTCAGATCGAGCGCTTCGACAGCCTTTGTGACTCGCGCGGTGAAATCGGCGAAGATGTTCATGGGTATTGCTCTGGCGGCTTTATTGCGAATCCGGCTCGTTGGCCGGCAAAATCGCGCCCGCCCTAGCTCAAATCCGGGGTGCGGTCAAACAAACGCCTGTGTTCCTTGAGCGCGTAGGTGTCGGTCATCCCTGCCAGGAAATCGGCCACACTGCGCGCCTTGATGCGATCGTCGGCCCGGTCCAGCCCCTCGCGCCAGCCATCCGGCATGGCGCGCGGATCGGCGAAATAGACGTCGAACAGGTCCCTGACGATCTGCTCGGCGCCGGCGCGCACCCGCATCACCTCCTCGTGCCGGTAGAGGTGCTTGTAGAGAAACGCCTTCAATTCCTTCTCCGCTGCGCCCATCTCGGCGGAAAAGGTCACCATCGTCTCCCCCGCCGCCCTCACCGCGTCGGCGCTCTGCGGCCCGACACGCTCCAGATTGGCGGTCGCGCAGACGATGACATCCTCGACCATGGCGGTGATCTGCCGCCGCATCAGTTCATGGCCGGTGCGCACGTCATCGAGCCCGGGATAGCGTTGGCGCACACCGTCCAGGATCTTCCCCGGCAGCGAAACCGCCTCCAGCATGTCGAGCGTCAGCAGCCCTGACCGCAGCCCGTCGTCAATGTCATGCGTGTTGTAGGCGATGTCGTCGGCGATCGCGGCACACTGCGCCTCGATGCCGGCGAACCGGTCGAGTTCGAGATCCTGCAGCTCCGAATAATCGCGGATCGCCTGCGGCACCGGCCCTTTCAGGCCCTTGCCGCTGGCGTCGGTCAGCGGGCCATTGTGCTTGACCAGGCCTTCCAGCGTCTCCCAGGTCAGGTTCAGTCCGTCGAATTCGGCGTAGCGCGCCTCCAACCGCGTCACGATGCGCAGTGACTGCGCGTTGTGATCGAAACCGCCCCAGGCCGCCATCTTGTCGTTCAGCGCGTCCTCGCCGGTGTGGCCGAAGGGCGTGTGGCCGAAATCATGCACCAGCGCCACCGCTTCGGCGAGATCCTCGTCGCCGCGCAGCGCCCGCGCCAGCGCACGCGCGATCTGCGCCACCTCGATCGAATGGGTCAGCCTCGTGCGATAATGGTCGCCTTCATGCGCGATGAAGACCTGCGTCTTGTGCTTGAGCCGCCGGAACGCCGTCGAGTGGATGATGCGGTCGCGATCGCGCTGGAACGGCGTGCGAGTCGGGCTCTCGACCTCGTCGAATAGCCGGCCGCGCGAGCGCGCCGGATCCGTGGCATAGGCCGCGCGCGGCCGATAGCCGAATCCGATGTCGCCCAACTCATTGGTCATGGCTGATGCTGCCGCAGTTGACTTGATCTAGTTGACTTGGCCCCTCGCGCTTCATACCTATCATGTGAAACCGAAAGCAAGGTGACGCCCATGGGCGCTGATGCCAAGACCGCCATGAAAGTGGACATGACCGAAGCCGCCGCCAGGCGGATCGCCAAGATTGTCTCTGGCGAGGCCGGCAAGACGGCGCTGCGCGTGTCCGTCGAAGGCGGCGGCTGCTCCGGCTTTTCTTACAAGTTCGACCTGGTCGACTCGCGCAACGACGACGACGTCGCCATCGAGAAGGATGGCGCCACGGTGCTGATCGACGATTTGTCGCTAGTCTATATGGGCGGCTCGGTGATCGATTTCGTCGACGATCTGATGGGCCAGTCCTTCCAGATCCGCAACCCGAATGCGGTCGCCTCCTGCGGCTGCGGCACCAGTTTCTCCATCTAGCGGCATGCCTGCCATCGGCGCGGTCCGTCAGGTCGCGCTGTCGGCCGGACGCGATCTCGATTCGACGCTGGCCTTCTGGCGTGACGTGCTCGGCATGGGTGTTCACGCCCGCTACGATCCTCCCGGTATCGCCTTCATCATGGCCGGCGGTGTGCGCCTGCTGTTCACCGACGGCATACCGGCCGGCACGGTCTATCTTGACATAACAGGCCTCGAAGCCTTCCACGCCGAGGCGAAAGCCGCTGGCGTCCCCTTCACCGCGCCGCCGACGCTCGTGCATCGCGACACCGAAGGCCGATTCGGCCCGGCGGGGGAAAGCGAGTGGATGGCCTTCCTAAAGGACCCGGCAGGCAATACGATCGGCCTCGTCGAACGCCACCCGCCGCAGGAAGAATAAGACCGTCATGAAAATCGTCACCTGGAACATCAACGGCGTGCGCGCCCGCATCGGTAACCTCACCCATTGGCTGACCGAGAGCGCGCCCGACATCGTCTGCCTGCAGGAGATCAAGACGGTCGACGAGCAGTTCCCGCGCGCCGAGATCGAGGCGCTTGGCTACAATGTCGAAACCCATGGCCAGAAGGGCTTTAATGGCGTCGCTCTGCTGTCGAAGCTGCGCTTCGACGAAGTCAATCGCAGCCTGCCGGGCGACGACACCGACGAGCAGGCGCGTTTCATTGAAGGCGTGTTCTCGACCGACAAGGGCGCACTTCGCGTCGCCTCGCTCTATCTGCCGAACGGCAACCCGATCGATGACGACAAGAAATTCCCCTACAAACTGTCCTGGATGGCGCGGCTGGAGCGCTGGGCCGAAGAGCGGCTGAGGCTGGAAGAGGCGCTGGTGCTGGCCGGCGACTACAACGTCATTCCCGAGCCGATCGACGCGCGCTTTCCGGAGAACTGGCTGGGCGATGCGCTGTTCCAGCCGCAGACGCGGCAGGCCTTCCGGCGACTGCTCAATCTCGGCTTCACCGAAGCGGTGCGTGCGGTCACCGATGCGCCCGACACCTACACCTTCTGGGACTATCAGGCCGGCGCCTGGCAGAAGAACAACGGCATCCGCATCGACCATCTGCTGCTGTCGCCGGAAGCCGCCAACCGGTTCTCTTCGGCCTCGATCGAAAAGCATGTGCGCGCCTGGGAAAAGCCATCCGATCACGTGCCGGTGGCGATCGACCTCGCGCTGCAGCCGGCCTGACGGAAAGGCCCCTGCGGCCCGCGGCCGGGCATGCCGATGCTGGACCTCATATCGCCACATTCAGGCGCATGATGGGAGATCATCATGGCGGCCGGGGTTCCCATGACCATTCGATTTGTTGTTTGTCCGATTGGCGTGGCATTTGCCACGGCCGCCATGTTGCCGGCCTTCGCCGCCCCGGAATGTCTTGCCAATGGAAAATCCTATCCGGTCGGCCAGGTCGCCTGCCTGACGGTTGCCGACCAGAGCCATCTGGCGCGCTGCGAGATAGTGCTCAACAACACATCCTGGACGAAGGTCGGCGACAGCTGCCCCGAAAACACGATGGCGCCGCATCTGCACGTCACCCCGATCTCGACGCCCGCGCCAAGCATGGTGCCGACAGAGCCGACCGAGAACTGATTTTGCCCATTAGCCGATCTCCCGTTGTGGGGAGATGCCGGCAGACGACCTTACTGGTCCGTGTTGGCGGTGCCCTTGGTGAGGATGTCGTCGGCCAGTGAAATCGCCGTGCGCCGGTCGGCTTCGCCGGCGGCGGCGAAGGCCTCTTCCTGCATGCCGCGGATCCAGGGCTGGTCGGTCGGCGACGCGCGTTCGAGTGCCGCGGTCATCATCGCCAGGCCACGAACGATCTTGCCGCTCTGGAACAAGAGATGGCCAAGCGTCGCCTGCGCGCCGGCATGGCCCTTCTCGGCGGCGAGTTGGAACCAGCGCCCGGCCTGCTTGACGCTGGCCTTCACGCCGCCCTCGCCCTTCAGGAACATCTGCCCCATCTCGAACTGGGCGTTCGGGTTGCGGTAGTTGGCGGCGGCGCGCATGTAGTATTCCTGCGCCGCCACCTCGTTCTCGGTGACCGGGCTGCCGGGAATGCCCGTGCGCAGATAATCGCCAAGCGCCACCAGCGCGTCGGAGACGTAGCTTTCCTCGGGCGAACCGGGCTCGACATCCTGGTCGACGATCTCTGAGAAGAACTTGAATGCCTCATAGTCGTCGCGCGCCACGCCGTCGCCCTCGGCATACATGCGGGCAAGCTTCCAGGTGGCGCCGATCTGGCCGTTTTCGGCGGCATATTTATAGGCTTCGGCGGCCTGTTCCTTGTGGCCGTTCTTGTAAGCGGAGAAGCCGAACTGGAACACCGCCCAGGGGCTCGACTGCGGCTTCACGCCAGTCTTGTCGTCGAACACCTTGTCGTCGAAGGCCAAAGCCTGGCCCACGGCGCCAAAGATCGCGACAGCGACCAGTGCCGGAAGGACAGATGACCTCAACAACTCTGCTGTTGACTTCAACAACTCAGATATCCGCATAGCAGTGTGTTTCTTTCGCACCGCCCGGATGGGTGACCGCGCCGTCGCGGGCAGACCCGACCGTCTGTGCGTATTTCCAAATCGCGCCCGACTGGTAGTCGGTCGTGCGCGCCTTCCAAGTCTTGGCCCGCGCCGCCAGTTCGGCCTCGGACAGCGCCACGTCGATCGTGCCATTCACCGCATCGATCAAGATCACGTCGCCATCCCGGATGAGACCGATCGGGCCGCCAACCGCCGCTTCCGGCCCGACATGACCGATGCAGAAGCCGCGCGTCGCGCCCGAGAAGCGGCCGTCGGTGATCAGCGCCACCTTGCCGCCCATGCCCTGACCGTAGAGTGCCGCCGTCGTCGACAGCATCTCGCGCATGCCCGGACCGCCGCGCGGTCCTTCGTAGCGAATGACGAGGACCTCACCTTCCCTGTAGTTGCGATGCGTCACCGCCTCGAAACATTCCTCTTCCGAATCGAAGCAGCGCGCCGGGCCGGAGAATTTCAACTCCGCCATGCCCGCGACCTTCACGATCGCGCCTTCGGGGGCAAGGTTTCCCTTCAACCCCACGACACCGCCGGTTTGGGTAATTGGTCTGTTGGCCGGGCGGACCACATCCTGATGCTCATTCCAGGCAACATGCTCCATGTTTTCGGCCAAAGTACGGCCAGTGACCGTCAGGCAATCGCCATGCAGATAGCCATGGTCGAGCAGTGTCTTCATCAAGAGCGGAATGCCGCCGGCCTCGAACATGTCCTTGGCGACATATTTGCCGCCTGGCTTGAGGTCGGCGATGTAGGGCGTCTTCTCGAAGATCTTGGCGACGTCGAAGAGATCGAATTTGATGCCTGCCTCATGCGCGATCGCCGGCAGATGCAGGGCGGCATTGGTCGAGCCGCCGGTGGCGGAAACCACGGTCGCCGCGTTCTCCAGCGCCTTCAGCGTGACGATGTCGCGCGGCCGGATGTTTTTCGCGATGAGCTCCATGATCTTTTCGCCCGAGGCGAAATTGAAACGGTCGCGCATTTCGTAAGGCGCCGGCGCGCCGCAGGAATAGGGCAGCGCCAGACCGATCGCCTCGGCGACGGTGGCCATGGTATTGGCGGTGAACTGAGCGCCGCAGGAACCGGCCGACGGACAGGCGGCTTGCTCTATCTCGAGGAGCTCGGCATCGCCGATCGTGCCTACCGAATGCTGGCCGACCGCCTCGAACACATCCTGCACGGTGATCTGGCGGCCGCGATAGCTGCCGGGCAGGATCGAACCGCCATAGATGAAGATCGACGGCACGTTGAGCCGTACCATGGCCATCATCATACCGGGCAGCGACTTGTCGCAGCCGGCAAGGCCGACCAGTGCATCGTAGCAGTGGCCGCGCATGGTGAGCTCGACCGAATCGGCGATGACCTCACGCGACACCAGCGACGACTTCATGCCCTGGTGGCCCATGGCGATGCCGTCGGTGACGGTGATGGTGCAGAACTCGCGCGGCGTGCCGTTGGCCGCCGCGACCCCCTTCTTGACCACCTGCGCCTGGCGCATCAGCGAGATGTTGCAGGGTGCCGCTTCATTCCAGCAGGAGGCGACGCCGACCAGCGGCTGCGCGATCTCGGCCGCCGACAGGCCCATGGCATAGAGATAGGAACGGTGCGGCGCGCGCGCCGGACCGACAGTCACGTGGCGGCTAGGGAGCTTAGCCTTTGAAATGACCTTGGCGTCCATTCTCATCCTTGCCGCGGGCGGTGCGGCCTGTCCCATCGCCGAGCCTTTTGGCGCGTGTCCCGAGACCATTTCGAGGTGCGCCGGGTTTATGGCGGGAAATGGGCAATTTCCTCAGGCGGATTTGTAGCGCAGGGGTTGTTCAGAAAGTGTTGCCGAAACGTCACAATCGCACGAGGCGATCCCAGTGCGGCTTATATGCAACGCAGCTTGGATACCGGAGCCGGCGGCAACGCCGGCACAAACAAAAAAGGCCGGGCAATGCCCGGCCTTTTTTGTTCAATTTCAGTCGGTTACCATTTAACCTTCACTGAAGTCGATATCGCTGTAACAAGATCATTGCCAAAGTCCGCAGTGTAGTCGGTGCCATAAGTGACACCATCGCTGCCGACGACGGAATGTATCGATCCGCTGGTCATCACGCCCACAGCGCCGCCGAGGCGAAGCTCGATGTTCTGAGTTGGCGTATAGGCCACACCGCCGCTAAGGGTCCAGGTGTCGGTCTGGGCGCTCAGGCCAGTCGTCGTCCCGCGATCCCATGTAATAACCGCCGCGCCGCTCCACTGGTCGTTGAACTTGTGGCCGATACCACCGGAAACCGTCCAGCCGTCCCGATAGAGCAAATCAAGCGAGGTCAGCCTTAAAGGGCTCGTCGTCGTGCAGGAAGCTGTGCCGGTCGGACAGAAAGGAATGCTCTGCAGCTCGCTCCAATTGATCCACTTGATGGATCCAAACGCCAACCAGCCGGGAGCTATGCCTGACTGGAGCTTGAGCTCTACGGAATCCGGAACCTCGGAGGAACCACTAACGTTGGTGACTCTGCCCAGGAACGGATTGGCCGGATTGATAAGGCCGGGAACCTGGGTCAGATCGAGCGTTCCATCCAGATTGTCGAGCTTGACTGCTGAGTTGTAAACCAAGCTTGCGCGAAGCGCGATATCCGGGATTTCGTAAGCAACACCGGCGCGCCAACCCCAACCATCACCTTCAAGATCAAGGCGGCCGATGCCTGTACCCAGGAAGGACGGAATCGGCGCGACCAGCTGCTCCTTGAAGCCCGACACATTTTCATGAAACACGCCGCCGATGAAACGAAACTGACCCTTGCCGAGGTCCATTTTGTACGAGCAGGTCGCTCCAAAAGCTTCGCTCTTCACCTGCGTGTCGACATTGCCCTGTGCACCCGCCCAGTTCGCACCAGGATTGCTCGAGGCACCGATCGGCTGGGTGTAGTCGCCCAAGCAATCGATGGGTCCCATGCCGATCTTGATGCCGGCGTTGGGCACCCAATAGCTTTCCGTATCGCGAGCCGTGCTGGATCTGCCCAGCGCGGTTAAGTTGCCGTCTGACGGGTCCGCGTCCTTTACATTCTTCAGATCCCGCTGCGGCATCACGTAAGTGCCTGAAACCTCACCGGTCACCTGAGCCGGATCGAACAGCAGGTCGATATCGTACCAACCGCGCTCAAGGCCGCCAGCATGAGCCGGAGTGGCGATGGAGCCCATCAAAGCCAGCGAAAAGCACCCCGCCCCCAGCAGTGCTTTCAGACGCATAATGTTCATGGATGTCCTCCCCGAATAACTAGTGCATCAAGCTAGAACCAATTCGGGTTAACGCTGCAACAACGAATTCCTGGGGCGTACATGTACATGCTTGCCAAGCGCATTTTCGACAAAATGCAGACAGGCACCGCAAGGCCGAAAAACGGCCCCAGGCGTGCCTATCCGGTCAGAAAATGAGGAAAACTCGCCCGAAAAGGCTCAAAAACAGCCACTTTTCAGGGTGGTTCGGCCCCATTGTTACATTATGGCAACAATGGGGCTAAAACTTCCGTTTACGTCAACATTAACGCAACGGAATGCCTGCTTTCGAGGCAAAAGGACCGTCATTTTAGAGACAGCTAAAGCCTTCGAATCTATCCTCAGCCGGCGTCGCGAACCCTGGTCAACGCCACCGAAAGCTTGTCCTGCGCGTCGCGGTATTCGGCGAGCTTTTCACGCTCGGCGTCGACGATCTCGGCCGGCGCGCTGGCGACGAACCGTTCGTTGGACAGCTTCTTGTGCAGGCGCGCGATCTCCTCGGTCACCTTGGCCAGTTCCTTCTGCAGCCGGGCGGCCTCCGCGGCGAGGTCGATCAGGTTGCCGAGCGGCAGACAGATGGTTGCCTCGTTGAGGACGATCTGCGCCGAGCCCTTGGGTGCCGTGTCAGCCAACGAGATGTCGCCGACGCGTGCCAGCCGCTTGATCGCCTGTTCCTCGCGAACCAGCCGCTCGCGCGTCAAATCGTTGGCGCCGACCACGACCAGCGGCGCGATCGCCGCCGGCGGCACGTTCATCTCCGAGCGCACCGAGCGGATGCCAGAGACGAGATCGACCAGCCAGTTGATGTCCGCGGCGGCATCCGCGTCCTCGAAGTCCGGCGACGGCCAGGTGGCATGGCAAAGCAGTGACTCGCGCTCCTTGCCCTCACCCGCCGTCTGTGCCCACAGCTCTTCCGTCATGAACGGCATCATCGGGTGCAAGAGCTTGTAGATTTCGTCGAGCACGAAGGCAACGCAGGCGCGGCTTTCGGCCTTGGCCGCCTCGTCCGTGCCCATGAACACCGGCTTCAGCAGCTCCAGGTACCAGTCGCAGAACAGGTTCCAGACGAAGCGGTAGGCAGCACCAGCGGCCTCGTTGAAGCGGTATGAGGTGATGCCGTCCGTGATCTCCCGCGCGGCCCGCGTCAGCTCCGTCAGGATCCAGCGGTTGACCGCCAGCTTGGCGTCATTCAGCCAGAAATCGTCATTGAGCGCGACTTCGTTCATCTCGGCGAAGCGCGTCGCGTTCCACAGCTTGGTGCCGAAATTGCGGTAGCCGGCGATGCGCGCCGGGTCGAGCTTCACATCGCGTCCTTGCGCCGCCATCACCGTCAGCGTGAAGCGCAGCGCGTCGGCGCCGAACTCGTCGATCAGGTCGAGCGGGTCGATGACGTTGCCTTTCGACTTCGACATCTTCTGCCCGTTCTTGTCGCGCACCAGCGCATGCACATAGACGGTGTGGAACGGTTCCTCGTCCATGAAATGCAGGCCCATCATCATCATGCGGGCAACCCAGAAGAAGATGATGTCGAAGCCGGTCACCAGCACGTCGGTCTGGTAGTAGGTCTTCAGCTCCGGCGTCTGGTCCGGCCAGCCCAGGGTCGAGAACGGCCACAGCGCCGAGGAGAACCAGGTGTCGAGCACATCCTCGTCACGGGTCAGGATCTCGCCCGGCTTGAAATTCTCAAGCTTGTCCTCGACCCAGGCCTTCCACGGCCCTTCGAGTGCCAGATAATACTCGATCGCGGCACCCAGCGCCTCTTCCTCGGTCTTCTCGACGAAGACGCGCCCATCCGGTCCGTACCAGGCCGGAATCTGATGGCCCCACCACAGCTGGCGCGAGATGCACCAGGGCTGGATGTTCTCCATCCAGTCGAAATAGGTTTTCTCCCAGTTCTTCGGCACGAAGTTGGTGCGGCCTTCGCGCACCGAGGCGATCGCCGGCTTGGCGAGTTCGGCCGCATTGGCATACCACTGCTCGGTCAGGAACGGCTCGATCGGCACGCCGCCGCGGTCGCCATGCGGCACGGCGTGGCGATGCGGCTCGATCTTCTCGAGGAAGCCGCCGGCTTCCATCAGCTCGACGATCTTCTTGCGCGCGACAAAACGGTCGAGGCCGTTGAGGTCGTCCCAGACAGCCTGGCGTTCCGGCGTCACATCGAGGCCGGCGAGGAAATCCTCATTGTCCTTCAACTTGATGGCGGCTTCGACGGTCAGGATGTTGATCGCCGGCAGCTTGTGGCGCTTGCCGACTTCAAAATCGTTGAAATCATGCGCCGGCGTGATCTTGACCGCGCCCGAGCCCTTTTCGGGGTCGGAATACTCGTCCGCCACCACCGGTATCTTGCGGCCGACGATCGGCAGCACCACGTTCCTGCCGACCAGGTGCCGGTACCGCTCGTCGTCCGGATGCACCGCCACCGCCGTGTCGCCCAGCATGGTTTCGGGGCGTGTGGTCGCGACCGTGATGAAGGTTTTCGGATTTTCCGGATCGAAGGTCTCGCCTTCCACGGGATAGCGGAAGTGCCAGAGATTACCGTTGACCTCCTGCTGCTCAACCTCGAGATCGGAGATCGCGGTCAGCAGTTTCGGGTCCCAGTTCACAAGGCGGTTGTCCTTGTAGATCAGCCCTTCCTTGTAGAGGGTGACGAAGACTTCGATAACGGCCTTGGACAGACCCTCATCCATGGTGAAGCGCTCACGCGACCAGTCAGCAGACGCGCCGAGGCGCTTCAGCTGGTTGAAGATGGCGCCGCCGGATTCGGCCTTCCACTCCCAAACCTTCTCGATGAACTGCTCGCGCGTCAGATCGCGGCGGTGGATCTGCTTTTCCATCAGCTGGCGCTCGACCACCATCTGCGTGGCGATGCCGGCATGGTCCATGCCCGGCTGCCACAGCACGTTCTTGCCGCGCATGCGCTCGAAGCGCACCAGAATGTCCTGCAGCGTGTTGTTGAGCGCGTGGCCCATATGCAGCGAGCCGGTGACGTTGGGCGGCGGGATGACGATGGTGAAGGCCTCGGCCCCCTCCTCGGCGCCTGCGCCGGCGCGAAACGCGTCGGCCTCTTCCCACACTTTGGCGATCTTCGGCTCGACGGTCTTGGCGTCGTAGGTCTTTTCAAGCATGGGAAAATGGTCCGCGCTGTCGGGATTTTTGCTGGTTCGGTGTAAATCGGAAGGTCTTGGCCAAGTCAACCGCAAGGGCCGCCTCGCTTCATGAGAAGCAAATAGGCGTGACCCTGCTTATTTCAACGGAATGCCGTGTCCGCACTCGGCGCAAAACTTCGCCCTCGGGTGTCAGGTGGACGCCGTAAACGAAAAACGCCGCCTTCCACGGCGGCGTTTTCATCCATGGCCGATATGTGAACCCTACTGCGCGCCGCGCGCGACGCGCTCGATCTCCTCGCGCACCAGCCTTTCGACCAGCGTCGGCAGATTGTTGTCCAGCCAGTCCTGCAGCATCGGCCGCAGCATCTCCTCGGCCATCTCGTCGAATGTCTTCTTGCTGCGGCTGGCGAAGGCATCCGACAGCTCGCCGAAGGCCGCTGCCACTTGGCGGCCCGTATGTTCGGACAGGATCGCCGGGCGCGCCGTGGGCGCTTCATTTGCCGCCGCACGTGCCTGAGCGGCGGCTGCCGACGCGTCGCTTGAAGAAGGCCGCTCGAACGCAGTCTCCACCGCCGGCTCCGCCATCGGTTCGCTCGTTGGCGCCTCGGGCTGGGGCGCCTCGGGCTGGGCGACCGGCCTGCGGACGCTCCTGTCCGGTATCGCTTTCGCCTGCTCTCCGACCGCCGCGATCTCGCGCCGCCAATCGGCAACGATGGTATCGCTTGTCGCGCTGGCCTGCGCCGCCTCAGCCTGTGGGACCCCAGCCTTCGGGACCATTGGCGCGTCGGTCCTGACGACAGGCACCGGTTCGGCGGCGATCCTGGCGCTGACCTCGGCAAGCGTCATCGACGGCTTGACCGGCACGGGATCGGCACGCGTCTGCGCTTCCATGCGCGCGATCACCGGCTCGGGCGAAGGCGCCTGGACTTCCGCGAGCGCGACCGGCTTTCTGACTTCGGGGGCGGCATGCAGCTCGGCACGAAACGCATCGACGTCTGCTGCCGGCGCCTCGCTCGGCGATGGCTCCAGATCCTGCCGCAACTCTTCGGCCTCGCCCGGCTGCTTGCGACCGTTGTCGCTGTCCTCGATGATCCTCCTGATGGAAGCCAGTATCTCTTCCATGGAAGGTTCGCGCTGTGCGCTGCTTGCCGTGGCCATCGTCACATCCGCCGCCCTTGTGACCCCTGTGGGTTTCCGCTCCGGCACAAGCCGGATTCGAATCATGGCGACAGCGTAACCGACGGATCGCCGCACGAGAATCCCCAATCTGGGGACATGTGGGATTTCAACAGATTAGAGCAATTCCAGGAAAAGTGTGAAACGGCTTTCCCGGGAAAAGCGCACAGCGCTTTCCCTTGGGAATTGCGTCAATACAAAGAGATTAGAGCAGGAAATCGAAGCAGGACCATTTCTCAACGAAGGTCCCGCTCCACAAGTCGCTGTCGGCGCCTAGCGGCCGTCCGGCGTGCGCACGCCGATCCACTTGTCCTTGACGGCGTTATAGTGCTCTTCGGGCTTGTATGTGGTCACCGCCAGGCCCAGCCGGTCGACCGACAGGCGACCCACCGCCGACAGGATGGCATAGCTCGCCACGACCACATCGTGTTCGGAATTGGCCTGGTTGATCTTGGCTGTGATGACGGTCGCCTGCGCGTTGAGCACGTCGAGCGTGGTGCGCTGGCCGACATTGCGCTCTTCGATAACGCCGTTCAGTGCCAGTTGCGCGGCGTCGATCACCTGCTTGTTGGCCGAAACGCTCTGCTGCGCGGCGGTGTATTGCGACCATGCGGTGGCAACGGCCTGGCGCACCTGGTCACGGCTGACATCGACCTGGATGCGGGCCTCACCCAACGATTCCTTGCTCTGCCGCACGAGCGCCGAGGTCCGGCCGCCGGAATAGATCGGAACGGTCAGCGTGGCGCCGATATTGGCCGAGGTCGAATTGCCGTTGGAACCCGTCGAGTCGGGGATGGCATTGCGGTAGTTTTCCGAAATGCCGGCCGACGCCGACAGCTGCGGCAACAGCGCGCCCTCAGACGATTTCACTGAAAACGCGGCAGCGTCGACGAGATGCTGGGTGGAGAGAATGGCCGGATGTTCGGCCGAACCAATCGCAATCGCCGATTCGAGGCTCGACGGCAACAGCTTCGCCAGCGGCGCAGCCGGCTTGAGCTTGCCCGGCTCGTCGCCGACGACCTGGTGATAGGTTGCAGCGCTCGCCAATGCCTGCGCGCGGGCGGCGCTGAGAGAAGCCACAGCCGAGGCGCGCGACGCATCGGCCTGCGCGACGTCGGTGCGCGTGCCCTCGCCAACCTCGAAACGCGAGCGCGCGGCGCGCGCCTGCTCGGTCAGGAACTGCAGGTTCTGTTCGGTCAGCACGGCGATCTGCCGGTCGCGGATCACGTCCATATAGGCGCTCGCCGCATTGAACAGCGTGTTCTCTTCAGTGTTACGCAGGCTCTCCACCGACGCCTTCACCTGGGCTTCCGCGGCCGCCACATTGTTCCTGGTCTGAAAACCATCGAACAGGCTCTGGTTGATGACGATGCCGTAACTGCCACTCGTCAGCTTCGAGTTACCGCCGCCATTTGCTTGCCGCGTGTTTGTGTAGTCGATGTTGGCCGATCCCGTGATGGTCGGGCGCCAGCCAGACTTGGCAATGGCCACGCCTTCGTCGGTGACGCGCACACCGGCGCGGGACGAATTGAGCGTGGAATTGTACTGATAGGCCTTGGCGAGCGCGCCGGTGATGGTCTCCGCCGAGGCGGTCAGGGGCGACAGCGCGGTCGCGGAAACGAGGATGGCGGCAAAAAGGGTCTTGGATACAGACGGCACGGGTATATCCCTCATTCGTTTTCCATGGGAACCGCGCCGCGCCGGCTTCTCGCTAAAGGAGCCGGAGTGGCGTGTTGTTATGTTCCCTGTCGCTCGGTCCCAAAGTGCCCCCAGTCTGAGATCAGCAACGATTGTTCAAGTCCAAGCGACCATGACAAAGCCTTTGCTGCAAGGCCAAATCATTCAGAATTCAAAGGCATGCTCACGTTCGAAGCCGGGTAGTGGCTTAATTGCCGCATTAAATGCCCGTCTCCCGGTTACAACCCCCCCAGCCTTAAAAAAAAGTCGCGCCACGCCGGAATTGCCCTGCCCTTCGACCGCCACGAGTCGACCGCCTTCGGCGAGCTGATCGAGCAGCGGCGCCGGCACGTTCTCGACACTGCCGCCGACGAAGATGACGTCATAGGGGGCCTTGGCCGCATGACCTTGCGCCAGTGCGCCCTGGACCACGGTCACATTGCCGCAGCCAAGGCCGGAAAGGGTCGACGCCGCGGTTTGCGCAAGGGCCGAATCGCTTTCGAGCGCCACGACCGATCTCGCCAGCCGCGACAATATGGCCGAGGCATAGCCGCTGCCGCAGCCGACATCGAGTGCTGAATCGGTTGGGCTGATCTCAGCCAGCTGCATCAGCTTGGCCAATGGCGATGCTTCCATGAGATAACGCGCGCCATGGGTGCCGTCGGCAATGCGTACGTCTGCGTCGATATAGGCAAGATCGCGCTGGCGGTCGCTGACGAAAACCTCGCGCGGTACGGAAAGCAAGGCTTCCAGCAGCGGGGCGCTGGTCACATCGGTGGTGCGAACCTGACCATCGACCATCTTGACGCGAAGCTCGGAAAAATCAGCGCTCATGTCCCAACCAATCTGCCTGCCGCGCCAGAACCGCGGCTCATTTCGACTGGAACTTCAGGCTCCGGCGCTTGCGCGCGGGAGCCCGGGGCATTGGAGGCCTCGCCCGGAATCGAACCGGGGTGCAAGGATTTGCAGTCCTCTGCGTAACCACTCCGCCACGAGGCCTCGTTGCTCCCGGCGTTCCACCCGGTTCCAATAGGTTGCGGCGAAAATGGCGTCAAGCGGCCACCACGCATTCCACGCGGTTTCCTCTGCAAGAATCCAACCCTCCACATCGAGCGTCGCAGCCATATTGGCCACAACACATATTAGCAGAGCGTTAAGTATAGCAGGACACCATAAGAAACTCCACGCCCCGGCAACCGCTGAGAAACGTGGAGGAGTGCGCCATGCGGCCGGCAGGCACGAGCAATGGAACGAACGCGTGGGACGGCTTGTCGCGATCGGGATGCGAGGCGCTGCTGCGCCATGCCATCGACTGTCTGGCGATAGACGGCACCGCCAGGCTTTCGCCGCGCGACCGTGCGCGCCTTGCCTCGGCTGCCGCCGTTCTCAAGGAAATCCGCGAGGATCTGGAGAGAAGTGCGGGCCGAAAAGCGGATACGCAAAAATCCTAAACCCGAACAACGGCATAACGGAACGGAAGGACGGCTCGGTCAGCGATCCGGCTTGGCGCCTGTCACTCAATTTGGTCGCCGCCGCCGCTCCCACCAAACAACGAAGCGGCGCCGGTGGCGCCGCACCATGGCGAATTCATAGGAAAGCACCAGCAATCCGATCGGAACCATCCAGAAGCCGAGAATCGGCAGAAAGCCGAGAATGCCGCCGATGGTCAAAAGAATGCCGATCGTGATTCTGAGGCCGCGCGATTGCGGCATGGCGAATTCGCGCCCGAAAATCGAGATCCTTCGTGCCGGTATCCGGTTTTCGTCTGCTGCGGTCATCGCCAATGGCTGCCTGTATAGTCGCTTGTCTCGTGGCTCGAAAATGCCTGTTTATGAAAGCCGCAACCACCCTTTCGGTTCCGCGCCCGTCGCCAAGACGGCTAATATGATGACGGAGGCGACCGATTGCGAGAAACGCCTGAGCGAAAAAGTCTCGGAAAAAAGCGAAATGCTTCTTTGCAAAGCCGAAAGGTGTTTGCTATAGGCTGCGCCACTTGCTCAAAGAGCCTCCGTTCCCCGGTAGCTCAGTGGTAGAGCAACCGGCTGTTAACCGGTTGGTCGCTGGTTCGAATCCGGCCCGGGGAGCCAATATTTCCAAACGCTTCGCAACATGATGGGCCTGCGGCCCGTTTGCCCGAACGGCCAACCGCTTCTGGCAGCCTGCAGGTCGTATTGGAACCATTTCTCGGTGGCGCCCTTCCGGCGCGTTCAGGATTTGGGCGCACGTGCGATACCATCCGGTGGAGCGCCCTTACGCGATACCGACAATGCTTTGCGCATGATCATGGAGTTGTTGGGCGGCTCGCCGGTATTCGATCGCGTCACCGCTGCAAACAACCAGGAACTGCGCCGCGAACTCGTGCATATTTGCAGCCGGGATGGCGAGCATGGCCTTCACGATCTCCGACATGTCTTGATAAACGCGTTTCAGATCGCGGTCGGAAATGTTCAGGGAGATCGAATTCATCAGTGCCTCCCAGCGCCGAAAACCCGCCAGAACGGGACTTTCGTTGGAGTTTGCGGCAAGAATCTTTTCCGCTGCAGCGGCTCCCATCGGCGCAAAGGAGACCGTCGTGCCCACCACCGTACGTCTGGTCATTGCATCAAACATCATGTCCGAGTTCCTACGACTGAGGGCAATTCTGTAGGACTGGCGATCCGGTAGCGCATTGTCTTGCGTCAAATTTCGGCAACGTCGAAAGCCGGCATTGCCTCCGGACTATGACGGATAAGCCGACCGAACTCGGTCGCTCGCTGGTCGAAAACCATCGAACGCTCGCCGCCTGGCCGCGCGATCGCCGCCATGAAGGTGATCCGAACTTGCTCGAAGCGGAGCAGGTGGAGCATGAAGCAGGACTTCGGCCGGTGGATCGATGGAGCCATTCATCGCAATGTCGCGCGCCGCTGCCGCTTGCGCGCGAATGTCCGCCGCGCGATAGATGCGGCGGTTCAGGGAGGACTCATGCGCAAAATCCTGGTATCGGCGCTGCTGGCCGCGGCTGCACTTTATGCAAACTGCGCCCTGGCACTCGACAGCGGCAGCACGCCTGTCGTCGTGACGCCGCTGGCATCGCGCACGACCACCGCCTCCGGCCAGCCGATCACGCTGCCGCAGAAGAACGTGCAGGTGCTGGTGTCGACCTACGACATCGCGGTGGGCGCGACCTTGCCGGTGCACCGGCACCCCTTCCCGCGCTACGCCTATGTCGAGGCCGGAACGCTGAAGGTCACCAATGTCGAGACCGGCAACAGCAACATCTACAAGACAGGCGATTTCATCATCGAAATGATCGGGCAGTGGCATCAGGCCACCAATATCGGCGATGGCCCGGTCAAGCTCCTGGTCATTGATCAGGTCGAAGAGGGCGCCAAAAATACGGAATTACGGCAGTAGCCAATTGGGCGACGCTCGCGCCCAGGAGGCGGGAGGCCGTGTGCCGCCCCCGCCTTCCCGTTCATTCGCGAACGACTACCCTGCCCCAAGCGCTCAACCCCAGGCGCCGACCATCTGTCGTGTCGTCGCGTTCAGCCGGTTGAAGGCGTTGATCAGGGCGATCTGGACGACGAGAGCGGCAAGCGCCTTTTCGTCATAGTGCCGAGCGGCTTCGTCCCAGACATCGTCCGGCACGGCATCGGGGCGGTCGGCGAGCCTCGTGCCGGCCTCAGCCAGCGCCAGGGCTGCCCGTTCGGCTTCGGTGAAGTATGGCGTCTCGCGCCATGCGGCGAGAGCAAAGATGCGCTCGTCCTTCTCGCCGGCCTTCTTCAGTTCGCGCGCATGCATGTCGACGCAGAGGCTGCAGGCATTGATCTGGCTGGCGCGCAGATGGATGAGCTTGCGCGTCACATAAGGCACGTCGGCCGCCTCCGTCGACTTGTCCAGCGCCAGCAGCGCCTGCAGGGCGCCAGGGATGAGCATCACCGGATTCTTGATTCTCGCTTGCATGGTCTTTTCTCCTTTTGAGGCGTGTTTAGCCGAGCCCGGATGCAGCGCATCCAGGTTTGGTTCGACGAAATTTTCGGCTGCCGCCGCGATATTAACGGCCAATCAATAACCCAACAGCTATGGGTTGATTCATAACTATATGGTTATAAGATTGTCAAGCCGGGAAATGTCGTCTGGTCCAAATGGCGGTGCTCCGTTCACGCTTTCGCGCCAGCCGCCCCGGTGCTAGGGCTTTGAGTAATATCATGGACTGGATGAACCCTTGACCACACAAACCCGCCCGCCGCTGATCGAAATCTGTGTCGAAGGCATCGATGGCCTGCTCGCCGCGCAGGCGGCCGGCGCCGACCGGGTCGAGCTCTGCGCCAGCCTTGTCGAAGGCGGCATCACGCCGAGCCTCGGCACGGTGCGCGCAGCGCTGGACCAGGCGACCGTGCCGTTTCACGTCATGGTGCGGCCGCGCGGCGGTGATTTTCTCTACAGCGAGACCGAATACCGCTCGATGCTCGCCGACGTCGCGGCGCTGCGCGATATCGGCGTGCCCGGCGTGGTGTTCGGCTGCCTGAACGCCGACGGCACCATCGACGAAAAGCGCATGGGGGAACTGACGCAGGCCGCCGGATCCCTGAATGTCACCTGCCACCGCGCCTTCGACATGACGCGCGATCCGGCCGAGGCGCTGGAAGTGCTGATCCGCTGCAAGGTCGGCCGCGTGCTGACCAGCGGCCAGCGCGACACCGCGGTCGAAGGCCTGCCGTTACTGGCGGATCTGGTAAAGCAGGCTGGCGACCGCATCATCATCCTCGGTTGCGGCGGGCTCGATCTCGCCAACATCGCTCAGGTGCGCCAAAAGACCGGGCTGGCCGAAATGCATTTCGCGGCGCTGAAGGACGTGCCGAGCGCCATGCGCTACCGCAATCCCAAGGTGGGCATGGGCGGTTCCGATCTCGACCGCGAGTACCGCAACACTTTGACCGACACACCGCTGGTGGCGGCAACGATCACGGCAGCCAAGGCATGACCTCTCCGATAGACCGCATAGTGCAGAGCGACGAAGCGGACATACTGGCGCTCAACAACGAGCATGCAGCGGAACTGTCCTGGCTCGAAGCCGACCGGCTGTCTTTCTTGCTTGGCGAAGCATTCTACGCGCGCCGCATCGGCGATCTCGAAGCCTTCATCATGACCTTCGACCAGGAGGCCAACTACGACAGCCCGAATTTCCTCTGGTTTTGCGAACGCTACGAACGCTTTATCTATGTCGACCGCGTTGTCGTGGCGGCTCACGCAAGGGGTCGTGGCCATGCGCGCCGGCTCTATCAGGACCTGTTCGAGCATGCCGAACGCGCCGGCCACACGCTGGTCACCTGCGAGGTCAACGCCGATCCGCCCAACCCCGCCTCGGATGCCTTCCACGCCGCACTGGGCTTCACTGAGGTCGGCGACGCGGTGATCCACGGCGGCAAGAAAGCGGTGCGTTATTACGTCAAGCAGATCGTCGGTTGATTGCTGGTCACATAAAGAAGACACCTCTAATATAAGCGTTCCACCAAATGGAGGAACCGCGATGCCAAGCAACGTCTTCCGTTTCGACGAAAGCTGGGACATTCCCGAGGGCACGCCTCGACAAGTGTGGGATGTGCTCTCCGATGCCGAATTGCTGCCGCTGTGGTGGGGTGATGTCTACAAGGAAGTGGTGCCGATCAACGGCAAGGGCAAGCGATCGGTCGGCTCACGGGCAAGGGCACGGGCGCGCGGCGCCCTGCCCTATGAACTGAACTTCATCATCGAGGCCGCCGAACTCGAGCCTGGCCGGCTGGTCGTGGTGAAAACCTTTGGCGACTTCGACGGGCTGTGGCGGGCCGAACTGTCGCCGTCGGGCACCGGCACCCGCGTCCAACTGACATGGCAGGTCACGGTCGAGCGGCCGATCCTCAAATTCCTCGCACCGCTGCTGCGGCCGGCCTTCGCCTGGAACCATCGCTGGACAACGCCGCGCGGCGAAGCCGGCCTACGTCGTTATCTCAGGCTCGCAACAACAGTGTCTCGGCGCGATGAGGCATGAATCACCAGTTGCGGTTCAACCATTCACGCGCCGGCCGCTCAATGAGGTAGTAGCTGCAGAGCGCGCAGGCAAACACCGCGGCCAGCATCGGCCATGGGTTGCTGCCTTGCTCGTAGACGAATTTGTAGAAAGGCTGCTGCCACAGATAGAGCGAGTATGACCACAGACCCAACGTCGCCATTGGCCAGGACGACAGCAAACTGGAAAAAATCGGCGTGCTGAAATCGAGCGCATTGACGGCGAGCGCCAGCAGCGGCACCGCCAGGAGATAGTGGATCGGCGTCGGCACCGGGTCGATGAACAGCAGAACCGCGCCAGCCGCCGCTGCCAGGGCGACATAGGGCCCCTTCAACACCGCCGGCAGCCGGCCTTCGGCCTTGAGCAGGCAGATCGAGGCCGACAGCAGGATCGAGGCGATGTGCACGTCGGTGCGCCAGTAAGTGGCCTCGTAGTCCAGCTTGAACACCCAGTACGAAATCGCGCCATTGGCCATGGCAAGCAAGGCCAGCACCAGCAGCAGCGGAATGACGCGGTTACGGCTGGAGACGAGCGCGCTGATCAACGCCAGGATGATGTAGGCATGCTCCTCGACGCAGAGCGACCAGATATGGTCCAGCGCCCCGGCGCGGGTGACGAGAATTCCGGCATAGTTGTAGGTGAATGTCAGTGCCGTCAGTGCCGCCTTCCATTTGAAGGCGATGAACGTGCCGGAGAGCGCGACCATGGCAATGACGACGAACACCAGAAGCGCCGGATAGATGCGCGAGAAGCGGCGTTTGAAAAACTTCTTCAGCGGGTAGCGTTCGATGAACAGGATTTCGGCCATCAGCCGGCCGCTGAGCACAAAGAAGAATTCAACGCCGAGCACGCCGAGATTGATTCCGGGAACCGGGAAAAAATGGCCGATCAGCACCAGGGCGATCGACAGGCCGCGCCAACCATCGAGATAGGCCAGTCTTGTCCGGGCCGATCTGTCGACGACGGATCGTGACGGAACCATCTGGGTCGCGGAAATTTCGGACATGCCGATCCCTTCGCATTGGCATGCGAAGGGGCACGGCGGTACGCAGTCCGAACCCAGCTCGCATTCCCGCCCCAACCCATACTGCAGTGCAATATAAGTTTGTGCAAGTGCGAGATTGCCGCCGACGCAGTTTCCCGGCGAGCACGGACCGGAATTGCTTCAAGCAAAGGGATCACGCGCTACGCTGATTCTATAGGGAACTGGGCCGCTATAGGCGGCCATGGACGAAAAAGGGGCCGAGACGGCCCCTTTCCTTGTCCACAACCGCCAACGCGCGTCAGGCATTGGCTGCCGCCACGGCGCGCTTGGCCATTACCGCGATCAGGTTGGCGCGGTAGTCGGCGGAAGCGTGGATGTCGGTCATCAGATTCTTCGCCGGCACTTTCACGCCATTGAGCGAGGCAGCGTCGAAACTCTTGGCAAGCGCCGCCTCGATCTCCTTCGAACGGAAGACACCATCGTCACCGGCGCCGGTGACAGCAACGCTGACGCCGTCCTTGCCCTTGGCCACGAACACGCCGACGATCGCGTAGCGCGAGGCCGGATTGCGGAATTTTTCGTACCCAGCCTTTGCCGGAGCCGTGAAGCTGACCGCCGTGATGATCTCGCCATCCTTCAATGCCGTTTCGAACAGCCCTTTGAAGAATTTGTCAGCTGATATTTCGCGCTTGTTGGTGACGATGGTGGCGCCCAGTGCCAAAAGTGCCGCGGGATAGTCCGCCGCCGGATCGTTGTTGGCGATCGAGCCGCCGATCGTGCCCTTGTGGCGCACCGCCGGATCACCGATCAGCGACGCCAGATGGGCAAGCGCCGGGCAGGCCTTCCGCAGCTTCTCATCGTTGGAGACGTCGAAATGGGTGGTGGCGGCGCCGATGGTGACCGTCTTTCCCGACACCTTGATGCCCTGCATTTCCTTGATGCGCGACAGATCGACGAGATCGGAAGGGGCCGCAAGCCTCGTCTTCATGGCGGGGATGAGCGTCATGCCGCCGGAGAGCAGCTTGGCGTCGCCGCTCTTCACGAGTTTGGCGGCGTCAGCGACCGAGGAGGCACGGTGATAGTTGACCGAGTACATGGTTGTTCCTCCTCAGTGCTTCGTCGCGGTGCGGATCGCGGCCCAAACGGTGGCCGGCGAAGCCGGCATGGCGATGTCGGCGATGCCGATGGCGTCGGTGATGGCGTTGATGACGGCCGGCGGCGAACCGATGGCGCCGGCCTCGCCGCAGCCCTTGATCCCCAACGGATTGCCCGGACATGGCGTGTTCGAGGTCGAGACCTTGAACGACGGCAGGTCGTCCGCCCGCGGCATGGTGTAATCCATGTAGCTCGCCGTCAAAAGCTGCCCGCCGGCGTCGTAATGGGCGCCCTCCAGCAGCGCCTGGCCGATCCCTTGCGCGATGCCGCCATGCACCTGGCCCTCGACGATCATCGGATTGATGATGTTGCCGAAATCGTCGGCCGCCACGAACTGGACGATCTCGGTCGTGCCGGTCTCCGGATCGATCTCGACCTCGCAGATGTAGCAGCCCGCCGGGAAGGTGAAGTTCGACGGATCGTAGAAGGCCGTTTCCTTCAGCCCGGGTTCCATCCCTGCCGGCAGATTGTGGGCGGTATAGGCGGCAAGCGCCACCTGGAACCACGGCACGTTCTTGTCGGTACCGGCGACCTTCAGCGCGCCGTTCTCGATGACGATGTCGCCCTCGTCGGCCTCGAGCAGGTGGGCGGCGATCTTCTTGGCCTTGGCCTCGACCTTGTCGAGCGCCTTTGATATCGCCGACATGCCGACCGCGCCCGAGCGCGAACCATAAGTGCCCATGCCCATCTGCACCTTGTCGGTGTCGCCATGGACGATCGAAACCGAATCGATCGGCACGCCGAACCGCTGGTTGACCAGTTGCGCGAAGGTCGTCTCGTGACCCTGGCCATGGCTGTGCGAGCCGGTCAGCACCTCGATCGTGCCGACGGCATTGACCCGCACCTCGGCCGATTCCCAGAGGCCGACGCCGGCGCCGAGCGAGCCGACCGCCGCCGACGGCGCAATGCCGCAGGCCTCGATGTAACAGCTCATGCCGATGCCGCGCAGCAATCCCTTCTTGGCCGCCGCCGCCTTGCGCTTGGCAAAGCCGGCATAGTCCGAAGCGTTCATCGCCGCGTCGAGCGAGGCGCCGTAGTCGCCGGCGTCATAATTCATGATCACCGGCGTCTGGTGCGGGAAGGAGGTGATGAAGTTCTTGCGCCGCAATTCGGCTGGCGAGACACCGAGCTCGCGCGCCGCCGCTTCCATCGTGCGTTCCAGGAGATAGGTGGCTTCCGGCCGACCTGCCCCGCGATAGGCATCGATAGGGGCCGTGTTGGTGTAGACGGTGCGCACATTTGCGTGGATGGCCGCAATGTCATACTGGCCCGACAAAAGCGTCGCATAGAGATAGGTCGGCACGCAGGACGAGAACAGCGACATGTAGGCGCCGAGATTGGCGATCGTGTCGACCTTCAGCCCGGTGATCCTGTTGTCCTTGTCGAAGGCCATTTCCACCGTCGAGACATGATCGCGGCCATGCGCGTCGGAGAGAAAACTTTCGGTGCGGTCGGCGACCCATTTGACCGGCACGCCGGTTTTCTTGGAGGCCCACAGGCAGACGATCTCTTCCGGGTAGATGTAGATCTTGGAGCCGAAGCCGCCGCCGACATCGGGCGCGATCACGCGCAATTTGTTTTCCGGAGCGACATTGTAGAAGGCGCTCATCACCAGCCGCGCGACATGCGGGTTCTGCGATGTCGTCCAGCAGGTGTAGTGGTCCTCGGCCTTGTCGTAATGGCCGAGCGCCGCGCGCGGCTCCATGGCGTTCGGCACCAGCCGGTTGTTGACGATCTTCATGCGGGTGACATGCGCCGCCGCCTTGATCGCCGCGTCGGTCGTCTTGGCATCGCCGATCTCCCAGTCGAAGATGAGATTGTTCTCGGCCTCGGGATGGATCTGCGGTGCGCCCTTTTCGAGCGCCTTGGTCGCGTCGACGACAGCCTTCAATTCCTTATAGGTGATCTCGACCGCCTCGGCCGCGTCGCGCGCCTGGCCCTTGGTTTCGGCCACGACGATGACGACGGCGTCACCGACATAACGCACCTTGTCGAAGGCCAGCGGCGACCATGCGCCCATCTTCATCGGCGAACCGTCCTTGGAATGGATCATCCAGCCGCAGATGAGGTTGCCGATGCCGTCCGCCTTGAGCTCCTTGCCGGTCAGCACGCCAATGACGCCGGGCATGGCTTGAGCCTTCTTGACGTCGATCTTCTTGATCTGCGCATGCGCGTGCGGGCTGCGCACAAAGGCCGCATGCTTCATGCCAGGCACCACCATGTCGTCGACATAGCGGCCCGCGCCGGTGATGAACCTCTTGTCTTCCTTGCGCGCGACCCGAGCGCCAACACCTTCAATGCCCATCAGAAATTCCTCCCGAAATAGTGAGTAGGAAGTAGTGAGTAGGTGAATAGTGAGGATCGTCGACGGTTGAGACCGACTACTGACTACTCACTGCTCACTGGTTTTCTCACGCCGCCTGTTTCGCTTTGCCCTTCGACACCTTCGCCATCGTCTTCGATGCCGCGAGGATCGCCTTGACGATGTTGTGGTAACCGGTGCAGCGGCAGATATTGCCTTCCAGCTCGGCCCGCACCGTCGCCTCGTCGAGGCCTTCGGGATGGCGGGCGATCATGTCGGTTGCCGTCATGATCATGCCTGGCGTGCAGAAGCCGCATTGCAGGCCGTGATGTTCCTTGAAGGCTGCCTGCACGGGATGCAGGTCGGCGCCGTTGGCGAGACCCTCGATGGTCACGACTGTCGACCCTGAGGCCTGGACAGCGAGCATCGAGCAGGACTTGACCGCCTTGCCGTCGATATGGACGACGCAGGCCCCGCATTGCGAGGTGTCGCAACCGACATGCGTGCCGGTCAAGCCGAGATTCTCGCGCAGGAAGTGAACCAGCAGCGTTCGATCCTCGGCGGTCCCGCTGACCCGCCTCCCATTCACCATCAACGAAACGTCCGACATGAATCCTCCCTGGGTATCAACCTTGGTCATCACGCTGCCGACGCGCCGCTGGCACTTCGGCCATGCGTTATTCGTACACCGCACAACTTGCAAAAAACAGCGCGACGGAAAAGACGGATCATTGTACTTTCGGTCATGACAGGGCCAAAGGTGCAGTCCCCTCGCCCCATTGCCAAAACGCCGATTGAAAGCAACAATATCCTTCGACGCCCGCGCGCCAGAAGCCTTGCAAAAACAGCGCACAAAAACAGCGTCGGAGGAAACGCGGGAGAACGCCGCTGACCAGTTCACGGACGCGCTACGCCTGCGGCTTGTCGGCGCTTACCACGGACGAGCCCGACCCGGATGTTTTCGCACGCGCGGTGGCCAGCGAGGCCGCCGCAATCAATGCCGGCTTTGCCCTCGTGTTCTTTTCCCAGAGCCTTGTCGAGGCCGGCGCCCTGTCGCGGGCACTCTCAGCCTACGCGCCGGGGCTGCACCATGCCGGCTGCTCCACCGCCGGCGAGATTACGCCGCAGGGGCTCGAGGAAGGCCATATGCTGGCGATGCTGCTCCCCTCGGCCGCCTTTACCGCGGTCAGCGCCATGGTCGACAATTTGTCCTCGTCGGGCATGGACAGGATCACCGGCGAGGTCGAGGCCTTGCGACGCAGGCTGCGCGTCCGGGTGGGCGGCGAGCAGGCCACGAACACCTTCGCGCTCTGCTTCATTGACGGGCTATCCTATGCTGAGGAAGCGGTCAGCTCGGCCATCCACTGGGGTCTTGACGACATACCATTGCTCGGCGGCTCGGCCGGCGACGATCTGAAATTCGAGACGACGCGCCTGATCTCGAACGGCAGGGTCACCTCGGACAGCGCCATCATCGTGCTGATCGCCACGGAAATTCCGTTCCACGTCTTCAAGACCGACAATTTCGTTCCGACCGACGAAAAGCTGGTGGTAACGGCGTCCGATGCCGATCACCGCATCGTGCGCGAGTTCAACGCCACCAATGCGGCGGAGGAATATGCCGCCTCCGTCGGCATCGTTCCGCAGACCCTGACGCCGTTGAGCTTCGCCTCGCACCCGGTGGTGGTGAAGGTGGGCGGCGAATATTACTGCCGCTCGATCCAGAGAATGCATGCCGACGGCTCGCTGTCGTTCTTCTGCGCCATCGACGATGGCGTCGTGCTGTCGATCGCCCAGCCAAAGGACATGGTGGAATCGACACGCGCCGCCCTGCGCGAGGTCGAGGAGCGCCTCGGCGGCATCGACCTGATCCTCGGCTTCGACTGCGTGCTGCGCCGGCTCGATGCGCGCAACCGGCAGGTCTTTCGTGACATTTCGGAACTATACCGGGTCAACAATGTCGTCGGCTTCGGCACTTATGGCGAACAGTACCGGTCGATGCATTTGAACCAGACCTTCACCGGCATTGCCTTTGGCGAACGGCAAGCGGCGGAATAGGGGGCCGCGGAACAACAAAATGCCGCTCAAGGACATAAACGACCTCGAAAAGCTGAAGAAGATCAACGCCGCCCTTGTCAGCCGCGTCGAGCGGTCGATGGACCAGCAAGGCAATGCCTTCTCGCTGTTCCAGACCGCGATCTCGCTGGAAAACCGCGTGCGCACGCGCACCGACGAGTTGCACTCAACGCTGCGGCGGCTGGAGCAGTCGAACATCGATCTCATCGCCGCCAAGGAAAATGCCGAGCTGGCGAACCTCTCCAAGACAAGGTTTCTGGCGGCCGCCAGCCATGACGTGCTGCAGCCGCTGAACGCGGCCCACCTCTCCGTTTCGGCGCTCGCCGAGGTGCAGACCAGCGACGAAGGCAGGAAGCTGGTGCGCCAGGTCGAGCGCTCGCTGGAAACGATGGAGGACCTGCTGCGCACGCTGCTCGACATTTCCAAGCTCGACGCCGGCGTGGTGCAGCCCGATATCAGCGACGTCAGCCTGGAGGCGCTGTTTTCGTCGCTGCGCTCGGATTTCCAGCCGGTCGCGGAAATCAAGGGGTTGTCGCTGAAATTCCGGCCGGTCAATGCCGTGGTCCGCTCCGATCGCACGCTGCTGCGCCGCATTCTGCAGAACATCCTGTCCAACGCGCTGGGCTATACACGCTCGGGTGGCGTGCTTGTCGGCACCAGGCACCGCGGCGACACCATCCGCATCGATGTCGCCGATACCGGCTGCGGCATTCCCGAGGACCAGCGCGAGGCGGTGTTCGAGGAATTTCACCGCGGCACTCCGTCGTCCAATGCGGAGTCGGACGGCGGCGGTCTTGGGCTCGGGCTCGCCATCGTGCGGCGCATGGCCGGCGCGCTCGGCCACCCCGTGTCCTTCTCATCGAAGGTCGGGCGCGGCACGATCTTCCATATCGATGTGCCCGTCGGCATCGGCGCGCCCGCCGACGCCATCGCCAGCGCCACCAGCCTGGAACGGTCGCGGGGCTATGGCCTGTTCGGCACCAAGGTGCTGCTGGTCGAGAACGACATTGAGGTGCTGGAGGCAATGACCTTCCTGCTCGAGCGCTGGCAATGCCTGGTGCGGTCCGCGACCTCGACCGACGACGCGCTGGACCTGCTCGGCGACACCGACTGGGTCCCCGACATCGTCATTGCCGACCAGCATCTCGACGGCGGCGATCTCGGCACCGCGACCATATCGGAAGTCCGCGACTATCTCGGCCGCGCCGTGCCGGCGCTGATCGTCACCGCCGACAGTTCCGAGGCCGTCGCCAAGGCAGCCCGCGCCGGCGGCATCGAACTGATGCGCAAACCACTGAAGCCGGCGCAACTGCGCGCGCTGCTGGCGCATTTGCTGGCTTAGGGGCTTACCCTCCCCTTGATGGGGAGGGTCGGCGCGCAGCGCCGGGGTGGGGTGCGGCGCCAAGCTCCCCCACCCCGCTCCGCTTCGCGGATCGACCCTCCCCACAAGGGGGAGGGTAAAAATCAAAACCCCGCCTGATCCCTGAAAAGCTCGGCATTATCCAGCTTCGAAACCTCGATCACCGCTTGCGTGCGGCTGTACACATTGAGCTTGCGCAATATCTCCGAGACGTGTGCCTTCACCGTGGTCTCGCCGACCTGCAACTCGTAGGCGATCTGCTTGTTGAGCAGGCCCTGGCGCAGCATTTGCAGCACGCGCAATTGCTGCGGCGTCAGCTTGGACAGGCGCTGGACCATGTCGGCGCGGTCGATGCTGTCGGCGTCGGCCGGCTGGCCCTCATAGGTTTCCGGCACATAGATCGCGCCGTCCATCACCGAGCGGATGGCGGCGGCCAGATCGCTCTTGCGCGCCGATTTCGGGATGAAGCCGGCGGCGCCATAGGACAAGGCCTCGGAAATGATCCTGGGCTCCTCATAGCCCGACACGATCACCACCGGCAGGCGCGGATAGCGGGTCCTGAGCTGCAGCAGGCCGTCGAAGCCGTGCACGTCGGGCATCGAGAGATCGAGCAGCGCAAGGTCGAAAGGCTTGGCGTCGGCCAGGAGATCGAGCGCCTCGGCGATCGAGCGCGCCTCGACCGTGTCGACCTCCGGATAGGCCATCTGCACCGCGCTGTGCAGCGCCTCGCGAAACAGCGGATGGTCGTCGATGATCAGGAACCGGGCGCGATCGTTGGATGCTGTCATGTGGCTCGTTCCGGTTTACCCGCCACACCATAGTCCTGTGACCATGGCCGGATTATTGGCAAATAGTCTATCGCCAATTGATAGGATGCACTGCTGCAAAAGTGATGGAACCCCTGAATTCCTTATACAGCCCCGGCAAAGCCCGTGCTTTAAGAAAAGCGACGCCTTGCCCGGTCCCCAAAATCGGTCGAAGGTGCCGCCGGCAACCCGATATCCAACACAGAGACCACCATGACCGCCTTCATCCTCCCCGTGCCGCCAACGCCTTCCGTCGCCATCGACGGGTCGGCCGAGCGTTTTGCCGTGCGGCGCATTTTCTGCGTCGGCCGCAACTATGCGGCGCACGCGCGCGAGTTCGGTAATGATGAGCGCGATCCGCCCTTCTTCTTCACCAAGCCGGCCGACGCGGTGGTCGATTCCGGCACCGACATCCCCTATCCACCGCTGACGGCCAATCTGCACCACGAAATCGAACTGGTGGCGGCGATCGGCAAGCCGGGCTTCCGCATTGCGCGCGAGCGGGCGCTGGAGCATGTCTGGGGTTATGGCGTCGGCATCGACCTCACCCGCCGCGATCTCCAGGACGAGGCCAAGAAGGCGGCGCGGCCCTGGGACTGGTCGAAGGCGTTCGATCGTTCCGCCCCTTGCGGCCCGCTGGTGCCCGCACAAACGACCGGCCACCCGACGAAAGGGCGCATCTGGCTCGCCGTCAACGGCAGGGTCCGGCAGGACGCCGATCTCACCGAACTGATCTGGCCAATCGCCGACATTGTCTCGATCTGCAGCGAGGGCGTAGAATTGCAGGCCGGCGACCTGATCTTCACCGGCACGCCGGCCGGTGTCGGCGCGGTCAAGCCGGGTGAGACGATGACCGGCGGTGTCGACGGCATCGGCACGATCGAAGTGACCATTGGCCAGCCGAAGTGAGCGCATGAGCGAACTCATCCTGCACAACTACTATCGCTCCTCCACCTCCTATCGGGCGCGGATCGCGCTGGAGATGAAGGGGCTGAGCTATGATTACGTCCCGCATCATCTGCGCCATGGCGAGCATCTGGAACCGGCCTATCTAGCGGTCAATCCGCAGGGGCTGGTGCCGGCATTGGTGCTCGACGACGGTACGCTTTTGACGCAGTCGCTGGCGATCATCGAATATCTCGACGAGATCCATCCCGAACCGCCGCTGCTGCCGCAGGACCCGCTTGGCCGGGCACGCGTGAGAATGCTGGCGCAGATGATCGCCTGCGACATCCACCCGGTGAACAATCTGCGCGTGCTGACCTCGCTGCGCACCCTGTTCGGCGCCGGCGACCAGGACATCACCAACTGGTTCCGCCACTGGGTGAACGAAGGCTTTCAGCCGCTTGAAAAGATCCTGGCTTCGTCGCCGCAGACCGGAACATTCTGCCACGGCGAGATGCCTGGGCTCGCCGACATCTGCCTGGCGGCACAGATCACCAGCAATGCCCGCTTCGGCGTCGACCTGACGCCCTACCCGACGATCACCCGCATCAACGCCGCCTGCATGGCGCTGCCGGCCTTCCAGAAAGCCGCGCCGCAGAACCAGATCGACGCGGAGTAAGGCCTACCGGCCCACGCGCAGCGTCAGCGCCCAGACCAGCAACGCCAGCAGGCCGATGCCGGCGCCCAGCATACAGACGCCGCTCCAACCCATGGCGCCATAGGCCATGGTCGAGGCGATCGAGCCGAGCGCGCTGCCGAGCGAATAGAAAATCATGTAGCCGCCGACCAGCCGGCTGCGCGCATCCGGGCGGCGCGAAAAAATCAGGCTCTGGTTGGTGACATGGACGGCCTGGATCGCCAGGTCCAGCATGACGGTGCCGGCGACAAGCAGCCATAGTGACATGCCCATGAAGGCGATCGGCAGCCAGGCTGCCGCCATCAGCACCAGGCTGAGCCCAGTGACCAGTTGCCCACGCCCGCGATCGACGATGCTGCCTGTCCAGCGCGCGCCCAGTGCCCCAGCCACGCCGGCAAGACCAAACAGCCCGATCTTGGTGTGCGAAAGTGAAAATGGCGCGGCACTCAGCGGCAGCACCAGCGGCGCCCACAGCACGTTGAAGGTGGCGAAGATCAGCATGGCGAGCACCGCACGCACGCGCAGCAGCGGCTCCTGCACGAACAACAGCACCACCGAACCGAGCAGGCGCGGATAGGATGTGCGTGGCCGCTCCGCCTCGTGGCGCGGCAGGATCAGGTAGAGAACCACCGCCATGACCAGCGTCAGCGCCGCCGAGACAAGATAGACCCAGCGCCAGCCGGCAAAGTCGGCGACGACACCGGCGACGAAGCGGGCCAGCAGGATGCCGGTTATGACGCCGCTGGTGACGGTGCCGACCGCCCGCCCCCGCTCAGACGGCAGAGCGAGGTCGGCGGCGTAGGCCACCAGCACCTGCACCACCACGGCAAGCAACCCGACGACCGCGAGGCTCGCCAGCAGCATCGCCGCATTTGGCGCGATGCCGACCGCGATCAACGCCACCGCGGAAAGGATGGCCTGCCCGGCGATCAGCTTGCGCCGGTCGAACAGGTCGCCAAGCGGCACGATGAAGAACAGGCCGAGCGCATAGCCGATCTGCGTGACCGTCACCACGATGCCGACCGAGGCCGGCGCGATGGCGAAATCATGCGCCATGGCGTCGAGCAGCGGATGGGCGAAATAGACATTGGCGACGCTCAAGCCACAGGCAATGGCGAAGACCAGCGCGGTCATTCTCGACAGTCCCGGTGGTGATGCCGGCGCGACCTGCGGCGGCCCATCGGACCGCTCCGCGCCTGACGCTGCGTTGTTCACCACCAGCACATTCATGTCGCCCTCCGCAAATAGGTTTCAAATTGAAACCACTTGCTGGATAGACAGAACAGTTTTATCTTGCAACCAAAATGACAACGCTGGGCCAACGATTGCCATGGTGAAACGAACGAGCCACCACGAAGCGGATTGCCTGATCGCACGGCCGCTGGACGCGATCGGCGACTGGTGGTCGCTGCTCATCGTGCGCGATGCCTTCGATGGCTTGCGCCGCTTCGGCGAGTTCCAGAAGAGCCTCGGCGTCGCCAAGAACATCCTGTCGGCGCGGCTGCGCAATCTCGTTGCACACGGCATACTGGAAACGGTGCCCGCCCCCGACGGCAGCGCACACCATGAATATGTGCTGACGCAAAAGGGACGCGGCCTGTTCTACGTCCTGGTAGCCTTGCGGCAATGGGGCGAAACCTATTTCTCCGGACCGGGCGAGCCCTACACTTTCATGGTCGACATCGAGACCGGCCGGCCGATCAGGCGCCTGGAAGTGCATGCCGAGGATGGACGGCTGCTCGTTCCCGGCGACACAAGGCTCGCCGATTTCCGCAACCAGGAAAACAGCTGAGCGCCCTGGCCGGTTCGGCGGACCGGCCAGGCTGGCGGAATCGATTTCCGCTTGACCGGCCGGGGAATCGGCTATCGTTTCCCCAGACAGTACGCAGGGTGGAGTGACCGATGAAAGCCGTCGTCTTCGAGAAATTCGGCGAAGCGCCGACGATCCAGACCGTTCCCGATCCGAAGCCGGCTGCCGATGGCGTCGTCATCAAGGTCGAAGCGACCGGGCTGTGCCGCAGCGACTGGCATGGCTGGATGGGCCATGATGACGGCATCACCTTGCCGCACGTCCCGGGACATGAACTGGCAGGCGTCGTCGTCGCCGCCGGCAAACAGGTGAGCCGCTGGAAGGCTGGCGACCGCGTGACGGTGCCATTCGCCGTCGGCTGCGGCCGCTGCTTCGAATGCACGTCGGGCAACCACCAGGTCTGCGAGCACCAGACGCAGCCCGGCTTTACCGGCTGGGGCTCGTTCGCCGAATATGTCGGCATCGAGCATGCCGACACCAATTTGGTGCGCCTGCCCGAGGAGATGGAATACGCCACTGCCGCCAGCCTCGGCTGCCGTTTCGTCACCTCGTTTCGCGCCATCGTCGACCAGGGGCGCGTCAAGCCCGGCGAATGGGTGGCGGTGCATGGCTGCGGCGGCGTCGGCCTGTCGGCAATCATGATCGCCAGTTCGATGGGCGCCAATGTGATCGCCATCGACCTCACCGACGAGAAGCTGGAGTTCGCCAAAAAAATCGGCGCCGTCGCCACCATCAATGCGTCGACAACGCCGAATGTGGTCAAGGCGGTCAAGCAGATCACCAATGGCGGCGCGCATATGTCGATGGACGCGCTCGGCCATCCGACCACCTCGTTCAACTCGATCGCCAATCTGCGCCGGCGCGGCCGCCATGTGCAGGTCGGCCTGATGCTGGGCGAGCATGCCCGCCCGCAAGTGCCGATGGACAAGGTCATCGCCTTCGAGCTCGAAATCCTCGGCAGCCACGGCATGCAGGCCTACCGCTACCAGGCGATGATGGAGATGATCCGCCATGGCAAGCTCAAGCCCGAACTGCTGGTCGGCAAGAAGATCAGCCTCGACGAGGCCCCCGCGGCGTTGATGGCGATGGGCGGCTTCGAGGGCATAGGTATTGGCGTGGTGACGAAGTTCTAGGCGCGGGCGTCGCTTCCAGAACTACCGCGCAAACTTCTTCGCGCCAAACACGCAGGCCACCACGCCAAGCGTGACCACCACCATCAGCGGGCTGACCTGTTCGTGCAGCAGTGTCGCCGCCAGCGCCAGGCCGAAGAAGGGCTGTAGCAATTGCAGCTGGCCGACCGCGGCAATGCCGCCTTGCGCCAGGCCGCGGTACCAGAACACAAAACCGATCAGCATGCTGAACAGCGAGACATAGGCGAGCCCGATCCAGGCGTGGGAGCCGACGGCGGCAAAGGATGGCGGCAGGGTCGCGAAAGTCAGCACCAGCATGATCGGCAGCGACAGCGTCAGCGCCCAGCAGATCACTTGCCAGCCGCCGAGCCTGCGCGACAGCGCGGCCCCCTCGGCATAGCCCAGGCCGCAGACGACGATGGCGGCCAGCATCAGGCCATCGCCCACTGGCGAGGCGGTCACGCCTTGCATCAGCGCGAAGCCCGCGACCAGCGTGCTGCCTATGCAGGAAAACAGCCAGAACGCCGGCCGGGGACGCTCGCCGCCGCGCAGCACGCCGAAGATCGCGGTTGCCAACGGCAGCAGGCCGACGAAGATGATCGAGTGGGCGGAGGTGACGTGCTTCAGCGCCAGCGCGGTCAGCAAGGGAAAGCCGACCACCACGCCAAGTGCGACGATCACCAGTGACATGAGATCGCCCCGCTCCGGGCGCTTCTGCCGGAACAAGAGCAGCACTGCCAGGCCAAGCAGCCCGGCAATCGCGGCGCGGGCCGATGTCACGAATGTCGGGTCGAAGTCCATCACGGCAACGCGCGTCGCCGGCAGCGAGCCTGAGAAGATCAACACGCCGATAAATCCGTTCAACCAGCCGCTCGCGGTCTTGTCCATTCCAGGCTCCATGTCTTTCGCCCTCTATCGGGCAGATGCCATGGTGCAGCCAGAGACAATGGGGTACAATTCATCGAAACTGTAATGGCCAGATGAGCAGTACGGATGACGGACTTCGCTTTGGAAAAGGACGACGCGCGGACCCCGGGCGCCCCCACACTGGTCGAAAGCGTCATGGCGACCATTCGCCAGCGGATCGCGGCGCGCAGCCTGACACCGGGCGCCCGGCTGCCCTCCATCCGCGCCTTCGCCCAATCCATGCAGGTGTCTAAATCCACCGTGGTCGAAGCCTATGAACGGCTTGCAGCGGAAGGCACGATCCGCTCCCGGCCGGGTTCAGGCTTCTATGCCGCCGGCTCGCTGGCGCCGCTGTCGCTGGCCGAGATCGGTCCCCGGCTCGACCGTGCCGTCGATCCGCTCTGGGTCTCGCGCCAGTCGCTGGATGCCGGCGACGAGGTGCTGAAACCCGGCTGCGGCTGGCTGCCGGCCTCGTGGATGCCGCAGGCCGGGCTGCGTCGCGCGCTACGCACGGCGGCGCGCGCCGATGATGTCGCGCTTGCCGATTACGGCACGCCGCTCGGCCTGCCGCCGCTGCGGCAACTCCTGGCGCGGCGCATGGCTGGGCATGGCATCGAAGTCTCGCCCGAACAGATCGTGCTGACGGAATCGGGCACGCAGGCCATCGACCTCCTATGCCGGTTCCTGATCGAGCCCGGCGACACGGTGCTGGTCGACGACCCCTGCTATTTCAATTTCCATGCTTTGCTGCGCGCGCACCGCGCCAAGGTGGTCAGCGTTCCCTACACGCCGTCGGGGCCTGATATCGAGTTATTCGCGCAGGCGCTCGCCGAACACCGGCCGCGCCTCTACATCACCAATTCCGCCATCCACAATCCAACCGGCGCCATCCTGTCGCCGGTCACTGCGCACCGGCTGCTCAAGCTCGCCGACCAGTCGGACCTGACCATCGTCGAAGACGACATCTTCGCCGATTTCGAACACGCCACTGCCCCGAGACTCGCGGCCTTCGATGGCCTCAACCGCGTCGTCCACATCGGCAGTTTCTCCAAGACGCTGTCGGCATCGGCGCGCTGCGGTTTCATCGCCGCGCCCCGCGACTGGATCGAGGGCCTGACCGACCTCAAGATCGCCACCACCTTTGGCGGCGGACGGCTGGCGGCCGAACTGGTGCTGACGTTGCTGAAGGACGGCAGCTACCGCAAACATATGGACTTGCTGCGCGCGAAGCTCGCGCGCGCCATGGCGGAGACCGGCACCCGGCTGAAGGCGATCGGCATCACGCCCTGGATCGACCAGCCGGCCGGCCTGTTCCTGTGGTGCAGATTACCCGACGGCATCGACGCGGCCGGAGTCGCACGCCGGGCGCTTACCGACAATGTCGTGCTGGCGCCCGGTAATGCGTTCAGCCTGTCCGGAACGGCCAGCCGTTTCCTGCGCTTCAACGTCGCCCAATGCGAAGACAAGCGGATCTTCAAGGTGCTCGAGGCGGCGATGGCGCGCTGATCTCAGCGGCTAGCACAGACCTCCCGCACGCAGTCGCGCAACCAGCGTTGCGCCGGGTCGACATCGAGGCGCGGATGCCAAAGCATTGAAATGGTGACTTCCACCGTCGTGACCGGCAGCGGAAAACTGTGCAGGCCGGCGCGCGCGCCGGCCGTGTGCCGCTCAGGCACGCTGGCGATCAGTTCCGAGGCGCGCGCCATGGCGAGCGCGGCCGAGAAACCCGAAACCATGCACACGACCGTCCGCTGCAGGCCAAGCGTGCCCAGTGCCTCGTCGATCGGCCCTCTCTCGCGGCCGCGCCGCGAAACACTGACGTGCCGGCCCGCGGCGTAGCGCCCGGGCGTCACAATGCCCTCGCTCAGCGGATGGCCTGATCGAACAGCGCCAATGAAGCGGTCGCGAAACAGCGCCTGGATGCGCACTTCGGGCCCGTTTTCGCCGGCAACTCCGATTTCCAGGTCGATCGCCGGGTCGCGCAGCGACATCACATCCTTGTCGGACTTGGGCGCGAAACGCAGCCGCACCCCCGGCGCCTCGGCCTCGATGCGGGCGACCAGACCCGGCCCGAACTCCTCTACGAAGCCCTCATTGGTGCGCAGCGTGAACACCTTGTCCAGGCTTGCGGGATCAAGCAATTCGGCGGGGCGCAGCAGCGCCTCCGCGTCCTGCACGACAGCACCGACCTGCCGGCGCAATTCGTCCGCGCGCGGCGTCGCCACCAGGCCACGCCCGGCACGGACCAAAAGAGGGTCGCCCGTTGCCTCGCGCAGCCGCGCCAGCGTGCGGCTCATCGCCGAGGGGCTGAGCCGCAGACGGCGCGCGGCGCGGGCCACGCTGCCTTCCTCCAGCAGAACGTCGAGAGCGAACAGCAGATTGAGGTCAGGAGACGTCATCCGCAGATCATAACATGATGTGGCGTTTGACGCACGAATATGATGCAAATGCTGCGCCTTCCGCCATATCAACTACAAGACTAGATCTCCGATGGTTCCGGTTGCGGAGCGAATGGAAAGGAGATCGCTATGGCAGTCGCCGCACAAAGTCGAGATGGGCTGATATCAGCCCCCCAAGAGAAAGAAACGGTCGGCTGGGCTCTGGCAAGCCTGTCGCTCGCCGCGCTGCTGTCGTCGCTCGGAACCAGCATCGCCAGTGTCGGGTTGCCCTCGCTGATGCAGACATTCGGAGCATCGCTCCAGGCCGTGCAATGGGTGGTTCTGGCCTATCTCCTCGCCATCACCACGCTGATCGTCAGCGCCGGGCGGCTGGCCGACATGTTCGGGCGCCGGCCATTGCTGCTTGGCGGCATCGCGTTGTTCACATCGGCATCGGTGCTCTGCGGCCTGGCGCCGACGCTGTGGCTGCTGATTGCCGCGCGCGCCGTGCAGGGGCTTGGCGCCGCGCTGATGATGGCGCTGACGCTGGCCTTTGTCGCCGAGACGGTAAGCAAGGAGCGTACCGGCAGCGCCATGGGCCTGCTCGGCGCCATGTCGGCGATCGGCACCACGCTCGGCCCCTCGCTCGGCGGCCTGCTGATCGCCGGCCTCGGTTGGCGCGCGATTTTCCTGGTCAATCTCCCATTGGGCCTGCTGACCTTCGCCCTCGCCTGGCGCGCCTTGCCTGCCGGCAACAAGAACGCGCAGGCCGCTAAAGGCAAGTTCGACGCGATGGGCACTGCCTTGCTGGCCATGACGCTGGCCGCCTACGCGCTGGCCATGACGCTTGGCCGGGGCCATTTCGGCGCTCTCAACATCGGCCTGCTGGCCGCGACCGCCCTCGGCATCGGTCTATTCGCCGTCACCCAGAAGCGGGTGAAGAACCCCCTGGTCCAACTCGCCAGTTTCAAGGATCCACGGCTCAGCGCCAGCCTGGCCATGAGCCTCATCGTCGCCACGGTGATGATGGCAACCCTGGTGGTTGCCCCGTTCTATCTGTCGCGAGGGTTGGGGCTCGATGCCGCGATGGTCGGCGTGGTGCTCTCGACCGGGCCGCTTGTGTCGACCCTGTCGGCGCTGCTGGCCGGACGGCTTTCCGACCGCTTCGGAGCCAACAGGATGATGGTCGCCGGCCTCACCAGCCTCGCCACGGGCACATTCCTTCTGTCGCTTGCCCTGACCGGGCTTGGCATTGCCAGCTATGTCGTTCCGATCACCGTCACCTGCTTCGGCTATGCCCTGTTCCAGACCTCCAACAATGCGGCCGTCATGACCGGCGTCGGCGCGGGCGAACGCGGTGTCATGTCGGGCCTGCTCAATTTGTCGCGCAATCTCGGCCTCATCACTGGCGCGTCGCTGATGGGCGCCATCTTCGCGGTTGCGTCGGCCGGTGGTCAGCAAGGAGCAGGACAGGACGTCCTGAATTCCGCTTCAGCCGCCCGGGGCATGCAGGTCACCTTTGAGACGGCAACGGCCCTGGCGTTGGTTGCATTGCTGCTAGCGCTGCTGTCATCCCGCAATGCGATCAAGCATGGATAATCGATGCGAAATTTCTGAAATCGCGGGGCTTGGGCAGCCGCTCAGACCCCTGCCCGTTTGCGGCGCTCATACAGCATGACCAGCGTTTCCGCCGTCAGTGCCGGCTTTTCCTCGCCTTCGATCTCGACCGTATTGGCTGCCTTCATCAGGTATTGACCAGGCCCCTTATCCTCCATGGAAAGCAGGACGGTGCGCAGCCTGATGCGCGCACCGACCTTGACCGGCGCCAGGAAACGCACCTTGTCGAAGCCATAGTTGAAGGCGGCCTGGGTGTTCTCCGGCACGATACCCATGCCGAGCGCCAGCGCGCCGATGATCGACAGTGTCAGATAGCCATGCGCGATCGTCGTGCGGAACGGGCTTTGCCGCCGCGCTCGTTCGGGATCGACATGAATCCATTGATGGTCGCCGGTGCATTCGGCGAACTGGTTGATACGGTCCTGGTCGACCGTGGTCCATTCCGAGACACCGAGCTCCTGCCCGGACATCGTTCTCAACTGCTCGAAGGTCGGCGGCGTTTTAGGCCGTACTTCTGTCATTCCTGCTTTCCCGATAGCTTGCCGTGCCTCCGGACCACGAACGGACGGCTCCTGTCAATTCGCCCTGCGTGAATCCGTTCCGCCGAATTCCGGCTGAATCTGCCATGCCTTACCATGCATTGGCAGGTCGAATTCGGATTTTACGACGTTTCAGGGCAGCCGGGAGCTTATAGCGTGGCGCGGATGCAACTATGCGTAAGGTTACGCAATGCCGAACCGGCATGCCCAACCGGAGACGTAACGGCAGGCCACGGGGACCTACTTCTGCCCGTAGCCGGCGCGGATTTCCTCCATCGCATCCTTGATGCGCGCGCGCAGGATTTCGATCGATTCGGTGCCGGATTTGCGAGCCAGTTCAGCCACTTCACCGGCATTCTTGAGCGCGGCCTCGAAGGATTTCCTGGCGAACTCCGTCTGTTTGGCCATCAGCTCCTGCGGGTTGCCCGGCGCCCGGTAGCTCTGCGCCATGTCGGCAATTTCGCGCAGCGTGTCCTGCAGCATTTCGCGTTGCCTCGACAACAGCGAGGTCGCGCCGGCGGCGCCGGCTCGCGCCGATTTCTCCAGGGCCTCGAGGTTCTTGCGATGATGGGCAAGGATCGCCTCGACATCGACATTGGGCACCTTCAGGTCGCGGCCGAACCTGCCGAACATGTCCATGAAGGAATCGGATTCCGGTTGTTTTGCCATGATGTCTTCTCCCCTTTGCCGCGGATGCGGCTGCCCTCACGGGGAGCATAGCACTCGGGTGCCGCGTGTCCATTTCGAAGACAGGCCCGGCGACCGATACGCATCAATTGACCGGGAGCAGCAGTTCGATCGTGTAGAGCACGATACCGGCCAGCCCACCGATGATCATGCCGTTGAAGCGGATATATTGCAGGTCCCGGCCGATGTTCATCTCGATCAGCCGCGTCAGTTGCGCCAGGTCCCAGCGCTTGACCTGATCGCCGATGAATTTCGATACGCCGCTCTTCTGGTTCTCGACAAAGGAGGCGAGCGCCACGACGAACCCTTGGTTCATGTCGGCCCGGATCCGCGCATCGCCGGCAAGATGCCGGCCGACCTCGACGAACATGTTGGCGAGATGTGCGCGGACCACCGAATTCGGCGCCTTGGCGTCCTGCGCGATGAACAGGCTGAGGCTCTCCCACATGTCGCCGGCCAGCGCCCTGACCTCGGGTCGGGCGAGGAAATCACGCTTCATCTTCTCGGCGCGCTTTGCATATTGCTTGGACGTCCGCAGCCGCTCGACGAAGCCTTGCGCGAAACGGTCGAACTCGGCCCGCATCGGGTGGTCGGGATCGGCCCGCACCTCGTCGAGCAAGGAGCCTGCCGAGGCGACGATCTTCTTCAGGAGATAGGCGTCGGCGCGGAACAGGTTGAACAGCGACGGCAATTCCTCGCGGATCTTCTCGCGCATCGTCGCCAGCGCCTGTTCGTCGTTTAGGAAGCGGCCGACCACCTTGATGAACTCGTCGAACAATTTCTGGTGGCGGCGGTCATCAGTAAGCGCCGACAAGAGTTCAGCCGCCAGCGGCGCCAGCGGCACCTTTTCGATCTGCTCGAGCATACGGCTGGTGACGAAGCCGCGCAGTCCGGATTGCTCGACCGCGGCCAGCGTCTGCGGCACCAGCCGCACGACGAAGCGCGACAGGCCGGCGGCGCGTTCGGCATCGGTCAGCCAGTCGGCGACGAGTGCTGCAAAATCGACATCGGCAAGCTTTTCCCGCACCGGCTCCGGCGCCAGGAAATTGGCCTCGATGAAGCGGCCGAGATTGTCGGCGATGCGGCTCTGGTTTTCCGGGATGATGGCGGTGTGCGGGATCGGCAGCCCGAGCGGCCGCCTGAACAGCGCCACCACCGCGTACCAGTCTGCCAGGCCGCCAATGGTCGCCGCCTCGGCGAAGGCAGCGACGAACCCCAGCCACGGATAGGTCCTTTGGAACGACTTGGCCAAGGCGAACACCAGCACGCAAAGCGCCAGCGCCGCGGTGGCGATGAATTTGGTGCGGCGCAATGCCGAGAGCTTGACGGCCGCGTCGGCATCGAAACGGACAGGCGCCAGGGACGGAGCCGATTGTGACATGGACGAATTGCTCCTCGTCGATCTCTGGTCGATCTCGGGCCTATCTAGGGATTCGTCAGCCGAAATGCCCGTAGCGGCCAGTTTTCCCCTCGTTTTGCCGGGTTGCGCATATAAAGTTGACGAGAATATTCATCTATGGTGCCCGGCTAGTCTGGAATTGTTCCAAGGTATAGGCCATATTCGGGTCGAGGCCAGTGCGACGAATCCGAAACTCCGGGATCAGAGCCGCGCCGGCAAAATTCTGGAATCCGGCATGCTCACCGCGCCGGCGCCTAGTGAGGACAAAATGCGGCTTACACGCCAGACCAATTATGCCATGCGCATCCTGATGTATTGTGCCGCCAACGATGACCGGTTGAGCCGTATTCCCGAAATCGCGACCGCCTATTCGGTGTCGGAACTGTTCCTGTTCAAGATCCTGCAGCCGCTGGTCGAGCATGGCTTGGTGGAGACTGTGCGCGGCAGGAATGGTGGCGTCCGGCTTGGCCGCGCCGCGGAATCCATCAGCCTCTTCGACGTCGTGCGCGTGACGGAAGAGAGCTTTGCCATGGCCGAATGCTTCGAGAACGATGCCGCCGAATGCCCGCTGGTCGACAGCTGCGCGTTGAATTCGGCGCTGCGCGAGGCTCTCAACGCCTTCTTCGCCGTGCTTTCCCGCTACACCGTTGCCGATATGGTGGCGGCAAGGCCGAATGTGCGCAACCTGCTCGGCATCGACATGCTGGAGCGCCGCGCCCCGGCTGCCTGATCTGAGCAGGCCGGCCTCACCTGAACATCAACCGACCGACGATTGCGGCAGCACGAACGGCATGTTGCCGGCTGGGAGCACGCCGACCCTCAGCCGGCAATCGAACACTTTTTCGATCAAATCGTCGCTGAGCACATCCAGCGGAGAGCCGGTCGCGGCCAGCCGGCCGCGATGCATGACGAAGATACGGTCGGCATACATGGCCGTCAGGTTGAGATCGTGCAGGATGGCGATCACGCCGCCGCCCCTTCTGGCGAAATCGCGGGCAATGTTCATGATGATCAGCTGATGCTTGATGTCGAGGCTGGAAACCGGCTCATCGAGAAAGAGATAGCGCGGCTTGCCGTCTAGCACCGGCGCCCAGACCTGGCACAGCACGCGCGCAAGCTGGACGCGTTGCTGCTCGCCGCCCGAAAGCTCCTGGTAGAAACGTCCGGCAAAACCATCGAGGTCGACGCGGGCCAGCGCCCGTTCCGGCAGCCGCGCATCCTCGCCTGATAAGGCACCCGAGCGGCCGCCGACAAGGCCGAGATTGACGACTTCGCGGACCGTGAACGGAAAGGACAGCGTCGTCGCCTGCGGCAGCACC
Source organism: Mesorhizobium sp. CNPSo 4671 (assembly GCF_057784245.1). Lineage (NCBI taxonomy): Bacteria > Pseudomonadati > Pseudomonadota > Alphaproteobacteria > Hyphomicrobiales > Phyllobacteriaceae > Mesorhizobium > Mesorhizobium sp. CNPSo 4671. The sequence goes on along the minus strand of NZ_JBWLUW010000003.1, from coordinate 664,330 downwards.
GCGCGATGGACGGCAATATCTACCGGTTTCATCGCCGCAAGGTCGCCGCCGTTGAGGGCGACTTGCCCGGTATAGGCGAGCTCACCCGACAGCGCCTTCAGGAAGGTCGTCTTGCCCGAGCCGTTGGGGCCGACGATGGCCGCGACTTCGCCGGGCCGTGCGTCGAAATCGACACCGCCGACGATGCGCTTGCCGGCGATATCAACGGAAACATCCCTTGCCTCGATCATTCAAAGCCTCACAAATCGACCACGCCGCGCTTGCGCAGCAGGATCCACAGGAAGAACGGCGCGCCCGCGATCGCGGTGACGATGCCGATCGGCAATTCGGCCGGCGCCACGATGGTGCGGGCGACCGCATCCGCCAAGAGCAGCAGCGAGGCGCCGAGCAACGCCGAAGCCGGCAAGAGATAGCGGTTGTCCGGACCGATCAGCAGGCGCAGCAGATGCGGCACGACGATGCCGACGAAGCCGATGCCACCACTGACGGCGACGGAGGCACCGACCGCTGCCGAGACGCCGATTATGGCGATGTATTTCAGCCGCTGCACCGGGATGCCGAGATGCCCGGCGGTCGCCTCGCCCAGCGCCAGCGCATTGAGGCCGCGCGCCAGGAACGGCATCGTCGCCAGCGCCAGTATGATGATCGGCCCGACCGAACCGATCTTCTGCCAGGTCGCGCCACCGAGCGATCCGAGCTGCCAGAAGGTCAGGTCGCGCAACTGGCGATCGTCCGCCATGAAGATGAGGATGCCGGTCAAGGCCATGGCGAGCGCCGCCAGCGCGATGCCGGCCAGCAGCATGGTGGCGACCGAGGTATGCCCGCGCCGCGTGGCGACCTGATAAAGCACCAGCGTCGTGGCAAGACCGCCGAAGAAGGCTGCCAGCGGCAGCGCGAGCGTGCCGAACAAGGCTGTCACCGGCGCCAGCACCGTGGCGCCGAGCACGATGACGGCGACCGCGCCGAGGCTGGAGCCGGCGGAAACGCCGATCAGGCCGGGATCGGCCAGCGGATTGCGGAACAGTCCCTGCATGACGGCGCCCGAGACTGCGAGTGCTGCGCCGACCAGCATGCCGAGGATGATGCGCGGCAAGCGGATGTCGTAGACGATCAGGCTGTCACGCGCGCTCAGCGCCGCATCACCCGGGACAGCGCCAAGCAGCCAGTCCCTGAGGACGTTGACGGCCGAAGCATCCGATGCCCCTGATGTCAGCGACAAAAGCGCGGCGGCCGCGAGCCCGAGGCACAACAGCAGGATGACGATGCGGGCGCGGCCCGAGCGGTCGCCTTCGGATTCATTCGCCATCACCTTCACCGGGCCGGCGATCGATTGATCGACCATGATCTGCCTGCTCAGTCCGTGACTTCAGCGCCATAGAGCGAGACGGCGAGGTCGTGGATGGCATCGGCCGTGCGCGGCCCGAAGCCGAGCAGATAGCTACCATCGATGCGGATCAGCTTGCGCGCGGTTCCGGCCGGCGTCGAGGCAACGGACGGATTGTCGAACAATTCGTCGTCCAATACCGGCGGTCCGGCATTGCTCATCATCAGGATCACGTCAGGCCTGGCGGTGATGATCGCTTCATCGGACATCTGCTTGTAGCCGGAGAAGCCTTCGACGGCATTGACCCCACCTGCCAGCCTGACCATGCCGTCGGCCGCGGTTTCGCTACCGGCCGCCAGGATCTTGCCGCCCTGTATCGACAGCACGAACAGGATGCGCTTGCGCTCCTTGATCGAGGCGGTCTGCTTTTCGGCTGAGGTCAGTTTGGCATCGAGTTCCTTGGCCAGCACCTCGGCCTTGGCATCGACGCCGAGCGCCTTGCCGATGATGCGGACCTTCTCGAGGATGCCTTCGTGGCTATAATGCTCGGGCACTTCGATGAACGGAACGCTGCTCTTCTTCAGCACGTCGACGGCTTCCTTGGGACCGCTGCCGTGCAACGCCAGAATGCCGGTCGGATTGACCGACAACACACCTTCCGGCGACAGAGCGCGCATATAGCCGACATCAGGCAAGGCCAGCGCCGCTTTCGGATAATTGCTGGTGGAGTCGCGCGCCACCAGATGTTTCTCCTCGCCAAGCGCATAGACGATTTCGGTGATCGAACCGCCTATGGCGGCGATCTTCGACGGATCGGAGAAGACCGAGACGCCCTCGGCAGCGCCAGCCGGTTGCAGTGTTGCAAAGGCAAGGAAAAGGCCGAGGATCGGCGCTGCCATCGAACGGCGCATGGCCGGCAGGTTCGGGAAAAACCGCATCACACCGTTCCTCACGCTGCCGTCGGGCTTGGAATGCGCGGCAGGTTCTCGGTCAGGAATCGCCAATCGTCGCGCTCGCTTTCGCCTTCGTGGCGCTTGCCGAAGAACTGGATGATCATCTCGCCATTGGCGGCGTAGACCTCGAGGGAGGTGACATGGCCATCCTTGGTCGGCTTGCGCACCGCCCAGACCTCATGGATGTGATCCATCCGCAGGTGCAGATGAAAGGTCTCGTCCAGCACATTGATCCACGGCCCCATCGGCTTGATCGATTTGACCGGGCCGGAATGAATCTGGATGCAGCCGCGGTTGCCAACGAAGCACATAATCGGCATCTCGCCCTCGGAGGCGTGATGGAACATGGCGCGGACCGCATCATTGTCGAGCAACCAGGCATAGTCGGTTCCGACCATGCGCACCGCCTGGCGGCGGCTGAGCTTGAGCGTCTTCAGCATGCCGAAGAACTGGTGCACGTCGGTCAGCCGGCTCCAGCGGTCGCGCAGATCGTCTGGGCTGGCGGTGGTTGCCCCGCCCTCGCCCTGATCGTCGGAAATTGGGCCTGAAATATTGACCGTCGGTTCCTGGTTGGAGGATTCCAGCGAGGCGACCAGCTTCTGGTAGGCATAGAGGCTGGAGGCCGGCCGCAGATGCACCTTGTGCACCGCCTCGCCCGCCGCATCGAAGAACTGCAGGCTGCGGCGGATCTCGTCGCCGTCGCGTTTCTCCACGGCAAAGCCATGCGCCCAGATCTTCGGGAAGATGCGCAGGTCGATATTCTCGCCAAGCACCATGGCATTGTGGTTGCCGGTGACGACCTTGTCATAGACGCCGATCTTTTCGTGCACGGCGCTTTCGTTGCGGGTCAGCGCCATCACTTCGCCAACGGCTTCGAGACCCGTCAAAAGGTCGTTGATGCGCGGCTCGATGCGCACGACGCCGTCACCGCAATGCGCGGCGACCAACTCGGCTTCCGAAATGCCGAGTTGGGCCGCCAGGTCACGCTCGCGCGCTTTCGGATCCTCCGTCCGTGCCCGCCGGATTTCATGCGGGGCGGGTTTTACGCGCTGGTCCATGTCTTACCCCTGATGCCTTCTTACTTGTTGAGAATGAGCTTGCCCTGCCGGGTGATCTTCAGCCGGTAGAGCGCGCCATGATGCTCGATGCCGATCTCGTGCTCGCCCTGGAACAGCGTGTTGCTGGAGAGCGTTCGCACCGCCAGCGGGATCCGATCGAAGCGGGTAGAGGCATCGTCGGAACGGCGGGCGCGATAGCGAAAATCGTTGGGATTGTGCGTGTTCATCTGGGTCGATCCCTTTCCTGTGCCGGGCACCTGGCTAGGCGTTGCGAAATGTCGATTGATTTCTTGACTTGAATAATCATGTTTATTAGTCAGTGCAATACCGGAGTAAACGAGTCAACATTTAACACGCCGGACACGATGAAAAATGCCAGCGAGCCCCAGGCCAGCCAGCATGAAACCTGGAATCTGGAGTTGGGGCATGGGGTTGGTGAACTGGGAATGGCGCGGCCGGTCGGCGGCGCACGGTGTGGCGGCTTTGTTGGCTAGCGTGGCGGCGGTCGCTTTGTCCGCGCCATCAGCCCACGCTCAGCAGGCAACGCAGCCGGCGGGCGAGCAGACAGATCAATCGAAGAAGGCTGACCAGGAGAAGGCAGCCCCCGCGGGTGCGACGCTGCTCGACAAGATCCTGGTGCTCAGCCGCACCGGCGAAACGGCGATCGAATCATTGGCCTCGGCCAGCCATGTCGACCAGAACCAGCTCGCCCGCCGCATGGCGACGACGCCGAACGAGATGCTGCTGGGTGTGCCCGGTGTCGCGACACAGGCCGACGCCAGGCGCGTCAGCACCAGCATCAACATTCGCGGCCTGCAGGATTTCGGCCGCGTCGCGGTGATCGTCGACGGCGCACGCCAGAATTTCCAGCGTTCTGACCACGGCACGCAATCGACCTTCTACATCGACCCCGAGCTCGTCAAATCCGTCGATGTGATCCGCGGTCCTGTCGCCAACACCTATGGTTCGGGCGCCATCGGCGGCGTCGTCTTCTTCGACACCAAGGACGCAGAGGATTTTCTCAAGCCGGAGGAGATATGGGGCGCTTCGGTAACCGGACGCTATGAGAGCAACGGCAAGGGCTGGACCACCAGCGCCACGGGTGCCTACCGTTTCAATGAGAACTGGGATGTCCTGGGCAACATCGTCTACCGCAACTATGACGACTACAAGGATGGCGGCGGCGACACCGTCAAAGGCACCGGCTTCGACGTGCTGAGCGGCCTGCTTAAGACCACCATCCGCCCGTCCGAAAACAGCGAGTTGAAACTGGGCTGGGTCGGCTCAAGCGACAGCTGGGACGAAACCAGCGGCGGTGTGCCGGTCAACGATGTCGACCTGAAGTCGAACACCTTCACGGCCCGTTACAACATCACGGACGAGGACAAGAGCTGGCTCGATCTCCACATCAACACCTCGTACAACAAGACCAGTCTCGACCTGACCAGCCTTGTCCCGCAAAAACGCTTTGATCCGGTCACAGGTCTTCCAGTGGTGTTGCCAACCGGCTCGACGTCGACTTTCGATGTCGGCACGGCCGCAATCGACATCTGGAACACCTCACGATTCGAAACCGGTGGCGTCGCCCACGAATTGACTTATGGCGGCGACTGGGTCGGCGACAATGTGAAGACGGGCGGTACCGCCGGCGGCGACAGTTTCTACACGCCGTCAGGCAAGCGCAACGTCTCCGGCGCCTATGTCCAGGATAAGCTCACCTGGGATTGGCTCGAGGTGATCGCCGGGCTGCGTTACGACAGCTACAGTCTCAAGGATGACACCCACGATACATCAGGCGATCGGTTGTCGCCGCGCATCACCGTCGGCGTCTCGCCCTTTGACAACGCCAGCCTTGCCGGCCTGCAATTCTATGGCACTTACGCAGAGGGCTACCGTTCGCCCTCCCTCACGGAGACACTGATCAGCGGCAACCATCCGGCAGGTGTCACCTTCCCATTCCTGCCCAATCCGAACCTGCGACCTGAAACCGGCAAGACGACCGAATTCGGCATCAACTACAAGCAGAACGATATGTTGGAGGCTGGCGACGCACTCCGCATCAAGGCGGCCTATTTCAACAACGACGTCGACGACTATATCGAAGGCGTGACGTTGTCGCCGTTCGCCCCAAGCAGTGGTTGCCCGTTCGGCCCTGGCATTCCGATCTGCTACCAGTACCAGAATTTCGCCAAGGCCAAGATCTACGGCCTTGAGTTTGAAAGCGTCTACGACGCTGGATGGGGTTATGCCGGGCTTTCGGCATCGATCACGAATGGCCACACCATTTCCTACAAGGGTGTGGAAGCCGATCTCGCTACAATCCCCTCTTCGCAGGTCACCGCCCAGCTTGGGCTGCGCTTCCTCGAGGACAAGCTGACCGTTGGTGGTGAGGTGCAGTACAACGGCAAGCCGAAAGGCAATGCGGTGGCCGAGGACTACACGCTGATCAATGCCTTCGCCAGCTACCAGGCGACCGACAATCTGAAGGTCGATTTCCGCGCCGACAACCTGTTCGACGTCAAATACGCCAATCCGCTCAACGGCAGCACGACAGTCGCGGTCTATGAGCCGGGCATCACGCTGAAGCTGGCGGCAACCATGCGCTTTGGAGGCTGATGGCCATGACGAGCTTGACGACATCCCTTCGTCTGCTGACCTCGGCGTTTGCGATGTCGCTGGCGATGGTTCCGGCGTGGGCTGAAGGGTCCGCGCCGGTCCCCGCGCTGACCCTCGAACTCAATGCCGCGCAGCCTTCCGACAAGGGCTGCCGGCTGACCTTCCTGGTCAACAACAATCTCGGCGCCGACCTCTCCAAGGCGGCGTTCGAGGTCGCGCTCTTCAACACCGCCGGTGTCGTCGATCGGCTGACCGTGCTCGACTTCAAGGACCTGCCGGCAGGCAAGACCAAGGTGACGCGCTTTGATCTCGCCGGCACCGACTGCACCAAGGTCAGCCGCGTGCTGATCAACAGCGCGACCGAGTGTGCCGGCACCGGCGTCGAACCGGCCGCCTGCATGCGCAAGCTGAAGACGGACACCAAGACCGGTATCGCTTTCGCGTCTGAGACCGGCGTTGGGACTGCATCCCGCATTTACAGGAAATACCGTGGCCTGGCCGCCGGCCGGACACGGTTCGCCGATACCAGGGGCAGATGATCTTGATTTGACTTTTGCCCGCTGGTCGCTGCAATTTCCGGCCCGCGACATGCAGGAAATCAGTCCCCTCCCCGACGCTGGCAGTGAACTGGCGGTAGCGCCGGCCGGGCCACTTGTGCCCGCACGGCCGACCGCCCGATGGCCCATTGCCCTCGTCGTCTCGAGCCTGCTCCATGGAGCGGCGGCGGCATTCTTTCTGTTCTCGCCCTCCAGCGCATTCAATTCCCGGAATGCTGAGCAATCGGAAGGCGGCGATCAAACCGGCGACAAGGTGGCCGGCAGCGCGTTGGTCAAGGATCCGGCGGCAATAAATGTCACGCTGGAGCCGAAACCGCAGCCGACCAAACCGGAACCGGCAAAGGCTGTCAGACCAGCACCGCCGACAAAGCCATTGCAGCCTGAGCAGGAGGTTGTGAAGCAAGCTCCCGAACCCGTACAGGAAGTAGCCAGGCCGTTGCCCGAGCCTTTGCCGGAAGCTGCCAAACAGCCAGCGGTAACGCCGGACATACTGGTGGCGGCGACCCCGCGCCCCGACGATCAGAGCGTGGATGCCAAAGCCGAAACATCGCCGCAGCCGAGCGTCCAGGCCGAAAGCGCTCAAGCGCCTGCCGTCGTTCCGGACCAACCGCCAATCCCCAGCGCCAGGCCAACCCCGCCAGCCGCTCCGGCGACGATTAGAGCAGCGAGTGAGCGCAGCGGCATGGCAGATGGCCTGGACAAGCTGGCGCAAGCGGCCAGCAAGGGCAAAAGACCGAAAGAGGCAGGCAGCGACGCGGAAGACAGCTATCGCGGCGACGTGTTTAGAAAGCTCGGGAGTGTCAACCGTACTCTCCCGCCTTCGCTGCAACTGAAGGCACGCAACAATGCGGTCGTCACATTCGTCATAGGCAGGAAGGGCGGCATAGATGAGCTGCGCGTTCTGCAGAGCTCAGGATCGGCGGCTTTCGACGAGGCCGCGCTCGGCATCGTGCGCAAGGCCGCTCCTTTCCCTCCAATTCCCGCACAGGCAGCAAACCCAACTTTGGAGTTCGAGGTCGGAATCGGCCCATTTTGAACCGGCCCGGAACAAAGCGCTGCAACGCCAACGATCAACATCCGCACGAAAGGAATCCCATGTACATCGCCATGAACCGCTTCAAGGTGCAGAACGGCTCGGAAGCCAATTTCGAGGCCGTGTGGAAGAACCGCGATTCCAGCCTTGCCGAGATGAAGGGTTTTCGGGAATTCCATCTGCTGCGCGGCCCGGTCAACGAGGCCGAAGGCTACACGCTGTTTGCCTCGCACACGGTGTGGGCGAGCCAGGATGATTTCGTCGCCTGGACCAAATCGGAAAACTTCCGCGCCGCACACAGGAATGTCGGCACGACGAAGGTCCACTATCTCGGCCACCCGCAATTCGAGGGCTTTTCCGTCGTCGAGGGCGCCTGACGTGGCTTTACCCGAGCAAATGCGAGAACCTCGGGCACCCTCGTCATGATCGCGTCGAACCGCGCCCACCCAGCCGACGCAGCCAGTGGCCAACATGCATGCGCAGCCACTGCCAGGGCCGTCCCCGGGTCAGGTATCGCATCAGCCGCGGATCATCGGCCAGCTCCTTGAACTGACGCACATGCTGCCTCAGGAATGCGGGTATGAAATTGCGCCCGTTGATATCACTGAGCCAAGCTGAATTCTCCAGCACATAGTCGACGACATCCGCCGCCAATGTGCTCTTGTGGGCTCGGTGGGCAGGCGTTTGCGGTACATGGCCGCCGGCAAAGGCAATGCCGGTGGAAGACATGTTCGACCCGTGCAGGCGATAGAGGCTGAGCCCTTCGGATAGGATGAGGCTGCCGCCGGCCAGATGCGCACATGTGACCGTCAGATAATCCGCCCCCATCTTGGCCTTGAACGGGAAGGACAAGACCCGCTCCAGCGCGCCACGCCGGTACATGATCGCCGAGCATGGCGACCATAGCCAGCCGGTTGTCGCAGGCGCGAAATAAGTCACTGGATGCTCTGATACGCAAGCAATCCCGGGCGCTATGCCGGCAAGCTGGCCACCAGGCGCGATGGCGACGCCATTGCCGTCGGGCCCGGAGCGCGGTTTGCGCAAGGGAAGGAACGTGCCGCTCAGCAAGGTGCCGCTGCCGTCGACCAGGAACACGTCGGAGCTCGACAGCGCGGCCGAATATGTTGCGTTGAGGTGGGCGGACAGATGCGCCAGGAGAAAATCCGGCAGCCACGCATCGTCGGCATCGAGAAATGCCACGAAAGGCGCGTCGGTCGCGGCAAAGCCATCGCGGAATCCCGTGATCTGCCCGCCATTCTGCGAGCGCGCCAGCAGGCGCAGGCGCGGATCGTCTATGGCTGCCAGAAGCTGGCGGATATGGTCGGCCGAGCCGTCGGTCGAGGCGTCGTCGACAATGACGCAGTCCCAGTTCCGGTAGGTCTGCGCCAACACCGAGCGGATCGCCTGTTCGACGTAGGGCCGGTAATTGTAGCAGGTGATGACCACCGCCACGCGCGGCAGCTCAAACGGTGGGGACTTGTCTTCCATCTGATCGGTCGCCCCGCTCGAATTGCCGCCCATGCTTATCCCCGGCAACTGGACACAAGGCAAGCGAGGTGTGAATAGTCTTTATGCCGCAGCGAGCAGGCTGGCATTGCCGCCCGCGGCGGTCGTGTCGACGCAGACGGCCCGCTCATGCACATAGGCCGCCGGATTGAGCAACTCGCTGACCAGCGGCACGATCGGGCCTGAGCGCTCGGCAATGACCTTGCGCACGATGCGCGCAGCTTCCGGCGTGCCCGAAAAAGCGACGACATCGACGCGCAGCGAGCGCGCTTCGACCGGATCGGGACGTCCGTCGATCGCAGCCAAAGGCAGTCCCTTGCCGGTCAGCGCGGCGAGAGCCGCCGGTGCGCCCGGTGCGACGGCCAGCACCGCATTGCCGGCGGCGAGCGCCTGGATCGTCTGGGCAAGCAGCGTGTCGGCATCCGGCCCCAGGCACAGCACACGACCGCGCGGCGACAGCGACAGCGTGTTGGCCTCGCCGGTCGGTCCCGGCAGATCGACCTGGCCGAAATCGATTGCAGCGGCGGCACCAATGGCGGCCGCGCCCTTGCCGCGCAGGTGCTTCCTCAGGATGGCGATCCGGTCCGGGCGCGTCGACCAGCCTCCGAGCGTGGGATCGGGCAGATTGTCGGCCAGCTCGGTCGCCGTCACCTTGTGGCCCTCGCCAACTTCCGTGCCGGCTTCCGGCCCTTTGCGGAAGCGGCGCAGATAATGCGGGCCGCCGGCCTTTGGACCGGTGCCCGACAGCCCCTCGCCGCCAAAGGGCTGCGAGCCGACGACGGCGCCGATCTGGTTACGGTTGACATAGATGTTGCCGGCATGGATGCCGTCGACGAAATGCTGGACGCGGCCTTCGATGCGGGTATGCAGGCCGAAGGTCAGGCCATAGCCCTTCCGATTGATGGCGGCGATCACCGCGTCGATCTCATCGGCGTCGAAGGTCGCGACATGCAGCACCGGGCCGAAGACTTCTCGGTCCATCTCCTCGATGCCCTTGACCCTGAAGACATGCGGCGCGACGAAGCGGCCGTCCCTCGGCGCCTCGAGCTTGGCGATCAGCCGGCCTTCAAGACCCTTCTTCGTGCAATAGTCACGGATCGAGGCCTGCGCCTCATCATCGATGACTGGGCCGACGTCGGTCGAAATCCGCCAGGGGTCGCCGATATTGAGCGCTTCCATGGCGCCCTTCAGCATCTCCAGCATCTTCTTCTCGACGTCCTTCTGCACATAGAGCACGCGCAGCGCCGAGCAGCGCTGACCTGCACTCTGGAAGGCCGAGGCCAGTATATCGCGCACCGCCTGCTCGGGCAGCGCGGTGGAATCGACGATCATGGCGTTGAGGCCGCCGGTCTCGGCGATCAGCATGGCGTCGGGCGCGGCACTTTCGGCCAACTGCTTTTCGATCAGCTTGGCGACCTCGGTCGAGCCGGTGAAGCAGACGCCGGCAATGCGCGGATCAGCGGTCAGCGGCGCGCCGACCGATGGGCCGTCGCCGGGCAGCAGCTGGACGATGTCTTCCGGGACACCGGCCTCGCGCAGCAGCTCGACGGCACGGAAGGCGATCAGCGGCGTCTGCTCGGCCGGCTTGGCGATCACCGAATTGCCGGTGACGAGTGCCGCCGCGATCTGGCCGGTGAAGATGGCCAGAGGAAAGTTCCACGGCGAAATGCAGACGATGGCGCCGCGCGCTTGCGTGCCTATCTCGGCGTTTGCCGCTTCGGCGGCGTAGTAGCGCAGGAAGTCGACGGCTTCGCGCACTTCGGCGACGCCGTCGGCCAGTGATTTGCCGGCCTCGCGGGTGGCCAGCGCGAAGAACTCGACCGCATTGGCCTCGTAGAGATCGGCGGCGCGGTTGAGGATGGCGGCGCGTTCGGCAACGGGGCGCTTTGCCCAGGCCGGTTGCGCTTCCACTGCGATCCGCACGGCGATCGCGACCTGCTTGGCGGACGCCTCGTGAACCGTTCCGACCACTTCATCGGGCTTGGCCGGATTGACGATTGGACGCTGCTTGCCGTAGCCGGCGGCCCGCGTGATCGGCTTGGCGTGCCAGCGATCCGGTCCGGCAAAGGCCGCCCTGGCCTTGTCGATCGCCGCCAGCGTCACCGTATCGGTGATGTCAAAACCCCTGGAGTTGCGGCGACCAGCACCAAAGATCTGGGACGGCCGGGCAATCGCCGGATTTGCGGCAGAGCCCTGGCCTTCCACCGTTTCGAGCGGATCACGCGCGATGTCCTCCGGCTCGACGTCCTCGTCGGTCAGCTGATGCACGAAGGAGGAATTGGCGCCGTTCTCCAGCAACCGGCGCACCAGATAGGCCAGCAGGTCGGAATGCGCACCGACCGGCGCATAGATGCGGCAGCGCGTGCCTTCGGCCTGGCGCACCGTCTCGTGCAGCGCCTCGCCCATACCATGCAGGCGCTGGAACTCGAAGGCGTCGCGATTATCAGCCATCGACAGGATGGCGGCGACGGTGTGGGCGTTGTGGGTGGCGAACTGCGGATAGATGCGGTCGGTCATGCCAAGCAGTTTTTTCGCGCAAGCCATGTAGGAAACGTCGGTGTTGGCCTTGCGGGTGAACACGGGATAGCCGGCAAGCCCGAGCGTCTGCGCGCGCTTGATCTCGGTGTCCCAATAGGCGCCCTTGACCAGCCGGACCATGATGGTGCGGTCGTATTTCTTGGCCAGTGCATAGAGCCAGTCGATGACGAAGGCCGCGCGTGGCCCATACGCTTGCACCACCACGCCAAAACCGTTCCAGCCGGCGAGTTCCGGCTCGGCCAGCACGCGTTCGATGACGTCGAGCGACAGATCGAGGCGATCCGCTTCCTCGGCGTCGATGTTGAGGCCCATGCGCGAATGCCGGGCGGCGAGCGCCAGCGACAGCAGCCGCTCGGCCATCACGGGCAGCATCTCCTCCTTCTGCGCCACCTCGTAGCGCGGATGCAGCGCCGAGAGCTTGACCGAGATGCCGTGGTTCTGGCGGATGTCAGGGCCGTTGGAGCCGGAATCGAGCGACGAAATCGCATTGGCATAGGCCTTGAGGTAGCGCAATGCATCGACCTCGGTGCGCGCCGCCTCGCCCAGCATGTCGAAGGAATAGAGACAGCCCTTCTGCGTCATCGGCCGGCCGCGCTTGACCGCCTCCGCGATGGTACGGCCGAGCACGAACTGTTCGCCCATTTCGCGCATGGCGGCGGCCACCGCCTTGCGGATCACCGGCTCGCCCAGCCTGCGCACCATGGAGCGCAGCGTGCCTTCGATGCCGCCCTCGCCCTCGTCGAGGACACGGCCGGTCAGCATCAGCGCCCACGTCGAGGCGTTGACGAAGATCGAGCTCGAACCGCCGGAATGCGCCGACCAGTCGTGCGGCGCGATCTTGTCGGCGATGAGATCGTCCATCGTCTCGGTGTCCGGCACGCGCAGCAGCGCCTCGGCCAGGCACATCAGCGCCACGCCTTCCTTGGTCGACAGGCCGTAGGCGGAAAGAAAGACTTCCATCAGTCGGGGATCGGACGAGCCGCGCACCGCCCGCACCAGATCGGCGGCCCGCGCCGAGATCGCATCGCGATCTCCGGCCGAAAGCCCGGTCGCCTCGGCCAGCCGCTTCACGGCCTCGTCCTCGTCAGGCAAATAGTTGGCGCGGATCTGCTGGCGGATGGTGTCGAGCGGCATGGCGGGTCCTGTGGAGCGAGCATCAGCGAGCGGGCCGGCGGTCACCGGACCGAATGGCGCAAGCTAGCACAGGCGCGGATTTCAGTCGGTCCAAAGAAATCGACATCACAGGCCATTTGATCCATCATAGCGACACAAGATCAACAAATGGACTGCCTTTTTGATGACCGAAGACCAATTGGACCGCATCGACCGAAACATCCTGTCGGCGCTGGCAAGCAACGGCCGGCTTTCCATGTCCGAACTGGCGGCAAAGGTCGGCCTGTCGAAGACGCCGGTGCAGGCGCGGGTCAAGCGGCTGGAGAAGGATGGCTATATCAGGGGCTACCAGGCGATCATCGACCGCGAGCGCATGGGCGAAGGTCATGTCGCCTTCGTCCAGGTGAAATTGTCCGACACCCGTTCCGCCGCGCTCGACGCCTTCAACCGGTCCGTCCAGAGCGTGCCGGAGATCGAGCAGTGCCACATGATGGCGTCGAGCTTCGATTATCTGCTGAAGGTCCGCACCAAGGACATCGCCGCCTATCGTCGCGTGTTGGGCGAGCGCATTTCGGCCCTCCCCCACGTCGCCCAGACCTCGACCTTCGTGGCCATGGAGACAGTGAAGGATCGCTGACCATGATCCCGAAAAGTGGACGCCGGTTTTCGGACAAGATCATGGTCAAACATGAGCCTATTCCGCCAAAGTCTTCAAAAAAGCCACCAGCGCCGCGCGCTCACGATCCGACAGCTCCAGCGGGTGAATTTCGGATGTGCCCTCGACGCTGGGCGCAGCCTTGGCGTAGTGCGCCACCACCTCGTCGAGCGACGAGAATTGCCCTGCATGCATATAGGGCGGCCGCGTTGCCGCACCGCGCAACGACGGCGTCTTGTAAGCTCGGATCAGTTGCGGCGCATCCTTGACCATGAAACGCAGTTCGCCGCAGGCACTGACGTCGCCATCCCGATAGGCGCCGAAGCAGTTGAATGGATCGGCTTCGACCTGTGCCACCGCGTCGATGCGACCACGATCCGGCGGCAGATCCGCGACGGGCGGCACGCCCGTATTGTGAAAACCGTTGTCGGTGAAGCGCGGGCCGTTGTGACAGGTCACGCAATTGGCCTTGCCGATGAACAATTTCAGCCCAAGTATCTCTTCCCGCGTAAAGACCGCATCGCCCTTCGGCTCGGCGCCGGTTGCAAGGTCGAGCGCAAAGCGGTCGAAGCGCGTCTGCGACGGCTCGATCGAGCGTTCGAAAGCGGCGATCGCCTTGCCTATATTGGCATAGACGCGGTTGATGGCGTCGCGCTGCGCATCGCTCATTGTATTCCAGGCAGCCTTCTCGGCATCGTTTCCAAGCGGACTGGCATTCAACGGAATGCCGGAAAAATCGGGCAGCGGCCCGAAAATGCGCTCATAGCGTTCGCCGAAGCGCGCCTTGATGTAGTGCGCGTAGGCGGCACGGTTTCCCGCCTGTTCCAGCGGGTTTTCCAGCGGCGTCAGCGCCTGCGCCCACAGGCTGTCGCGGCGGCCGTCCCAGAAGAACCATGGGTCGCGCGCCACGCCCGCCAGCGGCATGGTGCGCCGGTTGGTGCGGCCGACGCCGACCGCTTGCGGCAGGTCGTCCTGGAACTGCCGGTCGATTTTGTGGCAGGTCGAGCACGACACCGTGCCATCGCGGCTCATGCCGAGATCGAAGAACAGCGTCGAGCCAAGCGCCGCGGCGGCCGGCACATCGGCAAAGCGGTTGGTGGTGTCGGGCTTCAGCGACGGCAGCGTGTTCAAGGCCAGCGAGGCGATAGTCTTCTTCTCGGCGTCGGAAAAATCCGGCTTACCGCAGCCGCCAAGGATGACGGCCACCATCAGCGCCAGAAAGCAGAAAAGGCGCTTCATCGATCGCTCACAGCACCACGTTGAACAGCACCGTGTCGGAGCCGGCGCCGGACGAGATGGCGAAACGAAGTTGCCACCAGCCGCTCATGGTGAATTTCAGCCCCTCGATGCGGTAGCGGCCCTCGCCCAGGTAATCGGTCACCTGTGGGCTGGTCGGCAGGCCGTGATTGTGTTGCGGCATGCCGCCGGAGATGGCGATCGCGGCGCGCTCCACCGAAGCCCCTGTCTTTGTTTTCAGCGTCAGCAGCCAGGATTCCAGTTCGCCCTGCCGCACCACGCCCCGTTCCGGCACGAAGCTCGCCATGTACAGCCCGTTGTCGGTTTTCTTCGTCCGCGAGACATCCGGGCCAGCAAGCTGCGCGCTTTGCGGCGCGGTCAGGTAGACGACCGCGAGAACGCCGACCAGCAGCGCAGCCAGACCAAGACCCGCCAAGAGATAACGCCATATCGATGCCAAACCGGTTCCTCTTCTGCGGATAACGCTCTGCCGGGTGGATCGCGTCCCGCCAGCCTGTGGGAAAACGCTGTGGCTGAAAAAAGCATGCGTGCCAAGCATGGCGCCGCCGCCGGCAAAAAGCTACAGCACCGAAATCACTGGAGGATTGCAGATGGCGGGAAACGGCGTCGCCTCGATCGGCGAATGCATGCTCGAACTGTCGGGCCAGACCGGCCCGAACTGGCGCATGGGTTTTGCCGGCGACACGTTCAACACGCTGTGGGCCCTGCACGCGTTGAGCGGAGACCGTCCGGCAACCTATGTCTCGGCCTTCGGCGACGACCCCTTCTCGCAAGGCCAGATCGGCTTCTTCGCCGAAAACGGCATCGGCATCGGTTCCAGTCCGGTGATACCGGGCGCGCGCCCCGGCCTTTATGCCATCACGCTGACCGGCGCTGAGCGCTCCTTCACCTACTGGCGCGGCGACGCGGCGGCCCGGCAGCTCGCCTCGGATCCCACGGCATTGTCGAAAAGCTTGGAAAATCAGGCACTTGTGTACTTTTCCGGAATCACTTTGGCAATTCTGGACGATGCCGCGCGCAAAACACTGCTGGCGGCTGTGGCCAAGGCGCGTGCGGCGGGCTCGTTGATCGCCTTCGATCCCAATTACCGGCCACGGCTTTGGCGCAACCGCGAAAGCGCGCAGGCGGCCATCGTCGAGGCACTTGGCGTCACCGACATCGCCCTGCCGACCTTCCCCGACGAACAGATGCTGTTTGGTGATGAGACACCGCAGGCGACCGCGGAGCGGCTTGGACAATGGGTCGGCGAAATCGTCGTCAAGAACGGCGAGCAGCCGGCGCTGATTGCCGAAAACGGAACGCTAAACAGCGTCTCAGCGATCCATGTCGCGGCCCCCGTCGACACCACCGGCGCCGGCGATTCCTTTAATGGCGGCTATCTGGCGGCCCGGCTTGCCGGCCTTGGCCCACAGGAAGCCGCCCGCCGGGCCCACCGCGTCGCCGCTGCCGTGGTCCAGGTTCGCGGCGCGCTGGGGCCATTCGAGACATTGCGGGCGGCGTTCGAAAACTAGCCGCCTGAAGGACTATGGCAGGCGGAAACGATATTCCGTCACGTGGTGATAAATCGCGCCCGGCCACAGCGTCGCCTGCGGGAAATACGGCCGGTTCGGTGCATCCGGCCATATTTGCGGCTCCAGGCAGAAGGCGGAAAATGCCTTGTAGTCCCGGCCTTCAAGCCCTTTGCGCGGCGTCACATACTGACCGGTGTAAAGCTGGACGCCGGGCTCGGTGGTCCAGACCTCCATCTCGACGCCGGAGCTCGCCCCTTGTGTCCATGCCGCTTGCCGGAGCGGTCCACGCGCCGAGGCGAGACAGAAATTCTGATCGTAGGGCAGTTGTTCGCCTTCGGTCTCCATGCGCAGCGGCCGCGCCTGGCGGAAATCGAAGGGCGTGCCGTCGACCGGCTTGACCACGCCGGTCGGGATCATATCGCTGTCGACAGGCAGATAGGCCCCGGCGTTCAGCATCATCCTGTGGTCGAGAATGTCGCCGGCGCCGCCATCATCGAGGTTGAAATAGGAGTGCTGGGTGAGATTGCACAGCGTCGGCTCCTCGCAGGTTGCCGTCAGTTCGACGCTGAGCGCGCCGGGAATCTTCAGCCGGTAGGTGCAAGTGACGTCGAGCGCGCCGGGAAAACCCATCGCGCCATCGGGATCGTGCAGCGTCAGCGTGACGAAATCCCGGCCGTGCAGCGAAACCGTCCATGGCCGGTGCGAATAGCCCTGCGAGCCGCCATGCAGCGTATGCCTGCCGAGGAAATTTTGTTCGGTCTGGTAGCGGTTGCCGCCAATGGTAAAGCGGCCGTCGCGGATGCGATTGGCATAGCGGCCAACCACCGCGCCGAAGAAGGCGTTGTCGGCTTCGTAGGCTTGCAGAGTGTTGTAGCCGAGCACCAGCGGCGCATCATGGCCGGTCAGGCGCAAATCCTGGATGATGGCGCCGAGGCCGATGATGTTGGCGGTGAGGCCGCCGCCCCTGATGGTGAAGCGGCGCACCGGCTCGCCCGCCTGCGTCGTGCCGAAAACCTCGCCGTCCTTCATCGTCATGCCCGCAAACGTCAGTTAATCCTAGGAATTCGGCTGGTTTTCTCGACCCAAGGCGGGCGAGCAAGGCCCGCCGACCCTGGGGATAAGGTATCAGAGGCCGAGGCCGCCGATACAGACATATTTGGTATCGAGGTAATCCTCGATGCCCTGATGTCCGCCTTCCTTGCCGAGGCCTGATTCCTTGACGCCGCCGAATGGCGCTTCCGGCGTGGTGATGAGGCCTTCATTGACGCCGACCATGCCGTATTTCAGGCCTTCCATGACGCGGAAGGCGCGGCCGAGATCGCCGGTGTAGAAATAGCAGGCGAGCCCGAATTCGGTATCATTGGCGAGCGCTATTGCTTCCGCTTCGGTCTCGAACTTGAACACTGGAGCGACCGGCCCAAAGATCTCTTCCTTCATGAAGCGCATCTTGGGCGTGGCGTCGGCGATGACCGTCGGCTGGAAGAACGAACCGCCGAGCGCATGACGCTTGCCGCCGGCGACGATCTTGCCGCCCTTTGAGGTGGCGTCGGCGATCAGTTCCTCGACCTTCTCGACCGCCTTCTGGTCGATCAGCGGTCCCTGCTGCACACCCTCTTCGAGGCCGGAGCCAACCTTCAACCCGTTGCTGGCCGCGGCGAGCTTCTCGACGAACTTGTCATAGACGCCGGCCTGGACGAGGAAACGGTTGGTGCAGACGCAGGTCTGGCCGGAATTGCGGTACTTGGCGGTGATCGCGCCGGCGACGGCCCGCTCAATGTCGGCGTCGTCGAAGACGATGAACGGCGCGTTGCCGCCCAACTCCATCGACACTTTCTTCACGGTGACCGACGACTTCTGGATGAGCAGCTTGCCGACCTCGGTCGATCCGGTGAAGGTGATCTTCGACACCAGCGGATTGGCGCAGATCTCGTCGCCGATCTCGCTGGCCGATCCAGTCAGGATGTTGACGACGCCCTTGGGGAAGCCGACTTCCTCGGCGAGCGCGCCCCAGGCCAAGCCCGAGTAAGGCGTCTGCGAGGCAGGCTTCACCACGGCGGTGCAGCCGGCGGCAAGTGCGGGACCGAGCTTGCGGGCCAGCATCGACGACGGGAAATTCCACGGCGTGATGGCGGCGATGACGCCGACCGGCTCCTTGGTCACCAGGATGCGGCGGTCCGCCCACGGCGACGGCACGACGTCGCCATAGGTGCGGCGGCCTTCCTCGGCGAACCACAGGATGTAGGCCGCGGCCGAACCGATCTCGCCCTTCGATTCGAACAGCGACTTGCCCTGCTCGATGGTCAAGAGTTCGGCCAGCACATCCTGGTTGTCCATCATCGCGTCATGCAGCTTGCGCAGCAGCTTCGAGCGCTCGAGCGCGGTCGTCTTGCGCCACGACTTGAAGGCGGCGTCCGCGGCCTCGATGGCGCGGCGGGTTTCGGCCTTGCCCGACTTCGGCACGGTGCCGATCTTCAGGCCGGTGGCGGGGTTGTTGACGTCGACCGTCTGGCCGTTATCGGCCTGCACCCATTCGCCATTGATGAGATTGGCCTGCCGCATGAAATGGCTGGTTTTCTGAAGCATGGTCTATCCTCCGTTTCGGTGCCCTGACGGGCCGGTCTGTGAATTCTTCGATGAGCGTGCGTAGTGGGCGGAAGCCGGCACGCCGGAGCCACTGCTTTACCTAGGGCAAGGCCGGCAAGCAATCGCAAGATGGCATATAGGGGTTGGGCCAGCCAAAGGCTAGTCCTTCACATGTGAATTAGTTTAAAACGCCGAGACCTAACCAAAGACATGAACTACCACCGTCAGCCAGAAGGCCGTGGTGACGGCGGCGCAGGCGGTGGCGATGGTCATCTGGTTCGATGCCAGTGCCTGGCCGGTGTTAAACTGCACGGCGATAAGGTAGGAATTGATGCCGGACGGCAGTGCCGCGACCACGACCGCCACCTTGGCCGTCATCGGCGGCAGGCCGAGCAGCCAGACAAAGGCAAGAACCAGCGCCGGCATCAGGAACAGTTTCAGCGCCGAAAGCGCCAGCGCCGGCCGGACATTGCCGGAAACGCCGAAGCGGCGCAGGCTGAGCCCCATGGCAAACAGCGCCACCGGCCCTGCCGTGTCAGCCAGCGCATCGACCAATCGCATGACGAGGCCGGGCAGCGGCACCCCGCTCAACCGCCATGCCAGCCCGAGCAGAATGCCGATGATCAGCGGGTTGATGAACAGCCGCCGCAGGAAACTGCGCAGCACCCGCAACGGATGGACATGTTCGCCACCGCTGCGGCCGAACATCTCGAACAGCACGATCGAGGCCATCATCATGACCGGCAGATGCACCGAGACCAGCAGCGACAGCACTTCGAAACCGCTTGGGCCGAATATGCCAAGAATGAAGGGAGCGCCGAGCAGCACCACATTGGAATAGGCCGACGACACGCCGCCGACGACTCCGGCACGGGCATCGCGTCCGAAGATCCGCGTGGTAACGAGATGGCCTGCGGCCCAGGTGATCGCCACCGCCGTGAAATAAGCCCCCCACAGCGGCCAAGGTGCGACGCCGTGGAAATCGGCATTCACCATCGTCTGGAACAGAAGCAGCGGCATCGCCACCGAGACCGCGAAGTCAGATATCCCCTCGCCGCTCGCCGGCCTGAGATAGCCTGTAAGCCCGGCGAGATAGCCGAGTGCCACGAGGCTGAAGACGAATAGGACGGTTTCTGTAAGCGGAGACATTTTTCAGGGATAGGCGAGCCACGCGCGCGGCGCAATCACGCCCGAATTTGATCATGCTATGCTGGCAGAGTTATAGAGGGTTTGGAGTATCAGGGCGGGACACCAACGACAAATGACCTTTGTCGAAACCTCGGAACGCAATTTTCTAGCACGGATGTGGCTGACGGCTTTCGTCGCCGCGCTGCTTTGTCTTGCCGCGACGGCGCTTGCTTTTGCCGAGACGAAGAGCCTCAAGGGCGTGGCGCTGATCATCGGCCAGTCGAATTACCAGCACATCGCCGCCCTGCCCAACCCGGCCAATGACGCCCGCGACATGGCCAAGATGCTGACCGACCTCGGCTTCGACGCCCGCAACGTCACCGATCGCGACGCCGCCAAGCTGAAGCGCGACCTCGAACGCTTCGTCGAGGATGCCGAGGGCGCCGATGTCGCCTTCATCTATTACTCCGGCCACGGCATCGAGGCCGGCGGCGAGAACTATCTGGTTCCGGTCGATGCCGATGTCTCGTCGCTGAAGGATGCCAACAGCGCGCTGGTGCCGATTTCCGCCGTCATGGATGAGTTGAAGAAGACCGTGCCGGTGACGATCGTGCTGCTCGATGCCTGCCGCACCAATCCGTTCCCGGCGGACGCGGTGGTGCGCCGGGCGCCCACCGCTTCCGCCGAGCCGATCGGCGCCGGCGGGCTTGAACCGGTGCGTGGCGCCAGGGCCCTCGCCGATGCGTCGGCGCAAGATGCGAGCCTCGGCACCGTGGTCGGCTTCGCAGCCGAACCGGGTCGCCCGGCGCTCGATGGTGCCGCCGGCGAAAACAGCCCCTACGCGGCCGCCCTGCTGCGCCACCTCGCGGCGATGAAAGGCACGGAGTTCGGCTCGGTCATGCGCATGGTGACGGAGGAAGTCTATCTCGACACCAAGGCCAAGCAGCGCCCTTGGGTCAATGAAAGCCTGCGCCGGCTGCTCTATTTCGGCGTCGCGCCGCCGGAGCCGACCGGTGACGATGGCTTGATCACTGGCGAAAGGCGGCAGCTGCTTTTGACGATTTCCGACCTGCCCGACCCGAAGCGGGCGCAGGTGGAACTGGCCTCGCTGCAGGATGGCGTGCCGCTCGACGCGCTCTATGGCGTGCTGAGGGCGCTCGGCACGGACAAGATCCCCGAGGATCCGACCGACCTGCAGAAGGTGCTTGGCGCCCAGGCCGAGCGCCTGAAGAAGATGATGTCGGAACGCGCCGCACTGCGCACCGACGATCCGGAGATCAAGCGCCTGGTCGCGTCCGCCGACAAGGCCATCGGCCAGGGCGCCATGGTGACGGCACGCAAATTCCTCGACGAAGCGGTCGGCAGGGTCGAGCAGAACAGCGGTGCGGTTGACGAGGCCGAGGCCTTGGTCCGGCAGAAACGCATTGCTGACGCCGCCATCTATGCCAAGCGCGCCGACGCCGCCGCGCTGGTATTCGACTACAAATCCGCCGCCAACGACTATGCCAAGTCCTTCTCGCTGATCGAGAAATGGGACGACAAGCTGCGCTGGAATTACAAGAACCAGGAAGCCGAGGCACTCAACTCTTACGGCTACGCCACCGGCGATCTCGATGCACTCCAGCACGCGATCGAGGCCTATCACGTCATCCTGAACTTCATTCCCAATGGCGAGCAGAATCGCGACTGGGCCATCACCCGCAACAACATGGCGGTGGTGCTCCAGACCATCGGCGAGCGCGAGACCGAGACCGCGCATCTTGAAGAGGCCGCGCAGATCTTTCGCGATTCACTCGTCGTCTTCGAGCGCGAGAGGGACGACCCCAATTGGGCTGCCGCTCAGAACAATCTCGCCAACGTCCTTTTGAAGATCGGCGAACGAGAAAGCGACCCGAAGCGGCTCAAAGAGGCGGTGGCGGCGATGCGTGCCGCGTTGGAAAAGCGCCCGCGTGACAAGCTCCCGCGCGACTGGGCCGCTTCGCAGAACAATCTCGGCCTGGCCCTCTATGCGCTCTCCGAGCGTGAACCCGCCGGCGAGCACCTGAAGGACGCGGAAGCCGCATACCGGCTGGCGCTCGAGGAATACACGCGCGAGAAAGCCCCCGTGGAATGGGCAATGGTCGAGAACAATCTTGGCAACACGCTGGTGACGCTTGGCATCCAACTCAACGACGAGGCCAAGATCAACGAGGCGGCCGATGCCTTCCGCGCAGCACTGAAGGTGCGAACCCGCGAGACCTTCCCGGTGTCCTGGGCGACCAGCCGGCTCAACCTCGGCAATGCGCTGAGTGGCGTTGCTCGTTTCGACATGGGCACGGATACGCTCGAAGAGGCCGCCGCGGCCTATGATGATGCACTGACAGTGTTTACCCGGCAGCGCTTCCCGATGGATTGGGCATCCGCCCAGAACAATCTCGGCTCGATCTACCAGACGCTTGGCCAGCGCACCCGTGACGCGGCCAAGCTGGAGCAGTCGGCGGCAGCCTTCCAGGCGGCGCGGCAGGTCTATGTCAGGCGGAAATTCCCGCAGGATTGGGCCATGAGCTACTACAATCTCGGCAACACGCTGCAGTTGCTTGGCGGCGTGACGGACAAACCCGAGCACTACAACGAGGCGGTCGACGCCTACGGCAATGCGTTGCGCGAGTACAAGCGCGAGACCAATCCGCGGCAATGGGCGCTGGCCCAGGCCGGTCTCGGCTCGACGCTGCACTGGCTGAGCATGAGCAATGCCGATCCGAAAATCCTGCGGGATTCGATCGCAGCCCGTCGGGCGGCCCTCGAAGTGCTGACCATCGAGACAGCACCGGTCGACTGGGCCAACGCCCAGAACGGCATCGGCATGAGCCTGCTCAACCTCGGCAATCTCGAACGAACCGGCAAATATCTCGACGAGGCCGAAGCGGCTTTCACGGCAACCGTGAAAGTGTTCACCAGGGAAAGCCAGCCCCTGCAATGGGCCTTCGAACAGAACAATCTTGGCGACATCCACTGGAACCGTGCCACCTATGGCGGCGGCAAGCCGGAATATCTCAGGGCTATCGAGTTCTTCGAGAACGCCAAGCAGGGTTTTACCGAAGCCGGCTACACCATTCCCATCCCGCTTACCGACCAGAAGATCGATCTGGTGAAAAAGCAAATCGCCAAAAAGTGAGGCTGGGACGTCTGCAACGCCCGCTTGTCTTTGTGCCGGCGTTCCGATCCCTATATGCGGATGACCGGAACCCGATGTCGGGCCCCTGGAAGGACTGCGATGATCCGATTTGCCCTGGCTCTGCTCCTGCTCGTCATTCCGGTCGCGGCCCATGCCACGGACGCCGGCTGGGCGCTGCTGCGCGATGGCGGCCATGTGGTGTTGCTGCGCCATGCCATGGTCACCGGAACCGCCGATCCGGCCAATTTCGACATCGACAGCTGCACCACCCAGATGAACCTGTCGGCGCGCGGCAAGCAGCAGGCGAGCAAGATCGGCGCCTTGTTCGCCGCCCGCGCCGCCCCGATCGAGCGCGTGCTGTCCAGCCGCTACTGCCGCTGCCTCGACACCGCGCGCATCGCCTTCGAGGCCGAACCGGAGCTGTTTGCGCCGCTTGATCTACCGAAGGGCGACGATGCGCAGAAGGCAGCGCAGATCGCCGCCATCATGAAGGAAATCCGCGCCTACTCCGGCTCCGACAATCTGGTCATGGTCACCCATCTGGAAGACATCGTGGCCCTAACCGGCGTGTCGCCGCGCGAAGGCGAAGCCGTGGTCGTCGAGCCGCAGGGCGACAGTCTGCGCGTGCTCGGCCGCGTCACCTTCTAATGACCAGAGCCAGTTGACGCCTCGGTGAGCAGCCACGCATCGATGCGGACTTTCCACGTCTCGATCATCTGCGCGAACGCATCCTCCGTCAGATCAGAGAGATAGGATTCTCCCGCCACGTTCAGAGCCGTGAACGTATAGGCAATCGATGCTTCGGTGCCGCCGTCGGCCGCCGAACGGCAGGCCACGTCGACAAATCCGAAACGCGAGTCCGGCGTGACCCTGACATAGCGGGCACGATGCGCGGTTGGATCCCACTCGGCGCAGGCCCAGAGCGTTGTCTCGTCGCCGTGGACGGTTCGGAAGACCATGCCTTGCCGCGTCTCTCCGCTTTTTGGATGCAGAAATTCCGGTTCCCAGTCATCCACCCACAAGGTCTCGCCGATCGGCGTGAACAGCGGAAAGACACGATCGACCGGCCCGGAAAGCACGATGCTGTGGCTGCGCTCAAGATGGCTCGTCATCCGCCTTCCCTTTCCATTCAGTCCGAGGATGGCGCTTCCGCCAGACGGTGGCTGTCCGCAGCGCCAAGCTCCAGCCCGTAGATGCGTTTCAATTGGCTGATTGTTTCGAGCGTCTCCGGGGAAAACGGCGTTTGCCCCTCGAAAGCATGTAGCACGATGCCTTCGATGAGATCGCCAAGGCTCATGTCGCGATGCTCGGCTAGGGCCTTGAGCACCTTCACCAACCGCTTTTCCAGGCGCACGCCAGTCTGTACACGCTCGATGTTCATACCCTGTTCCTACCATGGTACATTGGTACGATCAACTAGATTGCCCCTTATGTTGCGGAAATGCCACCACCGAAAGAAGCCGCAAATTCGCCGCGACAATGCCGCTTGCGACAACCCGTCGCAGGGGCTATAGGCGCGCACCCGGTCACGAAAACCGAAGCGAGCACAACGGTTGGAGCTTTCGTCTCCGCCCGTGCAGGCGGCTTTGCCGCTCTGTATACGGCGCCACTTTGGGGATTGGGATCGCGGATGTAGCTCAGTCTGGTAGAGCGCCGGATTTGGATCCGGAGGTCGCAGGTTCGAATCCTGCTGTCTGCGCCACGGATAGCTCAGTTTGGTAGAGCATCAGATTTAGGTTCTGATTGTCGAAGGTTCGAATCCTTCTCCATTGGCCTGATAAGCCAGCACCCTGCCACGGTGTTATCTGAAAAACGGTCCGGGGACTGGAATGCTGAAGACCTGACGGACGGCCGAAGCCTTAGGGCCAAGGCCGTATCGAAAGGTCCGACGCCATCGGCTCGCGGCCAGGCCCGCGGTGATGGTCAAGGCGCAGCGTCGCCGGCAAGGCAGGCCAAGGCTTGCCGAGCCCGCTTCACTGCCCCGCGATCCGCTCCCGAAGGCCCGCCATGGGTTGATGCCACCGGTCCCCGGATCATTCGTGCCCGGACTGTGACGACGTGAAACGAGCAACGAAGGGAAGATCGACGCATGACGTGACGCCTCGCATGGGGCCATGCCCGACAGGAGTATGACAATGACCATTCTCGATAAGGTTCTTGGACGCGAGCGCGTCCTCGTAAAGGAAAACGAACGTGCCCTCACCCTCCACAAGGGTGAGATCAAGGCTGTCCTGTTGCCCGGCGAGCATTGGCTCGCCAACCGGCGCGGCAGCCTCGAAGTGTCTCGGCACGATTTGAAGAACCCGGAATTCGTTTCGGCGTACGAGAAGGCGTTGTTCGACAAGCTCCCGGATGTGGCCGCGCGTCATTTCACCGTCGTTCGCACCGGGCGCACGGATGTCGCCATCATCGAGCGTGACGGAAACCTGCACGCCGTTCTGGCGCCGGACCGCAAGCTGGTTCTGTGGACGGATGCCGGCCCGTGGACGGTGACGACGGTCGACACGTCGGAGGATCTCGCCATCGATCCGGCGGTCATGCGCCGGCTCGGCCAGGCCCGGAAGGCGGAGTTGATGTCGGTCCATCCGGTCGTCGACGGCCAGGCCGGACTGCTGTTCGTCGACGGTGTCCTGGTGCGGACGCTTGCCGCGGGCGTGCATGGCTTCTGGAACGTCGGACGCATGGTGCAGGTGAAGGTCGTCGACCTCAAGCGCCAGTCGCTCGACGTCGCCGGGCAGGAAGTGCTGACCAAGGATCGCGTCACGATCCGCGTCAACATCGCCGCCGAATACCGGGTCGTCGACCCGGTCAAGGCGGTGAGCGCTGTGAAGGACTTCTCCGAGGCCCTCTACCGCGCCCTCCAGTACGCCTTCCGCAAGACGCTTGGCGGGCTGACGCTTGACCAGATCCTTGAAAAGAAGGTGACGGTCGACGAGGAAGCCGCTGCCAAGGTCCGTGCCGACATGGCCGAGATCGGCGTCGAGGTCAGCGATATCACGCTCAAGGATGTCATCCTGCCGGGCGAGATGCGCGAGATCCTCAACCAGGTGGTGTCGGCCGAAAAGCAGGCCGAGGCCAATGTCATCCGCCGCCGCGAGGAGACGAACGCCACGCGTTCCCTCCTCAACACGGCCAGGGTGATGGCGGAGAACCCGGTGATGCTGCGGCTGAAGGAGCTCGAGGCTCTGGAAACCATCGCCGGCAAGGTCGAGCGGCTGACCGTCCACAACGGAACGGGCGGACTGCTGAACGACCTGGTCAAGCTCCGCGAGAGCTGATGCATGTCGCCCAAAAGTGGTTCCCGGTTTTGGGAAAACGACATGCATCGAAACAAAGACTAACCTGACGTAATGGGAAGGGCCGCCGACTTGACCGGCGGCCCTTCTTGCGTTTCTTGGGCACGCTTCCCATCTGCGCCCGGACTATCAGGCCTTTTCCTGCCGGGAAAAACCGATTAGACAGCGCCCAAACAAGATGCGGACAGATTCCGCCCGCAAAGAAGGAAAAGCCCTTGTCCACCACGTTCGACAAAGTCGCCAAGATCATTGCCGACACCAGCGAGATCGATATCGACACCATCACACCCGAGAGTCACACGATCGACGATCTCGGCATCGACAGCCTCGATTTCCTCGACATCGTCTTTGCCATCGACAAGGAATTCGGCATCAAGGTGCCGTTGGAAAAGTGGACCCAGGAAGTCAATGACGGCAAGGCTTCGACCGACGACTATTTCGTCATGAAGAACCTGTGCGCCAAGATCGACGCGCTGGTCGCCGCCAAGACCGCCTGACGTCACCTGAGCGCGCGACCTTGACGCGCTTTGCCGCCTGACCCACAAAGCCGCCCATGAGTAGCCCCCGCGACGTCGTCATCACTGGTATCGGCCTTGTCTCCTCGCTGGGAGAAGGCCCTGACGCCCACTGGCAGAAGCTCGCGCAACCGGGCCTGCAGCCGGTGCTCGAAGCCGCGCGCTTCGCGCCTTATACCGTTCATCCGCTGCCGGAGATCGACTGGAACCTGCAGATCGCCAAGCGCGGCGACCAGCGGCAGATGGAGACATGGCAGCGACTCGGCACCTATGCCGCCGGCCTTGCGCTGGACGATGCCGGCATCAAGGGCAATGACGAGCTCTGCACGACCATGGACATGGTGGTGGCCGCCGGCGGCGGCGAGCGCGACGAGGCGGTCGACGCCGCCATCCTCGCCGCTTCGGAAAGCCGTAACGACCGCGATGTGCTGCTCAACGAGAAGCTGACCACCGAATTGCGGCCAACCTTGTTCCTGGCCCAGCTTTCCAACCTGCTCGCCGGCAACATCTCCATCGTCCACAAGGTGACGGGCTCCTCGCGCACCTTCATGGGCGAGGAAGGTGCCGGCGTCGCCGCCGTCGAAACGGCCGCCGCGCGCATCCGCTCCGGCCAGTCGACGCACATCCTGGTCGGTGGCGCCTTCCAGACCGAACATTCCGACATGCTGCTCGGTTACGAGCTTGCCGGCTATTTGCATCGCGGCCCCTGGAAACCTGTGTGGCAAAGACAGGGCGCCGAGGGCGGCGGCATCATCACTGGATCCGGCGGTGCCTTCCTGGTGCTTGAGCAGCGCGAACACGCGACAAGCCGCGGGCGCAAGATTTATGCCGAACTCGGCCCGGTCGTCTCAGGCCGCGCCAGGCGGCCACGCGGAGAGCTCGATGCCGAGATCGCCGCGCTGCTTGGCCAGGCCGCGCTGCCGAACGGCAAGCTGCTTGCCCTGTCTGGGGCGTCAGGTGCGCATGCCGCAACCACCGCCGAGAAGGCAGCGCTCGACGCCAATCCGGGGATCGCCGCGCGCGGCTTCTCGACACTGACCGGACACATGAAGGAAGCACAGTTTCCTTTCGCGGTGGCGCTGGCGGCACTCGCCGTCGACCGCAAGGCCGCTTACCCTGTTTTCGATGCCGCAGCCGAGAAGCCGTTTGAAGGCATTCCCGCAAGCGTCCTTGCAACGGCGATCGGCTATCACCAATTCGAGGGCATGGCGCTGGTCAACGCCGCGTAACGCGGCGCTCGCGGTCCATGCTGCAACGATAAACGCTCGAGGGCTCCCGGATGGCCAATCTGAACGATCACATGGGCAGGCCAATCGTCGCCGTCACCGGCATCGGCGTGGTCACCTCGCTTGGCGTCGGCAAGACCGACAATTGGGCGGCATTGACCTCCGGCAAGTCGGGCATCCACCCGATCACCCGCTTTCCCATCGATCAACTGAACACCCGCATCTCCGGCATGGTCGATTTCCTGCCGTCGAGTTCGAAAGGTGCCAGCCCGCTCACCTATGAGCTGGCCGAGCTTGCGGGCCTCGAAGCGGTGACCGAATCCGGTCTTGATTCCAGCGACTTCGGCGGACCGCTTTTCCTCGCATCGCCGCCGGTCGAACTCGATTGGGTCGAGCGCTTCTCGCTCTATAATTCTGACAAGGACAAGGATGACACCGCCGCCGAAAGACTGCTTCGGGTGGCGCGTAGCTTGAAAGAGCTGGATATTTTCGAGACCACCCAGTTCGGTTCGATCGCCGACCGCCTTGCCGACCGCCTTGGCACGCGCGGTCTGCCGATCACCCTGTCGACGGCTTGCGCTTCAGGTGCTACCGCGATCCAGCTCGGTGTCGAGGCGATCCGACGCGGCGAATGCGACCGCGCGCTATCGATTGGCGCGGACGGTTCTGCCACCGCCGAGGCATTGATCCGCTTCTCATTGCTTTCGGCGCTCTCCACGCATAACGACATTCCCGAAAAGGCATCGAAGCCTTTCTCCAAGGATCGCGACGGCTTCGTATTGGCCGAGGGATCCGGGGCGCTGGTGTTGGAATCGCTTGAGGCGGCATTGGCTCGCGGCGCGACCATTCTTGGCGTCCTCAGCGGTTGCGGCGAGAAGGCCGACGACTTCCACCGCACCCGCTCGAAGCCGGACGCTTCGCCCGCCATCGCCGCGGTTCGCGCCGCCCTCGCCGATGCCGGCCTGAGTGAAGACGAGATTGACTATGTCAACGCCCATGGCACGTCGACCCCCGAGAACGACAAGATGGAGCATCTGGCGCTGTCGACCGTGTTCGGAGAGCGGATTGGCTCGATGCCGGTCTCGTCGAACAAGTCGATGATCGGCCATACACTGTCCGCGGCCGGCGCTGTCGAGGCGGCGTTTTCGCTGATGACGATGCGCGAAAGCGTCATTCCGCCGACCATCAACTACGACAATCCCGACCCGGCGATTGTGCTCGACGTAGTGCCCAACAAGAAGCGCAATGCCGAGGTTCGCAGCGTTCTGTCGAACTCCTTCGGCTTCGGCGGCCAGAACACTTGCCTTGTCATGGCGCGGGAACCGGTCTAATCGAGCCCCTTCCGCTCAAACAGAACCGACAGGCTTTATGCGCGCACTCCAACTTATCGAGGACCGCCGTCTTGAAACGGTGGACCTGCCGCCCCCGCCGCCACCCGCACTCGGCGAAGTCACGCTGCGCATCAAGGCGGTGGCGCTGAACCACATCGATGTCTGGGGTTGGCGCGGCATGGCCTTCGCTAAGCGCAAGCTGCCGCTGGTCGTCGGCGCTGAAGCCTCCGGCGAGGTCGAAGCGGTCGGCCCTGGCGTTTCCAGCCTGCTGCCCGGACAATTGGTGTCGATCTATGGCGCGCGCACCTGCGGCCTTTGTCGCGCCTGCCGCGAAGGCCGCGACAACCTGTGCGAACATGTTTCCGGCGTTCACGGTTTCCATCTCGACGGCTTCGCGCAGGAAAAGATCAACCTGCCCGCGCGCCTGCTGGTCCCCGCCCCACCCGGCGTGACCGACATTGGCGCCGCGGTGGCGCCTGTCACCTTCGGCACGGTCGAGCACATGCTGTTCGACAACGCCAGGCTTCAGCCGGGCGAAACCATCCTCGTCCATGCCGGCGGCTCCGGCATCGGCTCGGCCGCCATTCAGCTGGCCAAGCGGATGGGTTGCACCATCATCACCACGGTCGGCTCGAATGACAAGATCGACAAGGCCAGGGCGCTCGGTGCCGACCATGTCATCAACTATCGCGACGACCGCTTCGAAGGCGTCGTGCGCAAGCTGACGAAGAAGAAGGGCGTTGATGTCGTGTTCGAACATGTCGGCGCCGACACCTTTGCCGGCTCGATGCTGTGCCTGAAGCGCGGCGGCCGCCTGGTAACCTGCGGCTCGACCTCCGGCGTGTCGACGCAGATCAATTTGATGCAGCTGTTCCAGCAGCAACTGAAGTTGCTCGGATCCTTCGGCTGCCGCATGGAGAACATGGCCAACGCCATGCAGAAAATGGCGGCGGGACAGGTCGCACCGGTCATCGACACCGAGGTCGGATTCGACGATATCGACGCCGCGCTGAAGCGCATGGAAGGCCGCGACGTCTTCGGCAAGATTATCCTGCGCGTCGCCTAGGGTCTTGACCTCGGTGCTCAAGAAGTTTCGCCGCGACCTCAGATTTCGCTACGGCCGGCAGTTGCGCCAGGCGAACTACTGGCTGGTTGCGCGTGCGGCGATGATCATCCTTTCGGTGCTGCGCCTGCTGCCGGTCGACAGCGCATTGAATTTCGCCGACCGGGTCGCGCGCCTCATTGGCCCCCGGGTCGGGCGCCATCAGGTCGCTATCGACAATCTGCGCAAGGCCTATCCGGAAAAGAGCGAGGACGAAATCCAGGCCATCGCCTCCGACATGTGGGGCAACATGGCCCGCCTCGCCGCCGAATACATCTTCCTCGACGCCCTGTTCGACTATGACCCTGCCGCCAGCAAGCCCGGCCGCGTCGAGGTCAAGGGAGTAGAACATTTCGTCGAGATCGCCGCGGAGAAGCAGCCGCACATCGTCTTCACCGGCCATCTCGGCAATTTCGAGCTGCTGCCGGTGGCGGCGGCCACTTTCGGCATGAACATCACGGCGCTGTTTCGCCCGCCCAACAACCCATACCTCGCCGACTACATCCTTTCGACGCGGCGCTCGACCATGGGGGCGCTACTGCCGTCGATGGCGGGAGCCTCGTTTGCCCTGGCGTCTGTGTTGGAAAACGGCGGCAATATCGGTGTCCTTGTCGACCAGAAATTCTCCAACGGTCTCGACACGACCTTCTTCGGCCGCCCCTGCCAAAGCAACCGGGTGCTCGGCACCCTTGCCCGCCACTATGACTGCGACGTCTATCCGGCGCGTTGCATCAGATTGCCAGGCAACCGCTTCCGGCTCGAGATCGAGGACAAACTGGTCTTGCCGCGCACCGCTGACGGCAGCGTCGACGTCCACGCCACCACCCAGATGCTGAACGACGTGGTCGAGCGCTGGGTGCGCGAGGATCCCGGCCAGTGGATGTGGTTCCATAAGAGGTGGGAGATCAGCAACTGGCGGCGCAAGAAGCGACCGCAAGCAAAGGCGCCCGCCGCGAGCAGCTGAACACCTTCCTTGGCCCTCTCCGGCACTCATGGGCCCACAATCCAGACATTCGTAACATTGCTGGTCAGGGAATCTTAAAGGGGCGCGGTGCAGATACCCCAGGAGATGTTCATCGACTGGGACGGAGCCCGTGGCATGACGAATATCGAGATGCCGCGCCTGGATCGGGATGGCGTCGAAGATCGTTCGTTCGGCCGCCTTGGCCGGGCATTGTCGCATCTGCGTCAGCATGGCTTGCTTGAACCGATAAGGCTCCTCCATCGGCATGGCCTCGGCGCGAGCCTTGGCTTTGTCCAGCGCAACATCAGGCATATGTTCGCGGACCGGCTCGCCCGGAAATGGGATCGCCGGCACGGCGTCGATACGGCAGGGTCGATCCAGCTCGGCGGCCTTGACGTCGTCGGCCCGCACCGCGCCAAGGGCAATGAAGCCGTCTGCACCTCGCCGAAAACCTTCGACTTCATCATGAAGTCGCTGCCTCGCGATCTCCATGACCATACATTCATCGACATCGGTTCCGGAAAATCACGAACGCTGCTGCTGGCGTCACGATATCCCTTCGCCGAGATCATCGGCGTGGAGTTCGCACGGGAACTGGTGGACATCGCCCGAAGCAACATCGAGCGTTTCCGGGACCCTTTGCAGAAATGCCGGGCGCTCAGTGTCGTCGAGGCCGATGCGGCGGCCTACGATTTTCCGGAAGCGCCGCTGGTGGTCTATTTCTACAATCCCTTTTCCAAGGACGTTTTCGACATCGTCCTGAAAAATCTCGTGTCGTCGCTTGAGCGGCGCCCGCGGGATTGTTTCGTCGTCTATGGAAGCTCGAGCCACCGCGCCATCGATTGGGCGAGGCCCGCCATCCGCGAAACCGGCATTTTCGGGGAATTGCCCGTACCGGCGATGCCCGGCTTCCTCGATGCGGTCCGCACCATCGACTATGCGGTCTTTCAGGTTCAGGCCGCTGCGTAACGTTTGCCTTTGCCGCTTTGAATGAAACGCGCGACGGTGCGCGCGGCAAACGGCGTGCCGGCGGTGAACCGCATCAGCGGGCCAAAACTGCCGACCGCGCTCGCGCCGACGAAATGCAGGCCGGGGATGCTGGATTCGAATCCCGCGGAAAGCAGCGGCAACCCCTCCCGGCGCGCAATCGCGGCAAGCACGTCGGGCGCGAACAGACCGAGCTTGGCGATATCGATCCGGTAGCCCGTGCCAAGCAGTATATGATCGAAGGTGGCAGCGTCCTTCTCGAACCGCAGTTCGATACCAGTGCCCTTGGCCGACGCGCTGATGATCTTGCTGCCGGCATTGACTTTTATCCCGTCGAAATCTGGCTTCAGCCAGCCCGTCGCGCCGGCGCCGAGGCTGCGCCTGTTAAGCCCAGCCCGTGCTGTTTCCGGGAAGCGGTGCACGAAGCCTGGAGCCTCGACCAGCCAGGAAATCGGGAACGGGCCGACCCTGGAAGGCGATGCGAGCCGCTCCGACAGGAAGTCGCGCAAGCTCCAACTCTGCTTTCCCGACAGTGCCCGATAGCCCAGCCAATGGATGTCGCCATGGCAGATAAGCTCGACATCGGCGCCGCTGCGCTTGAGCAGAACGGCGGATTCGCAAGCGCTTTGCCCGCGCCCGATGACGGCGACGCGCTTGCCGCGGAAGGCCTCATAACCAGTATGCTCGCTGGCATGGCTGACCAGTTCGCGAGGGATTCCGTCGAACACGGCGGGGATCAGTTGCTGGTTCATCAGGCCGGTGGCCACGACAACGCGGCGTGTCGTGACGGCATCGCCATCGGCCAGTGCCAGACGAAATCCGCTGTCCGCCTTCTCGACGCGGCCGACCCTGCGCGTATCCAGATCCGGAACCGCCTGGGCCTGAATCCACAATCCATAGTCGACGAAGTTTTCGAGCCGCAGCGGCTCACTCGACGAGATTCCGAGGACCTTCGCGTAGGAATCGAGCGAGAGCGGACCTTTCGCGTGACCGATATAGGTCGCGTGCCAGGGCGAGCGCAGCCTCATGCCTCTCGGCATATGATCGCGCCAGAAGGACATCGCGCCACCGAATGTGAGCGTATCGACGCCTGCCGCCTTGAGGGCGGAGGCGGCGGCCAGTCCGAAAGGACCGGCACCGATCACGGCCACCTCGCAGTCGGTCCTGGGCATGAAAGCGGTCATCTCAGTGGTCTCGCCTGTCTGTTTCTGCAGCCGTGGAACTCACTCAGTCACGCGGCCGTCCTAAACATTCCCGGGTTAAGATTGCGAAAAGAGGCTTCCTCCGGCCATTGCTCAACTCACAAAAGCCGAAGCAGCCGCCGCGTCAGCACTCTCCAGCCCGTCAAGGGCACGTCGATCAGGCCCGGCATCGGATCCTTTGCCTGGAATGTCGCCCAAGCCCGTACTTTGGCGAATGAGCTGAAATAGGCCCGCTTCGTCAGCCGGCCGGCCGAGATCAGCTTGCCGGCCGCCACCATGTCCCGAACCAGATACATCCAGGACGTAGCGGGCCGCGCTGTGGCTGTCTGCACCTTTTGGCCCGATTTGGTCGCCCAAAGCATGGCGCCGAGGTCGACGCCGGCGGCGGCACCCAGCCCAAACCAAGTCCAGGGCCGTGGATTGACGTCGAGCACCTTCATCGAGCCATCGCGCGCGTCGCGCTTGAATTCGACCTCGACCAGCCCGTGATGCGCGATTGACGCAAGCAGCCGGCGCGCGGCGTCGATCAGTTGCGGTTCGTCGACAACCTCCACGAAGGTGCTGGTGTAACCGAAGTCGACCGGATACTGCCGCGTGCGGCGGGCGGTGAATTCCGCCACCGGCGCGCCCTTGTTCCAGAGCGCCGCGTAAGAGAATTGGCCCTCTCCTCCGCCCGGTATCATTTCCTGAACCACGACATTTCCGCTGCCGATCTCTTCGGCAGCCCAGGTGTAGGCTGTCAATAACGATGCCTTGTCATGGGTGAGAACGGCCTTGGCGCGCGCGAAATGGCTGCGCCCGCCCATGTTGGGCTTCAGGATGACGGGAAAGCGAAGGTCGGCTGCCGCTGCCTGCTCTAGCGACGTGATCTCATAGGTCAGTGGAACCGCAAGCCCCAGTTCGCGCGCCCGGCGATAGAGCAGCGGCTTTTCGCAAACCCATTTCAGCTGCTCCCACGGCGGCAGCACCACATCGAATGCGGCGGAGAGTTGGTCGATCGATTGCGATACGAAGCGAACTTCCGGATCGCCGCCCGCGATCAGCAGAAAACCGCCCAGTCCCTGAACCTTGGCCAGATTGAGCAGGAAGGCGACGGCACCACCGTCATCGGGACCGGGCCACGTCATTGTCCGCTGGGCATATCGCGAAAAGCTGGGCAACGGAGTGTCGTTACTCACCAGCCAGACAGGCACTTTCTGGGCGCCGAAGCTCCTGGCCAGCGCCAGCGTCCCGTGCGCCCCGCCAAGAATGAGCACCCCGGCGGGCCGGTTGGGAACACGATCGTCCATCTCTGGCTGGGGATGCATCTGTCAGTTCCGGCAAACGGCGCGCAATGGCAAGTGTCCCGGCGAACCGATTGACCGCCCGCAGTACTTAAGAGAGCCCTAATAATTCAAACTGCCCGGTGCTGCTGATTGTTCTCAGTCAGGCAATGGCATGGAAAGCACACCCCTTATCCCTCGGCAATAGCCGTCCGTGTCGGAACAGGTAGAACCTTAACCGATTGTTGTAGCCGCCAGTAGAAAGTCTCGCGCCGGGCTCTGGCCCGGCAACGAGAATTCGCGCTTGCAACTAGTTCGTCACGACAATGCGCGTGTTGCCGAAGCCCACTTCCCGCACCATCGAATAGAAGGTCGCGGCATTGGCCGTGTGCAGCCGCACGCAGCCATGCGAGGCCGGGCGGCCGAGTTGCCTGACCGCACCCGTCCCATGGATGGCATAGCCGCCATGGAAGAACACGGAATAAGGCATCGGCGACATATCGTATTTGCGCGAATACCACATCCGCGCGGTCCGCTGCGGCCGGTAAGTGCCACGCGGCGTGAAATAGCCCGGACGCGCGGTCGACACGACCCAGCGATAAACCTCCGACCCGTACCGCACCGTCATCGTCTGCGACGACACGTCGATATTCGCTTCCAACATCGCCGCGTAACTTGCGGACGGCGTACCCAGCAGCGCGGTTGCCAACATCGCCGCTGTTACGAGAAAGAACTTCTTCATGCGATCAAACCCCATTGATTGCCCCTTGCCTGCTTGCCATCACGTTGTTTTTCACCTTTTTAATGGCAGTGAACAAATAGCACACAGTCCTTGATCAATTCGCCAATCCAAAGCAGCGAATTTGAACGATTTCCCGCGATAGTTGCCGTTACGACACGTCGCAGCGACTTGATTGCCGGCGGGCTTGCAATGCAACGTCGATCACTGCTCAACTCTCCCGATGAACGAACGACTCCTTCAAGCAATCGATGACAGGCGCGACGATGTCGTCGCGCTAACCGCCGACCTGATCCGTTTTCCGACCATCAATCCACCCGGCGAAGCCTACCGTCCATGCGCCGAATATCTCGGCGCGCGGCTGAGGAAGCGTGGTTTTGAAACCGAATTCATCCGCGCCGAAGGCACGCCCGGCGACACCGATCGCTACCCGCGCGTCAATGTCGTGGCCCGCTTCGACGGCCGGTCACCCGGCGCCTGCGTCCACTTCAATTCGCATATCGACGTGGTCGAGGCCGGTGACGGCTGGACCGTCGATCCCTTTGCCGGTGTCGTCAGGGACGGCAGGGTCTATGGCCGCGGCGCCTGCGACATGAAGGGCGGGCTGGCTTCGTCGATCATCGCCGCCGAAGCCTTCATGGACGTCTATCCCGACTTTCCCGGCGCCATCGAGATATCGGGCACGGTCGACGAAGAGTCCGGCGGCTTCGGCGGCGTCGCCCATCTGGCCAGGCTCGGCTATTTCTCGAAACCCAGGGTTGACCACGTCATCATCCCCGAACCGTTGAACAAGGACCGCATCTGCCTTGGCCATCGCGGCGTCTGGTGGGCGGAGATCGAGACCAAGGGCGAGATCGCGCACGGTTCGATGCCGTTTCTCGGCGACAATGCGGTGCGCCATATGGGCGCCGTGCTGAGAGCTTTCGAGGACGAACTGTTCCCGGCGCTCGACCGCAAGATGACGCGCATGCCGGTCGTGCCCGAAGGCGCCAGGCGCTCGACCATGAACATCAACTCCATCCATGGCGGCCAGACCGAGGATTTCCGGCCCGGCCTGCCCTCGCCCAACGTGCCCGATTCCTGTCGGCTGACCATCGACCGCCGCTTCCTGCTCGAGGAAGACCTTGCCACGGTCAAAGGCGAAGTGACCGGCATTCTGGAACGTCTGAAGCACGAGCGCAAAAAATTCGATTACGAGATCCGCGACCTGATGGAAGTGCTGCCGCTGATGACCGAGCGCGACGCGCCGGTGGTCAAGGCGGTGGCGCAAGGCATTCATGCGATCTTCGACCGCGAGCCCGACTACGTCATTTCGCCCGGCACCTACGACCAGAAACACATTGCCCGCATCGGCCACATCTACGACTGCATCGCCTATGGACCCGGCATTCTCGACCTCGCCCACCGGCCGGACGAATGGGTGGGCATAGAGGACATGGTGGAATCGGCCAAGGTGATGGCGATCGGCCTCAACGTGCTGCTGCGCGGCACAGCCGGATGAGCGGCCCGCGGCGCAAAAACATTTCTCCTGGCGCCGCGCGACAGCACGAAACGCAATTTACTCCCGCGCGAAATCACGCTTCTATCCGCCGGCTTGAGCATTTGAGCACATAGGGAGTTCAGCGATGAAACTTTGGAAGACCCTTCTGGCCGCAGCTGTGCTGGCGTTCGCAACCGCCACTTCGGCGTTTGCCGCCCGGACCGATCTTGTCATCGGCATTCCGCTTGAACCCCCGCATCTCGACCCGACAGCGGGAGCGGCCGCGGCAATCAGGGAGGTCACCTACGCCAATGTGTTCGAGGGCCTGACCCGAATCGACCCCAATGGCGAGGTTCTGCCGGATCTCGCCGAAAGCTGGACCATTTCCGATGACGGCAAGGTCTACACCTTCAAGCTGCACACCGGCGTGAAATTCCACGACGGCGCCGATTTCAGCGCCGACGACGTGAAGTTCTCGCTCGACCGTGCCCGCGCGGCAAACTCCATCAACGCGCAAAAGCAGCTGTTTGCCGCCATCGACAAGGTCGACGTTGTCGACCCTGCCACCGTGAAGGTGACGCTGACGCACCCGCAAGGCTCATTCCTCTACAATATGGGCTGGGGCGACGCGGTGATCGTGTCGCCGAAATCCGCCGATACCAACAAGGAAAAACCTGTCGGCACCGGCCCCTTCAAATTCGACAACTGGGCCAAGGGTTCATCGATCACCCTAGTGAAATCAGATCATTACTGGGGTGACGCTGTTTTCCTCGAAAAGGTCGAGTTCCGCATCGTTCCCGATGCCGCGGCGGCGGTGCCGGCGCTGCTGTCCGGCGACATACAGGCTTTCCCCTTCTTCGATCCCGACAGCGTCTCCCAAGTCAAGGATGATCCGCGCTTCAAGGTGGTGGTCGGCGCGACCGAGGGCGAAACCATCCTGTCCATCAACAACAAGAAGCGGCCCTTCGACAAGCTGCAGGTGAGGCAGGCGATCTCCTATGCGCTCGACCGCAAGGCGATCATTGACGGCGCTTCGGCCGGGCTCGGCCTGCCGATCGGCTCGCATATGTCGCCGGCCAACAAATACTATGTCGACCTCACCGGCCGCTATCCGCACGACGTTGCCAAGGCCAAGGAACTGCTCAAGGAAGCGGGACTGGAGAACGGCTTCAAGGCCACGTTGAAGCTGCCGCCGACGTCCTATGCGCGGCTCGGCGGCGAGATCATCGCCTCGCAGCTCCGCGATGTCGGCATCAACCTCGAGATCATCCCCGTCGAGTGGGCGCAGTGGCTGGACCAGGTGTTCACCAAGAAGGACTACGACCTGACCATCGTCTCCCATACCGAGCCTAATGACATCGATATCTACGCGCGCAAGGACTACTACTTCAATTACGACAACCCTGCCTTCAACAAGGTCATCGCCGATCTGGAACTGACGTCCGACGAGGCCAAGCGCAAGGACTTGTATGCGCAAGCGCAAAAGATCCTGGCCGATGACGCGGTGGTCGGCTTCCTCTACGAACTGCCCAAGGTCGGGGTCTGGGACGCCAAGCTGCAAGGGTTGTGGGAAAACGCGCCGATTCCCGCCAACGACCTGACCAAGGTGAAGTGGTCGGATTGATTTCGCCCTTCCGAGAAATGCGTGGCTCCGGAAGTAAAATTGCTTCCGGCGCCTGCCTTTTTCCGGCACGTTGGTGCGGATGACCGCCTACCTCCTCAAGCGCCTCGCCATCTCGCTCGCCACGCTGCTACTGGCCTCCATTGTGGTGTTCGCCGTGCTGGAAATCCTGCCCGGCGACCCGGCACGGCTGATGCTGGGCATGAACGCCAGCGCCGACCAGGTCGAACTGCTGCGCAACCAGATGGGCCTGAATGCTCCCCTGCTCTTGCGCTACCTGCACTGGGCCGGCGGCCTGCTCAGTCTCGATTTCGGCCGCTCCTACACCTATTCGGTGCCGGTCATCGATCTCGTGCGTGAACGGCTTGTGGTCTCGCTGCCGCTGGCGCTGATCGCGCTTGCGCTCTCCACGATTATCGCCATTCCGGTCGGCCTGTTTTCCGCCAGCCGGCGCGGCCGGGCCGGCGACACGATTTCCATGGGCGCGGCACAGCTTGGCGTCGCCGTGCCCAATTTCTGGTTCGCGCTGATGCTGATCTATGTCTTCGCCGTATGGCTGCGGCTGGTGCCGGCCGGCGGCTTTCCCGGCTGGAGCCCCGGCATCTGGCCAGCGCTGAAATCCCTGCTGCTGCCAGCCGTGGCGTTGGCGCTGCCGCAAGCGGCGATCCTGGCGCGCGTCACCCGCTCGGCGCTGATCGAGGTGCTGAACGAGGATTACATCCGCACCGCCCGCGCCAAGGGCCTACCCTACCGCGCCGTGCTGTGGCGGCATGCGCTGCGCAACGCCATGATCCCGGTGCTGACCATTCTGGGCCTGCAATTCGCCTTCCTGCTCGCCGGCACCATCATCATCGAGAATGTTTTCTATCTCCCCGGCCTCGGCCGGCTGGTGTTCCAGGCGATCACCCAGCGCGACCTGATCGTCGTCGAAAGCGTCGTCATACTGCTGGTCGCCGCCGTCATTGCCGTCAACCTCGTCGTCGACCTCTCCTATGCGGTCGTCGATCCACGCCTGAGAAGCCGGCAATGACGCTGCACATCGACATCCCTGAGGAGACGTTCAGCTCCATCCTGGCCAAGGCTTTCAGGAACACAGCATTCGTCACCGGCTTCGTCATCACCTTGCTGATACTGGCGATGGCTGTCGTCTCCTATATCTGGACGCCTTACGATGTGACGAAGCTGGTCATATCAGACAAGACGCAGGGCCCCTCGCTGGCGCATTGGTTCGGCACCGACCATTTCGGCCGCGATATCCTGTCGATGATCATGGTCGGCGCCCGCAATTCGATCGCCGTGGCACTTGTCGCGGTCGGCATCGGCATGGGCATCGGCGTGCCGCTCGGCGCCTTCGCCGCCGCGCGCGGCGGCCTCGTCGACGAGGCGCTGATGCGCATCAACGATCTCGTCTTCGCCTTCCCTGCCCTGCTGTCGGCGATCATGATCACCGCCATCTTCGGGCCGGGCGCCGTCAACGCCATCATCGCTATCGGCATCTTCAACATCCCGGTCTTTGCCCGCGTCGCCCGCGCCGGCGCACTGGCGATCTGGCCGCGCGAGTTCATCCTTGCCGCGCGTGCCGCCGGAAAAAGCACCACGCAGATCTCCATCGAACATGTGCTGCCCAACATCGCGACGTTGCTCCTGGTGCAAGGCACCATCCAGTTCGCGCTGGGCATCCTCGCCGAAGCCGGGCTTTCCTATCTCGGCCTCGGTGCACAGCCGCCCATGCCGAGCTGGGGCCGCATGCTGTTCGACGCGCAGACCCGCATGGTGGTTGCGCCGTGGATGGCGATCTTTCCCGGCATGGCGATCGTCATCACCGTGCTCGGCCTGAACCTCCTGGGCGACGGCATCGCCGACATTCTCGACCCCAAATCGCGGCGGCAGCGATGAGCCTGCTGGAAATCGACAAACTGTCGCTGACCATCGGCGACACACAGATCCTGAAAGACATGGAGCTCTCCGTCGCATCTGGCGAAGTGATGGGGCTGGTCGGCGAATCCGGCTCCGGCAAATCGATGACGGCGCTGACGGTGATGCGGCTTCTCCCGCATGCCGCGCGCGCCACCGGGCGCGTGACATTCGACGGAATAGACATTCTCGGAGCAACCGAGGATCAGATGTGCGCGCTACGCGGCGACGACATCGGCATGATGTTCCAGGAGCCGATGACAGCGCTCAATCCGGTCAAGACGATCGGCGAACAGGTGGCCGAAGGCATACGCTGGCACACCAAGGCCACGCGCGCGACGGCCGAGGAGCGGGCGCGA
This sequence comes from Mesorhizobium sp. CNPSo 4671, assembly GCF_057784245.1. Classification (NCBI taxonomy): domain Bacteria; kingdom Pseudomonadati; phylum Pseudomonadota; class Alphaproteobacteria; order Hyphomicrobiales; family Phyllobacteriaceae; genus Mesorhizobium; species Mesorhizobium sp. CNPSo 4671. The sequence goes on along the minus strand of NZ_JBWLUW010000003.1, from coordinate 623,346 downwards.
AAAATGCTCGATCGCGTTGGTCTGCCCGAAGCGAAATTCCCGCTGTCGCGCTATCCGCACGAACTGTCCGGTGGCCAGCGCCAACGCGTCGTCATCGCCATCGCCTGCGCGCTGAAACCGAAGCTCTTGATCGCCGACGAGCCGACGACGGCGCTCGACGTGGTGCTGCAGGCGCAGATCCTCGACCTCTTGCGCGATCTCGTCGCGGAAAGCCGCATGGGCCTGCTGTTGATCTCGCACGACCTCGCCGTGGTGACCGAGATGGCCGACCGCATCACAATCCTGCGCCGCGGCGAGGTGACGGAGGCCGGCGACACCGCACGCACACTGTCGGCGCAACTCCACCCCTACACGCGCCAGCTGGCGCAGGCTTCTATGCATGTGCCGGCACGTGCGAGACCGCATGACGCAAGCCAAAGCAAGCCCCTGCTCCAGGTCGAAGGCGTGACCCGCGACTATCCCGGCCGCCGCGCCTCCCTGTTCAAACGGGCGGCCCCTATCCACGCCGTCGACGATGTCTCGCTGTTGATCGCGCCGGGCCAATCGGTGGCGCTGGTCGGCCGCTCCGGTTGCGGCAAGTCAACGCTTGCCCGCATGATCCTGGCGCTCGACAAGCCCAGCCAGGGCACGATCCGCTTTCGCGGCGAGACCATCACCGGCAAGAGAGAAGCCGAGCTGAAGCCCGCCAGGCGCGACATGCAGGTTGTGTTCCAGGACCCCTACGGCTCCTTCGATCCGCGCCAAAAGGTTGAGAAACTGGTCGCCGAACCCTTGCATGTGTTGGAGAAGAAGCCGACGCGCACTGAACGCCGCGAGATGGTGGCGCATGCGCTGCACGAAGTCGGCCTCGATCAGCGCGACATGGACAAGTACCCGCACGAATTTTCAGGCGGCCAGCGCCAGCGCCTGTCGATCGCCCGCGCCATCATCACCCGTCCCAAGCTGGTCGTTGCCGACGAGCCGGTCTCGGCGCTCGATGTCTCGATCCGTGCCCAGATCCTCGACTTGTTCGCCGAGCTCAACCAGAAACTCGGCATTGCCTATCTCTTCATCACCCACGACCTGACCGTCGCCCGTGCGATCACCGACGAGGTGCTGGTCATGCATGACGGCAAGATCATCGAGCGCGGTAAGACCAGCGAGGTGCTGGATCATCCGCAGTCCGAGGCCGCCAGGGCGCTGGTTACCGCCGCGCCGGACCTGCACAGGGCAATCGCGAAACGGATGCAGGAACAGGGGTAAAGGCCCCACAAACCTCGCTCGCAACGCATATACCAAGCGCAAAAATCCAAATATGGTTTGGAGAACCAAACAAGCAGGGGGCTCCATGCGGTCGCGTCGAAGGATTGTCGCCGGAGTGTTCGGATTGTTGATGGCCGGGGCGGCGTTTGCCGGTCAACCGACCGAGTGTGACCGTCTTGCGGGCTCGCCCACCGATCCGAATCGGGTCGGCGAAGGAGTTGGCCTCTACGGGATCGACCCGGCTGCGGCCATCGCGGCTTGCGAAAAGACGCTGGCCGCCGATCCGAACAATCCGCGCCTGCTGTTCGACCTCGGCCGTGCGCATGAAGCAAGCGGAAGTGTCGGCTCGTCGTCGGCTGATGAAATGGCGCTGGCAGGCAAAAGCTATAAGAGCGCCGCGGACCAGAACTATCCCGCGGCCGAGGTTGCGTTGGCCGCCTTCTATTGGCGCGGCAGCGATGGTTTCCAGCAGGACACCAGCCAGGCCATGCTTCTTCTGAAAAACGCGATGGTGTCAGACTCAACGGAGGCCAAGTCGCAGCGCCGGAACCTGTTCGCGGATACGACCTTCGCCACCGACCCCCGCGAAGCGCAGATCCAATTCATCAAGGAGGCAGCCGACGCCGGCGACGCGGACGCACTCTACGCGCTCGGCCTGCCGTTGAGCCTGGCTGAAGACAGGCAAGCAGACGTCGTCCAGCTCTGGCACCAGGCAGCAGTGCTCGGCAGCGCCCAGGCGGCGTTTGATCTCGCCAGGATGTATTTCAGGGGCAAAGGCGGCCTGTCGCCGAACCCGGAAGAGGCGCTGCGGCTGATCCAGAAGGCCGCGGCCGGCGACGATCCCCAGACGTGGGACTTCGCGGCCAAGGCCTATGAGCGCGGCAGCTACGGCCTGCCGAAGGACGAAAGCCAGGCCGCTCGGCTCTTCAGGCAGGCGAGCGATGCCGGCAACAAATACGCACTGTACGATCTCGGCGTGTTCTACGAGGAGGGCAAGGGCGGATTACCACAGGATTCGCGCGAGGCGGCACGCCTCTACAAGCTGGCGGCAGATCAAGGCAATGAAGACGCCGTTGTCGCCCTCGCCCATGACATGGCGGAAGGTCAAGGCGGCTACGAAGCGGACAAGGCCAAGGCGATCGCGCTTTTGAAGCGTGCTGCGCGCTGGAGCACGCTGGCAAAGGACGAGCTGACGAAGATGGGCGGATGACACGGCACGCGGTTCGGCGGCCACAAGGAAGGTTTCCTCGGCGCCGACAAACCCGTTACTCAGGCAGCGCTACTCTTCCGGCTTCACCACGTCGACCGGGCTGATGTCGAGCAGGTCGAGCGTGCGGCGCAGCAGGCGCACCTCGCTCTCGGCCAGCTGCGAATCCGCCTTGGCGATCTCCGCCATGTGCTGGGCCAGTTGCTTGCGGCGTTCTACATCGAGATCGCGAAACAGCGCGATTGCCTGCGAGCCGTTGGTCTCGTAGCCGAACTCGTTGAGATATTCGATGACCGCGTCAATGCTGGTTTCCTGAATGCCGAAGGCGTCCTTGCAGATGCGCCGGAAGGCAACCATCTCACTCTCGCTGACCGTCCCGTCGGCCAGGATCATGCGGAAGAGCATCAGAAGTTCGGCCGACAGGACAGGATCGTCAGCGACCTTGCGCACGCCCGGGTCGCCGTCGAAGATGGAGCGTATCTGGTCCAGCAATGCGAATGCCATCAGGGCCTCTTTCCGGGTTAACCAAATCCAAGCGCGGCGCGCTTGGATAGAGGTAGCGCGGAATCGGTCTTGCGCAAACAGGGCTGTCGTGGTCGAACGCCGTTATCCCGCCGACCGGACGTCTCCGCACATCAGATGATCGATCTCACCACCCAGACAATCGTCATGCTTGCGCTCACCGCCTTTGCCGCGGGCTTCGTCGATTCGATTGCCGGCGGCGGCGGGCTGATCACCATTCCGGCGCTTTTGCTTGCCGGCTTCTCACCGGTCGAGGCGCTTGGAACCAACAAGCTGCAAGGCATGTTCGGCTCCGGGTCGGCGACGATCCACTACGCCTCCAGGGGCCATGTCGACCTGCGTCGGCAATTGCCGTCGGCGCTGCTGGCGGCTGCCGGGGGTGTCGTTGGCGCCTTGCTGGCCACCATCGTTCCTGGCGATCTCCTGCGCGCTCTGCTGCCCCTGGTGCTGATCGCCATTGCTCTCTATTTCGCACTCAAGCCCAACATGAACGATGTCGACCGGGCCGAGCGCCTGTCGCCATTCCTGTTCGGACTGACCCTGGTACCGTCAATCGGCTTCTATGACGGCCTGTTCGGCCCCGGCGCCGGCTCCTTCTACATGCTGGCCTTCGTCGCCCTTGCCGGCTACGGCGTGCTCAAGGCGACGGCGCATACCAAGCTGCTGAACTTCGCCTCCAACATCGGCGGCTTCATCGTCTTTGCCGCTGTCGGCGTCATCTCCTGGAAGATCGGCCTTATGATGGGCGTTGCCCAGTTCCTCGGCGCCCGTGTTGGCGCAAGCCTGGCCATGCGCATCGGCGCCAGGCTGATCAAGCCGCTGCTGGTAATCGTCTGCGTGGCGCTCGCGGTGAAGCTGCTGGCCGACCCCGCCAACCCGCTGCGTGTCATGATTGGTGTGTGATCACGCGCCTGTTACTATGGCGCTGTTCGAATCATGTTGGAGGAGCCACGCATGAATCTCAGCGCGCCTACCCAGATCGTTTTCATCATTTCCCTGGTCATCGCCATCATCGGCATTCTCGCCGCGCTTGGCGTTCTCGCCTTTATCCCGCTCGCATCGGTGTGGATCGTTCTCATTGCCTACATCGTGCTCGCCGCCGGCTGCCTGATGCGCGGCGCCTGACAGGTTTCCCTTGAAGTGGGGACAGAGAGCGCCCGGCCAAAAGCCGGGCGCTTTTGATTCCGGTGCACGGCTGATAGATTTATCGCGGCGGAAGGATGGCCAATGCCGATCGAGATGCAGCGCCGGAAGGAACAGGACCGCTCCATCGCGGGGCGCTTCGAGATGCGCCGGCGCCTTCCCGATCCTGGGCTTGATGGCATCGTGTCTGACATTTGCGGCTATCGGGAAACCGCGGCAGGTCATTTCCGCAATGTCGAATACGCCTCGCTGACCGTACCTCTGGTGGTCAGTTTCGCCGAGCCCTTTGCCATCGGCCTCGGCAAGGCGCCCGGCGACAATGACCGCTTCGCCAGTTTCGCCGCAGGGCTTTTTGCTGGGCCGGTGATGATCGAATCCTTCGGCGCCGCTTGCTGCGTCCAGATCAACTTAACCCCGCTTGGGGCCCGCCGCTTCTTCCGCCTGCCGATGAGCGAGCTGACCGACAGCATGGTCGTCCTCGACGACGTGCTGGGCACCGAAGGCAGGGCGCTGCGCGAACAGCTTGGCAATGCGCCGGACTGGGCGTCGCGTTTCGACCTGGCCGAAGCCTTCGTCACCGCCCGTCTTGCCAGCGCTGCCGAAACGCCGCTGGAAATCGCCTGGGCTTATCATCGCATCATCGCATCAGGCGGCCGGACCCGGATTGCATCGATCGCTGAAAGAGTGGGCTGGAGCCGCAAACACCTCGCCGAAAAATTCAACGAGGCAACCGGCCTCGGCCCAAAGACGCTGTCGCGCATCGTCCGCTTCAACCGGGCGCTCGGCCTGTCGCGACAGCCGACGGCCGACTGGGCCGATATCGCCGCCGATTGCGGCTATGCCGACCAGGCGCATTTGGTGCGCGAGTTCCGCGACCTTGCCGGCGAGACGCCGACGGCACTTGTCAGCAGGTAACATTTCTTCAAGACGCTGGAACAGCCTTCGAACAGAGTGGGTTATCGACCAACCCAACTTTGAGGAGATCGACATGACCACCAGCAACGAAGCCCCACGCCTCTACCCTGCCCTGCGCTACAATAACGCGGCGAAAATGATCGACTGGCTGGGGGAAGCCTTCGGCTTCAGCGTCCGTGCCCGCTATGGTGAAGGCGATGTCGTGCACCATGCCGAACTGGTCTTCGGCTCGTCGATGATCATGCTGGGCAGCGCGCGCGATGACGATTACGGCAAGATGGTCGGCGAACCCGGCACCGGCGGCGACAAGTCGATCTATGTCGCCGTCGACGATGCCGACGCCGCCTATGCCAAGGCAAAGAAGGCCGGCGCGACGATCATCCAGGAACTGACCAACCGCGACTATGGCAGCCGAGAATTCATCTGCCGCGATCCCGAGGGCAGTGTCTGGTCGTTTGGCACCTACTGGCCGAAGGCGGGCGACAAGGGCTGACACCGGCCTGAGGGGTGCTGAGATTCAGGTCAGGCCGAGCCGAAAATGACGGGTTCCGAGAACCGGAGCGGAGCGTACTTTTCGTACGTGAGCACCGGAAGCGCAGGAAGCCGCCATTTGCAGGCCGGCCTCACCTGAATATCGGCGCGCCTCACCGAGCCAGCCCGAAAATCGCATCGCAGTCGAGATGGGTTTCCAGCTCGGCCGCGACCTCGTCCAGCGCGCGCTCGACTTCGGCGCGATAGTCGATGCCGCCGCCCTTGATGCCGAGGCTTTCGAGGAATTTCCCTCGAAAGCCGTCGGCGCCGAACAGGCCATGCATATAGGTGCCTAACACCTTGCCATCGGCCGAGATCGCACCGTCCGCGACACCATTGATGATCGCCGATGGTCGCATCGTGTCCGGACCCGTGGTGCGGCCGAGGTGGATTTCATAGCCTTCGAGCGGGAGATCGAATTGCACCGAGCACGCGCTGACGTTGCGCACCGTCTTCTCCGACTCCATCACCGTTTCGATATCGAGCAGGCCAAGCCCTTCGGTCTCGGTGACGCTGCCCTCGATGCCGTCGGGATCGCGCACGCGGCGGCCGAGCATCTGATAGCCGCCGCAAATGCCCACGACATGGCCGCCGCGCTTGCGATGCGCGGCAAGATCCCGGTCCCAGCCATTCTCACGGAATTTCAGGAGATCGCCGATCGTCGATTTGGAACCTGGAATGACCACCAGCCCGGCATCGGCCGGCAGCGGCTTGCCGGGAGGCACGAACACCACTTCGACCTGCGGTTCGGCCTTGAGCGGGTCGAGATCGTCGAAATTGGCAATGCGGCCAAGCATCGGCACCGCGACCTTAAGCGCCCGCGCCTCGCCGGACGCCAGCCGTTCCAGCACCACCGAATCCTCCGAGGGCAGCCGCGCCGCCGCCTTCAGCCACGGCACCACGCCAAAGCAGCGCCAGCCGGTGAATTTCTCGATCGCCTTCAGGCCGTCATCGAACAGCGAAACGTCGCCGCGGAACTTGTTGATGAGATAGCCGACGATCATCTGCCGGTCCTCTTCCGGCAGGATCAGATGCGTGCCGGCGACCGAGGCGATGACGCCGCCGCGATCGATGTCGCCGACCAGAACCACTGGTACATTGGCACGCGTGGCAAAGCCCATATTGGCGATGTCGCGGCTTCTGAGGTTGATCTCGGCCGGCGAGCCGGCACCCTCGACGATGACCAGATCGGCGCCCTCACCGACCTTGCCCCAAGAATCCAGCACAGCATCCATCAGCCGGGCCTTAAGCGCCTGGTAGTCGCGCGCCCGCGCCTCGCCGAACACCTTGCCCTGGACGATCACCTGCGCGCCGACATCGGTCTGCGGCTTAAGCAGCACCGGGTTCATGTGGACCGACGGCGCGACGCCGCAAGCGATCGCCTGCAGCCACTGCGCGCGGCCGATCTCGCCGCCGCTATTGCTGTTGTCGCCGGGAATATCGGCGACGGCGGCATTGTTCGACATGTTCTGCGGCTTGAACGGCCGCACTTTCAGGCCACGATTCCTGGCGGCGCGGCACAGGCCGGCGACCAGCACCGTCTTGCCGACATCCGAACCCGTGCCCTGCAGCATGATCGCTTTGGCCATCAGTTCCGGCCCTGCGCCACAGTTCCGGTGATCGTGGATTTCTGCGCCAGCGGCCCGCCACGCCAGATGTAGAGCGCCAAAAGTGGCTCGCGGCCGGTTCGCATGGCGTGGCTGACATTGGCAGCGTGGTGGACGACTTCGCCGGCCTCCCGCTGGCGGAAGCCGCTCTCCCCCATGCGCCATTCCGTACCGCCGGTCAGCGGAATGTAGATCTCTTCGGCGACGTGGTGGTGGTCGGGATAGACAATCTCTGGCCCAAGGATCAGCAGGCCGGCCGCGACCTCGTCATTGGCGAAATGGCCACGTGTGCCGAACACTTCCAGCCAGCCGTAATTGTCGATGAAGGCCTTGCCGAAATCAGCCTCGGTGTAGGTCTGGCCCCAGCGCAATACGTTGCGCTGCTGCGCCAGCCATTGCACCAACGGTTTCGCAGCCGGTGGCGCCAAGTCTGCTGCGTCATCGAGATGCCGTACACAACCGAGCGGATGCGGCTCCAGCGCACGGGCCGGCATGTCCCAGCCAATGCGGGCCACGGCATCGCGCACCAGGGCGTTGTCCACGCAAGCGAGATAGGCGTGGAATCGCCCAAGCAGCTCATCGAATTTTGTCGTCACATCTCGCTCCGGACATGCATTGATGCACAGCCGCTCCGCAGGGGATCGGGTTGCGCGGCGGCATCATTGGTCTAGATTGATGCCTGCGCAAAGCCAAAAACGACAGGCCAGCGGGCTAGCTGGCATATAGGGAGAGAACGCCATGGACGCCGCGGTCGATGCGAGCACCAGCCAGTTCGAACTCAACGAGGAACAGCGCGCCATCCAGGAGATGGCGCAGGCCTTCGCCGCCGACCGCGTCGCGCCGAATGCGCTCGACTGGGACCGCAGGAAGCATTTTCCCGCCGATGTGATCCGCGAGACCGGGCCGCTCGGCCTCGGCGGCATCTATGTCAGGGACGATGTCGGCGGCTCCGCGCTCGGCCGCCTCGACGCCGTGCTGATCTTCGAGGCGCTGTCGCATGCCGATCCGGGCTTCTCGTCCTTCATCTCGATCCACAATATGGTGGCCTCGATGATCGACCGCTTCGGCAATGACGAGCAGCGCCAGCACTTCCTGCCGAAGCTCACCTCGATGGAATGGCTGGCGAGCTATTGCCTGACTGAGCCCGGCTCCGGCTCGGACGCAGCGGCGCTCAAGACCCGCGCGGTGAAGAGCGGCGGCGACTATGTGCTCAACGGCGCCAAACAATTCATCTCGGGCGCCGGCGACAGCGATGTCTATGCCGTGATGGTGCGCACCGGCGCCGACGGGCCGAAAGGCATTTCCACCATCGTCGTGCCGAAAGATGCGCCCGGCCTCTCCTTCGGCGCCAACGAGCACAAGATGGGCTGGCATATGCAGTCGACCCGCCAGGTCATCTTCGAGGACTGCAAGGTGCCGGCGGAAAACCTTTTGTCGGGTGAAGGCGCCGGTTTCGGCATCGCCATGGCCGGGCTCGATGGCGGCCGGCTGAACATCGCCGCCTGTTCGCTGGGCGGTGCGCAATCGGCGCTGGACAAGGCGCTGTCCTACACCGCCGAGCGCAAGGCCTTCGGCTCGAAGATCAACCAGTTCCAGGCCTTGCAGTTCAGGCTAGCGGATATGGAGACCGAGCTACAGGCGGCGCGCATCTTCCTCTATGCCGCCGCCTCCAAGCTCGACCGTAAGGCGCCGGATGCCGGCAAATGGTCCGCCATGGCCAAGCGCTTCGTCACCGACACCGGCTTCGACGTCGCCAACAATGCGCTGCAACTGCTCGGCGGCTATGGCTATCTGCACGATTACGGCGTTGAGAAACTGGTGCGCGATCTCAGGGTGCACCAAATCCTCGAAGGCAGCAACGAGATCATGCGCGTCATCATCGCGCGGGCATTGATCGGCCGCTGAAGCCAATAAACTCCGGGAGTGAGACAATGACGACGATCGCCTTCATCGGCCTCGGCAATATGGGCAATCCGATGGCCGCCAATCTGGTCAAGGCCGGCCATGCGGTGCATGGCTTCGACCTGATGCCCGAGAATCTGACGATCGCGCGTGAGCACGGCGTCGTCATCATGGCCAATGCGCTCGCTGCTATTAAGGACGCTGAAGTCGTTATCACCATGCTGCCCGCCGGCAAGCATGTGCTGTCGGTCTATGACGACATCGCGCCCAAGGCAAAAAAAGGCGCGCTGTTCATCGATTCCTCGACCATCGACGTCGAATCGGCGCGCAAGGCGCATGCGATTGCCGTGAAGCACGGCCTGCTCTCCATCGATGCACCCGTCTCGGGCGGCACCGGTGGTGCGGCAGCCGGCACGCTGACCTTCATGGCCGGCGGCTCGAACGATGCCTTCGCCGCCGCCGAACCTATCCTGAAGCCGATGGCAGGCCGCATCGTCCATTGCGGCGGCGACGGTGCCGGTCAGGCGGCGAAGATCTGCAACAACATGATCCTCGGCATCTCGATGATCGGCGTCGCCGAGGCTTTCGTGCTGGCGGAAAAGCTCGGCCTGTCGCATCAGGCGCTGTTCGACGTCGCCTCGACCTCGTCGGGCCAGTGCTGGTCCTTGACCACCTATTGTCCGGTGCCCGGCCCGGTGCCCACCTCCCCCGCCAACAGGGATTACAAGCCAGGTTTTGCCGCGGCACTTATGCTGAAAGACCTGAAATTGTCCCAGGAAGCAGCACTTGGCGCGGGCGCGGTGACTCCGCTTGGCGCCGAGGCGGCGCAGCTCTATGCCCTGTTCAACGCCCAGGGGCATGGCGGCGCCGATTTCTCCGGCATAATTAATTTTCTAAGGGGTAACCCAGCGTAACCAACGGATTTCATGGGTTTTTTCCCGGATCAACCCGGCAGAAAACCCGCAAATTTAGATTTGCTTAAGCTCTCGATAACTCCGCGGTAACGATGTCCCTATAAAACGGATGGCGAGGCGGACATATCGCATCCGCCCGGCGCTCCGGATCAGGTCTCGCGTACCGGAGCCCGTAAGTTTCGCCAAGTGTTTGCGTAGCGAAACGCCATGCGTATCTGGCAAAGCCGCGTTCCCGATGGAGCGCGGCTTTTGCGTTTCTGCCGCACACAATCAAGCCTTGCGTCTATATTCCGATCGCCGCGTTCGGGATTGGCACATGATCTTCGTTCGTCAATACGATCGGCGCATCCACCCCATCCACCCTGACCACCAGCAGTCGTATGCTCCATGTGCCTGCATTGCGAACCAGGTGCGAAAACACGGTACCTTTGCCTTTGGCGCCATGGACCGGAATGCTGAACTGGGCATCGCCGGCGCCATTCGCGTTGACGTTGAGACTGCCGCCAACCCAGAAATTGTCGGTCATATCGTCGCCGATTGCGGCTTTCACGCGGGTGTCGGCGCGAATGGCATCCATGGTCATGTGGTAGGCATCACTGCCTTTCAGGATGTAGGGAACGCTGCCGACCGACGCCGCGCAACCGCCGATCCCCACCACCCAGACGACCAGCCCGGCGATCGCCCAGTTGCGCTGCGTCTTGCGGAACTGCTCCGCGTCGCGCCAGGCCCGGTTCTGCCAGGCCCAGCGGCTGCCGCGTGCGCCAAGCACAAAGATTATGATGAGGTTGACGACCGGGATCAGCGCCAGCAGCGCGATGAAAGTGCTGTTGCCAATTCCCCAGATCCAGTTGAGGAAGAAGGCGCCCCAATTCCAGCGATCGAGTTCGGCCGGGATTTCAGCCGGCTGGTTGAGCGGTTGTCCGGCCATGAAATCCCCCATCGGTGCGTATGCCGATCGGTTCTAGCGCATGATCCCGACAATGCGCAAAATCAAAGTTCCGCCGGGTCCACTTCAAGCCTTTGACGAAAGCCGGCGAAAATTTGCCTTCACCGCGCGGCTGGTCGGCTTCAGTGCGGCGCTCATCGACCGTTCCGCGGCGACGCCGTTGAACAGCGACGGCGTGCGACCGGAAAGGAATTCCGGCCAGAATCGCGATGCCGATTGCAGCAAAGACATCTGCGCTGCAAAAGCGCCTTCGGTCATGGCCGCGGTCTTCTCGCTCACCGCACGCGCGGTTTCGGAGCCCCAGGGCTGGCTGCTGCCGGCGTCCATGGCCATCAAGGGCAGGCGCATCATCGCCACCATCGGCGCCAGCATCAGGTCCGCGCCGATGCTGGCCGCTTCTTGCGCGCGTCGGCTCTTGCCGGTTTTTCTCATGGAAATGAACCCCTTGTCGCAGCCGAGTGGCCGCTGCCTGACACACTACGCGCGGAGGACGAACTTGTTCCGCATTGCGGCAGTATGTTTTCTCGAGGCCGGGCGTTCCCCTCTGGGAAACGCCCGGTCGAGGTTCGCTCCTAGCGCTTGCGCAGATCCGACTGTGCCAGGTCCAGCGCCTTGCCGATGCGCTCGCAGGCCATGTCGATCGTGTCGCGGGTCCAGATCAGCGGCGGCGACAGGATCATCGTGTCGCCGGTGGCGCGCAGCATCATGCCGTTGGCGATGGCGTGGTCGCGCACCGTCACCGCGGCACTTCCCGACGGCAGGAACCGCTCCTTGGTCGCCTTGTCCTTGACGATCTCGATCGCGCCCATCAGGCCGATCGAGCGCACCTCGCCGACCAGGTCATGCCCGGCGATGCGCTCCTGCAAGGCCTTGGCGAAATAAGGTCCGGTGTCGTTCCTGACACGGTCGACCAAGCCTTCCTGCTCGATGATCTCCAGGTTCTTCAAGGCCACGGCGCAGGCCACCGGATGCCCGGAATAGGTGTAGCCGTGGTTGAACTCGCCGCCCTTGTCGACAAGCGTCGAGGCGATGCGGTCGCCGACCAGCAGTGCCGACAGCGGCTGGTAGCCTGACGTTAGCGCCTTTGCCGTGGTGATGGTATCCGGCTCGATGCCGAAGGTCTGCGCCGCGAACCATTCGCCCGTGCGGCCATAGCCGGTGATGACCTCGTCGAGCATCAAAAGCACATCGTATTTGCGGCAGATGCGCTGCACTTCGGGCCAGTAGCTGGCCGGCGGGATCTTGACGCCGCCCGCGCCCATCACCGGCTCGCCGATGAAGGCGGCGACCTTGTCGGCGCCGGCCTCGAGGATGGCGTCCTCGACCGATTTGGCCGCGCGCAGGCCGAAATCATGGTCGCTCTCGCCCGGCAGCGCCAGCTCATAGGCATAGGGCATCATCACATGGACGATGTTGGGCACGGCGCCATTGAGCTGCTTGTGCATAGCGTCCATGCCGCCGAGCGACGTGCCGGCGATGGTCGAGCCGTGATAGGCCATCTTGCGCGAGATGATGCGGTTCTTCTCCGGCTTGCCCTCGATCACCCAGTAGTGGCGGACAAGACGCAAGGCGGTGTCGTTGGCCTCCGAGCCGGAGGAGCCGTAGAACACCTGATTGACGTTCTTCGGCGCGATCTCGGCCAGCTTCTTGGACAACAGCACCGGCGTGGGCGTCGAGCATTTGAAGAAGGAATTGTAGTAAGGCAGTTCCTTCATCTGCGCATAGGCGGCCTCGGCCAGTTCGTCGCGGCCATAGCCGATGTTGACGCACCACAGGCCGGCCATGCCGTCGAGCAGCTCCGCCCCTTCGGAATCATAGATGAACGGGCCATTGGCGTGGGTGATGATGCGCGAACCCGCCTCACGCAATTCCTTGTGGTCGGTGAAGGGATGGAGATGATGCGCGGCGTCGATCTGCTGAAGCTGCTTCAGCGAATAATTCTGATAGGTCATGTCTGATTCTTTCCTCTGGATTCAGTCCGGCTGGCGCCGGGGCGAATGCATCAGAGGCTGGCAGGCGGCGAATAACCGATACGGGCGCACAGCCGCAAAAGCTCCGCGCGCAGCGTGCGCGGTGACGGTGTCACCGCGACCCCGAACGTGCAGACAAAGGTCATAGCAGGAGCCATGGCGGGCACCTTAGAGCAAAGGCTGGCCGAGGTGAACCACCCTTTGCTTGGCCCATGAACAAATGACTCTAGGCCTTGGCGCTCAGCGCCCGTTGCAGGAACACATACTTCATCGCCGTCTGCGCCGCTTGCGGCCGGCGATCGCCGCGCCCGCCATGCCCACCTTCGGTCTCCTCGAAGAACAGCGTCCTGGCGTGGCCTGCCTCCTGCAGGCGCGCCGCCATCTTGCGAGCATGGCCGGGATGGACGCGATCATCGGCGGTCGAGGTTGTCAAAAGGACCGGCGGATAGGCGGCAGAGGACTCTACATGCTGATAGGGCGAATAGGCGGACAGCCACCTGGCGTCTTCCGGCTTCGACGGATCGCCATATTCGGCCATCCACGAGGCGCCCGGCGGCAGTTCGGTGTAGCGCAGCATGTCGAGCAGCGGCACCTCGATGATGACGGCGCCGAACAGTTCCGGGTGTTGCGTCAAGGAAACGCCGGTCAGCAGGCCGCCATTCGAGCCGCCCTGGATGCCGAGCGAGCTGGCCGTCGCGATGCCGCGCCTGACGACGTCTTCGGCCACGGCGGCGAAATCGTCAAAACCGTTCTGGCGATTGCCTTTCAGCGCCGCCTGATGCCAGGCCGGCCCGAACTCGCCACCGCCGCGGATGCAGGCCTGCACATAGGCGTTGCCCTTCTCCAGCCACAGCCTGCCGCGCACGCCGGCATAGCCGGGCAAGAGCGGCACTTCGAACCCGCCATAACCATAGAGCAGCGTCGGCACCGGCCCCTTCTGGTCGCGGCGCCTGACGACAAAGTACGGGATCATCGTGCCGTCCTTCGAGCGCGCCTCGAACTGCTCCGAGATCAGCGGCGCAGCATCGAAACGCGCCGGCTGCGACTTCACGGTGGCGAGCGTCTCGCCATTGTCATCCGACCAGATGATCGAGCTCGGCGTCAGGAAATCCGTGAAGGAAAACGACACGCTGGACCCGAAATGCTCGGCATGGCTGATGCCGACAGTGCCGTTTTCAGGCAGCGCGACCGGCTTCATCGACCAGGTTCCACCCTTGCGCTCGCAGACCAGAACCTTGCCGCGCACATTGTCCATCAGGCTGATGAACAACCGGTCCTGCGTGCGGGCAATGCCAGCGATCGACACGCGATAGGCCGGCGCCAACAGGGTCTCGATGGCGCCAAAACTGCCGGTTTCGATCCAGTGCGCAAAATCGAGCGAGTAAAGCCCGTCCGGCTGGCACACCATGCCGTCCGGCGCCGTCCATGGCGTGCGCACCCCAAACAGCAGCTGGTCCTTGAAAAGCGATGTGTCAGTGACATCGTCGGGCAGCGGAATGCGTCGGTTTTCGCCAGACGGGAGATGCAGGAAACTGTGCGATGCGAAGAAATTGATTGCCCGCGCCAGAAACACGTGACGCTTGTCGCCGTCGAACTCGACGCCAGCTCCGGCGGCGAGATCTTCGGTCTTTGCCTCGAAGATCGGCGCCGCGTCTTCCAGCTTGGTGTCGCGTTTCCAGAGCTTGATCACGCGCGGGTAGCCGGACGCGGTCTTGTCAGCGTCCTCCAAGGCCGCCGAGACGATGACGGTGTCCTTGTCCAGCCAACTGAAGCCCGACTTCGAGGCTCGCGCGTGATATCCGCCCTCTACGAACGACTTGGTTTCGATGTCGAATTCGCGCATCTCGCTGGCATCGCCGCCATCCGGCGACATGGACAGCAGGCAGCGGCTGAAGTCCGGATAGAGGCGGCTGGCGCCGCTGAACACCCATTTTATCCCCTCCTTTGCCGCCAGCTGGTCGAAGTCGATGATCGTTTCCCAGACCGGCTTCTCGGTCTTGTAGGAGGCGACCGTCGTGCGGCGCCACAGGCCGAGCGCATTGGTCTTGTCCTGCCAGAAATTATAGACATGGCCGGCGATCGCCGCGCCGACGGCGATATTGTCCTCGGCCGTCATCAGGTCGAGCGCCGTCTCGAACGAAGCCTGATAGGACGGATCGCCCTGCAATTCGCCAACCGTGATCTCGTTCTGGCCATGCACCCAGTCGAGCGACTCTTTGGCGGTCCTGTCCTCCAGCCAGAGGAAGGGATCTTCGGTGCCGGCTTCCGGCTTGGCGATGGGCTTGGTCATGGAATCTCCGATAGTTTCGGCACGCAACATCGACATGCCGCGTCTGATATTCAAGAGCTGCGGCATCTCGGCAGAGCATTCAGGCCTTCCCGCGACCAGCGACACTCGCAATCGCCAGCACCAGGCACATCAGGCCGAGCGTGATCGGCAAGCCTCTCGCGCCCAGCAAGTCCATGGCGGTGCCAGCCAACGGCGGCACGGCAATGCCGCCGACGCCCCACATCAGCGAGAAGGCGGCGTTGCCGGCGACCAGTGTCGAGCCGCTGAAACGCTCGCCAAGCTCGATGATCGACATCGTATAGATGCCGTAGGAAACCGCCCCCCAGACAAAGATCATCGGCCAGATCAGCGGCGTTTCGATGAGAAGCGGCAGCAGCAGGCATCCGAGCACGGTCAGGCAAACACAGGCAAGCCGCACCAGGCGTGCGGTCAGCCTCTCCGCCAGCAGGCCGAGCGGCACCTGCATAGCAATGTTGCCGGCGATCATCATCGACAGCAGCGCCGACATGCGGACTTCAGCGATGCCGTGATGGGTGCCATAGACCGGCAGCAGGGCCAGCGCCCCTTGTTCGAAACCCGCAGCCACGATGACCGCGAACAGAAGCAGCCACGCCATCGGCACGAAGTTCAGGACGGAAACCTGGTGACCGGCTTCGTCCACCTTCGGCAGGCGCGGCAGCACCGACGCCAGGCAGACGCCGCACAGCATGAAGGCACAAATGCCGACGAGGAAGGGCGGCCATCCCTGTGTACCAACGGCAAGCAGGCAAAGCGGGCCAGCCGCGAAGCCGGCCGAGATGATCGTCGAATACACGCCCATGATGCGCCCGCGCCGCGCCGGCGGCGCCAGCGCGATCACCCAGATTTCGCTCAAGACATAGAGCGGATTGGTCACCACGCCGATCAGGAAGCGCAGGGGAAACCAGAGATAGACATTCTGCGTCCAGCCGATCAGCGCCAGCACGACAGCCGAGAGCGCGGCACAAATGAGCGCCGTGCGCCCTGCCCCGAACCGCCGCGCCAGCCCCGGGATGAGCGGCGACGAGACGATGAAGCCGATCGGCGTCATCGCCGCCGACAGGCCGATCATCGCCGGCGAGACGCCCTGACGCTGCAGGATGAAGCTCAGCAGCGGATAGGACAGCCCTTGCGCGATGGCGAACACCGAGACGGTCGCGATCACGCCGGTGATCGCTGCCCACTGCATTCCTTCGCCAGTTTCCGAATCCGCCGCGGCCATGGTCCTACCGTTGGTGCGCGGCAGAATTAGCGGTTTGGCCAAACAGCGGTAAGCCCCGCCGCTGGGAAGCGCTTGCTCCAGCCAGATGCATGTCAGGAGGCTCGACGTTGCGAGGAGCGGTACAGAGCGAAGGCGACCAGAACAGCGTCGAGACCGGCGATCACCACCGGCAGCCCCAGCGAACCGATGCCTTGCATGAGCAGGCCGGCGCCCGGCGGTCCGACAATGCCGCCAACGCCCCACAGCAAAGCGAAGGCCGCATTGCCGGTGACGAGCAGCGTGCCCTTGAACCGGCTGCCGAGTTCGACCAGCGCCATCGTATAGACGCCGTAGCCGACAGCGCCCATCACCAGCAGCACGCCCCAGATCAGCGGCGTCATGATCAGCAGCGGCAGCAGCGCCGCGCAGATTGCCGTCGCCACGGCGCAGGCCACGATCATCGGACGGCCGCCGAAGCGTTCGGCAAGCAGGCCGAGCGGGATCTGCAGCAGGATGTTGCCGAGCGACAGCGCCATCACCAGTGCGGCCAGCACGGCTTCCGGCAGGCCATAGCCGGCGCCGAACACCGGAACCAGCGCATAGGTGCTTTGCTGGACGGCGGCCGAGACCAGCACGGCCAGCAGCAGCGCCGGCGCCAGCCGGGCAAAGCCGACAAAGCTTCCGGCCGGCTGGCCGTCATCCTCGAAGCCAGTGAGTTTTGACGAGACAAGGCGCAGAATGACCGCGCAAAGCATGAAGCCGCCGACACCAACGCTGAACGGCGCCCAGCCCGATGTGCCGACAAAGGTCAAGGTGAAGGGTCCGGCCGCATAGCCGGCGCCCATCAGCGTGTTGAACACGCCCATCACCCGGCCGCGCCGCGACGGCGGCGCCAGCGACAGCGCCCAGACCTCGCCAAGGATATAGAGCGGGTTGATGACGACGCCGATGATGAAGCGGATAATGTACCAGGCCACCCAGTTCTGCAGATAGCCGATGCCGAGGAAGCACAGCGCGCCGATCAGCGAGCAGCCGACCGCCAGGTTTCGTGCACCGATCTGCCGCACCGCCGCCGGCACGAACGAGGCCGACAGGATCAGCCCGAGCGGCATCATCGCCGCCGACACGCCGATCAGCCCGGGCGACAGGCCTTGCTTCTGCATCAGAAGCGTGAACAGCGGCGAGCTCAGCCCTTGCGCGGCGCCGAACATGGCAAGTGCGGCGGTGACGCCGGCGAGCGCTGCCCACTGCGTTCCCGCTTCGCCTTCGGCGGCGTTGGTTGCGACCATACAGCTCTCTTCGCCCGGACACTTGCCAGCCCATTTGCCGGCCATCAGGCCGGCGAGCCCCAGCTATCGGTTCATTGCCGGAAAAGGAAGGTCCAGGCGCGGAAATCCAATTGTCCGGGATCGTCCGGCGGCCTCTCTTCATCGGGTCGGCTCTTGACGACTACGTCAACAACTTTGCGTAGCCGGCATCAACGATCATAGTGAGATGTCTTTGATAGTCCGCGTATTCGATATCGCCCTCAAGAATACGCCCCAATTTCGGATTTCCAACGCCCGGCCAAGGCAACAGCGCGATCGGCGCCGCAACAGGGGTAAGATTGCTGCCCGCGCCGACGGCCAGCGTCGCCAGCAGTCCGTAAATCTCACCACGGATATGAGGACGGTTCAGGATGGCGATACGCATCTGCCCCTGATCGTTGGTGTAGAGATAAATTTGCCCGGACCTGTTGGGAATCGAGACCACGCCCTTTTGCGAAAACGGCGCGTCCAGGCGATCCATTTCGCGAAACGCCAGACACTCTTGATCCCCGTCCCAATAGATTTGCGTGCGATAAGCATAGATGGCGCCGGCAAGCTCAAAGGAAGGCCGCAGCGTCAGATAATCTCCCTCCAGCCACGCAACACCGGCTTTGGCATATCCACCCAGATCCGGCCTCGACGAAGAGACCTTGGGCACCTGAACGCGTAGCGAAATGCCCAAGGCGGTTTCCAGCCGAACGACGCTCGCGATGGTGAAAGGACGGCTTCCGTTCAGTGCCTTTTCAAGGGTCGAAATGCTGATTTTGGCGCTATCGGCCAGCGTCTGACGAGACATGCGACGGCGGGCTAATTCCTCCCGAACGCGCTCCGCCATCGCTACGTTCTCTGAAGGTTCGATATCTGGCCTCATATTGCACCGGACAAATCCGCACAACGGCATACATCGCGCGACCGCCGATGCCAATCAAGGCCAAACAAAACGCTACGCCGGCTGGCGTCAGGAAGCGCATCGTTCGTACGGGTTACGAGCGAGGATGCAATGACCGTTTCCACCGTCTTCAAGCAATCGGCGATTGCCGGCGCCTGCATGCTTTTCACCGCCGGCACAGCGTTCGCATGGCCGCAGATGACGGGTGACACACGGCGCTCGGAGTGTGTCGAGGCTCTGGCGATGGCCTCGGCGCAATTCAGGTCCGACACGTTCAGCATGAGGGCGCCCTTGCCCATCGCGGCCGCTGCCATGTCCCGGTTGGTGCTCAGCATCGGCGAAGAGCATATCGAGGCTGGCAACGCCCAGATCGCCGACCCCGAAGTGTTCGACAAAATCGCTTATCCGGGCGACCCGAACACGCTGCGCAATCTGTATTGGCAAATCTCGCCACAGAATGGGAAGCGACTGATCGTGGCGGAGAGCGCAGTTGGCTGGCGCGGCGACCGGTACAGCTATTATCTGGTCGACCCTTCGCTTCCCGTTGAAACGTTCTTGGTCGATCCCCAGCAGGCACAAACACATGGTCTGCGGCCCGTCATCCAAGAGGTTTGGCGCCCACTGCAACTGTTGCAGAATTCGGCGTCGGGCCAACTGTGGGCAATCGACCAAAATCAGGAAGGAAGCTGGGACGTATACAGTCTGGACGAAGCCGGGATGTCCCCCCACTGTCACATCGCCTTCATGCCTGAGTTGACCCGAGCGGTGCTGCTGGTCCCCAAACCGGTGCAACGCTTGGCAACCCTGCTTGCCGCGGCGCTGGGGCCGGGAAAAGATGAAGGCACGCTTCAGCCGACCGCGCGTATAGCATATGAGGTGGAGCAGGCTTGGGCCAACGCCGCCATACGTCCGTGGGCGTTGAAACGCGAACTCTACAACTCACGTGCCGAAGTTGATGACGGACTGAAGAAATGGGCGATGCAAGGTCCAGCTTACCGCAAGGCCTATCGCGTCCTACGCAGGCAGTATCCAAAAGCAGTGTCGTCCCTAACGTCCTACTACCGCTCAACTTTTCACGTTTCGTCGCGCGCGGCGCGGGCAATGGCGATACATTCATTGGACTATGTATACCGCAGCTACTTTGTCTTTCATCGCGAGCCGTCCGTCACCATCCTCGGTTGGAACTGAGGACCGACACCCAAACTCAAGAGCGCGAGATCAATCAACCGGTCATTTGAGACTCTCGCAAAGCTGCCGTTCCGGCATGTCGCTTCCCTCGCCCTAGTGGTCGCCGCCTCCGCAATGGCCGGCGGGCCGCCGGTCCATTATGCCGCCCGCTGTTCGCATCGTACGAGGACCATCATGACCGCCGCCCTACACCCCCTAGAACCGGCTTTGGCGCCCGACCGTGCCCGCCGTGGCGGCCGCGCCGGAAAGCGCGCCGGAGGCTCGGCCGCGTTCGAGCAGCCGGCTTTCCGCCAGCTTAGAAACCCGCTCACGCCGACCAAGCTGGTCTCGGATGACGAGCTGGAATCGATCCACCTCGCCTCCTTGCGGGTGCTCAGGGAGATCGGCGTCGACGTCCTGCACGACGAAGCCCGCCGCATCATGAAGGCACATGGCGCCGATGTGCGCGAAGGCTCGGAGCGGGTGCGCTTCGACAGCGACATGATCCTCGATCTGATCTCGAACTGCCCGTCGGAATTCACGCTGCATGCCCGCAACCCTGCGCACAACGTCCGCTTCGGCGGCAACAATGTGATCCTGTCGATGATGGCGTCGGCGCCGAACTGCTCCGACATCGATCGCGGCCGCCGGCCCGGCAACCAGGCGGACTACCGCAACTTCCTGCGCCTGGCGCAGATGCACAACATCCTGAACTGCACTGGTGGCTATCCGGTCGAGCCGACCGATATCCATCCGTCGGTCCGCCACCTCGAATGCATCCGCGACCTCGCCACGCTGACCGACAAGGTGTTCCACATCTATTCGCTCGGCAAGGAGCGCAATGTCGACGGCATCGAGATCGCCAGGATCGCGCGCGGCATCGGCCACGAGCAACTGCTCGAGGAGCCCTCCGTCTTCACCATCATCAACACCAATTCGCCGCTCAAGCTCGACGTACCGATGATGGAAGGCATCATCCAGATGTCGAGCAAGGGCCAGGTCGTTGTCGTCACGCCCTTCACTTTGTCGGGCGCCATGGCGCCGGTCACCATCGCCGGCGCGCTGGTGCAGCAGAATGCCGAGGCGCTGTCCGGCATCGCCTTCGCCCAGATGGTGCGCAAGGGTGCGCCTGTCGGCTATGGCGGCTTCACCTCCAATGTCGACATGAAGTCCGGCTCACCGGCCTTCGGCACGCCCGAATATATGAAGGCGCAGCTCGTCGGCGGCCAGCTTGCCCGCCGCTACAACATCCCCTACCGCACCTCCAACACCTGCGCCGCCAACACGGTCGACGCGCAGGCCGCCTATGAGAGCGTGTTCTCGCTGTGGGGCGCCATCCAGGGCGGCGGCAATCTGATGATGCACGGCGCCGGCTGGCTCGAAGGCGGCCTGCGCTGCTCCTACGAGAAGACCATTCTGGACATCGACCTGCTGCAGATGGTGGCCGAATTCCTCACCCCGCTCGACCTGTCCGAAGAGGCGCTCGGCTTCGACGCCATCCAGTCGGTCGGCCCCGGCGGCCATTTCTTCGGCACCCAGCACACGCAGGACCGCTACAAGACCGCGTTCTATTCGCCGATCCTTTCCGACTGGCGCAATTTCGAGACCTGGGCGGAAGCCGGCTCGCCGACGGCGCTGGAAAAGGCCAACAAGGTCTGGAAAGAGCGGCTGGCGTCCTATGACGAGCCCTACATGGACCCGGCGATCCGCGAGGAGCTCAACGCTTTCGTAGAGAAGCGCACGGCCGAAGGCGGCGCGCCGACCGATTTTTGACTGTGCTTGGTGTGCATCGTCACGCCAGCGATCGAAACCTCTGACTCAATTTGCGCAAAAACGGACCTATCTTCATGAAATCCCATGTAAAAGCGGTTGTCATCGGCGGTGGCGTCGTCGGCTGCTCGGTGCTTTATCACCTGGCCAAGGCCGGCTGGACCGACATCATGCTGATCGAGCGCTCGGAGCTGACCTCCGGCTCGTCCTGGCACGCGGCGGGCGGCTTCCACACGCTGAACGGCGATCCCAATGTCGCCAAGCTGCAGGCCTACACCGTGCAGCTCTACAAGGAGATCGAGGAAATCTCGGGCCAGTCCTGCTCGCTGCATCTGACCGGCGGCGTCATGATGGCCGATACGCCGGAACGCATGGACTTCCTGCGCCTTGCCCATGCCAAGGGCCGCTATCTCGGCATGGACACCGAGCTGATCACGCCTTCGGAAGCCAAGGCGATGTTCCCGCTGATGGACGAGAAGAACTTCGTCGGCGCCATGTGGGATCCGGTCGAGGGCCATCTCGACCCGTCCGGCACCACCATCGCCTACTCCAAGGCGGCCAAGAAGCTCGGCGCCGAGATCGTGCTGCGCAACCGCGTCGTTGATCTTACCCAGCAGCCGGACGGCACCTGGAACGTCGTCACCGAGCAGGGCACTGTCCATGCCGAGCATGTCGTCAATTGCGGCGGCCTGTGGGCGCGCGAGATCGGCCGCATGGTTGGCGTCGAGCTGCCGGTGCTTGCCATGGAGCACATGTACCTCTTGACCGAGCCAATGCCGGAGGTCGAGGAGTTCAACAAGTCGACCGGCCGCGAGATGATCGGCGTGCTCGACTTCAAGGGCGAGATCTACACCCGCCAGGAGCGCAACGGCATCCTGCTCGGCACTTATGAAAAGGCCTGCAAGCCGTGGTCGCCGGTCAACACGCCCTGGGATTTCGGCCATGAACTGCTGCCGCCCGATCTCGACCGCATCGCGCCGTCGCTGGAAATCGGCTTCAAGCATTTCCCCGGCATCGAGAAGGCCGGCATCAAGCAGATCATCAACGGCCCCTTCACCTTTGCGCTCGACGGCAACCCGCTTGTCGGCCCGGTGCAGGGCCTGACCAATTTCTGGTGCGCCTGCGCCGTCATGGCCGGCTTCAGCCAGGGTGGTGGCGTTGGCCTAGCACTGTCCAACTGGATGGTGCATGGCGATCCGGGCTTCGACGTCTGGGGCATGGATGTTGCCCGCTTCGGCGAATGGGCCGGTCTGCGCTACACCAACGCCAAGGTGCGCGAAAACTATTCGCGCCGCTTCTCGATCCGGTTCCCCAATGAGGAACTGCCGGCCGCCCGCCCGGCGCAGACGACGCCGCTCTACGACACCATGCTCGCCAACAACGCCGTCATGGGCGATAGCTGGGGTCTCGAAACCCCGCTCTGGTTCGCGCCGAAAGGCAAGGAACCGAAAGACATCGTCTCCTTCCATCGCTCCAACGATTTCGGCCCGATCGGCGAGGAAGTGCGCGCCACGCGCGAGCGCGTCGGCGTCACCGAAATCGCCAACTTCGCCAAATACGAGGTGTCGGGACCGGGCGCGGAAGAATTCCTCAACCGGCTGATGACCAACCGCATGCCGAAGACCGGCCGCATCGTACTGACGCCGATGATCAACGAATTCGGCAAGCTGATCGGCGACTTCACCATCGCCAAGGCCGGTGAAGAGCGCTTCATGATCTGGGGTTCGTCCGCCGCGCAGAAATACCATATGCGCTGGTTCGAAAAGCATTTGCCGAAGGATGGCTCGGTGCGCATTCACCGCTTCGACCAGACGCTGGTCGGCCTGTCGGTCGCCGGGCCCAAGTCGCGAGACCTCTTGCAGAAGCTGGTCGATGTCGACATCTCGACCAAAGCCTTCCGCTTCATGGATTTCCGCGAAATGGCCGTCGGCGGCGCGCCCTGCATGGTCAACCGCATCACCTACACCGGCGATCTCGGCTATGAGATCTGGATGGCGCCGGCCTACCAGCGCCTGGTCTACAAGGCGATCAAGGATGCCGGCGAGGAGTTTGGTCTCGTCGATTTCGGCATGCGCGCTCTGCTGTCGATGCGTCTCGAAAAGAACTTCCCGACATGGTTCCGCGAATTGCGCCCGATCTACGGCCCGTTCGAAGGCTCGATGGACCGCTTTATCAAGCTCGAGAAGAACGACTTTATTGGCCGTGAGGCTGCCGCCAAGGAACAGGCGGAAGGACCGAAACTGCGCCGCGTCTCCTTCATCGTCGACGCTGCCGATGCCGACGTGATGGGTGACGAGCCAATCTGGGCCAAGGTCAGCAAGGACTACGGCACGGTGGAAAAGCCGCATGGCTATGGCGCGCCGCGCTTTGACGACAAGGGCAAGGAAGTGCGTGGTTCCAAGGCTGCCGAAGGCGCGTCCGCCGTGCGCGGCATCGTCGACGGCGACTGGCGCGTGGTCGGCTGGGTGACGTCGGGCGGCTATGCCCACTATGTCCAGAAGTCGATGGCGCAGGGCTACGTTCCGGCAGCACTTGCCGAGGACGAAAGCGCCGGCCTGTTCGAGATCGAGATCCTCGGCCGCCGTCGCCCGGCGCGCATCAATGTCGAGGCACCTTTCGACCCGAGCGGCGAGAAGATGCGGACCTGAGGGTCGACCATGGACAGCGCGGCGCCAAAAGGCGGATTCGGCCGCCATCGCAAGATCATGCCGTTCGAGCCGGGCTCGATCGAGGAATTGCGCGAAGGCTCCCGCCAGAAGGCGGCTTCGCTCAACCAGCATGTGCTGGGCTATGGCGCACAGGCTGAGGCGGAATGGGCGGCGGCAGGCATTGCCGCCCCCGATCTTCCGGCGATGCGCAAATACCGGCTGGAGCGCATCCGCGCCGAGCTGAAGCGCCGCGGCTATGCCGGCGCCCTGCTCTACGACCCCGTCAACATCCGCTACGCGACCGACTCGACCAACATGCAGCTGTGGGTGGCGCACAACCCGACGCGGCATTGCTTCGTCGCCACCGAGGGACCGGTGGTGCTGTTCGACTATTTCTCTTGCGAGCACCTTTCCGACCATTCCGGCGTCGTCGACGAAGTGCGCCCGGCCGTGTCGTGGATGTATCTCTATGGCGGCGAACTCACCGAGCAAAAGGTCCGCCGCTGGGCCGCCGGCATTGCCGATCTGGTCAGGGAACATGGCGGCGGCAACAGCCGCATCGCCGTCGACCATCTCAACCCGGAAGGCGTCGAGGAACTGGCGCGGCTTGGTATCTCCATCGGCAATGGCGAGGCGGTGATGGAGAATGCGCGGCTGATCAAATCACCGGATGAAATCCTCGCCATGCGCCGCGCCATCGTCGCCTGCGAAGCAGCGATGGGCGAGATGGAACAGGCGCTGAAGCCCGGCATTTCCGAGAACGAAATGTGGGCCGAACTGCATCGCGGCAACATTGCGCGCGGCGGGGAATGGATCGAGACGCGGCTGCTGGCGTCAGGTCCGCGCAGCAATCCGTGGTTCCAGGAATGCTCGTCGCGCGTGATCGAGGCCGGCGACCTCGTTGCCTTCGACACCGACCTGATCGGTCCCTACGGCTTCTGCGCCGACCTTTCGCGCACCTGGCTTTGCGGCGATACCAAGCCGACCAACGAACAGCGCGACCTGTTCCGTATTGCCGCCGACCAGATCGAGCACAACACGCAATTGATGCAGCCCGGCATCTCCTTCCGCGACCTTGTCGAACGCTCGGCAGTGCCGCCGGGAGACTGCTTCCCGACCCGCTACGGCGTGCTCTATCACGGCGTCGGCCTGGCCGACGAATACCCGACCTTGCCGCATGCCAGCGACTGGACGCTGGATACGCCGGACGGCGTGCTCGAGCCAGGCATGGTGTTGTGCGTGGAAAGCTATATAGGCAGGCTTGGCGGGCACGAAGGCGTCAAGATCGAGGAGCAGATCCTGATCACCGAGACCGGCAACGAGCAGCTTTCAACCTACCCGTTGGATGCGCGGCTTCTCGGCTAACCCGGCAAGGGCTTCGCGCATTGCCTTGACTGTCTTTTCCGGCGTTGTCCCGGCGGTGATGAAGGGCAGGCCCTTGCGCCGTGCGGTCCAGCCGACGATCGCGACCTTGCGGGCCGCCGGTTCGAAACGCTGTGCCAGCGCCCAGCTTTCGCAATCGATGGCGGCGATGTCAGCCCTGCCCTCGGCCACAGTGACGATCGAGGCGCGATGGCCACCGCTGGCGCTACGCGAGGAAAAGATGTCGAGGCTCTCGCCGGCTGCCTGCAGGTCGCGCGTCAGCCCGATAATGCCCGACATGGAATCGAGGCTGTTGAAGGTGAAGCGCTTGCCGCGCATCAGGTCGAGCGGCAGCAAGGCCTTGCCGTCCGCGGGCGATCGCGCCTCCGGCCCCTCGCCCGTCCGCATGACCAGCGCGCTGGAATAGAGCTCGCCCTGCCCGCCTTCATAGGCGTCATAGCTTGGCTGGCCGACCACTTGCACATGGCTGGACAGGCCGAGTTCCATCGGCCCCCAGCAGGTCTGTGCAAACAGCAGCGCCGGGTGCAGCCAGAGCTGGTGGTAATCGAGTTCGTCCGGCGGCAATGTCGCCGGGTCCGGCGCGATCAAGGCTCCCTCGGCATCGTGGATGCCACCCGGCACCGGCGGCAGGTCGCCATTGCGGCGCACGATGGTCTGCGGCGCATCGATGCCCTTTTGCCGGAAGGCATCGCGCAGACGTACCCATTGCGCGTCGACCTCGCCGCGCACTTCGGGCCAGTCATACATTGGCAACGCCGCAATCGATTCAATCATGCCGATATCAAATCATCACATCTGGAAAAAGGATCGCAAAAACGCGGCGTCCAATCAGAATTGGCCGACACCTCTCGCAGAATGCCCCGAACTATTCCTTGGGCGGCTCGGCGGGCACCGGCGCAGTGCCGAGCCCATTGATGTTGCGCGCCCGGATGCGCGGCTTGAATGCCCGACCGTGCTCGGGCGCGCGCCGCAGCACGGGATGCACGATCGGCTCCTTCGCCTTGAAGGCATAGGCTTTGATCAGCGCGAAATAGTTCGGATAGGCATAGCCATTGTTCATCCGCAGCCACTCGTCACGGCGCTCGTGAAACAGTCTCGGCAGCTTGTACCAGGCCGCCGTGGGCGTCTTGTGATGGATGAAGTGCAGGTTGTTGTTCAGGAACAGCAACGACAACGGCGAGCGTTCGATGATCACAGTGCGGCCTTCCGGATGCTCGGACCACTGATGCTCGGCAAAGGTGCGGATCGCAATCAGCGACTGGCCGAGCCACACCGGCGCCAGGATGTAGAGCCACAGCGGAATACCGAAGCCGAACTGCACGATCGGCGCCACGATGGCGAGGCCGATCGCATGCAGCAGCCAGGCTTTGCGGATCGCCTTGTCGCCGGCCATCATCTGCTTGAAATCGTCGATGAAGAAGCCGATGCAGGACAGCCAGGGGCCGAGGAAGAAACGGCCGGCCATCGTGTTGTTGATTTTGAGCAGGAACTTCATCGTCGGCGGCAGACCGTCGTGCTGCCACAGCGCCTGATAATAGCTCTCCGGATCGTCGAGCGGATCGGTCAGCCGCTCGTCGGCATGGTGGCGCAAATGCAGCGTCTTGAAGCGGCGGAACGGCCAGACCAGGCCGATCGGGAGGAAGACGAAGGCCTCGTTGATCAGCGCGCTGCGCGTTGGATGGCCATGCAGCACTTCGTGCATGATCGACGACTGCAGTGCCAGGATAAAGCCGAGGAGAGCGAGCGCCAGGATGGGATAGGGCGGCCAGAGCAGGAAACCGGTGGCGAGCCATGTTCCGTAACAGAAGAAAGCGAGAACCACGGTGGGCCATTCGATGGCCGGTGCGTTGCGTCGCTTGATGCTCTTGCCTGTCATGCTATCGACCACTGTCCCTCAGTCGCCGGAACCCCTAATGGTTCCTGACAACATAGTGTCAGGAGAAATGATTCCACTCAACGCGACAAAGTATACAAAATGTTGCGATTGCGCATTTTTGACCGCACATGTTACACATTGTAAACAAGCTTAGGGATTCATTTACGCCTGAGACGCCCCGCTGGCCCGTCTCGGCGCAAATTTTTCCTCAAGATTCGGAGGACCGGACGATGGACAAACGCGACCTGTCAGCAATCTTCCGGGAGCGTTTGAAGCTGCTCCTGACACGCTCCGACCTCAACCAGTCGGCATTCGCGTCGGCGGTCGGCATCGACCGGTCGGCGCTGTCGCAGCTGATGTCGGGCGCCTCGACGCGCCTCCCGCGCGCCGAAACGCTGCTCAACATCGCCGCAGAATTCAAGGTGTCGCTGGACTGGCTGCTCGGCCTCAGCCAGGACGAAGGCGTCACCGGCGAAATCCGCGAAAGCCTGGAGATCGAGGAAGCGCCCGACGGTTTCGACCGCACGCTGCTCGCCAAATGGTTCGCCGAGGCCGCGGGCACCAAGATCCGCTACGTCCCGGCCGGTATTCCCGATCTCCTGCGTACCCGCGCGCTCGTCGACTACGAGGCCAACATCACCAACAGGAGCCGTCTGGCGCAGGCCAGCGAGACGCAATACCGCATCGAATACAACCGGCGGCCGGAAACGGACATGGAAGTCTGCATGCCGCGCCACACGCTGGAGATCTTTGCGCGCGGCCTCGGCGTCTGGGACCGCTTTCCCGAGGCCGACCGTAGGCAGCAGCTCGCCCATATGGCGACGCTGCTCGACGATCTCTATCCGACCTTCCGGCTGTTTCTCTATGACGGCCGCATGCGCTATTCGATCCCACTCACCATCTTCGGCCCCTACCGCGCCGCCATCTATGTCGGCGACATGTATGTCGTGCTGAACGCCACCCAGCCGATCCAGGCGCTCACCCAGCATTTCGACAATCTGATCCGCGCCGCCGACATCAACCCACACGAGGCGGCCGCTTACGCGCGCAATCTGGCCGGCATGTCGTTCCCATCAGGCTCTGTCTGATTGACGGCCAGTCGACCGGCCTTGGCCGAGGGCCAGGTCAATCGCATTGCCGAAAGGTCGCGGCAAATCATTGACTAGACATAAAGACTTCTTTATATCCTTATTCGAATTCGAAACACGAAAGCCAATCCGATGACGACGACCAATCCGATCGATGCCTTGCTGGCTGAAAAGGGTGTGCTGCTGGCCGACGGCGCCACCGGCACCAATTTGTTCGCCATGGGCCTGGAGGCTGGCGAGGCGCCGGAATTGCTGAACGAGACGGCGCCCGACACCATCACCAGCCTGCATCAGAATTTCGTCGATGCCGGCGCCGACATCATTCTGACCAACTCCTTCGGCGGCACCCGCCATCGGCTGAAGCTCCACCATGCGCAGGACCGCGTACATGCGCTCAACAAGCGCGCCGCCGAGATTGCCCGCGCCGTTGCCGACAAGGCCGGCCGCAAGGTGATCGTCGCCGGCTCCGTCGGCCCGACCGGCGAATTGCTGGTGCCGCTCGGCGCCATGACCTATGACGAGGCGGTCAACGCCTTTGCCGAACAGATCGAGGGTCTCAAGGAAGGCGGCGCTGAAGTCGCCTGGATCGAAACCATGTCGGCGCCCGACGAAATTCGCGCCGCCGCCGAAGCCGCGATCCGCGTCGGCCTGCCCTACACCTATACCGGCTCCTTCGACACGGCCGGCCGCACCATGATGGGCCTGCTGCCGAAAGACATCCACGGCGTCGTCGACGGCCTGTCCGAGGCACCGCTCGGCGTTGGTGCTAATTGCGGCGTCGGCGCCTCGGACATCCTGGCCTCGCTGCTCGACATGACCGAGGCGAAACCGCAGGCGACCGTCATCGTCAAGGGCAATTGCGGCATTCCCGAATTCCGCGGCACCGAGATCCATTATTCCGGCACGCCGGAACTCATGGCCGACTATGTCCGTCTCGCCGTCGATGCCGGCGCCAAGATCGTCGGCGGCTGCTGCGGCACCTCGTTCCAGCATCTTGCCGCAATGCGCAAGGCGCTCGACGCCCACACCAAGGCGGATCGTCCGACTGTCGCCGCGATCGTCGAGCGCATCGGTCCGATGCGCAACAAAGTGGCGACCGAAAACACCGCCGAGACCAGCGAAGCCCGCCGAGAGCGCCGCCGCAGCCGGGCCTGAAGCTATCTTTTTCGATTATTCGCTGTTGTCGGCGTAACTCGACTGCGCCGACTTGAAATCGACGACATTGTCGCCGCGCATCGTCATCAGCGCGCCGGATGCAGCCGGATCGCTGATCTGCTCCAGCATGGCGCGGAAGCGATCGTTGGTCAGCGCCGACATGGCGGTATGGCGCGCCTGTGCGACATCGTCGCTGATACGCTTGGATTCGGCTGACGGGGCGGATGAAACCGGCGAAGCGTCGCGTGCCGGCGGTACCGAGTTGGCGATAGTCGTGATCTGCAATTCCGGCTCCCTCAAGCCCTGTAAACATGACCGGTGTAACAATAGGACATTGCGATCCGGTACCGGAAATACCGCGAAGTTTAACGATCATGCCAGTAATCGCCGCCCCAAGGATCCGTTGAGATTCAGGTCAGGCCGAGTCGAAAACGGCAGGTTCCGAGAACCGGAGCGGAGCGTACTTTTCGTACGTGAGCACCGGAAGCGGAGGAAGCTGCCGTTTGCAGACCGGCCTCACCTGAATATCAACGGATCCGAAAAAAAGGCCGGCAAGGGAATGAACCCCTCGCCGGCCTGCCTCACCCGCCCGTAGGCCGGTTTCCTCGGTCAGAACGATCCCATCTGAAAGAAACCGGCCGTCATCGCCACTACCGGTTACCGCCCAGCGCCGAGGCAAGGCGCACGAGTGAGAGGAACTCGGACCTGTACCCAAACGGGTCGGCTCCTCGGGCGGCAGTGGCAATCTCCATGATCTTGTCGTAACCGAACTTCGCCGTCGCATCCTCGTCGCGCAGCTTCTGGCCGAAGGCCGCAACCGCGACGGAGAAACGCTGGTCGGTGCTGGCCTGGTCGAAGGACGCCACCTCGTTGGCCGAGGTCACCGGCGTGGTGATCAGCTTCGAGATGTCTTCGTTGGGCAGCTTGTAGCGGATCTTGACGAAGGCATATTCGTCCGCGTTGGCGACGCCGCCATTGTTGACCGTGGCCTGGCCATAACGCAGCGGGTCGATCTGCTCGCCGCCGCTACCCTTCGGCGTGATCTCGTAGATCGCCGTGACCGAGTGGCCCGAACCGATATCGCCGGCATCGACACGGTCATTGTTGAAGTCCTCGCGGTTGAGCGCCCGGGTCTCGTAGCCGATCAGCCGGTATTCGGAGACCTTGTTCGGGTTGAACTCGACCTGGATCTTCACGTCCTTGGCGATCGGGAACAGCGTCGAGGAGGCATCCTCGACCAGCACCTTTTCCGCCTCGGCCAGCGTGTCGATATAGGCCGCGGTGCCGTTGCCGTTCTGGGCGATGGTCTGCATCATCTGGTCGTTCAGATTGTCGTGCCCAAAGCCGAATACCGACAGGAAGACACCCGACTTGCGCTCCTGTTCGATCAGGCGCTTGAGATCATCGTCGTCGCTCTGGCCGACGTTGAAGTCGCCGTCGGTGGCCAGCATCACCCGGTTGACGCCGTCCTTGACGAAGGATTGCTGGGCAAGCTTGTAGGCTTCCTTGATGCCGGCCTCGCCGGCGGTCGAACCACCGGGCGTCAGATTGTCGATGGCATTGAGGATCTTATCCTTCTCGGCAGCCCTGGTCGGCATCAGCACGGTGCCGGCCTCGCCGGCATAGGTGACGATCGAGATGGTGTCGTCGGCTTTGAGCTTGCTGACCAGCAGCCGGAATGCCGACTTGAGCAGCGGCAGCTTGTCGGGTTCGTCCATCGAGCCCGAGACGTCAATCAGGAAGACAAGATTGGCCTTCGGCTGCTCGGTCGGCTTGATGTCGAAGCCCTTGATGGCGACGTGCATCAGCTTGGTGTGCTCGTTCCACGGCGTCGGCATGACGCTGACGGTCGAGTTGAACGGCGTCGATGCCGAGTCCGGCCCCTTCCAGTCATAGGGGAAGTAATTGATCATCTCCTCGACGCGCACCGTGTCGGCCTGCGGCACGGAGCCTTCCTTCAGCGAACGGCGCACGAAGGAATAGGAGGCGGTATCGACATCGATCGAGAAGGTCGAGACCGGATCCTCTAGTGCCGCATGCACCGGATTGGTCTTGAAATCCTGGACGCGGTTGCGGTTCTCCTCCTGCGGTGCGACCTGATCCGCCGGCGCGATGGTCGGCTGAGGTGCCATCAATTTGGAGTCGGCTCCCGGCACGCGAGCGACCCGTGACGCGTAGGGCGCGGTCCTGGTGCTACCATCCAACGCGAATTCACCTGTTGCAGGTGCCGGCTTGTAAGCCTTCAAAGTGCCCGCCTCGGTTTCGTTGATTGTTGCCGGAGCATCAGCCGGCACACCACGCCCCAGTGCATTCTGCCGTGCCGCGCCGCCAACCGCGGTCGATTCGGATTTCGGTGGCGAGGCCGGCGCCACAAGCGCGTCGGTCGCGTCGCGGCTTTCCACATCCGCGTCGGCCTTCTTGTCCTTCTCCAACCCGGTCGGAGCCTGCTTCGGCTCGGCCGGCTTCAGGGTCGCCGGCTTGTCGGCCAGCGTCTCGGTAATCTTTTCGTCGCCGCCGAATTTGGACGGCTGTTCCCTCAGCATATGGAAGGTGGCGTATCCGGCGATCGGCAGGGCGACGAGCCCGGCAAGAGCCGGCGTGGCAATGAGTTTCTTTTGCATGATCTCGCTCCAGAGCTTTTGTGCTCGCTCTGTGAGACGAAGGCCGCCGACCGATCCTTGGCTGACGGCAGAAATATTTTCCTGATCATAGGCGCGCATGGCGGCTTCGAAGGCGCGCGCCTTCGCGCTCTCGCCCGGCGCCGGCGCTGCGATGTCGCGCAGCCTGTTGAGTTCGTTGTCGTCGACCATGGTCACACTTCCCCGGCTGAACGCATCAATGTCTTCAGCCGTTTCTTCGCTTCATGGATGTGCCAGGAAACCGTCGTCTCCGAGATCGCCATCGCCTCGGCGGCGGCCGCGTGGCTCAAGCCCTCGCCATAGACCAGCAGCACGGCGTCGCGCTGCTTGTCCGGAAGCTGCCGCACGGCGGCCCACAGCGCCTCGGCCGGATCCTCGCTCTCGGCCGGGGCCTCGCCTGAAATCAGGGCATGGACGCCATAGGCCTCGGTCTTCACCGTCTCGCGCGCGGTCTTGCGCATCATGTCGCGCGCCGCGTTCATCGTCACGGAATAGAGCCATGTCGTGAAGGCGCCGCCGCCGCGATAGTCGCGGATCGCCTTGCCGAGCCGGACGCAGACTTCCTGGGCGATGTCTTCGGCATCGGCCTTCTTGCCGCACCAGCGATAGGCGGCGCGATAGACGAAGTCGTAGTGGCGCTCCAGCAATGTGCCGAAGGCCCCCCTGTCTCCGCCCTTCGCCCGCCCGATCAGTTCGGCGTCGGAGGCTTCGCTCTCATCCAGCATCATCGCAATCATTTGCCTGTTGGACGAAGGCTAATGGCTAATCCTTGGGGTGATGCAAAGATTTTTTTCAGCCCAGTGCTTTGACGCTCAAATCGCCTGCCGGGACGGCTTCACATAAGGCGCAAGAAAGAGTGGCCCGCTGGCATCAACCATGGTGCTGGCAATTCCATGTCGACTCGGGTCTCTGGTTCTCTTGCTAGAGCATGATCCCGAAAAGTGGGAACCGGTTTTCGGAAAGATCATGCTCCAACAAGATGATGCTCCAACAGAGAGATGGTCGCGGTCAGAACGTCGAACATGTCGGAACCGGAAACAGCATCCACCCCCAGCTGTTCGCAGCTGTTCTGGGTTTTCACACGCATCGCTCTAACGAGTTTCGGGGGTGGAGTGAGCGGTTGGCTGCTGCGGGAATTCGTTCAAAACCGCAAGTGGATGACGCAGGAAGAATTTCTCAACGGCCTGTCGATTTCCCAGGCGCTGCCAGGCGTCAACGTCAAGAACATGGCGGTCTGGATCGGCTACAAGCTTCTCGGTTGGCGGGGCGCCGTCATTGGTTTTGTCGGCATCATCGTTCCGCCCGCCATCGTCATCGTTCTTTTGGGGGCGGTATTCTCATCGTTGTCGCGCTACGCGCTGACGCATGTGGCGCTGACCGGAGCCGCCGCGGCGGCTGTCGGCCTGTCGCTGTCGATGGGCATCACAGCCGCGCGAGCGGTGCCTCGAACGGCTGTTCCCATTGCGATCATGGCCGGCACATTCATTGCCGTCGCGCTTCTGCACTGGCCGCTTTTCTGGGTCGTTCTTGCCGCCGGCTTCGCCAGCGTCGCCTACACCTACGCCGCGGCAAGCTGATGAGCGAGAGCCCGCACACTTCGCTGCTCAGCTTGCTGGCGGTCTTTGCTCCGCTCTCGCTTGTCACGATTGGCGGCGGGCAGAGCGCCATTGCCGATATCAACCGGCAGGTCGTCGATGTCCATCAGTGGCTGAGCCAGGCGCAATTCGTCGACGCCTTCGCCATCTCGCGGATGGCCCCAGGGCCGGGATCCCTGCTGGTTACGCTGATCGGCTGGCAGGTCGCGGGCTTTTGGGGCGCCGTCGTGTCGACGGCAGCAATCTTCGGCCCGACCACCTTTCTGATCTATGCGGTCGCCCATATGTGGTCCCGCGATGGCGGCGCGCGCTGGAAACGAGCGCTGGAGACGGGGCTCCGGCCAGTTGCCGCCGGCATGATCCTCGCCTCGACCTATGTGTTGCTGCAGGCCATCGATGGCGGCTGGTTCGCGCGCGCCGTCGCATTGGCATCGACGGCAACGCTTCTCCTGACCAAGGTGAATCCGCTGCTTTTGATCGGCGCAGGCGTGGTCATTTTCGTCGGGGTTTATGCGGTCGGCCTGGCCTAGGCGATCCGCACGACCGCTTAGATCAGTGTTTCGGCAAACAGCGTGATCAGCCTTTGCCAGTGCCGCTCGGCGCCGGCTTCGTTGTAGACGCTGTGGTCCGGCACGCACCAGCCATGTGCCATGCCGACATAGTTCTCGATCGCGTGGTCGACTTCGGCATTGCGCAGTGCCTCCTCCAGCCTTGTCGACTGTTCCGGCGGGAAACTCCGGTCGACGCCGGCCATGCCGACATAGACCCGTGCCTTGATGGACGCCGCCTTGCGGTGCGGGCTGTCGGCGGCATCGCTGGCGAGGTTGCCGCCATGGAAACTGGCGACGGCCTTGATCCGGTCTGGATAGGCCGCGGCGGCGTTCAATGCTCGCGCGCCGCCCATGCAATAGCCGACGGTGCCGATCGGCCCGGTGACGTCCTCGGCGGAGAGCGCATCGAGAAAGGCCGCGCTGTCGCCGATGGTCATTTCCTGCGTCGTGCCGGTGACCAGCGCCATCAGCGCTGCCTTGGTCTTTTCCTCGGTAAAGGCGGTCTTGGCGTCGAACGGACCATAAGGCACGTTGCGGTAGAAGAGGTCCGGCACCAGCACCGCATAACCCTCGCCCGCCAGCCGCTCGGCCATGCCAGCGAGCGCCGGGCGCGGACCGAAAGCATCCTGATAGAGAATGACACCGGCCTTCGCCGGGGAGGCCTTGGCCGAGCGGAACAGGCCCGCCTTGGCCACGCCATCACGGGTCTTGATCTGAAGGTCCTGCTTGGTCATTGCCTGCTCCGTTCATCCGAAGGGCGATACATATCCGCACAAACCGCCACGGCAAGGCATTGCTTGAAAGTAGCCGTCAACATTTCGTGCAGGATCGCGTGACGCGTTCGCAAGCTTCAGGGGCTCGACGAGGAAGGCTTGATCAGCTGGCGGCCCGTGCAAAGCTCGCCATGTGGAAGGCCTGGATATCAGGTGGATAGCGATATTCCATGCCATAGGGACAGGCATTGCGGTCGAGGCAGCCGCCGCTCCGGCACGGTTCGCCATTCGCTCCCCGCACATGCGCCAGGCAGGCCTGATAGGCAAAGCCGTCCCTGGAATAGGCATCGACCGGGCAGGATTTCAGGCAAGGTTTTGCGACACAGGCGTCGCAGAGATGGATCGCCTCGCCCTGCTGCGGAAGCGCGATCTCCTCCTCGAACAGCAACGCGCCGCGATAGGCATGCCAAAGCCCGTATAGCGGGTGCATGAGAATACCAAGCGGCGACGGTTTTAGCCCCTCCGCACGCATCGCCCATTGCTGGAATGGCAGATAGGGCTTGTCGGAAGGTGAAACGGCGCGTGCGCCGAATGCTTCCGCCACAGCGCCGATGACCTGCCGCGACCAGCTGTCGAACGGATTGGCGATTGTCGGTGGCTGCTGCTCCCGCCAGCGCAGGAAATGCGGCCAGGGTGCCGCCCCCGCCTGCCCGACCAGCAACAGAGACCTTGCCGGCGCACCCGAGGCGCCATGAAGGGCATCCTCGTTGTCAGGAAAAACAAAGCCGCCGCGCAGGATAAGGCCGTTGGCGCCAAGCGCGGCGGTGATCCCTTCGATCATGCCGCGCACAAAAGTCATCCCTTCTTGTCCGGGTCGGAGAAAGCGCTCCGCCAGACTTCCTTGTGGATGATGTTGGCGACTTTAGCCCCGCCTGACTCGGGCTCCTTTCAAGTGAAGGCGTCGGGCATCGACCCCTTCTTCTTGGCGATGAACTCCTTCAGGGCCTCGTCGATGCTGGGATCGAGATGCGGCGCCTCATAGCTTTCCAGCCAGCGGCGGGCGAGTTCGTTGGCGCGCTGCGGCGCGGTCTTCTCGCCTTCGGCCAGCCACTGTTCGTAGGAATTGTTGTCGGCGATGTTGGAGCGATAGAACGCCGTCTGGAAATTCGCCTGGGTGTGGTCGCAGCCGAGATAGTGGCTGCCCGGCCCGACCTGGCGGATGGCGTCCATCGCCTGGCCATTCTCAGACAGGTCGACGCCTTCGGAGAATTTTTGGGTCATGCCGAGCTGGTCGATGTCCATCATGAATTTTTCGTAGCAGGACGCCAGTCCGCCTTCGAGCCAGCCAGCCGAATGCAGGACAAAGTTGGTGCCGGCCAGGATGGTCGAGTTCAGCGTGTTGGCGCTTTCATAGGCCGCCTGCGCATCCGGAACCTTTGAGGCGCAGAGCGAACCGCCGGTGCGGAACGGCAGGCCGAGACGGCGTGCGAGTTGCGCCGCGCCATAGGACACCAGCGACGGCTCCGGCGTGCCGAAGGTCGGCGCGCCCGACTGCATCGAGATCGACGAGGCGAAGGTGCCGAACAGCACCGGCGCGCCCGGTCGGATCAGCTGCGTGAACGATGCGCCTGCCAACACTTCGGCCAGAACCTGCGTCAGCGTGCCGGCGACCGTCACCGGGCTCATCGCGCCGGCCAGAATGAACGGCGTGACGATGCAGGCCTGGTTGTGGCGCGAATAAACCTTCAGCGCACCGAGCATGGTCTCGTCGAACACCATCGGCGAATTTGCGTTGATCAGGCTGGTCAGCACCGTGTTGTTCTCGACGAAATCGTCGCCGAACACCAGCTTGGCCATGGCCACCGTGTCCTCGGCGCGCTCCGGCGCGGTCACCGATCCCATGAACGGTTTGTCGGAATATTTTATGTGCGAATAGACCATGTCGAGATGGCGCTTGTTGACCGGCACATCGACCGGCTCGCACACCGTGCCGCCCGAATGATGGATCGACGGCGCCATATAGGCGAGCTTCACGAAATTCCGGAAATCCTCGATCGTCGCGTAGCGCCGGACGCCGTCGAGGTCGCGCACGAAGGGCGGGCCATAGACCGGCGCGAAGACGGTGGCGTTGCCGCCGATCTGCACCGAGCGTTCGGAATTGCGGGCGTGCTGGGTATAGACGGACGGCGCGGTCTTGAGCAGCGAACGGCAAAGCCCCTTCGGGAAATGCACGCGCTCACCCTTGACGTCGGCGCCGGCCTCTTTCCACAGCTGCAGCGCTTCGGCGTCATCGCGGAAGATGATGCCGATCTCTTCGAGCACCGTATCGGTGTTCTTCTCGATCAGCGCCAGGCCCTCTTCGTTGAGCACCTCATAGACGTTGATCTTGCGCTTGATGTAGGTGAGCTGGGTGCCCGGCCCGCCGCCGGAGCGCGCCGCGCGCCTGGCTGCTGCTCCGCCGCTCGCACCGCGCCCACGCCGCGCGTTTGACGCTTCCTGGTCGACTGCCGCGTGTTCGCTCATGATCGCTCTTCCCTGAATATGGCCTGGCCTGACGATGGCTGGTCCGTAACCGTTGCGGCCGCATGGCGCGGCTTTCGCCGGATCGTAGCCATGCACCCTATTCGAAACGGCCCGTCCGCGCCAACGCCTGTCGCAAAATCGACAAGAAAACCAATAGATTTTCCAGTCGCTTTCCTTTTGCGGGAAGTCGCAAATCAGCTATGGATACCCGCCCATTGCGGGTTAGGTATGAGCGCTAAAATTTTGTGCCTTGCGACACAGTCGCGATGCCGTGAGGAGCTGGATAAAAATGTCCGACGACGAGATCATCCTTTCTGAACTTTCCGACGACGAGCTGGTGCAGCAAATGCACGACGATCTCTATGACGGCTTGAAGGAAGAGATCGAGGAAGGCACGCGCATCCTGCTGGAGCGTGGCTGGGCGCCCTACAAGGTGCTGACCGAGGCGCTGGTCGAAGGCATGCGCATCGTCGGCGAGGATTTTCGCGACGGCATCCTTTTCGTTCCCGAAGTGCTGCTCTCGGCCAACGCCATGAAGGCCGGCATGTTCATCCTGCGTCCGCTGCTCGCCGCCACCGGCGCGCCGAAGCAGGGCAAGATGGTGATCGGCACCGTCAAGGGCGACATCCACGACATCGGCAAGAACCTCGTCGGCATGATGATGGAAGGCGCCGGCTTCGACGTCATCGACCTCGGCATCAACAATGCGGTCGAGAAATATCTCGATGCGATCGAGCAGCATCAGCCCGACATCATCGGCATGTCGGCGCTTTTGACCACGACCATGCCCTACATGAAGGTCGTCATCGACACGATGAAGGAAAAGGGCATCCGCGACGATTATGTCGTGCTGGTCGGCGGTGCGCCGCTCAACGAGGAATTCGGCAAGGCCGTCGGCGCCGACGCCTATTGCCGCGATGCCGCGGTGGCGGTCGAGACCGCCAAGGACTTCATGAAGCGCAAGCACAACGTGCGCGCTTCCGCCTGATCCAAGGCATCAGGATGGACAGACAGGAAAAGCCGCGCCTTGCAGCGCGGCTTTTTTGTTCCCAGATGATGGAGGGGGCTGACGATCAGTTGGCGACAGTGTCTTTGACAGCCCTTGCCGTCGATTTGACATCCTTGCCGACACCCCGAATGGTGTTGGCGCAGGCCGTAAGGGCCAAGGCACAGGCAAGGATGGCTATCGGCGCAATGCGCAGCAGTTTCATGGACGGTGTCTCCCTCGACAGATAAATTAGCCCCGCAGCGAAAGCCGGCTCGACTTGGTCAAGACGCAAAAAACGAAACCGAATCAGACAGACAGGCTGCTCGTCATCGCCTGCGGGATGATTGCGCGCGAGGTATTGGCCGTCAAGGAACAGCTTGGGCTCGACCACCTCGAACTGACCTGTTTGCCGGCGGAGTTTCATTTCTATCCCGACCGTATCGCGCCCGCCATGGACAAGGCGATCGAGAAGGCAAAGGCCGAGGGATACGAGCACATCTTCGTCGGCTATGCCGATTGCGGCACCGGCGGCCTGCTTGATCGCGTCCTGGAGAAGCATGGCGTCGAGCGCATGGCCGGCCCGCATTGCTTTGCCTTCTATCAAGGCATGGAGGCCTATGCGAAAATCGCCGACGACGACATGATGTCCTTCTACATGACGGATTTCCTTTGCCGCCAGTTCGATGCCTTCTTCATGAAGCCGCTCGGTCTCGACAAGCACCCCGAGTTGATCAAGGACTATTTCGGCAATTACGAGAAGCTGGTCTATCTCGCCCAGACCGACGATCCGGAACTCGACAAGGTCGCGGAAAAGGCAGCAAGCCTGCTCGGCCTCGCCTATGAGCGCCGCCCGACCGGCTATGGCGACCTGACTGCCGGGATGGCGCTGGCGGCGAAGGTCGCCTGAGCGGTCCTGCGCTTACGCTGGCCCATTCTCCGCCCTTAGCGCCACCAGCACATCGGCAAAGCTCGTCTTGCAGACAAAGCCGAGCCTCTCCCGCAACCGCGATGCGTCATAGACGCGGTCGATGGAGGAAAACATCGTCCAGCCTTTGCGCGCATAGAGCGCCGGAAAGTCCGGGAAATAGCGCGCGACGACCGATGGCGCGTCCCTGATCAGCGCGTCGCAGTCGTCGGGCCGAAACGGCGTCGGCGCGCAGACGATAAAGATGTCGAAGCCCAGCTGCGGCGCCTTCTCCAACGCGGCGACATGAGCCTCCGCCGCATCTTCCACCGTCAGCCGGCGGAACAGCAATTCATTCGCCTTGGTGTTGGCATCGGACTGTTCGATCGCGTGCGCCATGTCATCGGCTTCGGGAAAGAAGCGGGCCGTGCGCAGCACGACCACCGGCAGGCCATGCTGGAGATGATAGAGGCGGCAGAGATGTTCGGCCGAAAGCTTGGTGACCCCATAGATGTTGCGCGGCTCGGGCGACATCGCCTCCGTCAGCCAGGCCGCCTTGCGGGCACCGCCCTTGAAGCCGTCGCGTATCGCCTGCGAGATCATCAGCGACGTCGTCGAGGTGAAGACGAAGCGCTGCACGCCCGTCGCCACCGCCGCGTCGAGCAGGTTCAGCGTGCCTTGCACATTGGTGGCGACGAAATCGCTGTTGGCGCGGCTTTCTATATTGGGCTTGTGCAGCGAGCCGCTGTGGATGATGGCTTCGATTCGGTTGCCTCCGACCACCCGCATGACCAGGTCACGATCGGCGATCGAGCCGATCATCTGCGTTTCAAAAGATGGAACCGGGTCAAGACCGATCACCTCATGGCCAAGTGCGCGCAGGCGCGGCGCCAGCGCGCTGCCCAGCCAACCCGACGATCCCGTGAGCAAGATTCGCATGCGTCACACCATGATTTTTGACGGTG
Source organism: Mesorhizobium sp. CNPSo 4671 (assembly GCF_057784245.1). Taxonomy (NCBI): domain Bacteria; kingdom Pseudomonadati; phylum Pseudomonadota; class Alphaproteobacteria; order Hyphomicrobiales; family Phyllobacteriaceae; genus Mesorhizobium; species Mesorhizobium sp. CNPSo 4671. Next base: position 582,777 of record NZ_JBWLUW010000003.1, on the reverse strand, counting down.
ACGCTGTTAAGCACGGATGACAGGCGCGAGCGACCCGATAAAGTCAGGTAGCGGCCAGCAACGGCGCCGCTCCAGACATTAACTGCCATTTTTATCGACTGCCATTTTATCCAGGGAGTTCCAGATGATCCTTCGTCCCCTTTTCGCCGCCATCGGCCTGCTCTGCTGCACCCTGCCCGCCCTCGCCGACGGCCAGGTGCAGAAGCTGATCACGCCTGCCGACAAGACGCGCCTCGACAAGTACGGCGAGACGCGCAAGGCGGCGCTCACCGAGGCGAAGGCCGGCAACCCGATCGACGTCAAACAGCTCGATGCCTTGCTGGCGAAGCCGCTGGTGTCGTTTTCCGACAAGGACCTGACCGGCAACTGGAAGTGCCGCACCATCAAGGCGGGCGGGTTGAGCCCGCTCGTCATCTATGGCTGGTTCAAGTGCAAGGTGATCGACGACGGTTCCGGCTGGCGGCTGGAAAAGATCAGCGGCTCGCAGCGCACCCAGGGCCGCTTCTTCGACGATGGCGAGAAGCGCTCGATCTATCTCGGTTCCGGCTCCGTCAACGATGACAAGGCAAAGCCGTATGGCAGCGGTCCGCAGACCGACCAAGTCGGCTACGCCTTCCGCACCGGTGCAAAGGAATGGCGCATCGAACTTCCCGCACCTTATTACGAATCGAAGCTCGACATCATCGAGTTCAAGCGCTGAGCGTGGTCATCAAGATTTAACCCGATTCCGGCACAAAATCCGGCCAGCATGCGGCGGCCGGCCGCGTGCAAGGCAGGAAAGCGGGCTATGTCATCATCGGTTGGAACCAACGCGCCGATCGTCGTCGTGACCGGCGGCGGTGGTCATGTCTGGGCCATGATCAACACAATCGCCGATCGCGTTGGTCCTGTCAGCGTCGTCCTCGAAACCCCTGAATCCAAAAAGCAATTGCTGCGTGGCCGGGCTCGCCGCCAGGGCTGGATCTCGGCCATGGGCCAGCTTGGCACGATGGTGCTGAGCAGGTTGGGCAAGCGGCTCCTGGCCAGCCATAGCGCGCGATTGATCGCGGAGGAGAAACTGGAGGTTGAGCCGCGACCAGACCAGGAGATCATCCGAGTGGCCTCGGCCAATGGGCTTGAGTGCCTGCAGGCGATCCAGAAGATCCAGCCAGGTGTCGTGCTGCTCAACGGTTGCCGACTGATCTCGGCTGAGATGCTAAGCAAGATGCCCTGCCCGGTGCTCAACTACCATGCGGGCATCACACCGAAATATCGCGGCATGAATGGCGGCTATTGGGCTCTGATATCAGGCGATGCGCAGAATTTCGGCACGACTGTCCACCTTGTCGATGCTGGCGTCGACACTGGCGGCGTGCTGAAGCAGGCGCGCGGCACACCGAAAAAAGGCGACACCATCTCAAGTCACGCGCTCCGCCAGGCGGCGTTCTCGCGCGACATATGCGTCGAAGCCATCAGCGATGCGCTGGCTGGAACCCTCACGACGATCGATCCCGGCCTGCCGTCGAAACAGTGGTATCACCCGACGATCTGGTTCTATGTCTGGACCGGCCTCAGAACCGGAATCTGGTAGGCTTTGTCAGCACCGAACCACATAAAGCCAGACGGCTTTTCCTGAGCACGGACCCTGCCTCTTGCGCGCGCCGCGAACGAATAAAGACACCTTTCATTTTACGACATTGAAATGCGTCGCTTTTGAATGCGCGCGCGTCGTCCCATAACAAGCGGCCCCCCTGCGCATGCGGCAATGCTCGATAGTTCGAGGAGCGAGAATTCATGGCCGACCTTATCGTCGTCTACTGGCGCGACATCCCTGCCCAGGTCATCGTCAAGAAGGGCCGGCAGAACGCCAAGCGCGAGCTGCCGTTGCGCTTCACCGAGGCCATCGACATGTGCGCCATGCGCACCGGCGCCGGCGGCACCGACGACTATCTGGCCGAATGGCGCAAGGCCGATCCCGTTCCGGTCGGCGACGATCTCGAAGCCGAGGTCGAAAAGGCTTTTCAGGACCTCGACACGAAATATGACCGCGAGCGGCTGGTCGCTCTGGTCAAGGCAGGCGGCAAAGAAAATGTCTGAGACGCAACCGGCGGTTACACAGGCCACCCTGGTCAAGAAGGCAGCGCCGAAGTCCGACTACAAGCCGGCCGACGTGTCGCCGCAGCGGCGCGTGCAGCGGTCTTTCGCGGTGAGATTGTGGTCGATCCGGCATTCGCGCCTGCTGGAATGGTTCTATTCCCGTTTCGCCGACATGTTCCTGCTCCTCCACCCCCTGTGGAAAGGCATAGGTTACGGTCGCGTCGAAGCCCCGATCAAGTTTGTCGAAAAGCGCGTCAAGGGATTCATGTTCGATTGCCGCATGTGCGGCCAATGCATCCTGTCGTCGACCGGCATGTCGTGCCCGATGAACTGCCCCAAGCAGCTGCGCAATGGCCCTTGCGGCGGCGTGCGCGCCAACGGCAATTGCGAGGTCGAGCCCGATATGCCTTGCGTCTGGGTCAAGGCCTGGGAAGGGTCGCAGAACATGGTCAACTCCGACAAGATCCTGACCGTGCAGAAGCCGGTCGACCAGTCGCTGCGCGAAACTTCGGCCTGGCTGCGTGTCACCGCGCAGGCGGCGGCCGCCCGTGAAGCCGCGTCAGCGCCGAAGACCGGAGCCGCCGCATGACCGTCCGTCAGCGCGACGAGAACCCGGCCGGCATTCATCTGCCGCTCGATCCCCTGCCCGGCCACTCGTCCCGGGGCCGGCTGGAGCGCGTGCTGCGCCGTGGCGAGTTCGCCGTCACCACCGAGCTCAATCCGCCCGATAGCGCCGATCCCGAGGACGTCTACAACCGCGCCAAGATCTTCGACGGCTGGGTCGACGCCATCAACGCCGTCGATGCCTCGGGCGCCAACTGCCACATGTCCTCGGTCGGCATCTGCGCGCTTTTGACTCGCATGGGCTATGCCCCGATCATGCAGATCGCCTGCCGCGACAAGAACCGCATCGCCATCCAGGGTGACGTGCTGGGCGGTGCGGCGATGGGCGTCGCCAACATGCTGTGCCTGACCGGCGATGGCGTGCAGGCCGGCGACCAGCCAGGCGCCAAGCCGGTGTTCGACCTCGATTCCATGTCGCTGCTCGAAACCGTCCGCATCATGCGCGACAACGGCAAGTTCCTGTCCGGCCGCAAGCTGACGACGCCGCCGCAAGTCTTCCTGGGTGCTGCCGTCAACCCGTTCGCGCCGCCCTTCGATTTCCGCCCGATCCATCTTGGCAAGAAGATCGCCGCCGGCGCGCAGTTCGTGCAGACGCAGTATTGTTTCGACGTACCGATGTTCAGGACTTTCATGCAGAAGGCGCGTGACCTCGGCCACACCGAAAAAGTGTTCGTCCTGTGCGGCGTCGGCCCCCTCGCCTCGGCCAAGACCGCCAAATGGATCCGCTCCAACGTACCGGGCATCCACATTCCGGATGCCATCATCAAGCGGCTGGAGGGCGCCCAGGACCAGAAGAAGGAAGGCAAGCAGCTCTGCATCGACATCATCAACGAGGTGAAGGAAATCCCCGGTATTTCGGGCATCCATGTGATGGCCTACCGCCAGGAGGAATATGTCGCCGAGATCGTCGATGAATCGGGCGTGCTCAAGGGCCGCCAGCCCTGGAAGCGCGAGATCCGTCGCGACGACCAGATGGTTGCCGACCGGCTCGACCACATCCTGCACGACGAAATTACCGAAACCCAGGTGGACATGGTGAAGACCGCGCATTGATCCGCGCGGAGGATCACCATTCGCTTGATCGAAAAGAGATAACGATATAAAGAACTCTTTATATCACGACGGAGAGATTTCATGACCCGGACCATCGTTGCCTCGGCGACACGAGAAATCATTATCGGCTTCGACCAGCCCTTCTGCGTGATTGGCGAGCGCATCAACCCGACCGGCCGCAAGAAGCTCGCCGCCGAGATGGTCGCCGGCAATTTCGAGACCGTCATCAAGGACGCGCTGGAACAGGCCGCCTGCGGCGCCACCATGCTCGACGTCAATGCCGGCGTCACCGCCGTCGACCCCAACGCCACCGAGCCGGCGCTGCTGGTGCAGACGCTCGAGATCGTCCAGGGTCTCGTCGACCTGCCGCTGTCAATCGACAGCTCGGTCACCGCCGCGATCGAGGCAGCACTCAAGGTCGCCAAGGGCCGCCCGCTGGTCAATTCCGTCACCGGCGAGGAAGAAAAGCTCGAAGCCATCCTGCCGCTGATCAAGAAATACAATGTCCCCGTCGTCGCCATCTCCAATGACGAGACCGGCATTTCGATGGATCCGGACGTGCGCTTCGCCGTCGCCAAGAAGATCGTCCAGCGCTGCGCCGATTTCGGCATTCCCGCGCATGACGTCGTCGTCGACCCGCTGGTCATGCCGATCGGCGCGCTCGGCGATGCCGGCCGCCAGGTGTTCGCGCTGCTGCGTCGGCTCCGCGAAGAGCTCAAGGTCAACACCACCTGCGGCCTCTCCAACATCTCCTTCGGCCTGCCGCATCGCCACGGCATCAATGCCGCCTTCATTCCGATGGTGATCGGCGCCGGCATGACCTCGGCGATCATGAACCCGGTGCGGCCGCAGGAAATGGAAGCCGTGCGCGGCGCCAACGTGCTCAACGGCACCGACGAGAACTGCACCAACTGGATCAGGACCTACAAGGACTACAAGCCGGCCGAAGGCGGCCACGCGGTCGCGGCACCGACGGCGGTCAACGCCCCCGGCGAGGGCGGCGGCAATGGCGGTCGCCGCCGCGGCGGCCGTGAAGCCCGCATGGGTCGGGGATAAGCGCGCAATCGTGAACCGAACTGCAAACCACGCTGGACCGATCGCATCTTCGATGCGGTCGGACGCGTCTGCGTTGCGGTCAGGCGATGCCCAATATGGCGTCGAACAACGCCATTCCTGCCCACGATCCGACGATGAAATCATCGTCATAGGCCGGCCAGAGGCCGTCGAGCAGCAGCACAGCGACAATCGCGCCGAGAATTCCGGTGGCCAGATATTGCGGGTTGCGCAGCCATGGGCCCTTGAGCAGCCGCACCATGGTAAAAGCGGTGAATATGCCGGACAGCAGGAGATCGGACATGATTGGCCTCTGGACCATCAGACACTCCGCCCAAGACTGAAACGATCCGTTAAACGGTATCGACAATCCCTATCGAGACACGTGCACGTATGAACTCGCCTGCCAACATCACCGATCCACTCGTGCTGTTCATGCCGTCGGGCAAGCGCGGGCGGTTTCCTGTCGGCACGCCGGTGCTGGATGCCGCGCGCCAGCTCGGCGTCTATGTCGAGAGCGTGTGCGGCGGCCGCGCCACGTGCGGGCGCTGCCAGATCGAAGTGCAGGAAGGCAATTTCGCCAAGCACAAGATCGTCTCCTCCAACGACCACATCTCGCCCAAGGGCCCCAAGGAAGAGCGCTACGAGCGCGTGCGCGGCCTGCCCGAACGGCGCCGCCTCTCCTGCTCGGCGCAGATTCTCGGCGACCTCGTCATCGACGTGCCGCAGGACACGGTCATCAACGCGCAGACCATCCGCAAGGATGCCGACACCAGGGTGATCGCCCGCGATACGGCGATCCGCATGTGCTATGTCGAGATCGAAGAGCCCGACATGCACAAGCCGCTCGGCGATCTCGACCGGCTGAAGATCGCGCTGATGAAGGACTGGGGCTTCAAAAACCTCGAATTCGACTTCTACCTGCTGCCGCAGGTGCAAGGCATATTGCGCAAGGGCAACTGGACCGCCACCGCCGCCATCCACAAGGATGCCGACAGCGACATAGCGCGCGTCATCGCGCTGTGGCCGGGCCTCAAGAACGAGGCCTATGGGCTGGCCTGCGATATCGGTTCGACCACCATCGCCATGCATCTGGTGTCGCTGCTGTCGGGCCGCGTCGCCGCCTCGTCCGGCACATCGAACCCGCAGATCCGCTTTGGCGAAGATCTGATGAGCCGCGTCTCCTATGTGATGATGAACCCGGATGGCCGCGAAGGCATGACGGTTGCCGTGCGCGAGGCGATTTCCAGCCTCGTCGACAAGGTCTGCGCGGAAGGCAATGTCCAGCGCAACGACATCCTGGATTCCGTCTTTGTCGGCAATCCGATCATGCACCATTTGTTCCTCGGCATCGATCCGACCGAACTCGGCGGCGCGCCCTTCGCGCTCGCCGTCTCGGGCGCGGTGCGCATCAAGGCCTCCGACATCGGCCTCAAGCTCAACCAGGGTGCGCGCCTCTACATGCTGCCTTGCATTGCCGGCCATGTCGGCGCCGACGCGGCGGCGGTGACGCTGTCGGAAGGGCCGCATCGCCAGGACGAGATGATGCTGATCGTCGACGTCGGCACCAATGCCGAGATCGTGCTCGGCAATCGCACGCGTGTCGTCGCTGCCTCCTCGCCCACCGGCCCGGCTTTCGAGGGCGCCGAAATCTCCGGCGGCCAGCGTGCCGCGCCCGGCGCCATCGAGCGCGTGCGCATCGATCCCGAAACGCTGGAACCCAAATACCGCGTCATCGGCTCGGAACTGTGGTCCGACGAACCGGGCTTCCTCGACAGCGTGCAGGCGACCGGCGTCACCGGCATCTGCGGCTCCGGCATCATCGAGATCGTGGCGGAGATGTATCTCGCCGGCATCATTTCCGAGGATGGCGTCGTCGATGGCTCGCTTGCCGCGCGCTCGCCGCGGGTCGTCGCCAACGGCCGCACCTTCTCCTATGTGCTGAAGGAAGGCGAGCCGAAGATCACCATCACCCAGACCGACGTGCGCGCCATCCAGCTCGCCAAGGCCGCTCTTTATGCCGGCACCAAGCTCTTGATGGAAAAGCAGAACACCGAGCATGTCGACCGCATCCACTTCGCCGGCGCCTTCGGCTCGTTCATCGATCCGAAATACGCCATGGTGCTGGGCCTGATCCCGGATTGCGACCTCGACAAGGTTTCCGCCGTCGGCAACGCCGCGGGTGCTGGTGCCCGCATGGCACTGCTCAACCGCGGCTATCGCCGCGAGATCGAGGAGACGGTGAGCCAGATCGAGAAGATCGAGACCGCGCTGGAACCGAAATTCCAGGAGCATTTCGTCTACGCCATGGCGCTGCCCAACAAGGTCGATCCGTTCCCGAAACTGTCGGCAGCGGTGAAACTGCCGCCGCGCAAGACGGTTAGCGAGGACGGCGTTGCCGGCGACGCCACCCCGCGCCGGCGCTCGCGCGAAGGTCATGCGGCAAGGCGTGGCCGCGAATAAACGCCGCTTTCACAGGCCGCTCCAAACTCAAACTCATTTGCATGCAAATGTTTCCGGATCGAACCGATCCGGAAACCGAAACGCTGTTTTCGCGAAATCCACCCGATACATGGCAGGCGCATTTACCCGGCATCGAACGGCGGCCGAAGATAATCCTCGGCTACCGCTGTTCTTCAAGGGAGATGAAAATGTCGATGTTTGGAAATCTCGGCCGCTTCGGTGCGACCATCAGGGAGACCCATGCCAGGAACAAGGCTATCCGCGCGCTGAACAGCCTGCCGGCGCATGTCCAGAAGGACATTGGCTGGCCGGCATCGCCGCCCACCGACCCGCAGGTCGCGCTCACCTCGCTGCTTCTGGGTACGGCGCGCTGATGACCTTCGCCGACAAATGCAAATTGCTCGGCAGGCGCCGGGGATCTCGCACATCCCCGGCGGCAACCAGCAACCGGCTGCGCGCGGCACTTTTGCCGCGCCGCTGACGTCAGCGGCGCGGATCACAGCGCCGCGTGGACACTGCGTAAAACTTGACATTTTCGGCCAAGGTACGATGTTCGGAATTAGTGGAGGTTTCTCTTAGTCGGCTCTTGCCGAAGTTCGTGTATCCGCATGCCAAGTTTCAAAAGCCACGTCGTGTCCTTCGTGCTCAGGTACAGCCGCAAAAAGGCGTTTTCCAGCCCGGAAAACCTGCAGCGCTGGATCGCGGCCGCGCGCAAGACCGAGGATCACCATCCGCCGGCCTCGCTGCAGCAGCGCTTGGACATCCAGACGCGCACCGTCGACGGTTTTCCGGTCTATGAAATCGCTCCAAGAGCCGGCGAGTATAAGCGGATCCTCTATTTGCATGGCGGCGCCTATGTGTTTGAGATCACGCCCTATCACTGGCGCCTGATCGCCGACATGGCAGACCGGCTGGGCTACGGCATCACCGTGCCGATCTATCCCATCGCCCCGGAATACGATTTCCACGCCATGTTCGGCATGGTCGGCGACGTCTATCGCCAGATGCTCGACGAGACGGAAGCGGAAGACATCATCTTCATGGGCGATTCCGCCGGTGGCAACATGGCCGTGGTGCTGACCATGATGGCTGCCGAAGAAGGCTTGCCGCTGCCATCGCGCCATGTGCTGATCTCGCCCGGCGTCGACATGTCGCTTTCCAACCCAAAGCTGTTCGAGGCCGAGCGCAACGACCCCTGGCTCGGTATCCCCGGCGGCCTCGAAGCGATCCGCCTGTACAGTGCCGGCATCGACCGCAGCGACTGGCACATCAGCCCGGTCTACGGTAATCTCTCCGTGCTGCCCAAGACATTGCTTCTGACGGGCTCGCGGGATCTCCTGACCCCCGACAATCTGGTCTTTGCGGAAAAGGCGCGTGCCGCCGGCGCCGAGGTCGACGTCGTCCATGAGCAAGGCATGTTCCACGTCTGGCCACTGTTCGACATGCCGGAATCGCGGCGCGCCCGCCAGCACATCGTGGCGTTTCTCAACGAGAGCCCCTCGCCGATCAGGCAGGACAGGAAAACAAGGTTTGAAGCGCCCTCCGCCGAGGCAGCGGAATAGCGCTTCTGCTTTCGGTCCGATCCTGTTGACGGATCAGAACTTGCCGGTTTCCCGGAACACTTCGAAGGTCGCTCGGATATGGTCGGCCACGGCCTTCACCGGCGCGCTCGCGTCCGGCGCCACCACCATGGCCAGATTGTAGGTGCCGATATCGGGCATGCCGTCCTTCGGGCAGAGCTCGACCATGTCGTTACCGAGGAATGATCGCGGCAGCGGCGCGACCGCGAGGTCGGCCATGATCGCGGCGCGCTGGCCGGCCGTATGCGCGCTCATATAAGCAACGCGGTAGTTGCGGCCCTCGCGCCCCAGCGCTTCGAGTGCACCGGCACGCCATGCGCATCCCTCTTCCCACAATGACACCGGCAGCGGTTCACGCAGATGCGCGCAGCCGCCCTTGGCGCCGGCCCAGACGATCGGTTCGGTCAAAAGCACCTCGGCGCCGAGCGCGCTGGTCTTGTAGGAGTTGGTCAGAAGCGTGATGTCGAGTGCGCGGTCGTCCATGCGCCGGCGCAGATTGCTACTCTGGTCGATGGTGACGTCGACGGCGATCGAGGGATGCGACTGCGCGAAACGCTTCAGCACATGCGGCAGCACGCGCTCGCCATAATCATCCGGCGAGCCCAGCCGCACCACGCCGACAATCTCGGGAATGATGAACTTCGACACCACCTCGCGGTTGATCGACAGCAGCCGGCGGGCATAGCCGAGCAGCATCTCGCCATCCGTGGTCAGCGACACCGAGCGCGCATCGCGCGCGAACACCGAGCGGCCGAGAATGTCCTCCAGCTTCTTGATCTGCATGGAGACCGCGGACGGCGTGCGGAAGACGGCATTGGCGGCCGTGGTGAAACTGCCGGTCTCGGCGATCGCCACGAAAGTGCGCAAAACGTCGAGATCGAGCAGCGGCAGCGGATGATTGAGTGGGGCGTTCATGGGAACTGACCTTCAATTTTTCTGATACAAAGCATCATTCCATTTCGTTTGATTGAACACCGGATTGGGAGGATAGTCAACTCCATCGAGGCAGGTTGCTGCCACAAGCAGCCACGAAACGACCACGTCACAGGCCTGCAATCGACATGAAATGGGGTTGAAACACGCCGCGTGTAAGGCCCCACAAATCAAAGCCCGGAATGTCTCCGGCCCGCCACCAAAGGAGAATGAAATGTCTATCCTGTCCTCCCTCGGTCGCATCGCGACCGAATTCAGCGCGGCCCGCGCCCGCTACCAGACCGAACGCGCCATTCGCTCCCTGCCGATCGAACTGCAGAAGGATATCGGCTGGCCGGAGGCTTCCGACACCAAGACCGGCATTCGCAACGGCGTTGGATCCTGGGCTGGAGCGAAGTAAACCGTGTGTACCAATTGCTGAAGGCCTGCCGCGCGGACCCAGCCCGGCAGGCCTTCTCTATTTTGCCCAGGCCTTCCGCATTTTGTTCGCATTCAAATGAGTTTGGGAGCCATGTCGCCGACGCATGGCGCATATGAGCAAGCCGCATAGCGGCTTTGATTTCGAATTAATGCCTTGTAAACAATCACAAATTTCGAGCAGATTGCCCAAATTTGTCGCATTCGGTGTCGCATTTCATATCAAGCGCTTCGTTTTTGCGATTTAGTTTCACGCAGCACAAGCCTATATCGGCGCCAGCAAACGAGCTGCCCCACTCCATCAAGCGAAGGCGACCCGTCTGAGCAACCGATAGGAGATGATCATGAAGCTTTTTGCCCGCCTCTTCGCCCGCCGCGAAATGAACCTGACCACCGCTCTCGAGCGTCAGCGCCTTGCCAACACCATGCCCGGCCAGACCGGTGCGATGGCTGCGGCGCGCCTCGGCTTCGTCGCCTGACCATTTTTCCGGGGCAGCGCCTCCCTGCCGCTGCTTCAAGACTGCAACGCCGCCTGGCTCCAGCCACGGCGGCGCTTTTTGTTTGCCTTTGCACATTTCGCCTGTCCCTTGAACCGTTGATGCTGCTCCGTCGGAACATGGCGGCATGTTCCCGAGAGCATTGCGGCCAGCAATTGCCCATTTGCGACCCATGTCGCAAATTTTGTCTCGTCAAGGCAGCGTAGCCAATTGACAGCCAAGGTTTTTCCTGATGTCGCTATGCTATTCGCGACATCCTGTTCGCGTCATGGCCAGATGAGGTTCCCGTGAACGCCGTCAAGCATCCGATCAAGCGATCGTTTGTGTTCTTCCTTGTTCCCGATTTCACCATGATCGCTTTTGCGACCGCACTCGACCCGCTGCGTTCTGCCAATCGCATGCTCGGCTACGAGGCCTATTGCTGGCGTCTGGCCAGCATCGACGGCAAGCCGGTGCGCGCCTCGAACGGCGTCGAATGCGCGGTCAACACCTCGCTGGAGGAAGAGCGCAAGAAGATGGCCGGGCCCGAGAGGCCGAACATGGCCATCGTCTGCAGCGGCATCAATGTCGAGCGCTACCAGAACAAATCCGCCTTCGCGTGGCTGCGCGAGGAATATAATCGCGGCGTCGCCGTCGGCGGCCTGTGCACCGGCGCGCATATCCTGGCCGCCGCCGGCTTGTTGTCGAACAAGCGCTGCGCCATCCATTGGGAGAACCTGCCGGGCTTTTCCGAGGCGTTCCCGAAGGCCAATGTCTTTGCCGACCTCTTCGAGATCGACCAGAACATCTACACCTGCGCCGGCGGCACCGCCGCGCTCGACATGATGCTGAAGCTGATCGGCGACGATTTCGACGAGAGCCTCGTCAATCGTGTCTGCGAACAGGTGTTGACCGACCGCGTGCGCAGCCCGACCGACCGCCAGCGCCTGCCTCTGCGCGCGCGCCTCGGCGTGCAGAACTCGAAAGTGCTGACCATCATCGAGCTGATGGAAGGCAATCTCTCCGAGCCGCTGTCGCTGATCGAAATCGCCGACCATGTCGACCTGTCGCGCCGCCAGATCGAGCGGCTGTTCCGCACCGAGATGGGCAGATCCCCTGCCCGCTACTATCTGGAAATCCGGCTCGACCGCGCCCGGCATCTGCTGATCCAGTCGTCGATGCCTGTGGTCGAAGTGGCGGTCGCCTGCGGCTTCGTCTCGGCCTCGCATTTCTCCAAATGCTATCGCGAACTCTATGCCCGCTCACCGCAGCAGGAACGCGTCGACCGCAAGCAGTTGCTGGCCGCCTGATCGCCGGTCAGGTCCCGGCCGGCTGCCCCTGTGCCGTGCGCATCGCCTCGACGCGGATGTCCTCGGTCAGCCGCGCTTTCAGGCCTGAGAATTCCGGACTGGTCTTCAGCGTGTAGTGGCGGGGATGCGGCAGGTCGATGGCGACATCCGACTTGATGCGGCCGGGCCGCGCCGTCATCATGATGACGCGCGAAGCCATGAAAATCGCTTCCTCGATGTCGTGGGTGACGAACAGCACCGTCTTCTTGCGCCGCTCCCAGATGCCGAGCAGCAACTCCTGCATCAGCCCGCGCGTCTGGTTGTCGAGCGCGCCGAACGGCTCGTCCAGCAGCAGGATTTCGGGGTCGTTGGCGAGCGCCCGGGCGATAGCGGTGCGCTGCTGCATGCCGCCGGACAGCTGCTTCGGCCAATGGTTCTCGAATCCCTTCAGCCCGACGAGGTCGACATACGACGCGACGATCTCGTCCCGCTCCTTTGGCGCCATGCCGCGTTCGCGCAGGCCGAAGGCGATGTTTTCGGCGACCGTCAGCCACGGGAACAGCGTGTAGGACTGGAAGACCATGCCGCGGTCCGGCCCCGGCCGGGTCACCGCCTTGCCGTCGAGCAGCACGCGGCCCTCGCTTGGCGCCTCGAGACCGGCGACGATCCTCAGCAGCGTCGACTTTCCGCAGCCGGACGGCCCCAGAATGGTGATGAAATCATTGGCGCCGACCGCCAGGTCGATCGGCATCAGCGCCTTGACCGGCGGTCCACCGCGCACGCCGGCAAAGGTGCGTGAGACGCCCTCGACAAGAAGCTTGCTCACGCCAGGCTCCATGGAAAGAGCCAGCGGTTGAAGGCCTTGAAGGCAAAATCGGACAATAGCCCGATCAGCCCGATGACGATGATGCCGAAGATGATCTGCCCGGTCGCCAGCCGCGACTGGCTGTTGATGATCATGTAGCCGATGCCCGAGGACGAGCCGATCAGCTCGGCGACGATGACATAGGTCCAGGCCCAGCCCAGCACCAGCCGCAGCGTCTCGGCGATTTCAGGCGCATTGGCCGGCATGATCACCCGCCTGACGATGCCGTTGTTGGTCGAGCCCAGCGTATAGGCAGCCTCGACCAGGTCGCGCCGTGTCGACCCGACCTTGACGGCGACGATCAGGATGATCTGGAACACCGAGCCGACGAAGATGACCAGCAGCTTTTCCAGTTCGCCGATGCCAGCCCACAAGATGAGCAGCGGAATGAAGGCCGAGGCCGGCAGATAGCGGGCGAAGGAGACGAAGGGTTCCAGGAACGCCTCCACCGGCTTCCAGGCGCCCATGGCGATGCCGATCGGCACCGCGACGACCGAGGCCAGTACGAAGCCACCGAAGACGCGCCAGATGGTGATCAGTATGTCGAGCCAGAAACGGTCCTCGACCAGCAGCCGCCAGCCGTCCCGCAGCATCGACAGCGGATCGGCGAGGAAGATGCGGTTGACGTGGCCGCCAAGCGTGATCCAGGCCCAAAAGGCTATGAACAGCACGAAGAAGGAAATGCCGAGCACGGTTCGCAGGCCCGGCGAGACTGCATGCAAGGGGCGCATATTCAAATCGTCCCCATCTTCAGATCGTCACTTGTCCAGGGGAAGACGGCGGCGCCAAGCGCCGCCGCAGGATGGGGCAAAGGCGAGGCTATCAGTTGGACACCGCGCTGGTGTCGGCCAGCGTGGCGACATCTGGCGCTTCCTTGATCAGCCCCATCTGCAGGAGCAGATCGCCGGCCGTCTTGGAAAAGTCCTGGAATTCCTTGGTGAAGAACTGCTTGTTCTCGGCCTTGTCGGCCCATTTCAAGTACTTCGCCGAACCCTCGAACTCCTTGGCCGACTGTTTCACATCAGCGCCCATGATCTCATAGGATTTCTGCGGATCCTTCTTGATCAGGTCGAGCGCGTCGAAATAGCTGTCGGCAAGCGCCTTGGCGGCGTCGGGATTGGCCTTGAGGAATTCGGGCGTGCAGCCGACCGTGTCGAGAACCATTGGGTAGTCGAGCGTTGTCGCCAGTATGTGACCCTGGTCGGCCTTGTCGCGCACCGCCGAAATGAATGGCTCATAGGTGACCGCGGCATCGTTCTGGCCGGCAAGGAAGGCTTGCGCTGCCGCGTCCGGCTCCAGATTGACGACGGTGACGTCCTTGGTCGACATGCCGTTCTTGTTCAGCACCCAGGCGAGCATAAAATAGGGCGATGTACCGGGCGCCGAGGAGGCGACGTTTTTGCCCTTCAGATCGGCGACGGTCTTGATGTCGTTGCGCACGACGATGCCGTCGGCCCCGTAGGATTTGTCGAGCTGGAAGATCTGCTTGGTCGTCACGCCGCTGGCGTTCCACACCAGCCAGGTCTCGACCGTGGTGGCGGCGCATTGCAGGTCGCCGCTGGCAATGGCGAGCGGACGGCTGGCCTGCGGCACCTTCTTCAAGGTCACGTCAAGGCCATGCTTCTCGAAGAGCCCTGCCTGCTTGGCAAGCGTCAGCGGTGCAAAGCCGGTCCAGCCGCTGATGCCGATGGTGACCGATGTGGCGGCCATCACCGGCGCGGACAGACCGGCGGCAAGCGTCAAAGTCGCGGCAAATATGGCGGTCCGGTTCATGTCAGTTCCCCTTTTGTTTCTCTCGAGGGAAATTGTTCACAGACGCCAATCGGCTTGTCAATCAACAGGAACGTGTTCGGCGGCACGGCCAGCGCGGCTACCTTGTTACCGACGCTCGGCCGGGCTGAAGCCGTGCCCGTCAATAGCCGTCGCAGACGCACTCGGCGGACGAGATCTGGTCGTTCCAGTCGCCCAACTCGCGAGCCCGGCGCCTGATCTCGATCGAACCGCCGCCCATCCGCGTATCCTCATAGGCTATGAGCGTGCAGCCGCGGCGAACGAACACCGACGACACACGATCGTTCCAGAACTGACCGCCACGAAAACTTACCGAATCATCGGGCGCCATTTCGATGGATCGTCCGCGAAAATTCGCGTGCTCGAACATGACGCAGGCAGGCTGGTCGTTGTATTGGGCGCTGGCGCCGTCGGCAAAAAGCACGGACGCGACAGCTGTCAGGATGGCAAGGCGTTTCATCTCACATTTCCTCGGTTTCGACCGCGGTCCCCCACCGCTGGATAGCGCGGTCCGGACCGTTTGCCAATGCTCCAGCCCGCAGCCCAAGCTAGCGGCTGTCCAGCATCCAGCTGCGGTTGCGCCACATTTTCTCGCCGATCTGGCAGTCGGCGGGGGGCTCGTCCTGCGCCAGCACCACAGGCGGATGATCCGCCTCCTCCGCCGCCCATTGCGGTGACGCCGGACCGGCAAGTTCCAGCACCAGCTTGCGGCGTATGGCTTCGGGAAATTGCGTCCAGTCGTTGACGGGGATCATGAAGGCTCCGGGGCCGCCGATGACGCAGTCGCTGTAGTAGCGGTCGAGATCGTTGACGTCGTAGGCGCCGGAAAAGCCGCCTCGGGTCATCAGCGGCAGACCGTTTATGATGATGCCTTGCCTGACCACACCATCGCGGGTGAGATTGACCGGCGCGCCCTGATTGTTGGGTCCGTCGCCCGAAATGTCGATGACCCGTTTGGTCCCCTGGTAGCCGCTTTCGGCGAAAAGGTCGCTGCCGAACTCCAGCGCACCGGAGATCGAGGTGCGTCGTGCGCTGTTCGGCGGCTGCGCGGACAATTGCGCGACCACCCGCTCCGCATCGGCACGGTTGGCGATCACCGTCCATGGCACGATGACGCGCTGCCATGTGGTGCCGGCCCATTCGACATAGGTGACGGCGATCTTGCCATAGGCGCCATCGGCGATCGCCTGCAGCACATTGTCATGCGTCAGCGCCGCCGCGTAGCCGTGACGCTGGATCTCGAGCTCGTCCGCCGACATCGACAGCGAAACATCGACGGCCAGCACCAGCTCGATATCGACCGGCTCGTCCGCCTGCGTCGCCGGCGCCAGCCAGAGCATCAGCGCCAGCGCAGCACCACTCGACAGGACATGTCTTGCGCAAGAGGAAGCAGACATGCCGCAAGGTTAAGCGAAAATCGCCTGCTGACAAAGGAAAAAGCCCGACCGAAAGCCGGGCTTTTCTTTCACATCTCACCGAGCGCCAAAGGACGGGACTGTGTCGCCTACTTCTTGACGTTTTTCTTTCCGGCCGCGCGTGACACTTTGAACGAAGCGACAGGAGTAGACTCCGTTGGCGCCGGCGCCACGACGCCTTGCGGGGCAGCACCACCGCCGGCACTTCCGGGCGTAACGATGTCAGCGATCCGACGGCTGACATCGCGAGATGCCGTCAGCGAAGACACAGCCTGGGCCCAGAATGGCGCGCCCAGCCCTACCAGCAGGCCGCCGAGCAACAACCACAAGATGCTTGCGATCGAAGGACGGGTCCATCTGGTGTCGAAGGCGGTGAATGCGCAGTCCGTGGTGCCGATGACCACGGCGCATTTCTCCAATCCGGAATTGTCCGGCCAACCGACTGCGGCGCCTAACGTCTTCAGTTCTTCCATTTTCGCTTTGGACTCATCCAGTTCCTTGTCGAGCGCTGAAATAGCCGCTTTCAGGTCGTCGGCACTTCCCGCACCGGCTTGCTGTTTGGCGGCCGCATCCAGTTTCGCCTCCAGCGCGGTATATTGGGAAGCCTTGTCGGCAACCGCCTCCGCGATCTCGGGTGACTTGAGATAGGAGACGGCAAGTTTGTAAGGATGGACGTAGAACATCCATGCCACCGCCAACGCGACGACGACCGAAAACAGCCGCGCCCGGCTTTCGAAATACATGCTGGCTTCCTTGCCGAAGGCCTCGTACTTCTGCGAAATATCCTTGACCACCTCGTCCGTCAGGACGTTCGCGGCACCGACGAGCCGGCTGGAGGCAAGTTTCTGCGTGAACACCTCCACCGGAATGTCAGTCACCACAGCCCAATCGACAAACCAGCGCAGGAAGCGGCTCACAAGTCCGTCGGACGGCTTGCCCTTCTCGGCAACCGCACGGTTCTCCATGATCAAGGCGGCGAATTCCTCAGGAGTAAGCAACGCTGGCTCACCCGGTTTGGGCGCGGGCAATTTCGGCAGGATGACACGCGAATACAGATTTTTGAGCATAAGCTGCAGGCCGCTGGCTCGCAGCTTCCAGATGCGATGGATCATTTCCACCAGCGTCGACACGATGATTGCAAACATAAGCATCGTCGTGGCGAAAGCCAGCAACGCGGTTAGCCATTGCATGATTGCCCCCCCGAGCAAATATCCGCAGCTCCATGACTGCGGATTTCGCTAAAAGATTACTCTCTATTTCGGGAAAGACAACAGATTTGAAGTTGCTCAAGAATTCGTGACAAGCCTGTTTCGCGACCTGCCAAAAGAGGTATCTCCCAGAAAACAAAAGCCCGACATTGCCGGGCTTTTGTTTTCATGTGTCCTGCAAGCTGTTTGTCAGCTACGCGGCTTGAGGTTCTCCGGGTCGTAGAGCGGCTTGTAGCCAACGCCTGCGACCTCGACCGGATAGGTCTCGCCGAAATATTCGACATTGAGCTTGCGGCCCTCTTGCGCATACGCCCGCGGCAGATAGGCAAGCGCGATGTTCTTGCCGATGGTCGGGCCATAGGCCACCGAGGTGGTGAAGGAGCGGCGGCCGAGTCCGTCGACCAGCGTCTCGCCGGTGGCGGGATCCAGCACCGGCATGGTGCCGACGGGATAACGCGCCACGCCCTTGGAATCGGTGTTTTCGGTCATCACCAGCGTGCACAAAGTCGCCGGCTGATGCTCGCGGGCGCGGTATTCGACATGCTTGGCTTTGCCGCAGAAATCGTTCTCCTTGACCTTCGGACGGGCGAGATCGGCTTCGAGCAGATTGTACTCCGTCAGAAGGTCTGCATTCTGCAGGCGCAGGCTCTTTTCCATGCGCCGCGTATTGGCATAGGTCTCGACGCCAAATGGCATCACGCCGGTCGAGCGCAGCGCATCCCAGACCGCGAGACCATCCTCGTAGCGCATATGCAGTTCCCAGCCCTGCTCGCCGACATAGGAGATGCGGAAGGCGGTGACATCCTTGCCGCCGATCCTGACCGGCTTGATCGCCGCGAACGGGAAATTCTCAGGCGACAGGCCCTCGGGATTCTCGACCACCTTCTGCAAGGTGGTGCGGGCATTCGGGCCCCAGATGCCGATGGTGACGTATTTCTCCGTCACATCGGTGATGGTGGCGTCAAAGCCCTTGTCCTGCGCGGTGCGCTGCATGTAGCGGAAGTCGCGCGGGCCGGCGTCGGCGCCGTCGATGACACGACAGCGATCGGCCATGCGGATCACGGTAAAGTCGGCGCGCACCATGCCTTCCTCGTCGAGGAAGTGGGTGTAGATGCCCTTGCCGATGTTGTTGTCGCCGCCGATCTTGGCTGCGCACAGCCATTCCAGCAGCGCGACATGGTCGGGTCCCTCGACGTCATACATCGAGAAATGCGACAGGTTGACGATGCCGCAATCCTCGCTCATCGCCAGATGCTCGGCATTGGAGACGCGCCAGAAATGGCGGTTGTCCCACTCATTCTCACGCACGGGAACCCGGTTGCCATACTTCTCCAGCAGGTGCTCGTTGGCGGCATAGCCGTGGGCGCGCTCCCAGCCGCCCAGTTCCATGAAATAGCCGCCGAGCTCCTTCTCGCGCTCCCAGAACGGCGAACGCCGGATGTTGCGGCCCTTGGAGAAGGGTTCGCGCGGATGCACCGCGGGATTGTAGACCTTCATCGCCGTCTCGGTGCAGCGATCCCAGATGAACTGTTCCTTGGTCTGGTGCGGATAGAAGCGCGCATAGTCGATGGCGTGATGGTCGATCCCGGTGCGGCCGTCGGTCATCCAGTCGGCGATCAGCTTGCCCATGCCGGGGCCATCCTTGACCCAGATGGCGACGGCGTACCAGAGCCCCCTCACCTTCTGGCTTTCGCCCATGGACGGGCCGCCGTCGGCGGTCACCTGCAGCAGGCCGTTGAAGGAATGGCTTTCATTGTAACCGAGTTCGCCCAGGATCGGCGTCAGTTCCATGGCGCGCTCGAGCGGCGCCAGAATCTGCTCCATGTCGAGGTCGCGCTGCGACGGCGACAGCCGCGCTTCATGCTTTTCCAGTAGGTCGCGCGGATGGCAAAGGCGCGGATTGTTTTCTTCGTAGTAGCCCCATTCGATCTGGCCGCCCTCGGCGGTCTTGGGGTCGCCGGTGTCGCGCATATAGGCCGAGTTGCCCTGGTCACGCAGCAGCGGCCAGCCGATCTCCTTGCCGGTGCCGGCGAACTCGTTGTACGGGCCGAAGAACGTCAGCGGATGGTCGATCGGCATGACCGGCAGGTCCTCGCCGACCATTTCGGCGATCAGCCGGCCCCAGATGCCGGCGCAGACGATGACATAGTCGGCCTCGATCGTGCCGCGGTCGGTCACCACGGCGCTGATGCGGCCGTCCTTGACCACGAGCGACCTGGCCGGCGTGTTGGCGAAGGATTTCAGCTTACCCGACGCTTCCGCCTGGTCGACCAGCTTGCCGGCGACAGTCTGCGAGCGCGGGATGACGAGGCCGGCATCCGGATCCCACAGGCCGCCCTGCACCATCGCTTCTTCGATGAGCGGGAATTTCTCCTTGATCTCTGCCGGCTCGATCAGGCGCGCGCGTGTGCCAAAAGCCTTTGCCGAGGCGATCTTGCGCTTGATCTCGTCCATGCGGCTGTCGTCGCCGACGCGCGCGACCTCGAGACCGCCGATGCGCGCGTAGTGGCCCATCTTCTCGTAGAAATCGATGGAATAGAGCGTCGTCCAGCAGGACAGGAAATCATGGCTGGTCGTGTAGCAGAAGTCGGAAGCATGCGCGGTCGAGCCGATGTCGGTCGGGATGCCCGACTTGTCGATGCCGACAATATCGCCCCATCCCCGCTCGATCAGGTGATGGGCGATCGATGCGCCGACAATACCGCCAAGGCCAATGATGACGACCTTCGCCTTTTTCGGAAACTCTGCCATTGCCCGCGACTCCAAAGTGATAAAGCGGGCGGACTATAGGGCGGAGCGGTAGGCCTGATGAAGCCTGTTTGCGACATTGGCAAAAAGCCGAGCGACCAGATGGCTGCGGACAAGGCGATTTGTCGCCAGTGGCAACTCAAGCGCGTCGGGACGTTCGAAGCCGCTACTGCTGCGAAGCCTGCGCGGATTGATCCCCTACTGTTTCGCGCAGGATTGCCTCGAGCTTGACTGCCGCATCCGCGATATCGGATGCGTGGCTCAATCCCGCTCCATCCACCACATGCCGGGCGTTATAATAGTCGGCTTTGTCGGCGTTGATGTAATCCGCAAGCTTCTTGCCGGTAAGGCGGCCATTGAACATCACCAGGGAAGTGATGCGATAGGCAGTTTGCGGATCGGCGGCGAGTTCAGGATGGCCGACAAGATCGATGTTCAATGCCGACCCCATGAATTGATAATTGTTTCGGCCGGTAACCTGAAGATAGCCGCGTCCCCTGTATCGGGCACCATCGCCGGTTGAAGTGTTGCCGAGGCTGGGACCAACAGGTGAAGCCGGTCCATACCTATCTTCCAGCGAGGCATCCGTCCCCATCTCGGTACGCGGCAAAAAAGAATTGCCGGTTTCATATCTTATCGTTGCAAGAACGTAGGCCACCTGACGAACATCTTGAGCCGACGCGTCCTTTGAAAGGTACTGAAAAAGCTGCGTAAGATTGTCCATTGCAGACTGCGTAAGGGTTCCGAATGCCCGTTCGTAACGTTCGAAGAAAACCGCCACATCAGTCGCTTTTACGGGAACAACGGGACCGCCAGGACGTGGCAGAAAAGGTGCATCTTGGGGCGTGAGTTTGCCGATCACGCCTGTCGGATCATCGATGAGCTGAATTTTTGCCAGAAACTGCAAATTCCTGAGCGAAACCGCCGGATCGCCTGTTTCCCACGCTTTGAGGATAAGGGACCCCCTATTCTTCTCGCGTTCCACGGCCAGATTCGCGCTCGCCTGCATGGAATTCGTCACCTGCGTGACCACGAATCCTGCAAAGGCAGTTATCAGAACCGGCGTCAGCGGCGCCGACAGGAATCTATACCACGCTGTTTTCTCAACGAGTTCTGCTTCCTTCAGCTTTATGTCGGCGTTCTTGAGGCCAAGATCCGCCTCCTTCAGCCGCTCATCAAGCGCGGGCTGGAGTCCTGGACCAAGGGGTTTGCTGGCAGGCCTCTTCGCCGCGGCTTTGACCATCTTTGCTCACGTCCAGTATTTCGTGTGCCAAGTTTCGCAGAAATCCGAGAAACAACCGAAACAAGAGAGCCACGGAACAGCCTAAACAATATCCGTGCCAAAAGGAGCTGTCCACGCCCCCTCGGCGGCTCTTCACCCCAAGATAATTCCAGATAAAGAAATATCGGCGGCATGGCTGCCGGCCGATTCATTTCCGTCCGGTCGCTGAAGTCTCAGGCGAACGCCCAGACATCCTCGGCCTGGAAACCGACCTGGTAGCCCGCCGTCTTCAGCTTGACCACGACCTGGCCGATCTCCGCAGCCGGCAGCGCGCCGACCTCGACCTTTATCATGCCGGGACGGTAGCGGTTCAGATCGAGCTGTTCGAAGACGATCCAGTCCGCGCCCTCGCAATCGACGAGGAAGGCATCGATATGGCTGATGCCGTTGCGGTCCAGCAATGTCTGCAGCGTTTCCGATGGCACTTCGATGTCCTTCAGGTGCGGCGCGAATTTGTTGAAGTTGGCGTCGGCCTCGCCCCAGGCATTCTTGCCGGACATCAGATTGGTGTCGGTGACCGAGGAGCAGCCGATGAATTCGATCGGCAGCGTGCCGGCCTCTAGGGCCGCGGCATCGAACGTGTGGACGGTGATCGTGCCCTTGGTCCTGGTGACAGCCACCGGCTCGATGATGAAGCGGTCCGTATCGGGATAGTTGGCGCGCAGCCGCTTCTGATTGTAGGGGATCGGCTCGACCAGCATGGCGCGGGCGCCGGCAATCCTGTGCAGCCACGGCGTGACATCGTCGAACAGCGCACCGTCGCAGGCGCCGACATTGACCATCTGGAACGGCTGCCCCGACCCACCGAAGCGCGCTTTCAGCGCCGCCTTGACGAGGAATTTCGTACCGCGCAGCGACGGCCCACGGTCGAGCAGGCCTGAGGGGAGACCGAGCGACAAGGCGATGCGCGCCAGGCTGGATAGCGAACTCATGGCTTGTCTCCGGGAATGACGTGCAAGGCCGCGCGGTTTTGGCCACGAACCGAGGCCGCCCACAGCGCCATGAACGGCGTTGCCAGCAGCAGGAATGGCGGGATCAAATGCGGGAAATAGATGCGCGTATCGTGGATCGGAAAGACCGTGAACTTCGCCAACGCGCCGAGCACCAGCGCCGCGAACAGGATGCCGGCACGGCGGTCGAGGCGGAAGCCGGCGCGGCCGGCGGCGAACCAGCTAGCCAACGCCAGCACCGAGACGCCGACCCAGCCGTTCAAATTGACCGCGCGCAGCAGCGATGTCGCAAACGCCCTGAGATAGGCGGTGACCGAGAAGGCCGGCTCGAACCCATCCATATTGTAGTGCTGTTCGATGCTGGAGAACCACAGATGCGGCCACCAGCCGGGATGCTGAGCCCAGTGCGAAATGGCGAAATAGGCGACGAAGGACGCAGCAAAGCCGGCCAGCGCGCCCCAGGCCCTCTGCCGGAAGGCGACCAGCAGCACCGCGAATATCGCAAGGAAAACAATATTGTCCGGCCGCACCATGAAGGCGAGAAAGAGCAGGATCGCCGTCGCCACCTCGCGGCCTCTGGTATAGGCAAAAAGCCCGCCGAGCAGCAGCGCCGAGGTGAGTAGGTCAGGCGTCGCAGCCCGCGCCGCGTCGCCGAAATCAGCCATGATCAGCACCGCCCCGACCACCGGTGCCAAGGCCAGGGCCTTTTCGGCGCGCAGCCAGAGCAGCACAATCGTGCCGAACATGAGCACCGAAAACACCTGCACCAGCCGCATCGCCTCGACCGGCGACATCACCGCACTCAAGGTCGACAGGATCTCGGCGTAGAGGAATTTGATCCTGTACATGCCGAGCAGCGAATGGAAATCGGCGGCATTCTCCGCCATGTGGCTGCGGAAGCCGCCGCCATCGTCGGTCAGCGCCTTGTAGTCGCCGGCCGACACGCCCGCCTTGACGGTGCTGTAGGCATAATCATGCAGCGCCTGCGCATCGGGATAGCTGCCTTCCTCGGATATTGCGAGATAGGGCAGCATGTCCCAATTGGCGTCTGGCATCACCCAGGCTGTCAACGCCGTCAGAAGGATGTAGAGCGCGAACGCCGCCGCGCCGATCGGTGCCGCCAGCCGCGCATAGGTCCCCTCGCCCCACGCCAGACCGGCCTCGGTGAGCCGGTCGAGCGGGTTTTTCGCAAGGGGAGGCTTGGTCAGCATCTTTTTGTGCTCAGCGAACTTTCTTTTAGCGGACTTGGCTTTTGACGAAGTCCCTCACGATCGAAACGATGCCGCGTGACAGCAGGCTGTCGAAGGCATCGACGAAGCGGTCGACATGCTCGCGCTGGCAGATCAGCGGCGGCTCGAGTCGGATGACGTTGCGGTTGTATTCGGTGAAGGCGACGAGCACGTCGTAGTCGCGCAGGAGCAGCGCGCCGACGAAACCGGACAGCGAACCCTTCAGCTTGTCGTCGAGCACACTGACTATCGGACGCAGCACCATCGGCAAGGTCTGCGAGAAGTCGTGGAACTCCAGGCCGACCATGAAGCCCTTGCCGCGCACATCCTTGATGATCTTGGGGTATTTGTCCTTGAGCGCCTGCAACCGTTGCAGCAGATAATCGCCGGTGACGGCGGCGTTGTCGATCAGCCCCTCGTCATAGAGCACGTTGAGTGCCTCGATGGAGGTGACGCAGGCCTCGCCCATGCCGCCGAAGGTCGCCATGGCATGGATCATCGCTGTCTTCGGCGTGCCATAGGCCTTCATGTAGACCTCGCGCCGGGCGATCATCGCGCCAACCGCCGCCTTGCCGCCACCAAGCGACTTGGCCAGCGCCGTAACGTCGGGAACCACGCCATAATGCTCGAAAGCATAGAAGCGGCCCGAGCGGCCGTAGCCGCACTGCACTTCGTCGGCGACCCACAGCACGCCATACTGGTCGCACAGCGCGCGCAGCTTCTGCCAATATTCGGCTGCTGCCTGGATGATGCCGCCGCCGCCCTGGATGGTTTCGAGCACGATGACGCCGACCTCGGGATCGCTGCGGAACAGCCGCTCGACGGCCTCGATGTCGCCGAAGGGAATGCGCACCGTATTGTCCGCCATCTTGAAGTCGGCGCGATAGAGCTGGCCGTCGGTGATCCCCAGCACGCCCTTCGTCTTGCCGTGGAAGGAATTCTCGGCATAGACGATTTTCGGCCGCTTCGGTCCGGCGGCGCGCTCGGCGAGCTTCACCGCCGCTTCCATCGCTTCCGAGCCGGACGAGCCCAAAAACACCATGTCGAGATCGCCGGGCGAGCATTTGGCGATGTTGTGCGCCAGCGCCGCCGCATATTGCGACATGAAGGCGATGGCGATTTCCTGGCGCTTCTCCTCCTGGAATTTTCTGCGCGCTTCCAGGATGCGTGGGTGGTTGTGGCCGAAGGCCAGCGAGCCGAAGCCGCCGAAGAAATCGAGGATCTTGCGGCCGTTCTGGTCGATGTAGAACATGCCCTCGGCACGCTCGATCTTGATCTTGTGGAAGCCAAGCAGCTTCATGAAATGCAGTTGGCCGGGATTGAGATGCGCCTTGAACAGGTCGGTCATGCGGGCGACATCCATCGCCTTGGCCTGCTCGACGCTGATCAGATCGGGCTTGGCGATGGTGGCGGGCGACAGCGCCGGCGCGCTCACCATGGTGCGCGCATTGGTCTGTTCGGGCTTGGCCATGACGGTCATTTCAATCTCCTGTCCGCGCTACGACCAGCGTCGTGCGCCACAAACTGTTTGGCGGGCCCGCTATTCGGCGGGCACATGTTTGGCGGCGACAGCGGGACCGGCCTTCTTGGCGCGGTACTCGCTGTAGGCGGCGATCAGCATGTCCTCGTCGCGATAGTGCGGCACCCAGCCGAGCTGGCGCGCGGCCTTGGACACGTCGAGAACGCACTCCTCGTCGGCGATCAGATATTGCTCCGGGTCCATGATCGGCATGTTCATCAGATCGAGCAGGTCGAGCGTGCGCTTGACCGCCCAGCCCGGTGTCGGGATCAGGATCGATTTAGAACCGGCGTGCCGGATCAGGTCGCCGAGCAATTTCTTCACCGGTGGCGGGTTCAAAGAGCCGAGATTGTAGGCCTCGTTGGGCACGCCGGCCTTCCAGGCCGCGCGGGCAGCTTCCGCGCAATCGAACACGGAGATGAACTGATAGGGGTTCCTGCCCGAACCGATCATCGGCACCGGCAGGTTCCAGTCGATCAGCTTGAACAGTTTTTCGAGAATTCCGAGCCTACCTGGTCCGATGATCAGGCGCGGGCGAAACAGCGAGATCGACATGCCGCGCTTGCGCCATTCGATGGCGAGTTCCTCGGTCTTTTGCTTCGACCAGCCATATTCGCCAAGCGGCGCGACCGGATGCTCCTCGGTCATCGGCTGGGTCACCGTGTGGCCGTAGATCATGTCGGTCGTGTAGTGGACGAGTTTTCGCGCACCAGCCTTGTCCATGGCCTGCATGATGTGCTCGGTGCCGTGGAAATTGACCGGGAAGAAGAAGTCGTGCCGCTTGGCGCGCACCTGGATCGGCGAAAGCATCTTGGCCGACAGATTGTAAACCATGTCGTCGGCCTTGAGCCCGACATTGGCGACCGACGCCGGATCGGTGACGTCGCATTGGACGAACCGGACATTGCGGTAGTGCGCAAGGTCGCTCCTAGCGATGTCGGCGATGACAACCTCTTCCCCATCGGCCACGAGCTTGGGCGCAAGGTGACGGCCGACGAAGCCGTCACCGCCGAAAATCACATGTCTCATCGAACGGTCTCGCTTGCCTGGATCTTGTCGGGCGTGATGGAAGCGGTCTGATCCTCATGCCCGCGACCGCTTTGCGCGATCAGCACGGTGCCGACGCAGATGAAGGCGATGCCGGCGATGCGCCAGCCATTGAGGTCTTCGCGGAATACGAAATAGGCGAAGATGGCGACAGCGACATAGGCGAGGCTGAGGAAGGGATAGGCGAAGGAAAGCTCGACCTTGGACAGCACATACAGGTGCGAGGCCATGGAGATCACGAAGATGCACAGGCCAAGGAACACCCAGGGGCTGAAGACGATCTGCAGCAGCTTGATCAGCGGATTGACGCCCTCGAACGAGATCGGCCCAAGCGACATCATGCCTTGCTTCAGCATCAGCTGCGCAGCGGCATTGGTCATGACCGTAAAGAGAATGAAGACGATATATTTCATGCCTGCTCACCCACCCCGTGCCATCGAGTAATACAAAGCTGAAAAGATTTCGTGAACTCACAAGACTGTTTTGAGTAAACCTTGCGATTAATCATTCGCTAACCACAATTCATTCCAATTTTATCTATTCCGCGGCCTCGGCGCCGCGCCGCCGCAGGTCGATGCCGCCAGCCGTGCGCGCCCAGAAATCGGACATGAAGGCAGGGTCGCGCAACGCTTCCAGCCTCGGCCAGTCCGTGAAGGAGGCGGCGAAGGTAGCAGCGCCCATGCGCGCGTCCTTGTAGGGATTGACCGCTCCGCCGGCCGCGATGGTGATACGGTCGAGCTCGCCAAGCAGGGTAAGCGTCGCCGCTCCCTTGTTGGGGAAATCCAGCGTCAGCGTGTAGCCCGGGCGCGGGAACGACAGCAGCGCCGGCGAGCGGATCGAGCCGAAGCGTTTCAGCACAGTGAGAAAGGAGCCCTGCCCGGCCCGCCGGGCAGCGGCAAGCAATTCGGGCACGACGGTGCGCGCAGCCTCTTCCGGCACCACACTCTGGTGCTGGAACAACCCTTTAGGGCCATAAAGCCGGTTCCAGTCGCGCACGCCATCGAGCGGGAAGAAAAAGGCCTGGTAGCCACTTTGGTGCGGCGCGGTAGCCCGGCCTTTCTTCCACCGGTAGACGGCATTGAAGGCGGTCAGGAACGGCCGGTTGAGCACATTGAACGGCGGCTGGAACGGCACCGCCAGATTGCCGCCGGCACTCGAGGCCGCATGCGAGCCGTGCTCGGCGTGGTTGCCGGTGAACAGCAGCCCGCGCCCGCTGTTGCGGCCGCCGGCAAGCTGGTCGATCCAGGCGACCGCATATTCATTGGCCTGATCGGCCGCCTCGGCCAGATCGAAGAATTCACCGAGATCGCGAAACGCCGCCGTCTTCCCGACGATGTCGAGTGAAGGAACCCGCATCAGCTGGATCGAAGCCGACAGGATCAGGCCGGTCAGGCCCATGCCGCCGATGGTCGCCCTGAATAGGCGCGGATTGTCGGTGGCCGAACAGCGATAGGTCTTCCCATCGGACCGCAGCAGCGTGAAGCTTTCGACATGGCAGCCGAACGTGCCACGCCGGTGATGGTTCTTGCCATGCACGTCATTGGCGATGGCGCCGCCAAGCGTGACAAATTGCGTGCCCGGAACCACCGCCGGAAAGAAGCCGTAGGGTGCAGCATGGGCGATGATGTCGGACAACAGCGCGCCGGCATCCGCTTCGAGAACACCGGTCTCCGCGTTGAAGGCGCGGATGCGGTTCAGCGTCCGCATGTCGACGACCGCGCCAGCCCGGTTCTGGCAGGAATCGCCATAGGAACGGCCATTGCCATAGGCCAGCAGCGATCCCTCCTTCGCCTCGCCGCCCTTCAGCAGCGCGATGGCATCGGCGGCGTGGATCGCACGCGGCGCCGGCGGCGTGGCAAGGCCGAAGCTCCAAAAGCGTTCGGCCATGCCTACCAGCCTCCGATGACCAGCAGCACCGCGCCGATCAGCACCACGATCTGGCTGCGCCAGTCGCGGATGATGAAGACGACCGGATCGTCATGCATCTCGTCGCGGCGCGCCAGGATCCAGACACGCATGGTGAGGTAAAGCACGATCGGTGGCAGCGGCCAGATCAGCCACGGATGCGGATAGAGTTCGCGCACCGCGACACTGTCCATGTAGAGCGCCAGAACCAGCGCCGAGGAAAACGCCGAGGCCATGCCGGCCTGGGCGACGATCTCCTGGTCCTCGGTACGATAGCCACGGCCGGCAATGCGTTCGCCGGGTGGAATGGCGGTGGTACGCAGTTCGACGAAGCGCTTCACCAGCGCCAGCGACAGGAAGAAGAAGATCGAAAAGGCGAGCAGCCAGAACGAGACGTCGACGCCGGTCGCAGCAGCACCCGCGATCACGCGGATCGAGTAGAGGCCGGCAAGCGTCAGCACATCGACCAGAAGCATGCGCTTGAACGACAGCGAATAGGCCGTGGTGACGACCATGTAGCCGCCGAGCACACCGAGGAATTCGATTGGCAAAAACAGGCCGGCGCCGATGCCGATCGCGAGCAGCACGACCATCGCACCGAGGCCGAAGGGGATCGACAGCGCGCCGCTGGCGAACGGCCTGTTGCGCTTGGTGATGTGCTTGCGGTCGAGCGCGAGGTCGAAGAAGTCGTTGAGGATATAGATCGCCGACGCCACCGCGCTGAACGAGATGAACGCCAGCAGGCATTGCCAGATCATGTTGGTGTTGAAGTACTCGTGCGACAGCACCATGGGCACGGCGATCAGCGAATTTTTCAGCCACTGATGCACGCGCAGCATCTTGACGATGGTCCGCAAGGTCGGCTTCGGCGCCGGCATGGTTTCGGCGCCATGCGCTGCCTGCCAGCGCGCGGCATGACGGTCGGGCGCGACGACGATTGCATTGCGCGCGGCGTCGAAGACCTGGAGATCATGACGGCTGTTGCCGGCATAGTCGAAACCGCCATCGCCATAGGCCGATATCAGCGAGGCGCGCTTCTTGCCTGAGGTGAGATTATCGAGACCATCGGTGGCCAGCACCCGGTCGAAGATGCCGAGATGGCCGGCTATGGCCTCGGCGAATTTGCGCGGCGTGCCGGTCGCCAGCACGATCTTGCGGCCTTCGGCATGTTCAGTACGAAGCCGGTCGAGCAGCGGCGCGCGATAGGGCAGCGTCGCCGGATCTATGTCGATTCGCTGCGCGATCGCCTGCTTCAGCCGCGCCGGCCTGCCGGCCGCCCAGAACGGCACCAGGAAGAGATAGAGCGGGTTCTTCTTGAGGAGGAGGAACAAGCCTTCCCACAAAAGGTCGGTCGCGATCAGCGTGCCGTCGAGGTCGACCGCAAGCGGTATTGCGTTCCTGTCCGACCGCGCATCCATGTCCGTCCTGCCCTGCCAGCGTATGATCCGGGAAACCGGATTCTGGTTGCGCGCCGCGTTTCGGCGTCTTGAGGCTGGTATAGCGGGGGATGGCGTAGCGAACGTTAAAACGCCTGGTTGCAAGCGGCTGCCGCACCAGTATTTCCGGCGTCATTGTTAAACAACTGCTACCGGAAACGATAAAAGGCCGAGCAAATGCCCGGCCTTTCCAATCATGCCGCCTGGATTACTTGATGCGGGCGACACCACCCGAGATTTCGACGGTTTCCGAACCGGTCAGAGCTTCGAGGTCGCCGTTCGGCAAGGTGACGAAGCAGCCGTTCTGGCAGAACTCGACGGTTTCACCGCCGGCCAGCGCAAGGTCGGTCTTGCTGCCGCCCTCCGTCACGACCAGCGTGCGGGTCTCGGCGTCCTTGTTGACCGCGCTGGCAGCATGAGCCGAGCCGCTCACGGCGAGCAAGGCGACGGCAGCGACGAGAGACTTCCACATTTTGCAATATCGGTGTTCCCACCGCCTCTGTTGCATTTCGCAAGGCATTTTCGCCCTTTGCATGGGAGCTTATATGAGATGGAAGCTGAACCGCAACTGAATGCCGCATTCATGCCGCAATCGGCTTTGGATGGGCTTGAGGCCTACGGATTCCCGATCTAGTCCGGATCGGGCTTCCTGGACTTGCGGGGCTTGGCGGCCCGTTTCGCCTCGGCCGCGGCGTCGGCCTTGGCCTGCTCCTGTTCTGCAAAGTCGGCCTCGATCTTGTCGTCGTCGGTCGGCCAGGCCTTCGCATGTTTGGTCTCGATAACGGCGCGCGGCGTCGAGGGGATTTCGATATGCTGGTCGCTGAATTTCTCCAGCACGGCAAAGCGGACATCGTTCTGCACGATGTTGCCGTTCATCACGTCGGCCAGGAACACCCGGATCTCGAATTCGAGCGCCGCGGGTCCAAAATTGGAAAACAGCACGAAGGGTTCGGGGTTCTTCAGCACCATCGGGTGGCCGCGAGCGATCTCCAGCAGGATGGCGTGAACCTGCTTGACGTCGCTGCCATAGGCGACGCCGACCTTTATGTCGATGCGGCCGAGCTTGTTGCGATGAGTCCAGTTGCCGACGGCGTTGTTGATCAGGTTCGAATTGGGCAGGATCACCGACTGCCGCTGGAACGTCTCGATCTCGGTGGCGCGCACGCTGATCTTCTTGACCGTGCCGCTGACGTCGCCGGCGACGATCCAGTCACCGACCTTGAATGGCCGCTCGGCCAAAAGGATCAGGCCGGAGACGAAATTCGAGACGACATTCTGCAAACCAAAGCCGATGCCGAGGGAAAGCGCGCCGGCGACCAGTGCCAGGCTGGAGAGATCGATACCCGCCGCCGAGATGCCGACCAGCCCCGCCAGCGCCACGCCGGCATAGCCGACCGCCAGCCGGATCGAGTTGCGCACACCGGTATCGACCTTGCCGCGCGCCATCACCGAGCCGTCGAGCCAGCCTTGGAACCAGCGCGTCAGGAAATAGCCGATGATGAAAACGACGATGCCCGAAAGGATGCCGGTGACCGAAATCGTCACCGAGCCGATGGCGATCCCGGTTGCCAGCTTGTAGGCCCAGGCCTGGATATCGCCGGGCTGGAACCCCCACATCAACAGGATCAGCGGCAGGAAAACCAGCACGATCAACAGGTTGATCGCGACACTGACGACGAGGCCGAGTTGGTCGAGTGCCGTGTCCTCGTAGCTGGAATTGGTCGACAGCCAGCGCCCGACGGTGGTGTTGGCGAACGCCCCTTCCTCGCCGATCGCCTGCGCCGACAGGAAGCCGATATAGGCGGTGATCAGCGCCGTGCCGGTGACCACGACCTGCAGAGAGACGAACAGGGCAAGGCCAATATAGCCAAGCAACGCGGCGATGATGGTGAACAGGCCAAGCGCCAGCGCCAGATAGCGCAGCCATGCGGGCCACGGCCGCCAGCTTCCATCTCGCGCCTTGAAGGGCCGCAGCATCGCCATCAGGATCAGGATGATGCCGACGACAATGGTGGCGACGAAACTGCGCGCGATGGTCAGCGACAGCGGCGATCCCATCTTGTCGTTGACAACAGACAGGAAGGTGTTGACGCTGATGACGACCGCCATGGCGGTGGATAGGCGCACCAGCCAGCGCGCCGGCCCGGTTTCGACCGGGATGAGGCGCCAGTTCGGCAGCCGCGGCTCAAGCGCCGCATTGGTCAGCCGGTTGACGCAGAATATCACCCCGATGGCGGTCGCCAGCGCATTGAGGAACAGGCCAATGTCACCACGCAGCACATTGTAATAATTGAAAAAGAAGATGGTCGAGCCGAGGAACGAACCGACTGCCAGCGTTGGCAGCAAGGTAGACCAGAAGGCCACCGACAAGCGGCTGAGATAAGACGGATCTTCGTTGGAGGGGTCGGCCTCGAATACGCGCCCGAACAGGCGCCTGCCGCCGACCAGCAGCACCAGTGCCAGCCCGAGCGCCACGAAGGTTGCGGCAAGGATGGCCTGGAACTTGAACTTGAAAGCGAAGCTCAGCCAGGACGAAACCGCCTTGTAGAAGTTGGCGTATTCCTCCTGGGCGTCGGAGAAGACCTGCGGGCTCAGCGCATCGGACAGCACGTAGCGCTTGGTCAAAAGATTGCGGAACAGCGCGCTGCGCATGTTGCCGATCTTGTCGATCAATCCGTTGATGCGAATCGACAGGTTCTGCGCGGCGGCGACGACCGCGTTGATCTCGGCCTTTTCCGACGCCAGTGCCTGGCGTTCGCCGGTCACGATGTCGGGCTCCTGGGGCTGGCCCGCCGCCGGCGGTGGACCGAGCACCTCGATGCGGTTGTTGATGTCGGTCAGCCGCGAACGGAACGCCAGCGCGCTGGTCAGTGCCGCCCGCGACAGATCCTCCAGTTGCAGACGGATATCCACCAGCGAGGCATCATCCTCACCGTCCTGCTGTATTTTCTTCTCGAGATCGTCGGTCTTGGCCGTCAGGCCCTGGATGACTTTCTGCTGGTCGGTGATCAAGCCGGCGGAGCCCTGGCCAAGCGCCTGCGCCATCGCCTCGAACGAAGGCGGCGCCGAAATAACCAGCGCGAGGACCAGGATGAGGCGGAGCAATCGAAAAAGCATGATTTGTTGACGACTCACCGGCGGCAAAGACATTCAAAAAGCCTGTCCTTGATAAAGACGGCCATATCATGGGGCAAGCCGTCGCATCCGATCGCGGACCGGAGCGTCGGCCAGTCGAAAGGCCATGGCGCAATATTGGCTTTGCGGGTGCGGCCTGCTCTATAGTCTGCCGCATCGCCCGAACCGGATGACAATGATGGCAGAGTACTCGGCCTTTTCGCTGCTCGCGAACGCGCTCAAGGGAAACAAGGATTGGAAGCCGGCCTGGCGCAAGCCCGACCCGAAGGCTTCCTATGACGTCATCATCATCGGTGGCGGCGGCCACGGGCTGGCGACCGCCTACTATCTCGCCAAGGAACACGGCATCACCAATGTCGCGGTGCTGGAAAAGGGCTGGCTCGGCTCCGGCAATGTCGGGCGCAACACCACGGCCGTGCGCTCAAACTATTTGCTGCCCGCCAACACCCGCTTCTATGAACATTCGATGAAGCTGTGGGAGGGCCTGTCGCACGAACTCAATTACAACGTCATGTTCTCGCAACGCGGCTGCCTGAACCTGGCGCACACGCCGGCCCAGTTCGACGACTATGCAAGGCGCGGCAACGCCATGCGCCATCTTGGCGTCGACGCCGAGCTGATGGCGCCGGCGCAGATCAAGCGCCTGATCCCGGCGCTCGATATTTCCAGCGACGCACGCTTTCCGGTGGTCGGCGGCCTGATGCAGCGGCGCGCCGGCACCGCCCGCCACGATGCGGTCGCCTGGGGCTATGCGCGCGGCGCCGACCGTCGCGGCGTCGACATCATCGAGAATTGCGAGGTCACCGGCTTCCTGCGCGACGGCGACCGCGTCACCGGCGTCACCACATCGCGCGGCGACATCAGGGCCAAGAAAGTGGCGGTCGCGGTGGCCGGCAGTACCGGACGCGTCATGCGGCTGGCCGGCATCGAGACGATGCCGATCGAGAGCCACGTGCTGCAGGCCTTCGTGACCGAATCCCTGAAGCCCTTCATCGACACGGTCGTGACCTTCGGCATGGGCCATTTCTATATGTCGCAGTCCGACAAGGGCGGCCTTGTCTATGGCGGCGACATCGACGGCTACAACAGCTACGCCCAGCGCGGCAACCTGCCCATTGTCGACGAGGTGATGAGCGAGATGCTGGCGCTGTTTCCGGGCCTTGCGCGTGTACGCATGCTGCGCTCCTGGGGCGGCGTCTGCGACATGTCGATGGACGGCTCGCCGATCATCACCACCGGCCCCTTGCCCGGCATGTATCTCAATTGCGGCTGGTGCTATGGCGGCTTCAAGGCGACGCCGGCCTCTGGCTGGACCTTTGCCTGGACCATCGCCAAGGATGAGCCGCACGACTTCAACGCGCCGTTCACCCTCGACCGCTTCCACCGCGGCCTCGTCATCGACGACAAGGGCCAGGGCGCGAATCCCAGGCTGCATTAGGAATATTCGATGCTCATTACTTGCCCCTATTGCGGCCCGCGCGACGTCATCGAGTTTACCTATCAGGGTGACGGCAACCGCGAACGTCCCGATCCCGCTTCGCAGAATTTCGAGGCGTGGAACGCCTATGTCTATGACCGGCTGAACCCGGCCGGCGACCACAATGAGATCTGGCAGCATTCCGGCGGTTGCCGCGCGCATCTGCGCGTCGTGCGCAACACGCTGACGCATGAAATTTCGAGCGTCGCCTTCGTACGCGGCGATCATACCTTGGCCGCGCGCCGCAAGGCGGAGGACAAGGCATGAGCCCGCGCCGCACCGATACTGGCGGCCGCATCGACCGGCTGAAGACCATCCGCTTCACCTTCGACGGCGTCGCCTATACCGGCCATGCCGGCGACACGCTGGCCTCCGCACTGCTGGCCAAGGGCGTCACGCTTTTCGGCCGCTCGTTCAAATACCACCGCCCGCGCGGCCTGCTGACCGCGGGCGTGGAGGAACCCAATGCGCTGGTGACAGTGCTGAAGGGCGAGGTGCGCGAGCCCAACATTGCGGCGACCATGGTCGAGATCCATGACGGGCTGGTCGCCATCAGCCAGAACCGCTTTCCGTCGCTGGCCTGGGACATCAACGCCGTCAACCAGCTCGGCGGCAAGATCCTGTCGGCCGGCTTCTACTACAAGACCTTCATGGGGCCGGTTATCGGTCCGCTGAAGGGCACGCGTTTCTGGATGTTCTGCGAGCATTTTATCCGCCGCGCGGCCGGCCTCGGCAGCGCCGGATCGGCGAAGGACACGGCCCGCTACGAACGCATGAACGCCTTTTGCGACGTGCTGGTGGTCGGCTCCGGCCCCGCCGGTCTGATGGCCGCCAAGGCGGCCGCCGATCAGGGCGCCCGCGTCATGCTGGCCGATCTCGAACCGCGTTTCGGCGGCTCGACCAACTGGTCCGGTGAAACCATCGATGGCGCACCGGCCGCCGATTGGACCCGCCGCACCGTCACCCAGCTTGAAGGCCGCGACAATGTCCGGCTTTTGCCGCGCACCACGGTGTGGGGCTATTACGACAACAACACGCTTGCCGCGCTCGAACGGGTCAGCGACCACAAGGAACAGCCCGCCAAGGGCGAGCCGCGCCATCGCTACTGGGCAATCCGCGCCAAATCCGTGGTTCTGGCCACCGGCGCATTTGAGCGGCCGCTGGTTTTCCCCGGCAATGACAGGCCGGGCGTGATGCTGGCGCATGCCGCCGAGCGCTACGCCAACGAGTTCGGCGTGCTGCCGGGCGAGCGGATCGCGCTGTTCACCAACAATGACAGCGCCTATCGCGCGGCCGTCGCCTTGAAGAAGGCGGGTGCGGCGATCGTCGCCATCGCCGACGTCCGCTCCGAGCTTTCAGCCGAGATGCGCAAGCTGGCGACGGAAGCCGAGGCCGAGATCTTTGCCGGCCACGCTGTCGTCGCCACCGAGGGCGGCAAGGCGCTGTCCGGCATCAAGGTGCAGCGTTTCGACATGGTCACCGGGGCGCTCACCGGCGATGAACGAAGCATCCATGCCGACTGCCTGCTGATATCGGGCGGCTGGTCGCCGACCATCCATCTGGCCAGCCAGGCCGGCGCCAAAGCGGAATGGAATGCCGCACGGCAGGCTTTCCTGCCGCCGAAGCCGACGCAGCACTGGCCAACACAACAATGGATTGGTGCCGGCGCCTTCACCGGCAGTTTTTCTACCGCCGAGGCGATCGCCGAAGGCCGCGCCGCCGGCCTGGCAGCGGCTGGTGGAACGAGCACCCCGGCGGCATTGCCGACGGTCGAAGCTCTACCCGGTGACCCCGATACGGCGCCGGTCTTCGAGATCAGGGCCAAGGGCAAGAGCTTTGTCGATTTCCAGCATGACGTGACGGCTGAGGATGTCCGCCTGGCGCATCGCGAGGGCTTTGTCTCGGTCGAGCATTTGAAGCGCTACACCACGCTCGGCATGGCGACCGACCAGGGCAAGAGCTCCAACGTTCCCGGCCTTGCCATCATGGCCGAGACGCTGGGCAAGCCGATCCCGGAAGTCGGCACGACGCGCTTCCGGCCGCCCTTCGCGCCGGTGTCGATCGGCTCGCTGGCGGCCGAGCGTTTTGGCGACCTCAGGCCGGAACGGCTGACGCCGATGCATGACTGGCATCTCGCCAATGGCGCGACCATGTATTCCGCCGGCCTCTGGTACCGGCCGATGATCTACGGGCTGTCAGGCGAAACGATCGAGCAGGCCTATGTGCGCGAAGCCAAGGCGACGCGCGAAAGCGCCGGGATCGTCGATGTCTCGACGCTCGGCAAGATCGCCGTGCAGGGCCCCGACGCAGCAGCCTTCCTCGACCGCGTCTACACCAACATGTTTTCGACGCTCGCCGTCGGCAAGGCGCGTTACGGGCTGATGCTGCGCGAGGACGGCTTCGCCTTCGACGACGGCACCACCTGGCGGCTCGGCGAACAGGATTTCCTGATGACCACCACTACCGCCAATGCCGGCAAGGTGATGCAGCATCTGGAATATTTCCTCGACGTCATCTGGCCGGAGTTGAAAGTTCACGTCACTTCGGTGACCGACGAATGGGCGGGCGCCGCAATCGGCGGGCCGAAGGCCAGGCAGATTCTGGCCGCCTGCGTTACCGGCACCGCGATCGACAACGCGACACTGCCCTTCATGGGCATCGTCCATGGCCAGATAGCAGGCGTGCGGGTGATGATCTGCCGGCTGTCCTTCTCCGGCGAAATGGCCTTCGAGGTCTATTCCGGCGCCGGCCATGGCACCCATGTCTGGGAAGCACTGATCGAAGCCGGCAAGCCGTTCGGACTGGTCACCTATGGGCTCGAGGCGCTGGGCACGATGCGCATCGAAAAAGGCCATGTCACGGGCGCCGAGATCGACGGCCGCACCACGGCACGCGACCTGCATCTCGACTGGATGCTGTCGAAGAAGAAGCCGTTCATCGGCTCGGCGATGATGGACCGCGAAGGCCTGATCGCGTCCGACCGGCTGGAACTGGTCGGCCTGATCGCGCTCGACAATCGGCCGCTCAATGGCGGCGCGCACATTGTCGAGGCGTTGGACGAAGCCAATCCGCACGGCTCGATCGGTCACGTCACCGCCTGCTGCTATTCGCCGGCGCTCGGCAAGCACATCGCACTGGCACTGGTCGAGGGCGGCAAGGCCAGGCACGGCACCCGTGCCCATGTCTCCGATCCCTTGCGCAATAGGTTCGGACCGGTCGAGATCGTCTCCAACCATTTCTACGATCCGGAAGGGACCCGCATGCATGGTTGAGCGCCAATCCCCGCTTGAGCCGGAGTTTCATGTCGGCTCGCATGGCAATTTCGAGCATGGCGTCGAGATCCTGCTGACCGAAACGAGGCCGGGCTCGATCGTGCAGCTCGCCGCCTGGCCGGGCGAAGAGAAGAAGCTGATCGCGGCCATCCGCACCGTCACCGGGCTGGCCCTTCCCGACGGCGCCGGCGGCGGCTTGAGCGACGGCGTGAAGTCGGTGTTCGGCTTTGCGCCGGGAAAATTCACCGTGGCCGACGAAGCCGAAGGGTTGGCGGCTTCCTTTGCCAAGGCGGTGACGCCGGCCATTGGTACCGTGACGGACCTGTCGCATGGCCGCACCGCCATCCGCATCGCCGGACCGAAAGCGGAGTGGGTGCTGGCGAAATTCTTCGCCATCGACTTTGCGCTCACGGCCTTCCCGGTCGGCGCCGGCCGCTCGACCACCCATCATGACGTCTTCGCCCAGATCCAGCGCACCGGCGCCGACCAGTTCGACATCTACGTCTTCCGCTCCTTCGCGCGCTCATTCTGGAAGGCGCTTTGCCATGCCAGCGAGGAAGTCGGCTACGAAGTACAATAAGCGTTGCGGCCAGATTGCGGCCCCCGCTGCTTCTGGCCTCAATGCCGACCGGTTCTGCCGCTAGAGAATCGCGCCGCCAGCGGTCAAGGTGGAAACACGTGGCCGCGAGATCGGCCCAAGGGATAAAAATCCCGTCTCAGACTCGGCACATTCGTTTGGTTCGAACATCCCCATGACCGCAGAACTATCCGCCGGCGCCACGGATCGCGCCGATGTGTCGGCCAGAGCCCTGCTCCTGCTGCCGTTGACGGTCGCTTGCGGTGTGTTCATGACCAGCCTCGACCAGAATGTCGTGGTGACGGCGCTGCCCGGCATCGGCGAAAGCCTCGCCCGCCCGCCGAGCCAGCTTGGCCTGCTGATCACCGTCTATGTCGCCAGCCTGATCATCTCGATGCCGCTCGGCGGCTGGGCTGCCGACCGCTTCGGCCTGCGCAACGTCTACTGCTTTGCCTTGCTGGTGTTCGCCGGCTCGTCAGCTCTGTGCGGACTGTCTGATAACATCTGGACGCTGGTCGGTGCCCGCGCGCTGCAGGGATTTGGCGGGGCGCTGATGGGCACGCTCGGCCAGGTCGTCATCCTGTCGAGCTTCCCGCGCAACCGGACGCTGAAGATCAACATGTATATTTCGGTGGCCAGCCAGACCGGGCCGCTGGTCGGGCCGCTCGTCGGCGGTGCGCTGACCACCTACATTTCCTGGCGCTGGATCTTCTTCATCAATGTCCCATTCGCGCTGGCGGCGGCAATCCTTGCCGCCTCACTGTTCCCGACAGTGACCAAACCCGTGCGCACGCGCTTCGATTTTCCGGGCTTCCTGCTGGTCGGTAGCGGCATGATCCTTCTTGTCTTCGGCATGGACTCGCTTGCTGCCAAAGATGCCACCGCCGGCATGATTGCCGGCGAACTGGCGCTGGCGGTCATCATCCTGTCGATTGCCTCGCTTTACTGCCTGCGCGTGCCCAATCCCTTGCTCGACCTCAAGCTCCTGCGGATCCGCACCTTCCGTATCTCGTTCCTCACCGGCGGCGGGCTGGACACGATCGGGCTGAGCTCCGTCGCCTTCCTGCTGCCGCTGATGTTCCAGCTCGGCTTCGGCATGAGCGCGGTGCAGGCGGGATCGCTCACCTTCGTTGCCGCGCTCGGCTCGGTGATCATGCGTTTCTTCATGCCGCGCGTCCTCAACCAGTTCGGCTTCCGCCGGGTGCTAGTCTTCAACACGCCTGTTGTTGCCGCGCTGGTCGCCGGCTTCGCTTTGATGCAGGCGACGACGCCGGTCTGGATCGTCCTTGGCTATATCTTTGTTTTCGGCGTTTTCCGTTCCATCCAATGGGCCTCGACCGGAAACCTCGCCTATTCCGACATCGCCCCCGAACAGCTCGCCCGCTTTAGCGCCCTCTATTACATCCTTTGGCAGCTCGCGGTCGCGGTCAGCGTCGGCCTGGCAGCGGCCATGCTGTCGTTCCTGGCCGGCGGCGGTCCTGCCGTAACCAACGATTTCCGGATCCTGTTCGCGATCGAGGGCGTCATCACGCTCTGCGCGCTGCTTGCCTATCTAAAGCTGACGCCGCAGGACGGCGCCCACGTCAGCGGGCACGGCATGCAGATGAATACGGAATAGTGCAGGTCGCCTATTCGCTGAACGTTACCCACTCTTCGAGCGGCACGCGGTCGGTGCGGAAGGCGTTTTCGGGCTTGGACGTGTCCTCATAGCCCAGCGCCATGCCGCAGACGACGATCTCCTCGTCGGGAATGTTGAGCACCGGCCGGATCTGCCGGTGATAGGGCGCGAAGGCGGCCTGCGGACAGGTGTGCAGGCCCCTGCCCCGCGCCGCGACCATGATGTTCTGCAGGAACATGCCGTAATCGATCCACGAGCCCTGGTTGAGGCGGCGATCGATGGTGAAGATCATGCCGACCGGCGCGTCGAAGAAGACGAAGTTGCGGTCGTGCTGGGCACGCATCTTGTCGACCTCGCGTCGACCAATGCCGAGCGCACCATAGAGGCCGAAACCGTTGGCGCGCCGCCGCGTCAAATAAGGTTCGAAGAACTGCGTAGGATAATAGCGATACTCGTCCCAGTCGGCCTTTTCAGCGCGGATACCGGAATTCAGGATAGCATCCGATATCTGTTGCTTGGTCTCGCCCTTGGTGACGTAGACCCGCCATGGCTGCATGTTGGTGCCGGACGGAGCGCGTGCCGCAACCGCCAGAATGTCGCGGATGGTGTCGTCGTCGATCATGTCGGGCAAAAACGCGCGCACCGAACGGCGCGACAGGATCGCCTCGTCGACGATCTCGGCCTCATCCACGATTCGAGCCTTCTTTTCCAACATGGGCCGTCCCTTAGCCTTTGTCTCGATCGGACGTCCCCACTCGCCGCTCGCGGCCGAGCCTTTGCATGAACCGTCAAAATCCTGCAAGCAAATCTTGAGCATCGGTGAAAATCTACTTGATTTTTTCATGAGCTTAACCTCTCATGAAATTCGGATGGAATTTTTCATGAAATGAGCGTTTTGCCTTCCACTACACCGCGAACATTGCAGGGACCTGACGAACGCGTGCTGGCCAGCGATATACGCGCGCTGCGCCGGGCGCGCGGGCTGACGCTCGCTGAAATCGCGCTGAAACTTGGCCGTTCGGTCGGCTGGGTCAGCCAGGTCGAACGCGGCCTGTCGACGCCGTCGCTCAGCGATCTCAGGGCCTTCGCCGAGCTGTTCGGCGTGCCGATCAGCCTGTTCTTCAGCCATGACGTGCCGGTCGAGAGCGAGCGCGGCGTGGTTGTTCGCGCTGGCAGGCGCCGCACGCTTGGCACCAGCGAATCCGGCCTGGTGGAAGAACTCCTGTCGCCCGATCTCGGTGGTAGCTTCGAGATGGTGCGCTCGATCTTCGCACCGGGCGCGGAGATGAAGACCCAGCAGCTGCGGCCGACCGAGGAAGCCGGCTATCTCGCCTCGGGTGTTTTCGAGATCGAGATAGCGGGTGTCTGGCACCGGCTTGGCGAAGGCGATTCCTTCCGCTTCGAAGGCAAGCCCTATCGCTGGCGCAATCCAGGCACAGAGCCGGCGGTTGTCATCTGGGTGGTTTCGCCACCCGTCTATTGACATGCATGTCGCCCAAAAGTGTGCAGCGGTTTTGGGATAACGACATGCATCACAACAAAAAGGAAGCGCAACGCGCTTCATTTCTGGGAGAAGAAGATGGCGGGTTTGCCGAGCACGGCGCGCGTGGTGATCATCGGAGGTGGCGTCGTCGGCACCTCGTCGCTCTATCATCTCGCCAAGGCGGGCTGGACCGACTGCGTGCTCTTGGAAAAGAACGAGCTGACATCAGGCTCGACCTGGCATGCCGCCGGCAATGTGCCGACCTTCTCCTCGTCCTGGTCGCTGATGAACATGCAGCGCTATTCGACCGAGCTCTATCGGGGGCTCGCCGACGCGGTCGACTATCCCATGAACTACCACGTCACCGGCTCGCTGCGGCTCGCCCACACGAAGGAGCGCATGCAGGAATTCCAGCGCGCCAAGGGCATGGGCCGCTATCAGGGCATGGATATCGACGTGGTCGGCGTCGACGAGATCAAGCGCCGCTATCCCTTCATCGAGACGCACGACCTGAAAGGCGCGCTCTATGACCCGAGCGACGGCGACATCGACCCGGCACAGCTGACGCAGGCCCTGGCAAAGGGCGCGCGCGACATGGGCGCCAAGATCATCCGCTTCTCCCCCGTCACTGGCGTGCGCCGCGAAAAGGACGAATGGGTGGTGGCCACGCCGCAGGGCGAGATCCGCTGCGAGATCGTCGTCAATGCCGCCGGCTATCGCGCCGCCGAAGTCGGCAAGATGTTCGGCCGCGAAGTGCCGATGATGGTGATGAGCCACCAATACATCCTGTTCGAGGAAATCCCCGAACTCGCGGCCTGGTCGAAGGAACAGGGCAAGAAACTGCCGCTGCTGCGCGATGTCGATACGTCCTACTATCTGCGCCAAGAAAAGACCGGCATGAACCTCGGCCCTTATGAGCGCAATTGCCGCGCGCATTGGGCCACCCCCGGCGATCCGATGCCGGAGGATTTTTCCTTCCAGCTCTTCCCCGACGATCTCGACCGGCTGGAACATTATCTGGCCGACGCCGTCGCCCGCGTGCCGATCCTGGGCACGGCCGGCCTGTCCAAGGTCATCAACGGCCCGATCCCCTATGCGCCGGACGGCAATCCGCTGATCGGCCCGATGCCCGGCGTCCCCAACGCCTTCGAAGCCTGCGTCTTCACCTTCGGCATCGCCCAGGGCGGCGGCGCCGGCAAGGTGCTGGCCGAATGGGTCACGCAAGGCCAGACCGAATGGGACATGTGGTCCTGCGATCCGCGCCGCTTTACGTCCTTTGCCTCGGCGCCGGATTATTGCGTCGCCAAGGGCATGGAAATCTACGGCAATGAATACGCCATCCAGTTCCCGCGCCATGCCTGGCCGGAGGGCCGCGACCGCAAACTGTCGCCGATCCACGATCGCATCAAGGCGTTCGGCGCCCGCTTCGACGCCTACAATGGCTGGGAGCGCGCCACCTGGTACGCGAAGGACGGCGACGACATTTCCGAGGAAGCCACGCTGACCTTCCGCCGCGACGGGCCCTGGCAGCATCGCGTGCGCGAAGAATGCCTGGCGGTGCGCGACGCCGCCGGCATCCTCGACCTGCCCGGCTTCTCGCGGTTCAACCTGGAAGGTCCCGGTGCCGCCGAATGGCTGAGCCTGCAGGTCACCGGGCTGGTGCCGAAGCCCGGCCGCATCGGCCTCGTATATTTCGCCGACGACAAGGGCCGTATCGTCACCGAAATGTCGGTCGTGCGCCACGACGAAAATGTAATGACGCTGATCACTGCCGCTGTCGCGCAATGGCACGATTTCGAGTGGCTTCAATCACGCATGCCCAAGGGCGCCCCGTTCAAGCTGATCGACCGGACCGAAGAATTCTCCACCCAGATCCTCGCAGGTCCCAACTCGCGAAAAATCCTCGCCGGTGCCTGCGATGCCGACCTCACTCTGCCGTGGCTCACGCATCAGGAAACGAAGATCGCCGGCCGCTGGGCGAAGCTCGTGCGTGTCTCCTTCGCCGGGGAACTGGGCTGGGAAATCCACACCAGGGCCGACGACACGGCCGCCATCTTCGATGCCGTCTGCGCGGCAGGACAACACCACGGCCTGAAACCGTTCGGCATGTATGCGCTGGATTCGCTCAGGCTGGAGAAGGGCTACCGCACTTGGAAGGGGGATCTCTCGACCGACTATTCGATCCTGCAGGGCGGGCTCGAACGCTTCGTCAAATGGGAAAAGCCCGACTTCCGTGGCAAGGCCGCGCTGCAGAACGAAAAGCAGCAAGGCGTGAAGAAGCGCTTCGTCACGCTGGTCGTGGAAAACCCCGGCGATTGCGACGCGCCCTACATGTCGACGCTGTGGCATGGCGGCCAGATCGTTGGTGAAACGACATCGGGCGGCTGGGGCCATCGCATCGACAAGTCCATCGCGCTCGGCATGCTGCGCGTGGATTTGACCGAGCCCGGCACCTCCGTCGAGGTCGAAATCTTCGGCAATCGCTTCCAGGCGGTCGTGCAGAAAGACGAGCCGCTCTGGGATCCCAGGAACG
Organism: Mesorhizobium sp. CNPSo 4671; assembly: GCF_057784245.1. Classification (NCBI taxonomy): domain Bacteria; kingdom Pseudomonadati; phylum Pseudomonadota; class Alphaproteobacteria; order Hyphomicrobiales; family Phyllobacteriaceae; genus Mesorhizobium; species Mesorhizobium sp. CNPSo 4671. The sequence goes on along the minus strand of NZ_JBWLUW010000003.1, from coordinate 539,323 downwards.
AAAGGCTGCGCGCATGAAGAATGTCGTCCTCACTGATGGCGGCATGGGCCAGGAACTGGTCCGCCGCAGCAAATCCGAGCCGACGCCGTTGTGGTCGGCCAGGGTCTTGATCGACGAACCCGATCTGGTGCGCGACCTCCACGCTGAATTCATCCGCGCCGGCGCCCGCGTCATCACCATCAACACCTATTCGGCGACACCCGAACGCCTGGCGCGCGAGGGCGCCGAGGACCTGTTCAAGCCGCTGCAGAAGCGCGGCATCGAATTGGCCAGGCAAGCTCGCGACGAAGCCGGCGACGCAGCGATCGCCGGCTGCCTGTCGCCGCTTTTCGGCAGCTACGCCCCGGCGCTGACCATCTCCTACCAGGAGACGCTCGACATCTACCGCCGCATCGTCGCCGAGCAGACGGACGGCGTCGATCTCTTCCTATGCGAGACCATGGCCTCGGCCGATGAGGCGCGCGCGGCCGTCACCGCGGCATCGGAAAGCGGCAAGCCGGTCTGGGTGTCCTGGACGCTCGCCGATCACGGCGCGCCGCGGCTGCGCAGCGGCGAAACAATAGCCGCCGCGGCCAGCGCGCTCGATGGCCTGCCGATAGCGGCGCGGCTGCTCAACTGCTGCCGGCCGGAAGCGATCGCCGCCGCCTTGCCCGAACTGATCGATCTCGGCGGCCCTGTCGGCGCCTATGCCAATGGCTTCACCTCCACAGAGGCGCTCAAGCACGGCGGTACCGTCGATGTGCTGCATGCCCGCCACGACCTCGGCCCGGACGCTTATGCCGAGCAGGCGATCGGCTGGGTGGAGGCAGGTGCCGACATCGTCGGCGGCTGCTGCGAAGTCGGACCGCCGCACATTGCCGCGCTGCGCGATCGACTGCAGCAGGACGGTTACGAAATTTCGGGGGTTTTGCATGCCTAGACCATCGTCGCGCATCTCCGGCATCGTGCCTTCGGGCAAGGATGGCTGGGAAGTCCATTCCGCCGCCTGGGCCCGCAAGGCGGCCGGGGAGGACATCATCATGCTGTCGGTCGGCGACCATGATTTCGACACGCCTTCGCAGACGATCGAGGCCTGCGTGACCGCGGTTCGCGGCAGCAATCACCATTATACGCCGCTTCCCGGCCTGCCGCGCCTGCGCCAGGCGATGGCGGCAGCCTCCAGCGCCTGCACCGGCGTCGAGACGACGCCGGATCAGGTGATCGCCACGCCAGGCGGCCAGGCGGCCCTCTACGCCGCCGTGCAGGCCGTGCTCGACCAGGGCGACCACGCCATCGTCGTTGCTCCCTACTACGCCACCTACCCCAACACGTTCAGCGCCGCCGGTGCCGATTTCACCGTCGTCGAGACGCCAGCCGAGGACGGGTTTCAACCTCGCGCGGAAATGATCCGCGCGGCACTCAAGCCCAACACACGCGCCATCCTGATCAACACGCCGAACAACCCGACCGGTGCGGTCTATTCGCGTGAGCGGCTGGAACAGCTGGCCGAAATCTGCCGCGAGCACGACCTCTGGCTGCTGTCGGACGAGGTCTACTGGACGCTGGGCGGCGGCGAGCACGTCTCGCCGCGCTCGCTGCCCGGCATGGCCGAGCGCACGCTGGTCATCAATTCCATGTCCAAGAGCCATGGCATGACCGGCTGGCGCATGGGCTGGCTGACCGGGCCTGAAGCGATGATCACGCTGCTCGTCAATCTCAACCTGGTGACCACCTACGGCCTGCCGGCCTTCATCTCGGTCGCCTGTGCCGAGGCGCTGGAGAACCATTATGGCGTGAAGGACATCGCAGAGCGCTACGCGGCGCGCCGCACCGTCTTCCTCGATGCCGTGCGCGGCATGAACGATGTCGCCGTGCGCGGCTCCGAAGGCGGCATGTATGTGATGCTCGATATATCCGAGGTCGAACCCGACGACGAGAAATTCGCCTTTGCCTTCCTCGACAAGGAGAATGTCGGCGTGATGCCCGGCTCCAGCTTCGGCGAAGCCGCCGCCGGCCACATCCGCATCAGCCTCTGCCAGCCGGAGCCGATTCTCAGAGAAGCCGCACTCCGGCTGCGCCGTTTTGCTTCCAGCTATCGCCGCGAGGCCGCATGACCAAGACCATTCCGACCAAAGCCCGGGCCGTGATCATCGGCGGCGGTGTCTCCGGCTGTTCGGTCGCCTATCATCTGGCCAAGCTCGGCTGGACCGACATCGTGCTCCTGGAACGCAAGCAATTGACATCCGGCACGACATGGCACGCCGCCGGCCTGATCGGCCAGTTGCGCGGCTCGCAGAACATGACGCGGCTGGCGAAATATTCGGCCGACCTCTACGTCAAGCTGGAAGCCGAGACCGAGGTCGGCACCGGCATGCGCCAGGTCGGTTCGATCACCGTCGCGCTGACCGAGGAGCGCAAGCACGAGATCTACCGGCAGGCGTCGCTCGCGCGCGCCTTCGATGTCGATGTGCGCGAGATTTCACCCAATGAAGTCAAAGCGATGTATCCGCACCTGAACGTCTCCGACGTCGTCGGCGCCGTGCATCTGCCGCTCGACGGCCAATGCGATCCGGCCAACATCGCCATGGCGCTGGCCAAGGGTGCCCGCCAGCGCGGCGCCACCATCGTCGAGAATGTGAAGGTCACCAAGGTTCACACCAAAGCCGGGCGCGTCACCGGCGTGTCCTGGGCACAGGGCGAGGACCAAGGCACCATCGAAGCCGACATCGTCGTCAACTGCGCCGGCATGTGGGCGCGTGAATTGGGCGCCCAGAACGGCGTCACCATCCCGCTGCACGCCTGCGAGCATTTTTACCTCGTCACCGAGCCGATCCCCGGCCTCAGCCGCCTGCCAGTGCTGCGCGTCCCCGACGAATGCGCCTACTACAAGGAAGACGCCGGCAAGATGATGCTCGGCGCCTTCGAGCCGGTGGCCAAGCCCTGGGGCATGGACGGCATCCGTGAGGATTTCTGCTTCGACCAATTGCCGGAGGACATGGACCATTTCGAACCGATTCTCGAAATGGGCGTCAACCGCATGCCGATGCTGGCCACCGCCGGCATCCACACCTTCTTCAACGGCCCCGAGAGTTTTACGCCCGACGACCGCTACTATCTCGGCGAGGCGCCGGAATTGTCCGGCTATTGGATGGCGACCGGCTACAATTCGATCGGCATCGTCTCTTCCGGCGGCGCCGGCATGGCGCTGGCGCAATGGATCAACGATGGCGAAGCGCCGTTCGACCTGTGGGAAGTCGACATCCGCCGCGCCCAGCCGTTTCAGAAGAACCGCCGCTATCTCAAGGAGCGCGTCTCCGAAACGCTCGGCCTGCTCTATGCCGACCATTTCCCTTATCGCCAGATGGCGACCTCGCGAAATGTTCGTCGCTCTCCGCTGCATGAACATCTGAAGGCGCGCGGCGCCGTGTTTGGCGAGGTCGCCGGCTGGGAGCGCGCCAACTGGTTCGCCCGCGAGGGACAGGAGCGCGAATACCGCTATTCCTGGAAGCGGCAGAACTGGTTCGACAATCAGCACGAAGAACATTTGGCGGTCCGCAACAGGGTCGGCCTGTTCGACATGACCTCGTTCGGCAAGATCCGCGTCGAGGGCCGCGACGCCTGTGCCTTCCTGCAAAGACTCTGCGCCAACGACATGGACGTGGCGCCGGGCAAGATCGTCTACACGCAAATGCTGAACCAGCGCGGCGGCATCGAGAGCGACCTCACCGTGTCCAGGCTCTCGGATACGGCCTACTTCCTCGTCGTGCCGGGTGCCACGCTGCAGCGCGACCTCGCCTGGCTGCGCCGGCATGTCGGCGACGAGTTCGTCGTCGTCACCGACGTGACAGCTGCCGAAAGCGTGCTCTGCCTGATGGGACCGGATGCACGAAAGCTCATCCAGAAAGTCAGCCCCAACGATTTTTCCAACGAGAACAACCCGTTCGGCACCTTCCAGGAGATCGAGATCGGCATGGGGCTGGCCCGCGCCCACCGCGTTACCTATGTCGGCGAACTCGGCTGGGAGCTCTATGTCTCCACCGACCAGGCGGCTCATGTCTTCGAAGCGATCGACGCGGCCGGCGCTGATGTCGGCCTCAAACTCTGCGGCCTGCACACGCTCGATTCCTGCCGCATCGAAAAGGCTTTTCGGCATTTCGGCCACGACATCACCGACGAGGACAATGTGCTGGAAGCCGGCCTTGGTTTTGCTGTCAAAACCGCCAAGGGCGACTTCATCGGTCGCGATGCCGTCCTGAAGAAGAAGGAAGCCGGCCTGTCACGCCGGCTTGTCCAGTTCCGCCTGAAAGACCCACAGCCCCTGCTCTTCCATAACGAGGCGATCCTGCGTGACGGCAGGATCGTCGGCCCGATCACCTCAGGCAATTACGGCCACCATCTCGGCGGCGCCATCGGGCTGGGCTATGTGCCCTGCCAGGGCCAGAGCGAGGCGGAGGTGCTCGCCTCCTCCTACGAGATCGAAATCGCCGGCGAGCGGTTTGCGGCGGAAGCGTCGTTGAAGCCGATGTATGATCCGAAGGCGGAACGGACGAAGATGTGATCTCTTCCCTTCTCCCCTTGTGGGAGAAGGTGGATCGGCGCGTAGCGCCGAGACGGATGAGGGGTGCGTGACGAAGCGCGGTGTGAAAAGATCGAAGGGTCTGAAGCACTTATTTCTGCAAAGCAGAGATCCTTCACGCACCCCTCATCCGACCTCGCTTCGCGAGGCCACCTTCTCCCACAAGGGGAGAAGGGAGAGTCGCGCATCCCCTAAAACCTTTCCAGCTTCGCCCTCACCTTCGCCAGAAACGCCGCCCGCGTCTTTGGCGTCGAGGCGTCCATCAGATAATGCGCCAGGAAGAACGTCTTGCAGCGTCTCGCGCACAGCGCCCGCATGCCGCGCAGCAGGGTCTTGCGCCCGGGCTGGCCGACGACAACGCTCCACCAGGTCGGCGCGCCGCAGGTGGTAATGACGCCGACCTTGGTGACATGCGTCATCAAAGATTTGATCCGCCCCTTGCCCACCGGCAGCTTGAAGGCGACATCCGTCGCCCACACCCGGTCGAGCCAGCCCTTCAGCATCGCCGGCAGCCCGTACCACCACGTCGGATAGACGAACAGGATCGCTTCAGCCCAGCCGAGCAGTTCGAAATGCGGCTTCAGCGCCGGGTCCTGCGGCGCCTGATTGTTGTAAGTGCGCCGCTCGTCGCAGCCCATCACCGGGTCGAATTTCTCGGCATAGAGGTCGAGCAGCCGGACCTGCCAGCCCTTCGCCTTCAGCACCTCGATGGCGGTGTCGCGGATCGACGCACAGAAGCTTTCGGGCACAGGATGGCAATAGACCACGAGGACCCGCATCAGAACGCATCCATGCTCGCAGCGACCTTCGACATGAAGGATTTTCGCGTTTGGTCGGTCGACAGGTTCATCGCGTAGTGCGCGAGATAAGTCACCGGCGCGCCCGGCTTTACGGTGGCGCGCAGCATGCGCTTGATCAGCCTGCGTGGCGGATCACCCATCACCATGGCGCGGAACCGGCTGCCGCCATAGGTGGTGACGGCCGCAACCTTCCTGATGTTGTGCAGCGAGGGCTGCACCTTGCCGTCAACCAGCCTGAACGACACGCCGGGCAGGAAGACACGATCGAAGAAACCTTTCAGGATTGCCGGGAAACCGTAGTTCCAGACCGGATAGGAAAGCACCAGCGCCTCGGCACGCAGCAGGCGCTCGACATAGGGGGCCGCGGGATCCTCGGAGCCGCGCGGGCTGTGATAATCCAGCCTCTCCTGGCGCATCAGCCGCGGGTCGAAATCCTCGGCGTAGAGGTCGCAGTCATCGACATCATGGCCCGCCGCCGTCAGCCGCTCGACGATCAACCGGTGCAGGCCGGCATTGAAGCTGGTCTCGACCGGATGGGCGTAGAGGACGAGGATGTTCATCAGCCTGCCTTTTGCAGCCCCTTGAACAGGAAGGTTCGCCCGGAACGGTAGTCATAGTCCGGATTTTCCCAGGCGATCATCTTGCCGGGGTTGAGCAGCCCCTGCGGATCCGTCTCGCGCTTGAAGGCAAGTTGCACGGCGTCGGTCTGCTTCATGCCACCCTCTTCCAGCGTGTAGCGGTGTGGGTTGAAGATCGGGCAGCCATTGTCCTCATGCAGGCGCACGATCTCATCGAGCCGCGCCTCGGTGGTGAATTTGACCAGTGGCAGGCCGAAACAGGTGATGTTGCCGTCCAGCCGCACGAATTCGAGATGCGAGAACACTTCGCCTGGGAACATCGCATCCATCTTCTCGACCAGCGCCAGCTGGTTGGGAAACGGATAAAGCGATTGCAGATAGGTAATATCGGGATCGACGCGCAGTGCCCTCAGCGTCGTATGGTTCCAGGCCAGCTCATAGGCCGGCGGCAGGCCTTTTTTCTCCTCGGGCATCGCTGTGGCGGCATTGAAGATCACCTCACCGCCGGCGCGCCGGGTGAAGGCAAGGAACGCGTCCAGCCCATGCTGCGCCACCATGACGACGCAGATGCTTTGCCCTTCCCTGAAAAACTTCTGGTGCCGCTTGAAATAGAGCTGCGGCACGGGCGCGGCGATCGGCGTGATCAGCTTGGTCAGGATGCCGTCCTGGCAGGCCAGCGCATTGCCGTAGCGCGCCGCATCCATGAAGGCATCGAAGCCGACGATGACATCGATCCACTCATAGGCTGCGGTCAGCGGCATCTCGACTTCCGTGATGATGCCGTTTGTGCCGTAGGCGTGGGTTACCTTGTGCAGATCCTCACCGATGAGTTCCAGCGCCTTCGGCTCGGCCTCCATGGTCACCACGCGCAAGCGCAGCACATTGCCGAAATCGCGCAACCCGCCGAAATTGATCGAGCCGACGCCACCCGAACCGCCGGCGATGAAACCGCCGATCGAGGCGGTGTTGTAGGTCGACGGCGACAGCCGCAGTTCCTGCCCGGAATGCGCGCGTGTCGCCTTGTCGATATCGGCCAGCACCGCGCCCGGCCCGGTCACCACGCGCCCAGGTGCGATCGATTTGATCTCGTTCATTTCGGCGAGGTTGAGCACCACGCCGCCCGACAACGGCATCGCCTGACCGTAATTACCGGTGCCGCTGCCGCGCGGCGTCACTGGCACGCCGTGCCGGTGACAGGCGGCGAGCACACGGATCAGCTCGGCTTCGGTCTTCGGCGTCACGATCAGGTCGCCAGTGACATGGTCGAGCTGCTGTTTCAGCACCGGGCTGTACCAGTAGAAGTCGCGGCTCTTCTGCTGGACGATGGCCGGATTGTCGTCGAGCTTTATCCCCTCGAGATCGCGTTTGAGCGCCGAAACATCCATCATTCCACCATCAGTTCGTCGAGTTCGGCATAGTCGGGCAATTGCCGGTCGATCGCGCGGCCGCCGCGCACGACGATGCGATCCGATTCGGGCCGCGACAGCAATTCCGTCCAGCTTCGACCTTTGAACAGGATGAAATCGGCACCACCGCCGGCGGCAAGCGTGCCAAAACCATCGAGCCGCATCACCTTGGCCGGCGTGGCGGTGACCGCTTGCGGCCAGTCAGCGACCGGATGATCGAAATGCAGGATGCGCGTCGCCATGCGGTAGACCTCCAGCATGTCGAGATCGCCATAGGCATAGAACGGATCACGCGTGTTGTCGGAAGCCACCGCAACCGGAATGCCCCTCGCCTTCATCTCGTGCAGCAGCGTCACGCCGCGCCAGCGCGGCGTGGTCTGGTCCCCGCGCCGGTCCTGCAGATAGAGATTGCACATCGGCAGCGACACCACAGCCAGCCCGGCCTTCGCGACCTTGTCCAGCGTGTCAAGCACTTCGAGGTCGGGCTGCCGCGCCAGCGAGCAGCAATGGCCGACGAGGATGTTGCCCTCGAAGCCGCTCCAGAGCGCGGCCTCCGCGATCTTCTTCAGCGAGATCGCGGCAATGTCGTCGGTCTCATCGGCATGGAAATCAAGGTCGAGCCCATGCTTGATCGCCTGCGCGAAGACGTGGTCGAGCAGCTCTTCCAGATCCGGTACCATATAGGTGACGACGCCGAGCACGCCCTTGGCGGCGGCGACTCGTCTCGCCAGCCTGTCGAACCATTTCTTGTCGCGCACGCCCTCGATGCCGAGCAGGCAGGCGCCCTGCAATTCGATGCGGCCGCGCCAGGCTTCGCGCATCGTCTCGAACACCGGCCAGGAGATTTCCTCTTGCGGCGCGACACTGTCGAGATGGGTACGCAGCGCCCTGGTGCCATGCGCGTAGGCCGAGCGCAGCGAGAAATCCATGCGTTTGGCCAGATCTTCGGCGCTCCAGCGCGCGACGCGGTCGGCGCCGGCGGCATTGAGCGCGCCCATGAAGGTGCCGTCGGGATTGGGCTTTCGCGGCCAGATATGGCCCTTGTCGATATGGGTATGGCAGTCGACGAAACACGGCAGGATGATCCGGCCGGCAAGATCGACAGCGCCCGTCGGCGCCTTCGATTTGCTATGCGCCGAAATGCTGGAGATCTTGCCGTCGGCAATAGCAATGTCGGCCAGCGTGAAACCGTCATTGTCGTAAGCAGCAGTAAGGCCCGACGTCAGCGATCGATGAACGCGAGCGTTGGCGAGCTGGTATAAGGCTGAGTCCGGGATCAAGGCACTACCGCTCCTGCTTCAGCGCGCTTTCGTGCCAGCGACGCAGAATGAGATGCGAAATCAGCGACAGCACGAGGAAGATCAGGATGCCGGTCAGCGAAATCAGGAACAGCGCCGCGAACAGCCTTGGCGCGTTGAGCCGGTAACCGGCCTCGATGATGCGCGAGGCGAGCCCCGACGCCTGGCCGGTGGTGCCGGCGACGAACTCGGCCACCACGGCGCCGATCAGCGACAGGCCGCCGGCGATCTTCAAGCCGCCGAGGAAATACGGCATCGCCGCCGGCAACCGCAGATAGCGCAATTGCTGCCAGCGGGTGGCGCCGTTGAGCTTGAACAGGTCGCGCAGATTGCGGTCGACGGAGTTGAGGCCGAGCGTGGTGTTGGACAGGATCGGGAAGAAGGCGACGATCCAGGCGCAGAGCAGAAGCTTGGTCGTCTGGTTGTTCACGTAGATGTTGATCAGCGGAAAGATCGCGACGATCGGCGTCACCTGCAGCACGATGGCGAACGGGAAGAACGACATCTCCACCCATTTCGACTGCGTGAACAGCACTGACAGGCCGACGCCGCCGATGACGGCCAAAGCCAGGCTGAGGAAGGTGATGCGCAAGGTGACCAGCAGCGAGGAGAACAAAAGGCCGGCATCGTTGTAGAGCGTCTGCAGCACCACGCCGGGGCGCGGCAGGATGTATTGCGGGATCTCGTTCCACACGCAGATGCGGTCCCACAGCCAGATCGCCAGGATCATGATCGCCAGCGGCAGCACCCAGCGGCCGATACGCTCGAACCGCTCTTGGCGCACACGGCGCGCTTCCTCGGGATCGAGCGTCAACGTGCCGTCAATGACCGTCATGATGCGAGCCCGCTGTTGAATTGATGGCATTGACCAGCACGTCGGAAGCCTGACGGCAAAGGGCTGCATAGTCGGGCGAGGTGCGAAACACCTCGTCGCGCGGATAGGAGGCCTCGATAGCGAGTTCGTCGAACACCCTGCCCGGCCGCGCCGCCATGACGACGACGCGGTTGGAAAGGAACACGCTCTCGAACACGCTGTGGGTGACGAAGACGACGGTGAAGCGTTCGTCCTGCCAAAGCTCCAGCAGGTCGTTGTTGAGCTTGAAGCGGGTGATCTCGTCGAGGGCCGCGAACGGTTCGTCCATCAACAGCACGCGCGGCTTGGTCACCATGGCCCGCGCGATCGAAACACGCATCTTCATGCCGCCCGATAATTCGCGCGGCACGGCGTCCTCGAAACCGGTCAGGTGCACCCGCGCGAGCATCTCCGTTATCGCCGGTGCGGCCTTGGCACGGGAAATGCCTTTCAGCCTGAGCGGCAGCCAGACATTGTCGAAGACGCTGGCCCAGGGCAACAGCGTCGGCTCCTGGAAGACGAAGCCGATGTTGGCGCGGTCGAGCGAGCCGCCGCCGCGCCAGTCGAGCACGCCGGAAGTCGGCGTCGACAGGCCGGCGATCAGCCGCAGCGCCGTCGACTTGCCGCAGCCCGACGGCCCGAGCAGGCTGAGAAAATCGCCTTCCCGGATCGTCAGGTCGACAGCGTTCAGCGCCGTCACGCCGTTGGAAAACACCTTGCCGACGCCGCGGAGCGCCAGCAAGGTCGGAGCGACGTCCGATGCCGGCGCTCGCGCCACTTTTTCCCCTATCATGCCCAGGCCGGCCTATTTCTTCAGGTCGAGCCCGACGCCCTTGTTGACGAAGGCCAGCGTGTAGGCCTTCGAAATGTCAATGCCTTCCGGCGTGACCTTGGCCTTGACCATCTTGTCGTAGAAACTCTTGATGCGCGCGTCGGTCATGGCGCCGATGCCGAGCTTCTCGGTATCGCCCGAATCGGCAAGGCCGAACTTCTTCATCTGATCGATGGAGAAAGCGATCTGCTCGTCGCTCATGTCAGGATTGTCTTTCTTGATCATGTCGTTGGCGGCCTTGTTGTCGCCGTATAGGTACTTGTACCAGCCCTTGGCCGAGCCATCGACGAAGCACTGGACCACCTCCGGCTTCTTGTCGATCGTGTCCTGCATCACTTCGATCGTCGTCGAGTACGTATCCCAGCCATAGTCGGCGAGCAGGAACTGGTTCGGCACGAAGCCGCCTTCCCTCTTGACCGCGAACGGCTCGGAGGTGACGTAGCCCTGCTGGATCGACTTCTTGTTGGCGAGGAACGGAGCGGTGTTGTAGGTGTAGGGCGCGCGCTTGGCAGCGTCGAAGGCAAGTGCGGTGACCATCCACTGGAAGAAGGTCTGCACGCCTTCGTCACCCAGGATATACTGGTCGGCGTTCTTCAGATCCTCCCATTTGTCCAGCCCCTCGCCGGGGTGGGACATGATGACCTGCGGGTCCTTCTGGAAATCGGCGGCCACCACGCGCATCGGAATGCCTTGCTGGACGGCATCGAAGGCCGACAGCAGATTGCCGCCCATGTAGAAATCGATCTTGCCGGCCAAAAGCATCGGCCGGCCGCTGACCTGCGGGCCGCCCTGCATGATGGTGACGTCGAGGCCGCAGGCGGCATAGGTGCCGTCCGCCACGGCCTGGTAGTAGCCGCCATGTTCCGGTTCGGCCAGCCAATTGGTGCCGAAAGTCACTTTTTCATTCGCCGCGGCCCCCAGCGTGCTGGCCGCCAGCAAGGCCACCACCGCCACCGAGATCTTCTGTTTTGCGTACATCGACAACCACCCTCTGTTTGCTCCGGCGCCACGCGCCAGGCTCGACACCAAAGATTCAAGAAGCAAGACACATGCCACCGGCGTCTCGCGCCGGGACCCGCCCGCCTGCACCACAGCCATCTGCGAAAGCCGGAAAGGTCGTGCTGCACCGGAGGCATCGTGCCTATTTTTTGAACGCCTGTCCACAATCGCACCAGCGCCATGCACGGCCATCTTGAAGCTGCAGTGAATACGGCCTTAGGCTGACGACTTTCAGGAGATTGCCATGTTCAGATTCCTCACCCCGAAGTCGATCAAGCCGCCATTTGCCCGCTACAGCCATGGCGTCGAAGTGCCGGCGGGCAAGCGGCTTGTACTGTGTTCCGGCCAGGTGGCGATCACGGCGGACAACCAGATTCCCGAGGACGCCGGCGCACAGGCCGAGCTCTGCTTCCGCAACATCGAGGCGATCCTCGCAGAGGCCGGGTTGCAACTCGGGGATATCGTTCGCATCAACGCCTACGTCACCGACCGCGCGCATCTGCGGCCCTATATGGATGTCCGCGACCGGCTGTTTTCGAGCCCGGCACCCGCCTCGACGCTGATGATCGTCAGCGGATTCGCCCGACCAGAGTTCAAGGTCGAGGCCGAAGCCATCGCGGCCGGGTAATCGACAGCAGGCCCTTCCCGCGCTAGGTCTCACGGATCATCGAAGAGGCATGATATGACCGCTGCAAGAAGACGCGTCTGGTGGGGCGACTACCGGACCACAGAATACGTCTCGATCGATCCGGAGGCGACGATCGCCGTGCTGCCGGTGGCGGCGATCGAGCAGCATGGACCGCATCTGCCTGTCTCGACCGACACCTCGATCATGAACGGCATGCTCGACACGGTCATTTCGCGCCTGCCCGACGATCTCGACATCCGCATCCTGCCGGTTCAGGCGGTCGGCAAATCGAACGAACACCTTCATGCGCCGGGCACGCTCACTCTGCCGGCAACAACGCTGGTCGGGGCCTGGACCGAGCTTGGCGTATCCATCGCGCGCGCCGGCGTGCGCAAACTCATCGTCGTCAACTCGCATGGCGGCAATGAGGAAATCATGGGCATCATCACACGCGAATTGCGCGTGCGCGAAAAGATGCTGGCCGTGAAGACGAGCTGGCAGCGCTTTGGCCGCCCGGCCGGCATGTACACAGAGCTCGAGGACCGCCACGGCATCCATGGCGGCGATGTCGAAACATCCCTGATGCTGCATTTCCGGCCGGATCTCGTCGACATGGGCAAGGCCGACAATTTCGTTTCCAACGTCGCCAAGGCCGAGAAGGAATTTTCGCTGCTGCGCCACACCGGCACCCACGCCTTCGCCTGGATCGCCAGCGACCTCAACCCCAACGGCGTGGTCGGCGACGCCAGCATCGCGACGGCGGAAAAAGGTAGGCTGACAGCGGAATATCAGGCCGACGGCTTCATCAGCCTGCTCAGGGATGTGCGCAAGGCGAAGCTATCCGAGTGGCTGAAGTAGCCGCCTAGCCACAATCGCGCCTTCGCAAAAAAAGACTCCCGCATGAGATTTTGACAAACTTTGCCAAAATAGATCATACTGGATGGGATATTGAGGCCGATATGGCAACAATGAACGTATCATTGCCCGATCCGATGAAGGATTGGGTTGAGGCGCAAACGGAAACGGGTCGCTACGCCAACACGAGCGACTATGTGCGCGATTTGATCCGTCGGGATCAGCAGCGAAACGACAACATTGCCGCCATGCAGCGCTTTGTCGATGACGGCTTGAAGAGCGGCGTCGGCAATCGATCCAGGCACGCGCTTTTTACTGAGGCGGTCAAACGCGCTGGAAAGTCACCCGGCAACGGATAATGGGATTTCGCCTTTCTTTAGCCGCGGAAGAGGACATCGTCGGTATGCCGAGCAAGGGGTACGCCTGTTCGGCGCTGTGCAGGCCAGACAGTATCATGACGAGTTGTTCGCGATCTTCGACCTGATCGCCGCCAGTCCCCGAATGGCGCGGGAGCGGCTTGAATTGTCGCCCCAATGCGTATCCATCCCTTAAAGGCCCATCTTGTCGTCTACCGGATCGAAGCCGACGGCGACGTGTTCATTGTCCGGGTACGCCACGCGCACGAAGATTGGGCGCATGAAGGCACTCGATAATATTCAACAACGATATATGGGCGCAGCTAGCTGTCGATCCTCAGCGCGAACGGCGTGCCCTCAAAAGCATCTGCGCCGCGCCCGATCGACTGGATCGCCTCGACCATGCGGCCGTTGCGCTCAAGCAGCGTGTCGGCCACGGCAATGAGCCGCGGATTGGGTGTCGCCGACGGCGACAGCGCCCGCAACGTCTGGGCCAGTTCGGCCTCGTCGCGTTTTGGCGCGAGTGCGGCGACGATGATGTAGGCCGAAGCGGTCGAGCGGCTGATGCCGGCATAGCAATGCACCACCATGGGCTTCGCCCGGTCCCAGCGGTGCGCGAAATCGAGCAGGTTGCGGACATGCTCCTCGCCCGGCATGGTCATGCCGTCTTGCGCCACCGCGATGTCGTGCATGACCAGGTGCAAGTGATTTTCCGGAGCGATCGACGCCGGACGCGTCACATCGGTTCCGACGGAGAGCAGCGACAGCATGCGGTCGGCACCGGTCCTGGCCACGGTTTCCTCGATCTTCGCCAGCGAGCAGACATGGATCATGGTTCTGAACCCTTTTGTCGATCCTCGCGCCGCGTCGCCCATTCGGCAAGGGCCGATTCGAGCCGCTGCCATTCCAGCTCACTCCCCGGCAGGCCGGCGCGCAGGGCATGCGGCCGGTCGGCGAAATGCCGAAGCAGGACGCCGCGCTCACCCAGCGCTGAAAACAGGCTGGCGGCATCCGGCAGGCTGAGGTAGCGGAACAGCGTGGTGCCGCCCGCGACAGCCACGCCGAAGCGGCCGAACAGTCCGTCGAGCCGCGCCGCTGCCTCAGCAAGGGATGCCCGCATTGCATCCTGCCAGCCAATATCGGCAAGCGCGCGAATGCCGTATTCCAGCGCCGGGCCGGCGACGGCCCATGGGCCGAACTGCGTCTCCAGCCGTTCCACCGTCGAGGCGTCGGACAGCGCGAACCCAAGCCGCAGGCCGGCCAGCCCAAAAAACTTGCCGAACGAGCGCAGCACGACGATGCCGCCCCGACCGACGTCACCGGCGAGGCTGTGCTGGCGCGGGCCGACATCCATGAAGGCCTCGTCGACGACCAGCAGCCCGCCTTTTGCGCGCAGCCCGGCGGCGGCCAGCCCCAGCAACCGCTCGCGCTCGATGACGCGACCATCCGGATTGTTGGGATTGACGATGATGGCAAGGTCGGCGTCCGCCAGTGCCGCAAAATCGCTGACTTCGGTCACCTGATGCCCGGCGATCGCCGCTGCACGTGCGTGTTCGGCATAGGTCGGCCCAAGCACCAAAGCCTTGCCGGGTCTGACCAGCGAGGCCACACGCGGCAGCAGGATCTGCGTGCCGGGTGCAGCGACGACATTGGCCGGCGACGGTACGCCATAGGTTCCGGCAGCGATTTCCGTCAGCTCACGCCCTCGTCCTTCCTCCGGCAATCGCGACAGCGAGGTGGCGGGCAGGTCGAAAAGCGGGTAGGAGTGCGGGTTGATACCGGTCGAAAGGTCGACGAAAGGCTGCGGCGCGTTGGGGAACAGCGTCCTCGCCCGGCCAAGACTTCCACCATGGTCCACCGCTCCATCAAGAAGCTTCATGTCAGTCCTGATCGCTTTCCTGTCATTGGCCATCGAACGTGTCCTGGGTTATCCGGACTGGCTGTTCCGCGCCATCGGCCATCCCGTAACGTGGTTCGGCAGGCTGATATCCTTTCTCGATCGCAGGCTCAACCGCGCCACTGATCCCGACGCGCTGCGTCGCCAACGCGGTGTCCAGGCGCTGCTGGTCATCGTGCTGGTGCCGGCGGTGATCGGCCTCGGCGTGCAGCTTGTCCTGCTCTGGTTCGTCCCCCTCGGGTTTTTCATCGCCGCCCTTCTGGCGACATCGCTCCTGTCGCAGAAGAGCCTCTACGAGCACGTCGAGGCCGTGGCCGATGCGCTCGACAGCGCCGGCCTCGCCATGGGCCGTGTTGCCGTCTCGCGCATTGTCGGCCGCGATCCCGAAGCGCTCGACAGGGCCGCCGTCTGCCGTGCGGCGATCGAAAGCCTGGCTGAGAACTTTTCCGATGGCATTGTCGCCCCGGCCTTCTGGACCGGTGTTGGCGGGTTGGCCGGCGGCGCCGCCTACAAGGCCGCCAACACCGCCGATTCGATGATTGGCCACCGCACCCCGCGCCACGAGGCGTTCGGCTGGGCGGCGGCGCGCTTCGACGACTGGATCAACCTGCCGGCGTCGCGGCTGACGGCGCTGCTGCTCGTGCTGGCGGCCTTCCTGGTCAAGGGCGCCGATCCCGGCAGTGCATGGCAGGCGGTGCGGCGCGATGCGAAAAAACACCGCTCGCCCAATGCCGGCTGGCCGGAAGCGGCCATGGCCGGTGCGCTTGGTCTGGCGCTTGCCGGGCCACGCAGCTATGGCGGCATAGTGGTGGACGATGTCTTCATGGGTGAAGGCGGCCGCCGGGACGTCGACAGCGACGACATCAGGCAGGCACTCAAACTCTACCGCGTCGCCGATTATCTGCTGATCGTGCTGCTCGCGGTGGTCTCGGTGATAGTCATCCTCGCATGACGTCCAAGTGGTCGAAAATCCGACTTACCAGGTGACTCGGACTTCCTTCGCACTTGGATCAGCTGCGTCGCCAAATCTCTTGATCGCGTACCCGCCGGCAGCTTCGGGAGACGATTTCAACAATGGTTCGATCACAACAAAAAGTCGTTCAGCGTCTGGCCCGTACATGTAGAGGATGCACTTGCCCTCGCCAAACTCATCGCCATCAAACTCGCCGACCGAAGCATTCCTAACGGCTTGCTCCAGCCGATTCTCCAGCGCAAGAATGGATGCGCGTTCTTCCGACGTTCCAAATTGACCGTCATTGAGAAGAAGATAGACGATTACCGCTTGTTCCAAAGACAACGCTCCCGCTTGCCAAGCGACTAGAACTCGATCCCCAGCTGCGCTTTCACGCCTGCCGAAAAGTGGTGCTTGGTCACGCCCATTTCGGTGACAAGATCAGCGGCCTCGACCAGCGCCGGCTTCGCGTTGCGGCCAGTGACGACGACATGCAGGCCTTCGCGCCGCGCTTTCAGCGCCGCAACCACCTTATCGAGATCGAGATAATCGTAACGCAGCGCGATGTTGAGCTCATCAAGCACGACAAGGCTGATCGAAGGATCGGCGATCAACTCCAGTGCCTTGGCCCAGGCAGCTTCCGCCGCCGCGATATCGCGCTTCAGATCCTGCGTCTCCCAGGTAAAACCCTCGCCCATCGCATGCCAGACGACGCGGTCGCCGAAGGCGGAAAACGCATCCTTCTCGCCCGTGTGCCATTTGCCCTTGATGAACTGGACGACGCCGACGCGCTTGCCGTAGCCAAGCATCCGCAGCGCCAGGCCGAAGGCGGCCGTGGTCTTGCCCTTGCCTGGCCCAGTGTTGACGATCAGCAGTCCCTTTTCGATCGTCTTGGCCGCAACCTCGGCGTCCTGCACCGCCTTGCGTTTGGCCATTTTGGCGCGATGGCGTTCTTCGTCCTTATTGTCGATGTCGGTCATGTCACTTCACCTTGAGCGGCAGCCCCGCCACCATCAGCAGCACCGTGTCGGCGATCGCGGCGACCTGCTGGTTGAGCCGTCCGGCGTCATCGCGAAACCGGCGCGCCAGGGCATTGTCGGGCACAATGCCTTGCCCGACTTCGTTGGATACCACGAACCAGGGCCCGCGCGGCCGCGACAGCAAATCCGCCAGCCGCCGGCACTCGGCGCCGACGTCGTGATCGGCCAGCATGTGATTGGTCAGCCACAGCGTCAGGCAGTCGACAAGCACCGGCTGGTTATCGGGCAAGGCCTCAAGCGCGCCGGTGAGGTCGAGCGGTGCGTCGACTGTTATCCAGCCCTCGCCGCGCCGCGAGCGGTGCAATGCGATGCGTTCGCACATCTCGTCGTCATAGGCTTGCGCCGTGGCGATATAGGACCATGGCGCGGGCGACGTGCGCGCTCTTGCCGGAGCGCGCACCGCCGATGATGAAGGTCAGCTTGTTGCGATCAGGCAAAGCTGTCGCGCAGGCTGGTCGCGGTGCCGGTGAAGCGTCCGCGCACCACGCCGACGACAGCGCCGAGCACCAGCCAGAACACTAGACGGGTGAGCGTTGAGGCCACGATGAACTGGTGATGCAAGCCTTCGGGGATTGGCGTCACGAAGCTATCGGGTTGCGGCGCGCCAACGATATGCGGCGCCACGATAAGAGCAATGCCAAGAAGGGCAAGAGGCAGTGACTTGCGGAACGCGATGAGCCCAAGGCCGACGGCAGTCGCCACCACTGTCAAAGTCCACCAGATTTGGCGCTGCAAGAGATCGGCGTCAGGCATTGCCGGCAGTTTCGGCGGTAGGCCGAGCCCAGGTGCCAAAGTGAATATAGCGAAGCCAGCTAGGCCCCAGAAGACACCCTGCCGCCAGTTGCCGATACCGCCCATGAATTCGGAGACAGCGACCAGGATCAGCGCAAAACCGATACCGCTGACGATGTTGGCAAGGACATTGAAGGCGAAGCGCTCGAAACCGTCGGCCGGAGCCCAGCCTTCGTCCTC
Source organism: Mesorhizobium sp. CNPSo 4671 (assembly GCF_057784245.1). Classification (NCBI taxonomy): domain Bacteria; kingdom Pseudomonadati; phylum Pseudomonadota; class Alphaproteobacteria; order Hyphomicrobiales; family Phyllobacteriaceae; genus Mesorhizobium; species Mesorhizobium sp. CNPSo 4671. The sequence continues at coordinate 521,302 of NZ_JBWLUW010000003.1, read as the reverse complement.
GACCGGGGCGGCCGCTTCCGCAGGAGCCGGGGCCGCGCTGCTCATGGCATTGTCAGCCGGAACGGCCGAGCTCATGGCGTTGTCGTTTGTGGTAACAGCGGCGTGGTCGTGGTGATGGCCGCCGCCGGCCTTTTCATAGACTTCCGCCTTCAGGATCAGTGGGTCGGTCGCGTAGGCTTGCATGCAGGCGAGCGCAATGCCCCCCACGAGCCCTGCGATCGCCGCGATGAACACGACGTTGCGAAACAAATTCATGATGTCAGGCCTTCGTCAGTGGCAGGGAAAACCCATCGAATGGCGATAGTCGTGAGCCGCATTGTGGACCGCATCGATATGCGAGAAGCCGACAAAGCCGATGATGAACGTGCCGAGCAGCGCGGCAAGCGCCAGCTGCACGAAGCGCGACTGCGAGGAGACGGAGGCGCCGAGGGAGACGGAAGCGGTATTCATATCTTGTCCTTTCACCCTCCACCCGAGGGCCTGTCAGTTTTGCCGTCGTCGGCAGGTCTCCTGGCTCACGGATCAGCGCCCTTCCCCACCTTCCCGAAGACGAATCTTCAGTGGCATATGGAGAGGACTACCGCACACAGTTGCGGGGGCAGCCACGGCATTGGGCAAGAATTTCGCCCGCACCGCATTCCCTCTTGGCTCCAAAACGGAACCGACGACTGCATGACTATAGGGAAAATCGCGACACGCGGCAAACCAAATTCCGCCGGCAAACAGCGCGATTGCGCCATGCTGTTTCCAGGCGCGACAATTGACAATTCTCCTGGCCGGGTGTCGGCTGACCGCTTCACAGGAAGCCAGCCATGCAGCCCACTGCCAGCGAGCGCGCCCCTTACAATGGCCTGACCCGGGCCGAATCGACCCTGCCCTCGTCGGCCTATTGGGATGAAGCGGCGTACCAGCTCGACCTCGACGCCATCTGGTACAGAAACTGGCTGCTCGCCTGCCGCGAGGCCGATCTGGCAAAGCCGCTGGCCTTCCGCCGATTCCGCATCGGCACGCAGGACATCATCGTGCTGCGCGACGACACCGGCGCTTTGCGTGCCTTCCACAACACCTGCCGCCATCGTGGCTCGCAGCTTTGCCAGGAGAGCGAGGGCCGGCTGAAGGCGCGGCTGATCACGTGCCCCTACCACGCCTGGTCCTATTCGCTACGCGGCGATCTCGTGCGCGTGCCGTCCAAATCGCTGCCGGATGGATTCGACAAGGCCGACCATCCGCTCTACCGCGTCGCGCTCTCGGTGTGGCGCGGCTTCGTCTTCATCAATCTGCAGGAGGACGCGGCGGGCTCCGCACAGGCATCCTTCGATCCGGCCTCCGGCGATCTCGGCAACTGGCCGCTGGAAGCGCTTGTATCGGGCCATGTGCTGCGCAAGGTGATGCACTGCAACTGGAAGATCTTTTGGGAAAACTTCAACGAGTGCCTGCACTGCCCCGGCGTTCACAAGGACCTATCGCGGCTGGTGCCGATCTATGGCCGCGGCCTGATGAGCCGTCACGACGATCCTGAATGGGTACGCCACGCCGACAATGATGCGCCGGAGTTTTCCGGCGGCCTGCGCGCCGGCGCCGAGACCTGGTCACGCGATGGCCAGACGCATGGGCCGATCCTCTCAGGGCTGACCCCGGCCGAACGCGCCGCCGGCCAGACCTACGCCACCAGCCTGCCGTCGATGTTCGTCGTCGGTCATGTCGATTATGTCAGGACCGTGCGCCTGGTGCCGCTCGGCCCGGAACAGACCGAGCTTGTCGCCGAATGGCTGTTCGCGCCCGAGGCGTTGGCCGTGACCGACATCGACAACATCGTCGCCTTCGGCACACAGGTGCTGGAAGAGGACGCGGCGATCTGCGAGGTCAACCAGAGAGGCCTGCATTCGATGCGCCACGCCGCCGGCGTGCTGATGCCCGAGGAGTACGACCTGCACCGCTTCCACAACTGGGTGCGCGAGCGCCACGCTGCACTTTCTGCCTGATCCTCACAGAGACTTTGGCAGGTAGCGCCACGTGACAAGCCCGCAAACCGCCGCCAGCAGCCCGAGCGTGACGAACACCGAGCCCAGTCCAAAGAAAGCCAGCACCACCGAATAGACCAGCGGCGGCGTCAGCTCGGAAAAATCGAGATAGGTGCGGTAGACCGCTGCCATCTGCGCCCGCTCATAGGAGCGCACCGAGCGCATGAAGGCGGTCGAGCCCAGCGCATCGAGCGCGATGGTGAAGAAGGCGCCGCACAGCAGGAAAGCGCCGGTGAGCAACGGCACGCTCTCGCCCACCGTACCTGCTGCCAGGAGCATCGCCGACATGGCGAAATAGGCGAAAGTCATGGTCTTGCGGCCGCCAAAGCGCTTGCCCGCCTTGCCCCAGAAGATCGCCATGAACAAAAGCGCGTTGCCGGCCGAGACCAGCAGGCCGCCGGCCAGCTTGCCCTCGCCGGTGATGACCATGAACAACGGCCCATAAACGAAGAAGGTCGTCCAGAAGCAGGAGCGGCCGAAGGCGATTAGCCAGGCAAGCCTCAATCGGGGCTGCGCGATGAAGCGGCCGATATTGGCAAGCGGATTGGCCGGCCGTGTCTTGCCGGGCCGGATCGACGGGTTGTCGCCCAGCCGATAGGTCCAGAACAGCGCCAAGAGCGCCAGCGCGAACACCGCCACCGCACCGTGCGCGGCATAGATACCGAAGCGCGTGTAGAGGAAGATGCCGAGCGTCGGCCCGCCGGTCCAGGCAAGCATCGACCACGCCATGCGCAACGATTCGGCCTGCATGAAGTCGGTCTTGCGGATGTGGTCCATGATGTAGAGGTTGAGCGTGATCGAAAGCGCGCTGGCGCCCATCACCCGACACAGCATGCCCGCCAATTGCCCGGCAAGCGTGTGGGTAACGAAAAACAGAGAGCCGATGGCGAGCAGGCAGGCGCCCGCCGTGTAGACCCAGCGCCGGGCAAAGCGGCGGATCAGCATCGGCATGAACAAGGTCACCGACAGGCCGAGCAGCGCCACGATCGTATAGAGGATCGAGACGATCTGCTCGTTGTGCAGGATTTCGTAGGCCTGGATCGGGATGACGCTCGACACCGTGGCGCGAGCGAAGGATTCGACGGCATAGAGCGAGGCGAAGGTGCGCGCATCCGCGGCCTTGAGGGCCGGAAGCCAGATCGGATGGCGCACATGGGTGGACATTGCTTCCCCAAACCAGAATCACCGGCCAAATCTGCCGTGGTCATTCCCGGACGATTAAGAGGAAACCGACGCATAGGCCGTGAAAAGCGAAGTCGGTCAAAGACTTCCCGGCGCTGGCCTAAAGCGGCGCTGCGTCCGGTGCCTGCATCGCCGTGCTCCCCGGCCTTCTTCTGTCCCGTCCAACCGTGATAGTCCTCAGGCGGGGGCTGAATCAGAACGCGAGACCATGACCATCCACACGCCGACCGCATCCGTTCCGGAGCCATCCAGGCGCATCGTCGCCATCGACATCGTGCGCGGCATCGCGCTCTTGGCCATGGCGAGCTACCATTTCACCTGGGATCTGGAATTCTTCGGCTACACCGATCCCGGCCTCACCGCCTTCGGCTGGTGGAAGATTTACGCGCGCTGCATCGCCTCGACCTTCCTGTTCCTGGTCGGCGTCAGCCTCTACCTCGCCCACGGCCAGCAAATCCGCTGGAACGGTTTTTGGAAGCGTTTCGCCATGGTCGCCGGAGCGGCGATCGCCATTTCGGTGGTCACCCGCATCGCAACACCGGACGGCTTCATCTTCTTCGGCATCCTGCACGAGATCGCGCTCGCCAGCCTGCTCGGCCTCGCCTTCCTGCGGCTGCCGGCCCTGCTGACCCTTGTCGTTGCCGCGCTTGTCATCGCCGCGCCAGTCTACCTGCGCTTCGAAGCCCTGGACCATCCCTGGCTGTGGTGGATCGGCCTCTCGGCGATCAATCCGCGATCCAACGACTATGTACCGCTGTTTCCATGGTTCGGCGCGGTGCTTGTCGGCATCGGCGTGGCGAAACTCGCTTCCGCCTCCGGCCTGCGAGCCCGTCTGGCGAGCCTCATGCCCGGCCGCTGGGCCAGTCCGCTGGTCTTCATCGGGCGCCACAGCCTCGCCTTCTACCTGATCCACCAGCCGCTGCTGATCGGTTGCGTCTGGCTGTTTTCGCAGATCATGCCGGCCCAGGTCGAAACCCCGCAGGTCAATTTCCTGAAAACCTGCCAGCGCTCCTGCGAGCAGACGCGCAACGCAACCTTCTGCACCAGCTATTGCAGTTGCATGCTGACGACGATCGAGGGCGAGGCCACGCTTGATCGGCTCGAGAACAACGATCAGAGTGCCGAATTCCGAGCGCATCTGGGCGATCTGGCCGCCAGTTGCACGGCCCAGACCGAGGACAAGATGGACGAGGGAGGAACGCAATGACCGAAACCCAGCCGAAGCCTGGTGTGATACCGTGGCCGCCGGTGATCTACGTCGCGGCGATCGCCATCAGCGTCATCCTTGGCCTGCTCTATCCCCTGCCCTGGATCGGCGATCTCCTGGGCGACCTCCTGTTCGCCGCCGGCTGGGTGGCGCTGTTCGGCGTCGCGGCACTCTGGTTCACCGCCATCCGCACCATGATGCGGGCCAGGACCACCCTCAATCCCAATGCAGTGCCGGAGCACCTCGTCACCACAGGTCCTTTCGGCATCACCCGCAACCCAATGTATCTCGCCAACACGCTGCTGCTGATCGGCGTCGCCTTTGTCTCGGGAATCGTCTGGTTCCTGCCGCTGGCGTTCATCGCCGCCTTCGTCACGCAGAAGGTCGCCATCGAGCGTGAGGAAAAGGTGCTGGCGGCGAAATTCGGCAAGAAATACCGCGACTACGCCAAACGCGTGCGGCGCTGGATTTGAACAGCGTTACGTGTTGACGCCAAGCTCAACCAGCCGCTCGACGCAGGACTCCTCGGCCTGGTCGAGCTCGGCCAGCGTCTCCTCGAGGTCGCGGCGCTTCTGGCGTAGATCCTCGCGCTTTTCCTCGATGCGCTTGATCATCAGCTTGAGCTGGCCGACCTCGCCCGGCGGCTCCTTGTACATCTGGATGATTTCGCGGATCTCGTTGATCGAGAAGCCGAGCCGTTTTCCCCGCATGATCTGCCGGATGAGATGGCGGTCGGACGGGCGAAACAGCCGTGTGCGGCCACGCCGCACCGGCTGCACCAGTCCCTCATCCTCGTAGAAACGCAGTGTCCGCGTCGACACGTCGAATTCGCGGGTCAGTTCGGTGATCGAATAATATTCCCGCATTGTCGCTCCATGCCGGAAGCCTGGGCAACACCACGCGGCGTCGCCTTCTGTCCCGAACCAAACCCTTGCCTGTCGGAATCGACATGGCCCCCGCGCGAGCCTCGCACGGCATTTACGTAAAAGTCAATTGAGCGGGACCCACACCCCAGGGCAATCGCATCGGCTCAACGTGCGTGAGGCTAAGTCGGAAACATCCGCCTGGAGGTGGACTCACTGGTCCTGCCGCCGCGGCATGAGAAGACATTATTGTGGGACTTCATAGAGAATCTTCGCAACGCCGTGCTCCAGTGGCCGCAGGTCAAACCTCACGGTATAATCCTCTTGCCAGCCGGTGTCGGCCTTGCAACTGTCAACCATGCTTGCCGCCTCGGCTTTGGTCGGAACGACCAGGAACGACTTCAAATCCAGGATTTCGGCAACGTCTGCGATTTCGGAAGTCGGAAAGCCGGCGTCCGCCATCATCTTCAGCACAGTGATGTTCTCGGCGATCCCGTTTGTCCAAGATAGGGCAAACATCGCGGGTGCGATCGCCTGAAAGCATCGCTCCGTCCTTATGCGCATCGGCTCTTTTTCGCGAACAAGTGCTTTGATCTGGTCCAGTTGATCTAGCGTCCGCGGTTTTAACGGAAACGTATACGCCGTAAGAGCCAGTCCGTTTGACGCGTCCGTGAACACGGTCCGGGCAAAGTCGGTCCAAGGCTGTGACGTTCCCGCGCTGGGGCATGTCTGGCCGGCTTTTAGAGTATCGCCACCGGCGAGGCGCGCGTCGATCGCTTCGACCGTCGCGCGATCGAAGCCGCTGCGCAGCGCCTCGGAAACAAACGTCTGACGTTCGCGCGCCCAGTTCGCATCGTTGGCCGTGGAAGTCTTGGCGCAGGCGAGTTCCTGCTGGCGCAGCAACACCATGTAGTCCGCATTGAACAGTGCGACCGACTTAAGCCCTTGCAAAATATCAGCTTGTGAATAGGCGGAATCCGCCGCCGCCGGGCAGACAGCGAAGATCCCGAAGATCAATGCCGTCATAAGTCGGAAGGATACCGCACGCATCATCGCGCCTCCTTGTTGCCAATCGACACGCAGATCATTCAATCCAAATACGGTGGGTGCATTTATCCGGCATTTCACGGACCGCCGGCCACACCGTCCATCTTGGGCAGTATTTTGGTGGAGGCAGAAGCATATATCGTCCGACTGCCGGGCGGACCACAAGTTTCCGTGCCCCAGAGAGGCCTATGCCTTCACGCGACGCCGAACCACCAGGTGGCAAGGCCGAGGAAGGCGAAGAAGCCGACAACGTCGGTGACCGTGGTGACGAACACCGCCGACGCCACCGCCGGATCGATCTTGAACCGGTCGAGCAGCAGCGGGATCAGGATGCCGGCCAAGGCGGCGACAAACATGTTGATGATCATCGCCGCCGCGATGATGCCGCCCAGATTGCGATCGTGGAACCAGGCCGCGGCGACAATGCCGATCAGGATGGCGAAGATGATGCCGTTAATGAAGCCGACGCCCATTTCGCGGCGGATGATGCGGCCGGCATTGTAGATGTCGATGTCCTTGGTCGCCAGCGCCCGCACGGTAACGGTCATGGTCTGCGAACCGGCATTGCCGCCCATGCCGGCGACGATCGGCATCAGCACCGCAAGCGCCACGATGTGCTCGATCGTGCGGTCGAACAGGCTGATCACCGACGCCGCCAGGAATGCAGTCAAGAGATTGATCAGCAGCCAGGGAACGCGCGAGCGCGAGGTCGAAAAAATGCTGTCGGAAAGCTCTTCGTCGCCGACGCCGCCCATGCGCAGCAGATCTTCCTCGGCCTCCTGCTGGATGACGTCGACGACATCGTCGATGGTCAGCACGCCGACCAGGTGCTCGTTCTCGTCGACGACGGCAGCCGAAAGCAGATCGTACTGTTCGAACTCCCGCGCCGCCTCTTCCTGGTCCATGGTGGCCGGAATGGCGTGCCGCGTCTCATGCATGACCTGCCCGACCTTGACCGTGCGCTTGGTGCGCAGGATCTGGTCGAGGTCGATCGCGCCCAGCAATTTGAAGGTCGGGTCGATGACGAAGATCTGGCTGAAGCGCTCAGGCAGGTTCTTGTCCTCGCGCATGTAGTCGATGGTCTGGCCGATGGTCCAAAACGGCGGCACCGCGACGAACTCGGTCTGCATGCGCCGCCCGGCGGTCTCTTCCGGATAGTCGAGCGAGCGGCGCAGCCTGATCCGTTCGGTGAACGGCAGTTGCGACAGGATCTCGTCCTGGTCTTCTTTTTCGAGGTCTTCGAGAATGTAGACCGCATCGTCGGAATCGAGTGCCTGCACCGCCTGCGCGATCTGCGCATTGGGCAGATTGTCGACGATCTCCATGCGGATCGCCTCGTCGACCTCGGTCAGCGCGGAAAAGTCGAAATCGGCGCCCAGCAGCTCGACCAGGGCCCGCCGCTGTTCGGGATGCAGCGCCTCGATCAGGTCGCCAAGTTCCGACTGGTGCAGATGGTCGACTTCATGCTTGAGGGCCAACGTATCGCGGTCGGCGATCGCAGCCCCGATCTGGGCAAGGAAGGACGAAAGGACCGCACCGTCCTCGCCATAGATGTCGGCGTGGGCGTCGTCAGCCGCCTTGGCGGAGATCGTCTGCCTGTCCTCCACCAGCGCCTCCCGCCATCCCGGAAAAATTGTGTCTCAGGTCTAGAGCATCGGACCTTAAAGCGGAAATCGGTTTCGCGGAAATCCGACGCATCTCGCGTGCAGGCGCGATTCGATTTGAGAACTTATCGCTCTAAGGCACGGAATATCAAACGAAACGCGTGTTCCACGCCACCCCGGCGAGCGTATCGCGGATGCCTGACCGGCAATGCCTCTCCCATCAAAAACCAGCCAATCCCGGCTTCAGACGGCGCGACAGCCGATGTCGCTGGGGAAAGAGCACCCCAGCGCGGTTGGGGCAGAATTGTCATGATACGGGTCCAGGCCTGAAGCCTGGCCGCCGAGTTGCGGCACAACCAGCCCAGGACAAAAACGGCCCTTGAACAGCAAGCCCGGGAAAACGAGCAAGGCAATTGGCGACCGGCGCATGCGCATCGTCGTCGCCGAGCGCAATCCGTTCGTCATATCGGCGCTGCGCGAAATGCTCGAATGCGACGGCCGCTTCGACTTGTTGAGCACCGTGCAAAGCGGCAAGCAGTTCCTCGACCTGGCGGCGAAGGGCGGCTTCGACGTCGCAATCATCGGCTGGAAGCTTGCCGACATGGACGGCGCGGATGTCCTGGCCGAGGTCCAGAGCCGCAAGCTCGATGTCCGCATCACCGTCTTTTCCAACGACCATGACATCGGCATCCTGAAGCAATGCGTGCGGCTCGGCGCTCAGGGCTACTGTTTCCAATTCGACGATCCGGCGATCATCTTCGACACGATCCTGGCGGTCGCGCATGGCCGCATCTGCATCCCCTATATCGACATCAACAAGGTCAACGACACGCCTCTGGCGCAGCTCACGGTGCGCGAGCGCGAGCTGCTGGCGGTGCTGTCCGACGGCTGGACCAATCTGCAGATCGCGACGCGAACCGGCATTTCCGAGAACACGGTGAAGTACCACCTCAAGAATCTCTACGACAAGCTCGACGTCCGCAACCGGGCGATGGCCGTCGCGCTCTATGCGCGCGAAAGGCGTACCCAGAAGCAACCTTTCGGGTAGGCCAAAACCCGGGCCAGTCGGGTAGGCCAACCGGGTAGGCTTTCCCCACCCGCGCGCGGCGAGATGTTACCCGGCAAGGTGTTGTTGGCTTTAGCCGTCGAAACGAAACTCCCCCCACCGCTTTGCTGGATCAGGAGGAGTTCGCATCATGGCCGGTTTCACCCATCTTTTTATTCCCGGACCGACCAACATTCCCGAACAGGTCCGGCAGGCGATGAACCTGCCGATGGAGGACATGCGCGCCGCGTCCTTCCCCGATCTCACTCTGCCGCTGTTCGAGGACATCAAGGCGGTTTTCAAGAACGAGACCGGCCGCGTCTTCATCTACCCCTCCTCCGGCACCGGTGCCTGGGAAGCGGCGATGACCAATGTGCTCAGCCCCGGCGACCGCGTGCTGATGTCGCGCTTCGGCCAGTTCTCGCATCTGTGGGTCGACATGGCCGAGCGCCTCGGCCTCGAAGTCGATGTCATCGACTGCGAATGGGGCACCGGCGTGCCGCTCGAACTCTATGCCGAGAGGCTGAAGGCGGACAAGACGCACCGCATCAAGGCCGTCTTCTGCACGCAGAACGAAACGGCGACCGGTGTGACCAGCGACGTTGCCGGCTGCCGCGCCGCGCTCGACGATGCCAACCACCCTGCCCTGCTCTTCGTCGACGGCGTGTCGTCGATCGGCTCGATCGATTTCCGCCAGGAGGAATGGGGCGTCGACTGCGCCGTCAGCGGCTCGCAGAAGGGTTTCATGCTGCCCGCCGGCCTTGGTTTCCTATCGGTCAGCAAGAAGGCGCTTGTAGCTTCCAGGACCGCCACCCACAGGCGCTGCTTCTTCTCCTTCGAAGACATGATCCGCGCCAATGATGCCGGCTACTTTCCCTACACGCCGGCGACGCAGCTGCTGCGCGGCCTGCGCGCCTCGCTCGACCTGATCGCCGAGGAAGGGCTGGACAACATCTTTGCCCGCCACCATCGCCTGGCCGAAGGCGTGCGCAAGGCGGTCGACGCCTGGGGCCTGAAGCTCTGTGCCAAGGCGCCGAAATGGCACTCCGACACGGTGAGCGCCATCCTGGTACCGGAAGGGATCGACAGTGGCGACATCGTCAAGCGCGCCTACCGCACCTACCAGACCTCGCTCGGCGGCGGCCTCAACAAGGTGATGGGCAAGGTCTTCCGCATCGGCCATCTCGGCTGGCTGAACGAGGTGATGGTGCTGTCCTCGCTGTCGGCCGCCGAAATGGCGCTGCTCGATTGCGGCGTGCGGCTGGCGCCGGGCTCCGGCGTCGGCGCCGCCATCCAGCATTTTCGCGCCTCGGCCACAGTGCCGGTCGCCGAAGCCGCCTGAGGGGAGCCCGACGATGAGCCACACCATCAACCACCTGAAGAAACTCCGCCTGCAGCGCAGCGAGCTGGCGGTTCCCGGCTCCAGCCCGGAGATGATCGACAAGGCGGCGAACAGCGCCGCCGACTTCATCTTCCTCGACATCGAGGACGCCGTCGCCCCGCCCGACAAGGAACGCGCCCGCAAGAACATCATCCAGGCGCTGAACGACATCGACTGGCGCGCCAAGGGCAAGACCGTGTCGGTGCGCATCAATGGGCTGGACACCCACTACATGTACCGCGACGTGGTCGACGTGATGGAACAGGCCGGCGACCGGCTGGACACCATACTGGTGCCGAAGGTCGGCGTGCCGGCCGATCTCTACATGGTCGAGGCCATGGTCAACCAGATCGAGATGGCCAAGCGTTTCAAAACCCGCGTCGGCCTCGAAGCGCTGATCGAGACGGCTCTCGGCATGGCCAATGTCGAGGCGATTGCCGCGACGCCAGGCCGGCTGGAAGCCATGCATTTCGGCGTCGCCGACTATGCGGCGAGCTGCAAGGCGCGTACCATCAACATTGGCGGCCTCAACCCCGACTATCCCGGCGACCAGTGGCATTTCGCCCTGTCGCGAATGACCGTCGCCTGCCGCGCCTACGGCCTGCGCGCCATTGACGGGCCGTTTGGCGATTTCTCCGATCCCGAGGGCTATATCGCTGGCGCCAGGCGCGCCGCAGCCCTTGGCATCGAAGGCAAATGGGCGATCCACCCTTCGCAGATCGCGCTCGCCAACGACGTGTTCTCGCCGCCGGAAAAAGAGGTGATACGCGCCAGGCGCATCCTCGAAGTGCTGAAGGAGGCCGAGGCGCAGGGCAAGGGCGCGGCCGCCCTCGACGGCAAGATGATCGACGCCGCGTCGGAGCGCATGGCGCGCAATGTTCTGGTGGTCAACGAAGCCATCGAACGCGCCGGCCAGCTTGGTCAACGAGAGCCGCGCGTCGCCGCGCATTGAAAGTTACGGGAGGACAAGATGGACATCCACGAATATCAGGCCAAGGAACTGCTCGCCCGCCACGGCGTGCATGTGCCGCGCGGCGGGCTTGCCTACAGCCCCGAGCAGGCCACCTACAGGGCGCGCGAGATCGGCGGCAGCAAATGGGTCTTGAAGGCGCAGGTGCACTCCGGCGCCCGAGGCAAGGCCGGCGGCATCAAGCTCTGCGCCAATGACGAGGAAATCTCCAACGCCGCCGAAGCCATGCTCGGCCGCAAGCTGGTGACCCAGCAGACCGGCCCGCGCGGCAAGCTGATTTCGCGCCTCTATCTCGAGGAAGCCGTCGACATCGCGCAGGAGCTCTATGTCGGCTTCGTGCTCGACCGCAAGGAAGAGCGCGTCATGATCGTGGCATCGGCCGCCGGTGGCATGGAGATCGAGGACATTGTCGAGAAAGAACCCAATTCCATCCTGCGCACATCGGTCGATCCCGGCGTCGGCATGCAGCGCTTTCAGGCCCGCGAGATCGCCTTCGGCCTCGGCCTCGACCACAATCTGATCGGCAAGGCGACCGAAACCATCTTCAGCTGCTACCAGGTGTTCCGCGACTATGACGCGTCGATGCTGGAGATCAATCCGCTGGTGGTGACCCGCGACGGCAATCTGATCGCGCTCGACGCCAAGATGTCGTTCGACGAGAACGCGCTGTTCCGCCGGCCGGAAATCTCCGAGCTGCGCGACAAGAGCCAGGAAGACCCGCGCGAAACCTTCGCCAGCGACCGCGGCCTCTCCTATGTCGGCCTAGACGGAAATATCGGCTGCATCATCAACGGCGCCGGTCTGGCCATGGCGACCATGGACATGATCAAGATCGCCGGCGGCGAACCGGCCAACTTCCTCGACATTGGCGGCGGCGCCTCGCCCGAGCGGGTGGCGAAATCCTTCCGCGCCGTGCTCGGCGACAAGAATGTCGAGACCATCCTGGTCAACATCTTTGCCGGCATCAACCGCTGCGACTGGGTCGCCGAAGGCGTGATCAAGGCGATACGCGAAGTCGGCGTCAACGTACCGCTGGTGGTGCGGCTCTCCGGCACCAAGGCCGAAGAAGGCCGCCGCATCCTGGCCGATTCCGGCGAGGCGGTGATCGTTGCCGACACGCTGGCCGAAGCCGCCGAAAAAGCCGTCGCCGCCTGGCGCGCGGCCGCCAAGAAGAAAAAAGCAGCCTGAGGGAGGTCGAAAAAATGGCAATTCTGCTGAACCGCAGCACCCGGGTCATCGTCCAGGGTTTCACCGGCAAGATCGGCAGCTTTCACGCCGAGGACATGAAACGCTACGGCACCAAGCTGGTCGGCGGCGTCACACCCGGCAAGGGCGGCCAGAAGCATCTCGGCCTGCCCGTCTTCAACACGGTCAAGGGCGCGGTGCGCGAGACCCGCGCCGAGGCGAGCATCGTCTTCGTGCCGCCGCCCTTTGCCGCCGATTCGATCATGGAAGCGGCGGATGCCGGCATAAAACTCTGTGTCTGCATCACCGACGGCATCCCCTCGCAGGACATGATGCAGGTCAAACGCTACATGCTGCGCTACCGCTACGAGGACCGCATGCGGCTGATCGGCCCGAACTGCGCCGGCGTCATCACGCCGGGACAGGCGCTGATGGGCATCATGCCGGGCAGCATCTATCTGCCCGGCCGCGTCGGCATTGTTGGCCGCTCCGGCACGCTCGGCTACGAGGCCGCCTCGCAGATGAAGGCGCTCGGCATCGGCGTGTCGACCAGCGTCGGCATCGGCGGCGATCCGATCAACGGCTCCTCCTTCAAGGACATGCTGAAACTGTTCGAGCAGGACGACGAAACCGACGCCGTGGTGATGATCGGCGAGATCGGCGGCCCGCAGGAAGCCGAAGCCGCGATCTGGGCGCGCGACAACATGCGCAAGCCCCTCATCGCCTACATCGCCGGCCTCTCCGCCCCGAAAGGCCGCCGCATGGGCCATGCCGGCGCCATCATCTCGGCCTTCGGCGAGTCGGCGCAGGAGAAGGTCGAAATCCTGAAGGAGGCCGGTGTCGTCATCGTACCGACGCCGTCGTCGTTCGGCGAGGTGGTGGCCGATACGCTGGCGCGGATGAAGAAGGCGGCGTGATGGCCGACCGGGCGAAGGCCGCATAGCGCAAGACGTGAAGTCTGTTCCAGCGGCGCTGAAGCCGCTGGAGGACGTCCACGGCGCGGCTATAGCAGCAATCGATGCGGACAGATCAGGAAAGCAGTTGGAACAGAGCAGACGCATCAACTTTCGTGAGGACGAGCGCAGCCTTTTGTTGCGCCTGCTGCTGCAGGTCGCAAGCGCGCGTGAGCCCGAGATCGCCGCCGTCCTGACCGGACGCAGGTCGCTTGTCTCCCTCGCCGCCGAGCAGCGCATCCCGGCGCTTCAGGCGAGCGGCGTATGGTTCCAGTTGCTGGCGATAGCAGACGAGTTGTTTGCCATGCGGGCGCGTCGCGAACTCGAACAAGGCGCGGGTGCCGACGAAGTGCCGGGCTCCCTCGCCAGCGTGATCGCGCAGATGGCAGCCAGCGGCCACTCAGCGCAGCAAGTCCAGGCGACGCTCAATGAGCTTTGCGTCGGCCCGACCATGACCGCGCACCCGACGGAGGCCAAACGCGTCACGGTGCTGGAGATCCACCGCCGTATCTATCGTAAGCTGACCGAACTCGATCAGCCGCGCTGGGCGCCGCGCGAACGCGACCTGTTGATCGCCGATCTGGAAAGCGAGATCGAGCTTCTGTGGATGACGGGCGAGTTGCGGCTTGAGCGCCCGACTGTCGAACGCGAAATCGCCTGGGGGCTGCATTTCTTTCGCGAAGTCATCTTCGAGGCAACGCCGCAGCTCTATGGCAAGCTTCAAGGCGCCTTCGAGCGTCACTATCCGGGAGAGCCGATCAGAATTCCCTCCTTCATGCGCTATGCCTCGTGGATCGGTGGCGATCGCGATGGCAATCCCAATGTGACGGCCTCGGTCACCGCCCATGCCATCACCGAATACCGCGATACCGCCATAAGCTGGTATCTGACGCAGGTGCAGCGGCTGGTTACGGTGCTCAGCGCCAGCTCGAATGTCGTCGCCCTGCCGGCCAGCTTCAAACCGGTGCTGCAAACCGCGCTTGATAAAAGCGGACAGGCGCACATGATCGCCGCCCGCAATCCTGACGAACCGCTTCGCCAGTTTGCTTCGGCCTTGCTTGCCCGGCTGGAGGCCACGCGAAACGGCGGTACGGCGGCGTACCACTCGGCAGAGGCGTTTCGTGCTGATCTGAACGGCCTGTATTGTGTCCTCGAAGCAATCGGAGGACGCGCGGTAGCCAAGCGTTTCGTCCAGCCTCTGCTCTGGCAAGTCGGAAGCTTCGGCTTCCGTACGGTCTCGCTCGATATCCGGCAGAACTCCACGGAGGTCAACCGGGTGCTAGCCGAGTTGTTTGCGCTGACAAATCCCGCCGATCCGGTCGCGGCTGGCACGCCGCAATGGTCGGCGCGCATTCGCGCAGCCATCAGCCAGGGCGAGCGGCGGGAGATCGACGCAGGCCGGCTCTCGCCTGAAGCAGGTGAACTGCTTTCGACATTCTCCGTCATCGGCGACCATACTTCCGGCTTGGATGCCGACGCTGTCGGCTCCTTCGTCCTCAGCATGACCCGCTCGGCCGACGATCTTCTGGCGGTCTATCTGCTGGCGCAATATTGCGGACTTTCAACCTCGCCCGGCGGCGGCACGATCAGGCTGCGGATCGTGCCATTGTTCGAGACCATCGCTGATCTACAGGCCGCCCCTGGCATCCTGAATGATTTGCTCGCCGTTTCGCTGGTGAGGCGGACGGTGCGAGATTTCGGCGCGCGCCAGGAAATCATGCTTGGCTATTCAGATTCCAACAAGGACGGCGGCTTCCTCGCTTCCAATTGGGAACTGGCAAAAGCGCAAAAGCGCCTCGCTGTCGTCGGGCGCAAGCACAAGGTCAGGATCAGTTTCTTCCACGGTCGCGGCGGCTCTGTCAGCCGTGGTGGCGCGCCGACCGGTCGGGCGATCGCGGCGCAGCCCGAAGGCACTGTCGCTGGAACCATGCGGGTGACCGAGCAGGGCGAGGTCGTATCGTCGAAATTCGCCAATCGCGGCACCGGGCTCAACCAACTCGAGATTCTCGCCGCCGGCGTGCTGGCCCACAGTGTCGGATCGCCCGGTGATGTCGAGGCGAAGGAAACGCCGGAGTTCAATGAAGCGCTGGAAGCGCTGGCAGGCATGTCGCAGGCATCCTATGCCGGGCTGATGGCTGAGCCTGGCTTCCTCGACTATTTCAACCAGGCAAGCCCGGTCGCGGAACTGGCACTCCTCAAAATGGGTTCACGGCCGGAGCGCCGTTTCGGCGCCAGCGGTATTGCTGACCTGCGCGCCATTCCATGGGTGTTCGCCTGGAGCCAGAACCGTCATCTGTTGACCGGCTGGTATGGCATCGGCAGCGCGCTCAGCGCTTTCGTCGCGGTGCGCGGCGAGGCCGGGCGCGAGCTTCTGGCCCGCATGTTCGAGCACTCGCGCTTCTTCCGCCTGATCGTCGACGAGGCGGAAAAGACGCTTTACCAATCCGACATGGAGATCGCTCAGCTCTACGCCCGCCTGGTGTCCGACAGCGATGCGGCCCGGCGGATCTACGCCCGCATCGCCGCCGAATACGAGCTGACGCGGCGCCTGATTGGTGACCTCACGGGAGGCGATCTCTCAGCGCGCTTTCCAATGTTCAAGCGGCGCTTCGACAATCTGCGGCGACAGATGGATGATATTCACCGGCTGCAGGTCGATCTGTTGCGTGAAGTTCGGACAAACACCGGGACAGTGGATCAAAAGCGAGCCACTGACGCTCTGCTCGTATCGATCAATTGCATCTCGGCCGGCCTTGGGTGGACGGGATAGGCTCGGGTTTTGCCAAGCCGTGGTCGTTCAAGGCACCTACAGCGCATCGCTTTCGGCGGCAAAGGGCTGGCGCACGGGCCATGCCGGCGCCGTCATCTCGGCCGTCGTTGAGGCGGCGCAGGAGAAGGTCGAAATCCTGAAAGAGACCTGCGTCGTCATCGTGCCGACGCCGTCGTCGTTTGGTGAGGTTGCGGCGGATACGCTGGCGAGGATGAAGAAGGCGGCTGGACTTCCGCGCCTCTCCACGCTGGGTGTCCCCCTCACATACGCCCGCGCGCCCCTTCCGTCATCACGAGCTTAGTGCGCGCATTCGCGTAACAAGCTTGTGATTTTCGCATCAAGATCGCGAGCGACTGCAAGAGCCTCCAAACTGCTATAAGGGAGCAGACAACTCTCCATTGTGTCGTAGGAGACATGCACGCCATCGAGACGTTCATCAACAAGGACTGTGACTGGCGCGTAGGATCCAGCATCGGGAACGTGCCTGACCATTTCTTTCATGATGAGTGGATTGCCCACCAGGAACCGCATGCTCTTGGGAGTCTCGGTTCCAGTTTCGCGGCGCAGAATGGCGCCCAGGTCGAATTCAGCGAAGAGCATGAGACCTGTGCGGCCGAGGCCGCTTTGCACGACGCGCTCCAATTCCGGAAAGGAACTTGCGGCCCTCGTCGCCTTGAAAAATTCGACTATGTCAGGTTGCCCGACCGCTGACTTGAGCGCGGCCACAACGGCGTCGAATGGTTTGGAACACGTCAGGCTGAAACGCTCAACCTCGACCTTTGCGATTGTCATTTCTTTCTCCGCTGCAGCTCTCATGAATAAAGGCGCGGCCAATCGCGCCGGATTATGCCACCGCCGATTACGCTTCCAGGAAGGTCCGGACGTGGCTGACAAACAATTCGTGGTGCTGAAACAGGGCGCCGTGGCCGGAATCGGGATAGAGGACCAGTTGGGCGTTGCTTAGAGCCTTGAACATTGCGTAGGCGTTGTCCGCCGGCAGCATGGTGTCGTGGCTGCCGCTGACCACAAGGGTGGGCTGGTGGATGGCGCGCAGAATAGCGTGCTCGGGATCAGGAGTGGCGCACCAGGTAATAAGCGCTTTTGCCTGCGGATCGGTTACCGTGCTGCCGTTATCGGTATCCCGGTCTTCCTTACGCACCTTCGCCCGGTTCAGGAACGCCAGGCCGGCCGACTGGCTGGCGGACGACTTCGTGAAGAACAGCGGCAGGCGGGGGTCCGGCGCCTCCGTTTGGGAAAACGCGTCCTGCAAAACCGCCAACAGGTGTTCCTCTCCGCCTTTCGGAGCAGTGCCGACGAGGATGAGCTTGCGGACCAGCATTCCGTGCTCGGCGGCGATCTGCTGCGCGATGAAGCCGCCGAGGGAAAAGCCCAGCAGGTCGACTTCGGAGAGGCCGAGCAGTTCGATAAAAGCGACCGCGTCCCGGGTCATCGCCACGATATTGTCGGGCGTTTGGCCTGTCGAGCGGCCGACCCCGGCGTTATCGAAAGCGATCACCGGTCGATCGGTGGCCAGGGCATTCACGACGGCGGGGTCCCAGGCGTCGATGTTGCCCGAGAAATGCTGCAGGAGAACCAGCGGCGTTCCGGTTGATGGGCCGAGGCGGCGATAGGCGAAGCGGATTCCGCTGCCTTCGATGTAAAGGGTGGGCGCCGTTTCTAGTGTGGTGGCGTCCTGGCTCGCGGTGTCGAGTTCAGTCATGTCATCCTCCGGGTGCTTGGCATTGGATAATCGAGTGGGAGTAGCTGGCGCGGTTTTTTGGCTAGGTTTGAGCCGCTCGCGGTCCAACGCATTCCGTAGTCCGCCGAGCGGGGTGGTGCTCCCGGCACGAAAGTGCCGGGAGCGGTATCGTCACTTCACGAGTGCGGCCTTTTCAATCACCGCGGCGACTTCCTTCGCGTGGACGACCAGGGAGGCATGGCTGCCGGCGACCTCCGTCGTCTTGGCCTTCATCCTGGTGGCGAAGATATTCTGGACCTCGGGTGCGATGACCTTGTCCTTCGTGCTGATCACGTAGAATGTCGGCTTGTCGTGCCAAGCTGCGGTATCGACCGGAGCCTCGAACGCTGTGTGGTTCAACGGGAGCTGATGATTTGCCAGGGATTCGGCGATCTCCGCAGGAAGATCAGCCGCGACTGCCGAAGGAAACACTTTGGGATCGATGTAGAGGTTGCCCTTTTCGTCGGGATGAATCGCCGCGCCGCCTTCAGTTGCCGGACCGCTCTTGGCTAAGCTTGCCAAAGATTCTCCCACGTCCGGCGCGAATGCGGAGACGTAGACAAGCGCCGAGACGTTAGGATCGTCACCTGCCTGCGTGATGACCACACCGCCCCAGGAGTGGCCAACGAGAACGGTCTTGCCGTCCTGTTTGGCGAGCGCCTGTTTGGTGGCATCGACGTCCGCCGCGAGGGAGGTGAGCGGGTTTTCGACGAGCGTTACGTTGTAGCCCTTCTTCGTGAGGATATCGGCAACCGGCTTCCAACTCGTCTGGTCGACGAAAGCGCCATGGACGAGCACGATGTTGTGAGCCGCCCCCTTGGGCAGTTGAGCTGGTTGGGCGGGGGCGGCAACAGTTGCTCCGGCCATGAGCACGGTGGCGACTGAGAGTAGAAGATTTCGCATTGATTGCTCCTGTTGTGATGACGGACGACGCGGGTCCGAGGAAAGGCAGGCGTGTCGGCAACAGTCGTGGTTCTCCCATCTGCCGTTCGGGTGATGGTCGCCGCGCCACCTGTTGGCTCGACTAGCGATCAACTAGTACGTGGAGCGTTTGGACGTTAGGCCTCAATCGTCCGAATATTGTGTCTGACCGTCCGTCATATTAACATCGGGACGATGGACATCCTCGCTGAAGTGCTCGATCGCGTTCGCCTTGGCGGAACCTTGCTGTTCCACTTCGAGCTCGGCCATCCTTGGAATGTCGCGTTGCCAAAGCGCCCCTACGCCCTGTTCCACTATCTCAGCCGTGGCTCGGCTACCCTCGCACTCGAAGAGGGACGAGAACTCCACATGACCGAGGGCGACTTTGTCGTCGTCACGCGTGGCGAGCCCCATGTGATCTACTCGGATAGCCGGACGGAGCCGTTGCCGATTGTCGACATTGATCGGCTGGCCGGGCGTCTTGGCCTCATTCGTCACGGAGGCGGCGAGCAGCCGCTCGCGACGATGATCTGTGGTAATTTCACTGTGGCGCGGCCGTCGCGCGGCAGCGTTTTGGAATTGCTTCCGCCCCTGCTTCTCCTGAAGCCGACGGAAGACGGAGGATGGCTCGAGGCGATTCTGCAACGCATGGTGAGCGAGGCGGCGCTCGAGCGTCCCGGACAAGGCGTCGCGCTGTCACGTCTGACTGAAGTGCTCTTCGTCGAGGTGTTGCGAAGCTGGATCAAGTCGCTCGGCCCCGGAGAAGGTGGGTGGCTGGGGGCGATGGCGGACCCGCACATAGGACCGGCCCTTCAGTTGATCCACGAACGACCGGATCGGCCCTGGACGCTTGGCGAGCTCGGGCAAAGCGTGGGGCTTGGTCGGTCGGCGTTTTCGGCTCGCTTCACGAGGCTCGTTGGCGAGCCCATGTACCGTTATCTGATCTCACGCCGGATGTCGGAGGCCGCATTTCTGCTCGAAACAAGCGACGAGGCGATTGCGCGGATTGCGACCCGTGTCGGCTATGAGACCGCGGCCGCGTTTTCGAAGCTGTTCCATCGACATCACGGCCTATCGCCTGGCCGCTACCGAGCAGTTCGCCGGTCTGACGGTGGCCGAGGGCAAGGTGGCGTTCTGGAAGCAGAAGTCGCCGATTGACCTCCCGCGCTTGTGGCCGTGCGACAAGATCAGGCCAAGATTGCGCAACAAAACTTAACATCACTTCACGCATGCAGCCATCTTCGCCTGAAATAGTCCGAGCATCGGGGGCTCTTACTGCCTCGCTGCTCTGGAGCATGCATGTTCAAAATGGTTTCTGGAATGGTGGCCCGCCGGGTCTCGCTCGCGGCGATGGCAATCGTGTTTTCAACGGAGATCGTGCAGGCGGCGGACGCCATTGCGGTCGACACCGAGGATCTGACCCCGCCGCCCGATCCCACGCGTTTCGGGCGCTTCGAACAGAAACTGGCCGACTGGCATGTCGTCCTGGGCGGCGGCGCCATCATCGTCCCCAAATATGAGGGCAGCAACGAGTTCAAGGTCATGCCGGTGCCTTTCATATCGGCGACATTCCTCGACACGGTGAGGATCGACCCGACGGGCGCCAACATCGCCCTCTATGAGCAAGGACCGTTCGAATTCAGCGCGCGCCTTGGCTATGACATGGGCCGCAAGGAAGACGATTCCGATCATTTGCGCGGCCTGGGGGATGTCGACATCGGCGCCATCGTCGGCGCCAAGGCGGCGATGAAGTTCGGCCCGGCCGAAATCTTCGCGCAGCTGGACAAGACCATTGGCGGCAGCGACGGGATGGAGGGTACGCTTGGCATCGAGGTGACCCAGCCTCTGTCCCCATCATGGATGGTCGGCGCCGGCGCGTCGGTCGTCTTCGCCGACGAGAAATACATGCAGGCCTATTTCGGCGTCACGCCGGAACAATCGGCTCGCTCGGGGCTGACCCAATACAACGCCGGCGCGGGGTTGAAGCGCGCCGATTTTTCGATTTCCGCCACATATATGCTCAATCACAACTGGATGGTGCGTGGCCAGGCGGGGGTCGGCATTCTTATGGGGGACGCTGCCGACAGCCCTGTTGTTGTCGACAAGGTCCAGCCCTCGGGGATGCTTCTCGTCGGATATCGGTTTTGATGCCCACACATAATGCAATGCAGGCCGCGGTAAGCTCCAGCCAGATCGATCTGAACGCCGACTTCAAATCGCCGAGGCAAGGCCCGCAGATCCTCATTGTCGAAGACGATATCGAGATCGCGCGCATGCTGGGCGAGACGCTCGCGGAAAACGGCATGATCGTGGAAATCGCCGCCAACGGCGTCCGCATGAACGCCGCGCTTCGCAACCAGAAATTCGATCTGATCGTGCTCGATATCATGCTGCCTGGCGAGAACGGCCTCAGCATCTGCCGCCGGCTTCGCGCGCAAACGAACGTTCCGATCCTGATGCTGACCGCCCTTGGCGAGGAAATCGACCGCATCTTCGGACTGGAGATCGGCGCCGACGACTACGTGACCAAACCGTTCAGCGCGCGCGAACTGACGGCAAGAATAAGGGCGTTGCTGCGCCGCACGGCCTACGCTCCCGACGAACGCGACCGCACGAAGGTACTTCGGTTCAACGGCTGGCGCCTCGATCCCGTTCGCCGGCAATTGCATGATCCCAGCAATGCGCGGGTTGCGACCACGACGCATGAATTCGATCTGCTGCTGGCGTTCTGCCGCAATGCAGGCCGGGTTCTGTCGCGCGAGGAGCTTCTGAGCGTCACCCATGCCGGGCTTGCCGGCCCGATCGAGCGAAGCGTCGACGTCCATGTCAGCCGGATCCGCCAGAAGATCGAAAAGGATGCGCGCGATCCGGTTCTTCTCAAGACTGTGCGGCTGGGTGGTTACATCTTCACTGCCACGGTGGAGGAAGCGTGAGGGATCTGGTCCGCCGCTTCCTGCCGCAGTCGGTGCGCGGGCAGTTCGCGGCGATCATTTTCATGGCCGTGATCGTGATCATGTCCGCCGGATCGGCCTTCGAAGGTTTGATCGAGAACGTCGACCTTCCCGTCGTGGAAGACAGCGCCAGGCGGGCTGCAATTGTCGCTGCCTTGTTGCGCCAAACGCCAACCGAAGCCCGCGGTGCTGTTCTGGCCGCGGCGACACGCGCCGGCTTTGATTTCAAGATCCTGCCCAGGCAGCAGGTCAGCAATATTCCGGATTCCTATCTGCAATGGCGAAGCATCACATGGCTTCTCCAGATCGAGAGCAGCTCGATCGCTGGACGCTGGATAAGGATCGGCGGCCAATACGCGTTTGTTATCGATCTGGACCAGCAGAGCGTCCTGGCGCATTTCGGCATGCCCGATTCCTGGCTGACATCAGGCTTCGTCCGCGTCTCGTTCTACAGGTTCATGGCTTTCATCGCCTTGCCCGTGCTGATCTGGCTGTTTGCGGTCTGGGCCGTGACGGAGCCGTTGAAGCGCATCTCGGCGGCAGTGGGAGAGGCCGAGATCGAGAATGGCAACGAGCTTTTCGCCGAACGCGGCTCCATCGAAATGATCGGCCTGGCACGCGCGCTGAACAGGATGAGAACGCGTATCCGCACCATGATCGAGAACCGCACGCGCATGCTGCGCAGCGTCAGCCATGATCTGCGCACGCCGTTGACGCGGCTGCGGCTTCGCGCCGAACGCATGGATGACGGCCCCGTTCGAACCGCCATATTGTCCGATATCAGGCACATCGAGGATCTGATCGACGAGACCCTGACCTATCTGCGCAACGACGTCTCGACGGAAAAGCTGCAGCGGGCCGACATAGCCAGCGTGCTGCAAACCGTCTGCGCCGAATTCTCAGATGTCGGGTTTTCGGTTTCCTATTCCGGGCCGGACAGGCTTCTGGGCTGGTGCAAGCCCAATGCGCTGGCGCGCGCGATCACCAATTTGTGCGACAACGGGGTCAAATTCGCCGGCAATGTCACCGTCGCATTGACACAGACCGACACGGCGGCGCGCATCGCGGTGGGCGACGACGGACCAGGCATTTCGATGACGGCGCGCTCCCGCGTTTTCGAACCCTTCTTCAAGGAGGACATGTCACGCGGCGTTGCCTCGAAACACGGTTTCGGTCTGGGCCTCTCGATCGTGGCTGATATCATCCAGGGCCATGGCGGCAAGATCGAGTTGCATGACAACCAGCCAACCGGCCTCGTCGTGACCGTCGATCTGCCGAATGGACCCGAGGTCCAGCCGCAATAGAGCGGCCGGCGCCGTACTCAGGGTCTGATGATCGCCGGAGGTTACTTCAAGGCGTCCGAAGGCTTGCTTCAGGAAATTTTGGTGCGGTCGAGAAGACTCGAACTTCCACGGGTTGCCCCACAGCGACCTCAACGCTGCGCGTCTACCAATTCCGCCACGACCGCACGTGGTAGGAGCCGGAACCAACCGGCTCGCGGCGTGTAGCAAATCGTTTCCGGCGAAACAAGTGCGCCGGACGCAATAATCTCGGGCGATTGGCATAACGGTCCACAGGATTGGAATGCAGGGCCGGAACTGGACGTTTCCAGCGATTGACGCCATATGGGAGACAGATGCATGTCGCCCGAAAGTGCAGCGGGATCGCGACGGCACAAGCGAAAAACGAAAACCCATGCCAGAACGCAGCCAGATCGCCACGTCGTTCCTGCCGCTCCCCGGTTCGGCACCGGTCGAGTGGCGCATCGAGCCTGGCCTCACCGCCTATCCCGATGCGCTGGCCTTCATGGAAGCCCGCGCCGAGGCGATCCGCAGCGGAGCCGCCGGCGAAATGGTCTGGCTGGTCGAACATCCCCCGCTCTACACCGCCGGCACCAGCGCCCGCATCGAGGACCTGATCGATCCTGATCGCTTTCCGGTCTTTTCGGCCGGGCGCGGCGGCGAATTCACCTATCATGGACCCGGCCAGCGGGTCGCCTATGTCATGCTTGACCTGAAGCGGCGGCGCGAGGATGTGCGCGCCTTCGTCGCCGCGCTCGAACAGTGGATCATCGGCACGCTCGCCACCTTCAACGTGCGCGGCGAACGGCGCGAGGACCGGGTTGGCGTCTGGGTGGTGCGGCCCGATCGCCCTGCCCTGCCGGACGGCTCGCCGGCCGAGGACAAGATCGCGGCCATCGGCATCCGGCTGCGGCGCTGGGTAAGCTTTCACGGCATCGCCATCAATGTCGAGCCGGAGCTCGACCATTTCGGCGGCATCGTGCCGTGCGGCGTGCAGGATCACGGCGTCACCAGCCTCGTCGACCTCGGCCTCCCCGTCGGCATGGCCGACCTTGATCTGGCGCTGAAATCAGCCTTCGAGGATGTGTTTGGTGCAGCGACCGCCGTGCCTATCCAAGCGACACGCAAGGCCGGTTGAACCTTTCGGGCTCAGCACGAGCTCAAAGCAATTGCGCCGACGCCCACAACACACCGCAGCCATGAATGGTGAACACCGCCAGCAGCGCGCCGGCGATGGCGAAGCGGTCAATGGTGCGGATTGGCTCCAACTCGTAGCGCGGCTTCACGCCGCTGCCGACCGTGAGCAGGCTGAGGATCGAAAAGACCGCTCCCGCCACAATTAGAAAGCCGGAGGAGAAGCCTGCCTGTCGGCCGAGTGCCAAGAAGACGGAAAGCAGGAAGAACGACGCCAGCGCCAGCGCGACCGGTCCCGGGCAGATCTGGCGCAGCACCTGGCCGCCGTCGAACTTCCACACCGGCACCAGATTGGCGATGTTGAACAGGGCCGCGCAGCCTGCCAGCGCTGCCAGCAGCGCGGCTGCGGCCTTGTGCCCCTCGCTACCGGCAAACGCGCTGGCGGCAATGACGATCGGTACCAGGAAGGCGGAAAACCCCGCCCCCATCAGCGCCACGAAGGCCACTTCGAAACGGCTGTTATAGGGCCGGCCGCCAATGGCGATGCCGCCGAGCAACGGAATGAAGATCATCCGCGCC
The DNA here is from genome assembly GCF_057784245.1 of Mesorhizobium sp. CNPSo 4671. NCBI lineage: Bacteria > Pseudomonadati > Pseudomonadota > Alphaproteobacteria > Hyphomicrobiales > Phyllobacteriaceae > Mesorhizobium > Mesorhizobium sp. CNPSo 4671. Next base: position 496,450 of record NZ_JBWLUW010000003.1, on the reverse strand, counting down.
TTGCGATGGCCCATCAGCCGGAACGCCGCCATATGGCCGAGCTCGTGCAGGGCCACGACCGAGGTGAGGATCGCGGCCAGCGCCAAGCCGCCGAGATGGAGACCGAAGAACGGCCACAGGATCAATGCCGACAGCACGGCAAAGCCGACCTGGCTCAGCGGATGCTCGAACCAGCCGCCCTTGCGGTACTGTCCGGTTACCGCCCAGCGCTGCAGCTTGGACAGCTCGCGGCGCATGGCGAAGTAGCGGAATACCAGAAAGGCAACGCCGCGGTAACGATCCGTCTGGCTGAGCGTCACCCGCGTGCCGCTGCCTTCGGAGACGAGCTCGGCGGTTTCGCGATAGTCTTTCCAGAACGAGCCATCGAGCGCGGTATCCTCGAGGACGCGCATGGCGAAGCGGCTGCCCTCGACGACGTCTTCAAACCGCGCCCTGCGTTCGATCGGCTTGCCGTCGCGGCCTTCCCACGACAGCATGATGCGGGACACACCCTCCCTGTCCAGCGGCTGGGCCGACAGGATCTCGCCGGACCAGCCGGCATCGCTGCCAAGCGGCCACAGCGCCTGCCAGAGGCGCTGGCGGTCCATCGCAATCGCGCGGCTCATCCTGACCGTGCGCAAACCAAGCGGCACGGTTATCAAGAGAAAGATCAGCCCGAGATTGCTGGCCACCAGAATGACCGTGACGATGGGCGACACCTGGACATTGCTCCTGCCTTAGAGCAGCTACCCTAGCGTCGCGGCGGCAAGAAAGGCTTAACGGCGGAGCGGTTTTCGCCCGCCGGAAACCAAGGCGGCGAGAGCCGCCAAATCACATGGCGCCGATCCAGATCGCCATGGAAATGAGGAATGTGCTCATGCAAACCAGCGAGATGACATCCTGAACCAGATCGGTCATAACTCTCTCCTGTTGTTGATATGTTCGCAATTTGTTCTAATTTTGTTTCAATGTCAACGCCCGCAGAGATATGGTGATAGGACGGGAATTTGGGACGGTTAGTAAAAGGTTAACCGCTCGCTGGGAGGCGAGTGAAGCTGCTATTGACCTCACGAGGCAGGCCATCCCCGAGCAGCGCCGCGAAGGTTACGATTGCGGGCAGCCACAGACTTCCCGGTTGAAGCCTTGCTCGCACCGGTATGAACCGCCATGCGGGCAGCCGAAGATCAATGAATAGACGGTCGCCAGGATGACTACCAAGAAGAGCAATGCCGCAACCCCGAGAATGATCTTTTTCACGGCGGCCTCCGACCAGCGAGTGCCCACACAATATCACGCCTAAGCGGTTCCGCGATTACGCCATTTCGCGAGTGACCGGCCGGTTGCACGAGGCTCTGGTGTGTTGGACCTGCTCTCCGCCATCCAACCCCAACGCCCCGCCCGAGAACGGCGCGCCGACCTTCGGTCGCTTGTTCATTTCCCCCGCGATTTTGGGGGAGGACAATGCATCCTTCTCATGAAAGTACCCTCGTCATTGGCAAATTTCTCGTGATATTTCGCCAATGGCTGAGGGGAGTACCGTGATGGCGTGGCGGATTTGCGGAGTTTTGGCGATAGGCCTGATCCAGGCCGTGTTCCTTATCAGCACTTCGGACGCAAAGGCCGCCAACGCTGACGTGGAGCGTTGCATTCATTCGAAGACACCGAACGACAGGTTGCATTATTGCTCGATTGCATTGAGAGGCAGACCTAGCGGAGAGATGACCGATCGCCTTCTTCTTCGAAGGGCCAACGCGCTGATGCAACTCGGAATATTCTCCGAAGCCGTCAAGGATTTCTCGCGCCTCATCGTGGCGCATCCGACCGTGGCTGGCTATGTCGACAATCGCACGGTCGCCCTGCGATCCCTCGGCCTTTTTCAAGAGGCTCTCGCGGACGCCAACCGCGCGGTACACTTGGCGCCGCACAAAGCCTTTGTCTGTCACAGCCGAGGGCTTGTTTTTGAAGACCTGAAACAGTTTGCTGCAGCTTTGAGCGATTTCGACCAGGCAATTTCCCTCAACCCCAACAATCCGGGGTTCATCGTTGAGCGTGCGAGAATCAAGGCGGAAGCCGGCCGTACAAGTGAGGCCATCGAGGACCTTTCTCGCGCCATTGCCCAAGACCCCGGCAATCTGCCCGCCCTCAAGCAGCGCGGTATGACGCACCTCGCCCTTGGTGATCCCAACGCCGCGGCAGGCGATCTTCTCGCCTACAGCCGGGCGGTTCCCAACGATCCGGAAGTCGCGACTGCGATTGCCACCATTAAGCCCGCCGCAGGCAGGAAGCCTTCAACGCCTTGATGCGAGCCGCTGCGACCAGCCAGGACGCCATAAGGCCTATGCCATTTGAAGGGGCTGGCGCAGCCAATTGCCGCTGCCCCATTTGAGCGACAGGCTACTGCCAGCCAAGGCACAATATTTCCTCCAGCCCATGGCGCCGGCTTCGATCACCCGCGCAAGGCAGCACAAGACCTGTCAGGCCATCTTTGCCATTATCTTGGCCATATCTGCCGTGTCGAACGCCCTCAGTGTCTGAGTTCTGATGTTGCCCAGCGATGCGATCGACAGGGCTAGTGCCGTCGCAGCAATGTCGTCGTCCGCTTCGGCAATCGCTACGACATCATGCTGGCCAAGCGTCCACAACAGGGTGTGAACCTTGACACCGCTCTTGCCGGCCATCGCCTTGAAGGCCTCAGCACGCTTCTGCGTATCCTTTATGGTCTTGATACCTTGATCTGTGAAATTCGACAGCAGTACGTAGTAAGCCATTCGTTCCTCCCACAGTAGGGAGCGGGCGGGCACTCACGGCGCGTCCGCCGTCTCCCAGAGCCTACGATAACACGAGACGGGTGTGCGAACCACAGGCGGCCAGACGCGCCATCGCGCAGCCTACAAAGGGACAACCTTGCCGTCGGCGAGCGTAACGCGCCGGTCCATGCGCGATGCCAGCTCGTGGTTGTGGGTGGCGATCAGCGCCGCGAGGCCCGATTGCTTGACCAGCGCGCCCAGCGCCTCGAAGACATAGGAGGCGGTGACCGGGTCGAGATTGCCGGTCGGCTCGTCGGCCAGCAACACCAGCGGGGCGTTGGCGACGGCGCGGGCAATGGCGACGCGCTGTTGCTCGCCGCCGGAGAGTTCGGACGGCCGGTGCGAGGCGCGCTTGCCGATCTGCATGTAGTCGAGCAGTTGCGCGGCGCGCTCGGCCGCTTCCTTGCGCGGCAGGCCCTTGATCAGCTGCGGCATCATGATGTTTTCCAGCGCGGAAAACTCCGGCAGCAGGTGATGGAACTGGTAGACGAAGCCGACATCGTTGCGGCGGATCGAGGTGCGCTCGTCGTCGGACAGCCGCCCGCAGGCCCGGCCGGACAGGATCACGTCGCCGGCGTCGGGGCGTTCCAACAGGCCAGCCGTGTGCAGCAGCGTCGACTTGCCGGTGCCGGACGGCGCCACCAGCGCCACCATCTCGCCGCGCTTCAACGAAAAATCGGCGCCGTTCAGGATGGTGAGCTTGCGCGGCCCCTGGACATAGTGCCGCTCGACGCTCTTCAGTTCGATAATGACCTCGGCCACTATTCGTACCTCAAGGCTTCGACCGGATCGAGGCGGGCCGCCCGCCATGCCGGAAACACCGTAGCCAGGAAGGACAGGCCGAGCGCCATGATGATGACATAGGTCGTCTCGCGCGGATCCATCTTGGCCGGCAGCTGGCTGAGGAAATAGAGCTCCGGGTTGAACAGCACCTTGCCGGTCATCCAGGAGAAGAACTGGCGGATCGATTCGATGTTGGTGCAGATGACCACGCCGAGCAGCACGCCGGCGAGCGTACCCGTCACCCCGATCGCCGCCCCAGTCATCAGGAAGATGCGCAGGATCGCCCCGCGCGAGGCGCCCATGGTGCGCAGGATGGCAATGTCGTGCCCCTTGTCCTTCACCAGCATGATCAGTCCGGAAATGATGTTGAGCGCCGCCACCAGCACGATCAGCGTCAGGATCATGAACATGACGTTGCGTTCGACCTGCAGGGCGGAAAAGAAGGTCTCGTTGCGCTGGCGCCAGTCGACCATGTCGATGGGCCGTTGCGCCGCCTCCTCCACCTTCGGTTTCAGCGCGTCGACATTGTCGGGATTGTCGACATAGATCTCGATCGTCTGCGCGCGGCCATCCATGTTGAAATAGAGCTGCGCTTCGGAGAACGGCATATAGACGATGGAAGTGTCATATTCCGACATGCCGACTTCGAAGATCGCCGCAATCTTGTAGCCCTTCATGCGCGGCGTCGTGCCAATCGGCGTGACGTCGCCATCAGGAGAGATCAGCGTAATGGTGTCGCCGAGCGTCAAGCCGAGATTCTCGGCCATGCGCTTGCCGATGGCGACGCCCTCACCCGAGTCGAAACCGGCGAGCGAACCCTGCTTGATGTTGTTGGCGACGATGGCGATCTTGCCGAGGTCTTCGCCGCGTATCCCGCGCACGAGCGCGCCCGTGCCGCCGCCGACATTGCCTTGGGCCAGCACCTGGCCGTCGATCAGCGGGATGGCGTATTTGACGCCGGGCACGCCATTGATGCGGCCGGCGACCTGGGCGTAGTCCTCGAGCGGCGAATCGAGCGGCTGAACGATCAGATGGCCGTTGACGCCGAGGATGCGCGTCAACAGCTCGGCGCGGAACCCGTTCATCACGGCCATGACGACGATCAGCGTCGCCACCCCCAGCATGATGCCGAGGAAGGAGATCGAGGCGATGACTGAGATCACCGTCTCCTTGCGCCGCGAACGCAGATAGCGCCAGGCAACTGTTCGCTCGAAGAAGGAGAACGGGCCGGCGCCCGCCGATCTTGTCGCCGCCGCCTCGCTCATGCGGCGACACCGAAGCGTTTTTTCGCATCGGCGATCGGCAGCGTTTCGCGCTCGCCGGTCTTGCGATTCTTGATCTCGACCTCGCCGGCAGCCACGCCGCGCGGCCCGACGATCACTTGCCAAGGCAGTCCGATCAGGTCGGCGGTGGCGAACTTGCCGCCCGGCCGCTGGTCGGTGTCGTCGTAAAGCACATCCTTGCCGGCGGCGGTGAACGCGGCATTGAGCTCGTCGCTGACGCGGTCGCAGTCGGCGTCGCCCACCTTCATGTTGATCAGGCCGATGTCGAACGGCGCCACGGCGTCCGGCCAGATGATGCCGTTCTCGTCATGGCTGGCTTCGATGATCGCGGCGACCAGCCGCGACGGGCCGATGCCGTAGGAACCGCCGGAGGCGAAATGATCCTTGCCGTCGGGTCCGGTCACCTTGGCACCCATCGGCTTGGAGTACTTCTCGCCGAAATGGAAGATGTGGCCAACCTCGATGCCGCGTGCCGAAACCTTGTCGCTCTCGGGGACCTTTTCCCAGGCCGCCTCGTCATGCATCTCGTCGGTGGCGGCGTAGGGCGTCGTCCACGTCTTGACGATATCGGATATCTCGCCGTCATTGGCGAAGTCGGTATTGGCGCCGGGCACGGCAAGCGAAAGATAGTCGCGATGGCAGAAAACCTGGCTCTCGCCGGTATCGGCCAGGATGATGAATTCATGGCTGAGGTCACCGCCGATCGGCCCGGTGTCGGCGCGCATCGGAATCGCCTGCAGGCCCATGCGCGTGAACGTCCTGAGGTAGGAGACGAACATCCTGTTGTAGGCAGCCCTCGCGCCCTCGAAGTCGAGGTCGAAGGAATAGGCGTCCTTCATCAGGAACTCGCGCGAACGCATGACGCCGAAGCGCGGCCGCACCTCATCGCGGAACTTCCACTGGATGTGGTAGAGGTTCAGCGGCAAATCCTTGTAGGACTTCACATAGGCGCGGAAAATCTCGGTGACCATTTCCTCGTTGGTCGGACCGTAGAGCATGTCGCGATCCTGGCGATCCTTGATGCGCAGCATCTCCTTGCCATAGTCGTTGTAGCGGCCGCTTTCGCGCCACAGATCGGCCGACTGGATGGTCGGCATCAGGATTTCCAGCGCACCGGCGCGGTTCTGCTCCTCGCGGATGATCTGGCAGACCTTGTCCAGCACCCGCTTGCCAAGTGGCAGCCAGGAGAAGCTGCCCTGCCCCTGCTGGCGGATCATGCCGGCACGCAGCATCAGCCGGTGCGAGACGATCTCGGCCTCACGCGGATTTTCTTTGAGGATGGGCAGGAAATAGCGCGACAAACGCATGGACTGGTCCGTGAATGAGAACGGCCACGCCAGAATCGGCGCGACGCAGGCTTGCTTGACCCGGCTTCATAGCCATTTCATGGCGGAATGGAAACCCGGACATGGCGGCACATCAGCGCGTTACGGCCCGGAATCCTTCGGTTTCCAGGATCAGCCGCGCCGGCGATTGAGCATAGCGAACGTCTTCGGACTTGGCCGCCAATTCTTTGCGCGCGTCAATTCAGGACATGCCGCAAAGGCTCCGTGGTCGTTTCGAAAGCAAAGCATGCCATACTATTGTGCAGTGCAGCACGAGAATGCCTGTTTCGAGGCAAAATTCTTCGTGACATTTTCATTCGGCTTAGGCTAGTGTGCCGCGATAACCGAGAGGGCGGAGAAAAATCTGCTCTCCTACGCGGTCAAAGTCTTGGGAGGATGCGATCTAGGCGCGGTTATTCGCTGCCGCCGGAAACCGGAAACAGATCGGACGCGTTTAATTGCAAGGCCTCGTGCCTTGCATTTTTTTTGTGCAATCATCTGGTTAGCGCGGCGAGTTGTCACGATGCATGACCTTGCGTCAACAGGCGTACGGTCGCCGGATGTGACGGCAATCCGATCCCCTTCCGCGGCGCTCCGATGCGGCAAGAGCGCCCTCGCCGAGCGATCTACTTTGCCGGGGTCTGGCCGAAATCCGGCACGATGTGGGGGATGTCGTTGAGGCTGTATCCAAGCCCGTGCGTCAGGCCATAGAAAATGCCCATCAGGATCGCCGTGGCGATGGTCGTGCGGATCACTGCGCGCAGCATATGCGGTCCGCGCGGCGCGCTTGGAACCGTGCCCAGCGTCACGTCATGATCGTCATCCTGTGTGCGGACGCTGAACGGCAGCACGGCAAACAGCACCACCCACCAGGTCGCGAAAAACAGGGCGGTGAACGAAACCCAGCTCATGATTGCTCCAGTTCGATCAGCGTGCCGAAGAAATCCTTCGGATGCAGGAACAGCACCCGCTTGCCATGCGCGCCGATCTTGGGATTGCCGTCGCCCAGCACGCGGGCACCGGCGGCCTTGAGCTGATCGCGCGCGGCCAGGATGTCGTCGACCTCGTAGCAGAGATGATGCATGCCGCCGGACGGGCTCTTCGCGAGGAAAGCGGCGATCGGGGAGGCCTCGCCCAACGGCTCCAGCAATTCGATCTTGGTGTTGCCGACATTGACGAACACCACGGTGACGCCATGCTCCGGCAAAGCCTGCGGCTCCGTCACCTCGGCGCCAAGCGTGTTGCGGTAAGCAGCAACGGCGGCGGCCAGATCCGGCACCGCAAGCGCGACATGGTTCAGCCGTCCGAGCATGTGCGCGCTGTCTCTCCTCTGTCCAATGGCTCGCGTCATACGTCAAATCGGCTGAGATCAACAGCCATTCACGAGGCGCGCACTGTCGCACTTTGGTGACATTCTCCCCAATCACGATCGAGGCTGGTCCGACCGGCAACCGCAAAGTACAAACGGCAATGTCTTGCATCCGCCCCACCCGCGCCCGCGTTTTCACCTTCGATCTCGGTTCATTCAAGATTGCTGCCTTGCTTGACGCCGTCGATATCAGAGACAACCTTGCATCGGCCTTCGCAGCCGGACAGTCGCCAGCCGCCGTGCTCGAACTCGCGGTTTCGAACTTCATCGACCAGGATCGATACGAACATTGTTTCATCCCGACGCTGATCGACACCGGCGCCAAAAAGATCCTGTTCGACACCGGATGCGGAGATGCAGACAGTTCACTGCTGGACTGTTTGCGGGACCTTGGGCTTGGGCCTGATGATATCGATGTGGTGGTCATCACGCACGGCCACCCGGACCATATCGGCGGGCTCGTCAGGAATGGCGAACCCGTTTTCTCCCGGGCACGCTATGTATTCGGCGCGGCTGAATTCGCTTTCTGGACCGAGGGAACCGCGGTCCGCGAGGCCAGATTGGCCAACCGCGATCTGTTCAGGCAGATCTGTACCGGGCTGGCCGGCCGGGCAACTTTCGTAACGCCCGGAGATGAGGTGATGCCGGGCATCACCGCCATCGACGCGTCAGGCCATTCCCCTGGTCTCCTGGCATTTCTCGTCGAAAGCGACGGCCAGAAATTGCTGATCTGGTCGGACGCCTTCCTGCACTATGTCGTGTCCATCCAGCAGCCGCAGTGGCATGCCGATTTCGATGATGACAAGGAACAGGCGGTCGAGACCCGCAAGCGCCTGCTGAAGATGGCCGCCGAACAGCGCCTGCTGGTGGCCGGCCACCACATGCCGTTTCCGGGCCTGGGCTACATCGAATCGGCGAACGGTTCTTTTCGCTGGCTTCCGGTCAGCTATCAGCTGAACGTCTAGCTCTCGCCCTCACCTGGTGACGAACACCGTCACCAGCGGTTTCTTGCCCCAGGCTTCGTTGGCGGCGCCGCGCACCGCGCGACGCACTGCTTCCTGCACGAGGTCGAGGTCCTTTCGCCGCTGGCGGGGAATCGAGTCCACCGCACCGACGGCCGCATCGATCATCAAATCTTCCAGCGTCTCGCCGCTGGCATCCGCCTCGGCGACGCCGATGGCGACCAGGTCGGGGTCGCCGGCGAGCTCGTATTTGTCGTCGAGCACGACATTGACCGCGACATGGCCGGCAAAGGACAGTTTGCGCCGGTCGCGAATGCCCATCGCCTGGTCGGTGCCGATCAGATTGCCGTCCTTGTAGATGCGGCCGAACGGCACCTGGTCGATGATGGTGGCAGGACCGGGAGCGAGCCTGAGCATGTCGCCATCGCGCACCTGCGCCACCTGGCCGATGCCGGAGGTCGACATCAGCGAGCCCTGCGCCACCAGATGCGCCGCCTCGCCATGCACGGGAACACCGATCTGCGGGCGTACCCATTCATACATTTTGCGCAACTCGCTGCGCCGGGGATGGCCGGAGACATGCACCAGCGCGTCGCCATCCTCGATGATCTTGATGCCAAGATCGATGAGGCGGTTCTTGATCTCGAGGATCGCCTTCTCATTGCCGGGAATGGTGCGCGAGGAAAACACTACCGTGTCACCCGCCGTCAGCGACACCGACTTCATCTCTTCGCGCGACAGCTTCGCCAGCGCCGCCAGCGGCTCGCCTTGGCTGCCGGTGCAGATGATGACCAGGTTCTCGCGCGGGATGAAGCCGAAATCCTCCTCGGCGATGAATTCCGGCAGGCCGTCCATATAGCCAAGCTCGTCCGCAACATCGATGACCCGCTTGAGCGAGCGGCCAAGCACCAGGCACTGGCGGCCGGCGTCGCGTGCCGCCTTGGCGATGGAGACGATACGCCCGACATTGGAGGAGAATGTGGTGACGGCGACGCGGCCCTTGGCGGCCTGGATGACGCCCTTGAGGCCCTCGCCGACGGCGACTTCCGAAGGCGACTCGCCTTCGCGCAGCGCATTGGTCGAATCGCAGATCAGCGCCAGCACGCCCTTGTCGCCATAGGCACGGAACCGCGCCTCGTCTGTCTTGGGTCCGATCGTCGGCTCCGGATCGATCTTCCAGTCGCCGGTGTGGATGACGGTGCCGGCCGGCGAGGTGATCGCCAGCGACATCGGCTCAGGAATAGAGTGCGCCACCGGAATGGCTTCGATCTCGAAGGGGCCGACGGTGAATTTCTCGCCCGCCCGGTAGATCGTCAGCGGGATTTTCGGTGCGCCCTGCTCGCCTTGCCGCTTGGCTTCCAGCAGCCCGGCGCTGAACGGCGTCATCCACACCGGCGCCTTCAGCTTCGGCCAGGTGTCGAGCAGCGCGCCGTAATGGTCTTCATGCGCGTGGGTGATGATGATGCCGCGCAGATTGGCGAGATTCTCCTCGATGAAGCGCGTGTCGGGCAGGATCAGGTCTACGCCCGGATGCGCCGCGTCGGGAAAGGTGACACCGACATCGATGACGATCCATTCGCGCGCGCTCGGCGGGCCGTAGCCGTAGAGGGCGAAGTTCATGCCGATCTCGCCGACGCCGCCGAGCGGCACGAAGACGAGTTCGGCGTTTTCCGCTTTCGCCATGATTTTTCCCTTCCTGGCCCTCAGGCCAAGCCCATTATACCCGTGCGGACGCCACAGCGCCGAAATGCACATCGCCGGCGGCGATCGTCAGGACAGTCCCCTCATCGTCGCGGATCACGAAACGGCAGTCCTCGTCAATGGTCTCGAACACCCCACGCACCACATTACCGTCAATTCTGACAGCAACCTCGCCGCCAAGCCCCGCCGCGCGCGCCAGCCAGCGCCGCCTGACAGCGGCAAGACCGCGCCCTTCATCCCACAGGCGGGCATTCTCGCTCCAGGCATCCGACAGCGCCAGGAACAGCGTTTCGGCATCGCATGTCGCGCCCAGAGTTCGCAGCGATGTCGCGGGATAAGGCAAATCCGTTGGATGCGCCACCACATTGACGCCGATGCCGACCGCGACCGCGAAGCGACCGCCATCCAGTATCGCCGACTCCAGCAGGATGCCGGCGAGCTTGGCGCCGGAAGCAAGCACGTCGTTCGGCCATTTCAGCTCGAAACGGTTTTGTCCCTGGCTTGCGCCATCCAGTCCGATGGCGATCCTGCCCTTTGGCACAACCGCGTCGAGCGCATCGGCTAGCGACAGGCCGGCGACGAAACCCAGCGTCGCGGCCAGGCGAAGCTCACCGCCGGTGACGACGAGCAAGGTCGCCGCCAGATTGCCTTCGGGCGACACCCAAGCGCGGCCGCGCCGGCCACGCCCGCTTTCCTGTTTTTTGGAAACGACCCATAGCCTGCCCGGGTCGCATGCCCTTGCGTGGTCCAGCGCCACCGTGTTGGTGGAACCGATACTGTCATGGGCCTCAAGCCGGAACCCTTCCGACGCCGAGGTTGGAGCCAGCCGAAATGCCATCCCGTCAGAAAAATGTCTTGGCGGCGGCTTCGGCATAGGTACCGATCGGCCCGCCGATCAGCACATAGAACAGCACGAAGGCGCCGGAGACGCCGAGCACGAGGCGCAGTTCACTGGCCATCGGTACGAAGCCGCCGACCGGTTCATCGAACCACATGATCTTGATGATGCGCAGATAATAATAGGCACCCACCACCGAGGCCAACACGCCAATGATCGCCAGCGCGTAGAGGTTGGCGTTGATGGCTGCGAGGAAGACGTACCACTTCCCCCAGAAGCCGGCGAGCGGCGGGATGCCGGCCAGCGAGAACATCAGGATGGTGAGAATCGTCGCCATGATCGGATTGGTCGAGGCAAGTCCGGCCAGGTCGCTGATCTGTTCGACATTGCCTTCCTTGCGCCGCATGGCGAGGATGAAGGCGAAGGTGCCGAGCGTCATCACCAGATAGATCAGCATGTAGATGGCAACACCACGCACGCCGGCCTGGCTGTTGGCGGCAAGGCCGACCAACGCGTAGCCCATATGGCCGATCGAGGAATAGGCCATCAGGCGCTTGATGTTGGTCTGGCCGATCGCGGCAAAGGCGCCGAGCGCCATCGAGGCGATCGAGATGAAGACGATGATCTGCTGCCAGTCGGCGGCGATCGGCTTGAACGCGCCCATGGTGACGCGCACGATCAGCGCCATCGCCGCCATCTTGGGGGCTGCGGCGAGGAATGCCGTCACCGGCGTCGGCGCGCCCTCATAGACGTCGGGCGTCCACATGTGGAACGGCACCGCCGAGATCTTGAAGGCAAGGCCGGCCAGCACGAAGACGAGGCCAACCACGAGACCAAGCTGGCGCTCGCCGCTGCCAAGTGCCGAGGCAATTTCCTGGAAGCCGGTGTTGCCGGTGTAGCCGTAGACCAGGCTGATGCCGTAGAGCAGCATGCCTGACGACAGCGCGCCAAGGACGAAGTACTTCAGGCCGGCTTCAGTCGAACGCAGATTGTCGCGGTTGATCGCCGCCAGCACGTAGATTGCCAGCGACTGCAGTTCGAGGCCGAGATAGAGCCCGATCATGCCGTTGGCCGAGATCATCAGCATCATGCCGAGCGTGCACAGCAGGATCAGCACCGGGTATTCGAACTTGTCGAAATGCTCCGCCTTGGCAAAGCGCATCGACATGATCAGCGTCACCGCCGAGCCGACCAGCGCCAGCACCTTCATGAAGCGGGAGAACGGATCCTGGATAAAGGCATTGCCATAGGCGCTGCCCAGCCCGGTGGAAAAGATCAGCCAGGCGCCGGCGACCACCAGCACGGCCACGGCAAGGCCGGTCACGGTGTTGGCGGTGTTGGCGCGCGAATAGGCGCCAACCATCAGCAGCGCGAGCGCACCGATGGCAAGGATCAGCTCGGGCGTCGAGAGCGACAGGCTGGAGAGAAGGTCCGGCGTCATGGTTCGCAAAACCTCTGGTCAGTTCGCCGCCGCGGTCTGCGCGGCGCCGATGGATGCGGTGACATTGGTGACGAGCGACTTGACCGATTGGGCCGTCGCATCGAAGACGGGAGCGGGATAGACGCCGAAGAAGATGACCAGCACGACCAGCGGGTAGATGATCGCCTTCTCACGCGCCGACAGGTCGAGCAGCCCCTTCAGGCTGTCCTTGGTCAGCGCGCCGAAAATCACCCGGCGATAGAGCCAGAGCGCGTAGGCCGCCGACAGGATGACGCCGGTGGCGGCGAAGAACGCCACCCAGGTGTTGACCCGGAACACGCCAAGCATGGTCAGGAACTCGCCGACGAAGCCGCTGGTGCCCGGCAGGCCGACATTGGCCATGGTGAAGACCATGAACACGGTGGCGTATTTCGGCATGTTGTTGACCAGCCCGCCATAGGCGACGATCTCACGCGTGTGCATGCGATCATAGATGACGCCCACACAGAGGAACAGCGCGCCCGACACGAGGCCATGGCTGAGCATCTGGAAGATCGCGCCCTGCACGCCTTCCTGGTTCATGGCGAAGATGCCCATGGTGACGAAGCCCATATGGGCGACCGACGAATAGGCGATCAGCTTCTTCATATCCTCCTGCATCAGCGCCACCAGCGAGGTGTAGATGATGGCGACGACCGACAGCGTGAACACCAGCGGCGCGAACATTTCGGACGCCAACGGGAACATCGGCAGCGAGAAGCGCAGGAAGCCGTACCCGCCCATTTTCAGGAGAATGGCGGCCAGGATAACCGAACCTGCCGTCGGCGCCTCGACGTGGGCATCCGGCAGCCAAGTGTGCACCGGCCACATCGGCATCTTCACCGCGAAGGAGGCAAAGAAGGCCAGCCACAGCCATGTCTGCATGTTGGCCGGGAATTGGTGCGTCAACAGCGTCGGGATGTCGGTCGTGCCGGACTGATAGAACATCGCCATGATGGCAAGCAGCATCAGCACCGAACCGGCAAGCGTATAGAGGAAGAACTTGAACGAGGCATAGACGCGCCGCTTGCCGCCCCAGACGCCGATGATGATGAACATCGGGATCAGGCCGGCTTCGAAGAAGACGTAGAACAGCACGATGTCCAGTGCGCAGAACACGCCGATCATCAGCGTCTCGAGCAAAAGGAAGGCGATCATGTAGGCCTTGACGCGCTTCTCGATCGCTTCCCATGAAGCGAGGATGCAGAGCGGCATCAGGAAGGTCGTCAGGATGACGAACAGCATGGAAATGCCGTCGACGCCCATATGGTAGGAAATGCCGGAGTCGAGCCAGGCGTATTTCTCTACGAACTGGAAGCCGGCCTGCGAATTGTCGAAGCCGGTCCAGATGAACAGCGAGATGATGAAGGTGAACGTCGTCGTCAACAGCGCGATGGCGCGGATGTTGCGGCGCGCGTTTTCGCTGTCATCCCTGATGAACAGGATGAGCAGCACACCCACCAGCGGCAGGAAGGTGACCAGCGAGAGAAGATTGGACCAGGCGGTCATCAGAGCATCATCCAGGTGACGAGTGCGGCAACGCCGATAAGCATGGCGAAGGCATAGTGGTAGAGGTAGCCGGTCTGCAGCTTGACGACGCGGTTGGTGACATCGACGACGCGCGCCGAAATACCGTCCGGCCCGAGCCCGTCGATGATGGTGCCATCGCCGGTCTTCCACAGGAAATGGCCGAGGCGCTTGGCCGGGCCAACGAACAGGAAGTCGTAAAGCTCGTCAAAATACCACTTGTTGAGCAGGAAGGCGTAGAGCCCGCGATGCTGCGCGGCGAGATTGACGGGCATTTCCGGCGAGCGGATGTAGAACTTCCACGCCAGCGCGAAGCCGATCAGCATGGCGATGAAGGGCGACAGTTCGACCCACAGCGGCAATTCATGGATCTCATGCAGGATGTGGTTGTCCGGCAATGTGAACAATGACGCCTTCCAGAATTCGGCATAGCCCTCACCGATGAAGGAATTGTGGAAGATGATGCCGGCAAACAGCGCGCCTGCGGCCAGCACGAACAGCGGCACCAGCATCACCGGCGGCGATTCATGGACGTGGTGCATCACCTCATGGCTCGCCCGCGGCTTGCCGTGGAAGGTCATGAAGATCAGGCGCCAGGAGTAGAAGGAGGTGAAGCAAGCGGCGATGACTAGCAGGATGAAGGCAATGCCGGCGACCGAATTGTGCCCGGCAAAGGCAGCCTCGATGATGGCGTCCTTGGAGAAGAAACCGGCGGTGCCGATGACCGTCACCGGAATGCCGACGCCGGTCAGCGCCAGCGTGCCGATCACCATCATCCAGTAGGTGGTCGGGATCAGCTTGCGCAGACCGCCCATCTTGCGCATGTCCTGCTCGTCGGAGACGGCATGGATGACCGAGCCCGAGCCGAGGAACAGCAGCGCCTTGAAGAAGGCATGCGTGAACAGATGGAAGATCGCCGCGCCATAAGCGCCGACGCCGAGCGCCACGAACATGTAGCCGAGCTGCGAGCAGGTCGAATAAGCGATGACACGCTTGATGTCGTTCTGGACCAGACCGACGGTCGCCGCGAAGAAGGCGGTGAAGGCGCCGATGAAGGTCACCACGGTCAGCGCCGAATGCGACAGCTCGAACAGCGGCGACAGCCGCGCCAGCATGAACACGCCCGCGGTCACCATGGTGGCGGCATGGATGAGCGCGGAGACCGGCGTCGGGCCTTCCATGGCGTCCGGCAGCCAAGTGTGCAGCGGCACCTGCGCCGACTTGCCCATGGCGCCCATGAACAGCAGCAGGCAGACGACGGTCATGGCCGACTGCTTGTCCAGCGCATGGCCAAGGAAGGTCAGCACGGCCGCCCCTTGCGGCGCGCCTTCGGCCGGAATGAACGTCGCCGCGTTGGCGAAGATGGTGCCGAGATTGACCGAGCCGAACAGCACGAACACGCCGAAAATGCCCAGCGCGAAACCGAAATCACCGACACGGTTGACGACGAAGGCCTTGATCGCCGCGGCATTGGCCGACGGCTTCTTGTACCAGAAGCCGATCAGCAGGTAGGAGGCGAGACCCACGCCTTCCCAGCCGAAGAACATCTGCACCAGATTGTCGGCGGTCACCAGCATCAGCATGGCGAAGGTGAACAGCGACAGATAGGCGAAGAAGCGCGGCCGGTTCGGATCGTGGTGCATGTAGCCGATCGAATAGATGTGAACCAGCGCCGAGACAGTGTTGACCACGACCAGCATCACCACTGTCAGCGTATCAATGCGCAGCGCCCAGGAGACGTCCAGCCCGCCGGACTGGATCCAGTGCAGCACCGGCACGGTGAACACCTCGCCATGGCCGAAGCCGACGCTGAAGAAGGCAACCCACGACAACACGGCCGAAATCACCAGGAAACCCGAGGTGATGTATTCGGACGCCTTGGCGCCGAGCGACGTGCCGAACAGGCCGACGATCAGGAAGCCGAGCAGTGGAAGGAAGACGATGGCCTGATACATGGTGGTTCCGTCAACCCTTCATCTGGTTCACGTCTTCGACCGCGATCGAGCCGCGGTTGCGGAAGAAGACGACGAGAATGGCAAGTCCGATGGCAGCCTCGGCGGCAGCGACCGTCAGCACGAACAGCGCGAACACCTGGCCGACAAGGTCATGCAGCGCCGCCGAAAAGGCGACGAAATTGATGTTGACCGCGAGCAGGATCAGCTCGACCGACATCAGGATGACGATGATGTTCCTGCGGTTCAGGAAGATGCCGAACACGCCGAGCGTGAACAGGATCGCCGATACGGTCAGATAATGTGCAATGCCGACGACCATCTCAGACTCCTTCGCCCGACTTGACCTTACGGATTTCCATGCCGGTGGCCGGCGTGCGGCCGACCTGGGCTGCGATCGACTGCCGCTTGACCCCTTCCTTATGGCGCAGCGTCAGCACGATGGCGCCGATCATGGCGACCAGCAGGATGAGGCCCGAAATCTGGAAGTAGTAGAGGTAGTCGGTATAGAGGATGTCGCCGAGTGCGGCCGTGTTCGAGCGCGCGGCGAGATCGGGAATAGGCTTCGAAACCGTCGCGGCCAGCTTCGGCGCGAAGGTGTAGCCGCCCAGCACCACGATCAGCTCCGCCGCCAGGATCAGCCCGACCAGCGCGCCGATCGGCGCATATTGCAGGGCGCCTTCCTTCATCTCGGCGAAATCGACGTCAAGCATCATGACGACGAACAGGAACAGCACCATGACCGCGCCGACATAGACGACGAGCAGGATCATCGCCAGGAACTCGGCGCCGGTCAGCATGAACAGGCCGGCGGCGTTGAAGAAGGTCAGGATCAGGAACAGCACCGAATGCACGGGGTTGCGCGACGAAATGACCATGAACGCCGACGCCACGGCGACAAAGGCGAAGAGGTAGAAAAAGGCCGCCTCTAGTCCACTCAGCATTGGGGTTCCCCCGGGTTCCTGTCCAAACAGGACGTTCGTCCTGTTTGATTTCTGCGACCGCCTCCGGTCGTCAAGTTGCGTGTTCCTATCGCATGTTCCGATCGGGTTGAAAGACCCGATCGAAAGAAACATGCGACACTCTTTTCATCCGGAGGATGATCTGGTCCGAAAAGTCTGCAACTTTTCGGGGTCATCCTCTGGACGAGGCCCCTCGCCCCGTCCATGCGTCAAATATCAGCGGTACGGCGCATCCAGCGAGATGTTGCGCGCCAGTTCGCGCTCCCACCGGTCGCCATTCGCCAGCAGCTTGTCCTTGTCGTAGTAGAGTTCCTCGCGCGTCTCCGTCGCGAACTCGAAATTCGGCCCCTCGACGATGGCGTCGACCGGGCAGGCTTCCTGGCAGAAGCCGCAATAGATGCACTTCACCATGTCGATGTCATAACGCACCGTGCGGCGCGTGCCGTCATTGCGGCGCGGGCCGGCCTCGATGGTGATGGCCTGCGCCGGGCAGATTGCTTCGCACAGCTTGCAGGCGATGCAGCGTTCCTCGCCATTGGGATAACGGCGCAGTGCATGCTCGCCCCGGAAGCGCGGGCTGGTCGGCCCCTTCTCGTGCGGATAGTTGATCGTCTCCTTCGGCGCGAAGAACTGGCGCATCGACAGGAAGAAGGCGCTGACGAAATCCTGCAGCAGCAGCGATTTGGCGGCTTGGCCGAGAGCGGACATCACGCAAACCCCGTGATCTTGAGAAAGGCTGCGGTGGCGACCACCATGAACAGCGAGATCGGCAGGAACACTTTCCAGCCCAGCCGCATCAGCTGGTCGTAGCGGTAGCGCGGCACGAAGGCCTTCACCATCGAGATGCCGAAGAACACGAAGCAGACCTTCAGCACGAACCAGATGACGCCGGGCACCCAGGTGAAGGGCGCGAAGTCGAAGGGCGGCAGCCAGCCGCCGAGGAACAGGATGGTGGCCAGCGCGCACATCAGGACGATGGCGACATACTCGCCGAGGAAGAACAGCAGGAACGGCGTCGACGAATATTCGACCATGTGGCCGGCAACCAGTTCCGATTCGGCTTCGACCAGGTCGAAAGGCGGCCGGTTCGTCTCGGCCAGCGCCGAGATGAAGAAGATGATGAACATCGGGAACAGCGCGAGCCAGTTCCAGTCGAGGAAGGTGTTGGGCAGGCCAAGCCGCGTGCCAATTCCACCCTGCTGCGACAGCACGATATCGCTGAGGTTGAGCGAGCCGGCGGTGAGCAGCACGGTGACGATGACGAAGCCGATCGAGACTTCGTAGGACACCATCTGCGCGGCCGAACGCAGCGCGCCGAGGAACGGATATTTCGAGTTGGACGCCCAGCCGCCCATGATCACGCCATAGACCTCGAGCGAGGAAATGGCGAAGACATAGAGGATGCCGACATTGACGTTGGCGATCGCCCAACCCTCATTGACCGGAATGACGGCCCAGGCCGAGATCGCCAGCACGGCAGAGACCAGCGGCGCCAGCAGGAAAACGCCCTTGTTGGCGCCGGACGGGATGACCGGCTCCTTGAAGACGAATTTCAACAGATCGGCGAAGGCCTGCAGCGTGCCCCAGGGGCCGACGACGTTCGGGCCGCGGCGCAACTGCACCGCCGCCCAGATCTTGCGATCGGCGTAGAGGATGTAGGCGACGAAGACCAGCAGCACCACGATCAGCACGACTGACTTCAAGAGGATCAGCAGCGCCGGCAGCACGTAGAAGGAGAAGAAGGTGTCCATGCTTATTCCGCCGCCTGCTTGAAGCCGCTCTTGGCCAGTGCCGAGCATTCCGCCATCACGGCGGACGCCCGCGCGATCGGGTTGGTCAGGTAGAAATCCTTGACCGGAGAGGTGAAGGTACCCTTGTTCAGCCGCCCGCCGAGCTTCGCCACCTTGGCGATGTCCTCGGCATTGCCGGCGGCTACCTGATCGATGCGGGCCAGATGCGGATACTCGCCATAGAGTTTCGCGCGCAGCTGCGGCAGCGAATCGAACGGCAGTTTCTTGCCCAGCACGTCCGACAACGCCCTCAGGATCGCCCAGTCTTCGCGGGCATCACCCGGTGCGAAGCCGGCGCGGTTGGTCTGCTGCACACGCCCTTCGGTGTTGACGTAGGTGCCCGACTTTTCCGTGTAGGCGGCAGCCGGCAGGATGACATTGGCGCGGTGCGCGCCCTGGTCGCCATGGGTGCCGATATAGACGACGAAGGCGCCACCGGTCTTGCCCATGTCGATCTCGTCGGCCCCGAGCAGGAACAGCACGTCCGTTTCGCCCAGCATGCCGGCAACGTCCTTGCCGCCCTCGCCCGGCACGAAACCGAGATCGAGGCCGCCGACTCTGGCCGCCGCATTGTGCAGCACGGCAAAGCCGTTCCAGTCGGCGCGTGCTGCGTTGACAGAAGCAGCGAGCTTCGCCGCCTGGCCAAGCACCGCCGCGCCATCGGCGCGCGCCAGAGCGCCCTGGCCGATGATGATCAGCGGGTGCGTCGCCTTCTTCAGCGTCTGGAAGAACTTGCCATTGCCGTCGGCCAGATCCTTCAGCGAATCCGGCCCGGCGCCGAGCAGTTCATACTCGTAGCGCGTGTCGCCGATATCGCCGATGACGCCGACCGGCAGATTGCCGACCCGCCAGCGCTTGCGGATGCGCGCATTGAGCACCGAAGCTTCATAGCGCGGGTTGGCGCCGATGATCAGCACCGCGTCGGCCTGCTCGATGCCTTCGATGGTCGGATTGAAGATGTAGCTGGCGCGGCCGAGCGACGGATCGAGTGCGGCGCCATCCTGGCGGCAGTCGGTGTTCTTCGAACCGAGCGAAGCCATCAGCTGCTTCAGCGCGTAGATTTCTTCCACCGCAGCGAGATCGCCGGCGATAGCGCCGATCTTCTCGGGCGCTGCCTTCGACACCGCGTCCTTGATCGCGGCAAACGCCTCGGCCCAGCTTGCCGGAACCAGCTTGCCGTCCTTGCGCACATAGGGGCGGTCGAGGCGCTGCGTGCGCAATCCGTCCCAGATGAAGCGGGTCTTGTCGGAGATCCACTCCTCGTTCACCTGCTCGTTGACGCGCGGCAGGATGCGCATCACTTCGCGGCCTCGGCTATCGATGCGGATCGCCGAGCCGACCGCGTCCATCACGTCGATGGATTCGGTCTTGGTGAGCTCCCACGGCCGCGCCTGGAAGGCGAAGGGCTTGGAGGTCAGCGCGCCGACCGGGCAGAGATCGATGACATTGCCCTGCAGTTCCGACGTCATCGCCTGTTCGAGATAGGTGGTGATCTCGGCATCCTCGCCGCGGCCGATCAGGCCGAGTTCGGAAATGCCGGCAACTTCCGTGGTGAAGCGGACGCAGCGCGTGCAATGGATGCAGCGGTTCATCACCGTCTTGACCAGCGGCCCGATATACTTGTCCTCCACCGCGCGCTTGTTCTCGTGATAGCGCGAGGAATCGACACCGAAGGCCATCGCCTGGTCCTGCAGGTCGCATTCGCCGCCCTGGTCGCAGATCGGGCAATCCAGCGGATGGTTGATCAGCAGGAACTCCATCACGCCTTCCCGGGCCTTCTTGACCATCGGCGTGTTGGTGAAGATTTCCGGCGGCTCGCCATTGGGGCCGGGGCGCAAGTCGCGCACGCCCATGGCGCAGGAGGCCTGCGGCTTGGGCGGCCCGCCCTTCACCTCGATCAGGCACATGCGGCAATTGCCGGCGATCGACAGCCGCTCATGGAAGCAGAAGCGCGGCACTTCCGCGCCCGCGTCTTCCGCCGCCTGCAGCAGCGTGTAGTGGTCGGGTACAGTGATCTCTTTCCCGTCGACCTTGAGCTTTGCCATTTCGCTTCAAACCCCTGCGGATTTCCCGCAATCTCATTTCCCGGGCGCGGCAGACGCAGCGTCCGGCATTTCATTCACTTCTTCACAGCCAGCACAGCCGCCTGGGCGGTCCAGTCGTCGCGGCCGATGCGGCCGTTGAACGACAGATAATCGTCGACCCAGGCGATCTCCTGCGGCGACCAGGCGGCGATCTGGGCATACGTCCAGATGCCAAGCCCGTTCAGCACCTTCTCCAGCTTCGGGCCGATGCCAGATATTGCCTTCAGGTCCGACGGTTTCGCCGGCTTGTCCATGGCCTTGGGCTGCCTGAAATCCTCCGGCAGCAGCACCTCGGCTGCCTCGCCCGTTGCCGGAGCGGCATTCGTCACCGGCACCGCGGTGGCGGCCTCCTTCGCAGCGATGTCGGTGACCTCCTGCGCAAAGGACTGCGCCTCGGCAATCAGGGTCTTGGCCGTCGCCCGCGCCTTGATGGACGACGTGTCCTCGAATTGCTCGACGCGCGCCTCGAAATCCTCGATCAGCGGCTGCATGAGGCGCTGCGATGCCTCGGCCGCTCCTGTGAGCGCGCCCAGCCAGACGCCGAAGGCGTGGTTGGCGAGCCCGATGCCAAGCGCCGACATCGCCGCCGCACCCGCGACAGGATGCACGAAAAGGTTGACGGCGCTGGCCATCTCCTTCGGCATCATCCTGGTCAGGTCCTGGTTCATCTTCTCGATCTGGTCCAAATTGGGCATCATTGGGTAGGGTGTCGAATACGCCGCCATAGAGTTCTCCTGGTCGTTTCTTCGTTCGCCCCGCCCCGTTATTCCCAAACTCACAAATTCGTCTATTCGGCCGCCACCATCACCGGTTCGGCCCGGTGCGCGTTGCGCGAAAACTCGTCGATGCGGCGCTCCACCTCGCCACGGAAATGCCGCATCAGGCCCTGGATCGGCCATGCCGCGGCATCGCCCAGCGCGCAGATCGTATGGCCCTCGACCTGCTTGGTGACGTCGAGCAACATGTCGATCTCGCGCTTCTGCGCCTCGCCGCGCACCAGCCGTTCCATCACCCGCCACATCCAGCCGGTGCCTTCGCGGCACGGCGTGCACTGGCCGCAGCTCTCATGCTTGTAGAAATAGGACAGCCGCGCGATCGCCTTCACGACGTCGGTCGACTTGTCCATGACAATGACGGCCGCCGTGCCGAGGCCGGATTTGAGGTCGCGCAGCGCGTCGAAATCCATCGGCGTGTCGATGATCTGCTCGGCCGGCACCAGCGGTACCGAGGCCCCGCCCGGAATGACCGCGAGCAGATTGTCCCAGCCGCCGCGGATGCCGCCGCAATGCGTCTCGATCAGTTCGCGGAACGGGATCGACATCGCCTCTTCGACGGTGCACGGGTTGTTGACGTGGCCCGACACGCAGAACAGCTTGGTGCCGACATTGTTGGGCCGGCCGAAGGACGAGAACCAGGCCGCTCCACGGCGCAGGATGGTCGGCGCCACCGCGATCGACTCGACATTGTTCACGGTTGTCGGACAACCGTACAGCCCAACATTGGCCGGGAATGGCGGCTTCAGCCTGGGTTGGCCCTTCTTGCCTTCGAGGCTCTCCAGCAGCGCCGTCTCCTCGCCGCAAATATAGGCGCCGGCGCCATGATGCATGTAGACGTCGAAATCGTAGCCTGACGTGTTGCCCTTGCCGATCAGCCTGGCCTCGTAGGCCTCGTCGATGGCGCGCTGCAGCGCCTCGCGCTCCCTGATGAACTCGCCGCGCACATAGATGTAGGCGGCAACCGCGCCCATGGCGAAACCAGCGAGCAGCGCCCCTTCGACCAGCGTGTGCGGATCGTTGCGCAGTATGTCGCGGTCCTTGCAGGTGCCGGGTTCGGATTCGTCGGCATTGATGACCAGGTAGCTCGGCCGGCCGTCGCTCTGCTTGGGCATGAACGACCATTTGAGGCCGGTCGGGAAGCCGGCGCCGCCACGGCCGCGCAGGCCCGACGCCTTCATCTCGTTGACGATCCATTCGCGCCCCTTGGCGACGATGCCGGGCGTGTTGTCCCAGGCGCCGCGCGCCATCGCGCCAGCCAGCGACTTGTCGAAGAGGCCGTAGATGTTGGTGAAGATGCGGTCTTTGTCCTGAAGCATTTTTCGTCCCTCAGACCGGCTTCTTGCCGAAAACGCGGATGTATTCGGCGACACCGCCCTTGGCGAGCGCCTTGGCCTGCTTGACCCAGTCGTCGCGGTCGATACGGCCGTGGAAGGAAAGATAGCCGTCGACCCACTCGCGCTCGGCCTTCTTCCACGACGCGACCTGTGCGAAGGTGAAAATACCCAGCGTATGCAGCACGCCCTCGATCTTCGGGCCGACGCCGGAGATGAGCTTGAGATCGTCGACCGCGGCCGGCCTGTCGATGCCGGCCGGACGGTTCTTGTCCTCCAGCGACGGTTTCGCCGGCTTTGCCGCCGGCGCCTTGGCTTCCGGCGCCTTGAAGGCAGCGGCCGGTTCGGCCTTGGCCGTCGGCCCGTTGCGCTGCTTGGAGACCTTCTCGACTTCCGGCGCTGCCGTGTTGGCGTTGGCGGCCGAATGCGGCGGCGCCGAAACGCTCGCCGCCTTCTCCGCCGCCGGCGCCACCTCGGTCTTTGACGGTGTCTTCAACGCCGGGCTGGTTTCAGGCGCATCGGTCTTCGGCTTGCTGGCATTGGACGGTGCGACGGGAGCGGCATCGGGTGCCGGAACGGGCGCGGCAATGATCGCGCCGGGTGCCGCCTTGGCGGCCTTTGCAGCCTCCCTGGCCTCCCTGTCACGGGTCGACTTGAGGATCGCCTTTTCGCTCTTCAGCGTCGTCAGGCCGGAGGCCGGCTCCGAGCCGGTACGGCCGTTCTGCGGTCCCGGCGCCACCGAGGCGCCCTTGCCCGCGTCATAGAGATCGATGATTTCGGCCAGCCGTTCTGGCGTCAGATCCTCGAACGTATCCTTGAACACCATGACCATCGGCGCGTTGACGCAGGCGCCGAGGCACTCGACCTCTTCCCACGACAAGGTGCCCTTGTCGTTGGTGTGGAACTGGTCGTGATGGATTTTCGAACGGCAGACATCCATCAGCGCTTCCGAGCCGCGCAGCATGCAGGGCGTGGTGCCGCAGACCTGGATGTGGGCGCGGGTGCCGACGGGATTGAGCTGGTACTGCGTGTAGAAAGTAGCGACCTCGAGCCCGCGAATCCTGGGCATGCCGAGCATGTCGGAAATCGTCTCGATCGCTGCCTTGGTGACCCAGCCTTCCTGCTCCTGCGCGATCATCAACAAGGGAATGATCGCCGACTGCTCGCGGCCTTTCGGGTACTTCTTGATCCATTGCTTCGCTGCTGCCGCGTTCGCCCGGTTGAAGGCGAAGGAGGCTGGCTGGACGCTGGCTTCTGCGAGACGGCGGACTGACATTTAGCGATCGACCTCACCAAACACGATGTCGAGGGAGCCAAGAACGGCGGTGACGTCGGCCAGCATGTGGCCGCGGCAGAGGAAATCCATGGCTTGCAGATGCGCAAAGCCAGGGGCACGCAGCTTGCAGCGGTACGGCTTGTTCGTGCCGTCAGAGACGAGATAGACGCCGAACTCGCCCTTCGGCGCCTCGACGGCGGCATAGACCTCGCCGGCCGGCACACGGTAGCCCTCGGTGTAGAGCTTGAAGTGATGGATCAGCGCTTCCATCGACCGCTTCATTGCCTGGCGCTTCGGCGGCACCACCTTGCCGTCCAAGTTCGATACCGGGCCGGTGCTTTCCTTTCCGAGCAAGAGATCGACGCACTGGCGCATGATCCGGGCCGACTGGCGCATCTCTTCCATGCGCACGAGGTAACGGTCGTAGCAGTCGCCATTCTTGCCGATCGGAATATCGAAATCCATTTCCGAATAGCATTCATAGGGTTGCGACTTACGCAGGTCCCACGGCGCACCGGAACCGCGCACCATGACACCGGAAAAGCCCCAGGCCCACGCATCGGCCAGCGAAACGATGCCGATATCGACATTGCGCTGCTTGAAGATGCGGTTGCCGGTCAGCAGACGATCGAGGTCGTCGATCGACTTCAGGAACGGGTCGATCCACTTGCCGATGTCCTCGACCAGCTGGCGCGGCAGATCCTGGTGGACGCCGCCGGGCCGGAAATAGGCGGCATGCATGCGCGAGCCGGAGGCGCGCTCATAAAACACCATCAGCTTTTCGCGCTCGACGAAGCCCCACAGCGGCGGCGTCAGCGCGCCGACGTCCATAGCCTGCGTCGTCACATTGAGGATGTGCGACATGATGCGGCCGATCTCGCAATAAAGCACACGGATCAGCTGGCCGCGCCTCGGCACCTCGATACCGAGCAGGCGCTCGGCGGCGAGTGCAAAGGCATGCTCCTGGTTCATCGGCGCGCAATAGTCGAGCCGATCGAGATAAGGCACCGCCTGCAGATAGGTCTTGGCCTCGATCAGCTTCTCGGTGCCGCGATGCAGCAGGCCGATATGCGGATCGACGCGATCGACGACTTCGCCGTCGAGCTCCAGCACGAGGCGCAAAACGCCATGCGCCGCAGGGTGTTGCGGCCCGAAATTGATGTTGAAATTGCGGACGGAGGTTTCAGCCATTCTGGCGCCTCAATTCGTCTTGGCTTTTTCGTCCCCGGGCAGCACATAGTCCGTGCCTTCCCAAGGGGAAAGAAAATCGAAATTGCGGAATTCCTGCTTGAGCTCGACCGGCTCGTAGATGACGCGCTTGGCTTCGTCGTCGTAACGCACTTCGACAAAGCCGGTCAGCGGGAAATCCTTGCGCAGCGGATGGCCTTCGAAGCCGTAATCGGTCAGCAGGCGGCGCAGATCGGGATGGCCCGAGAACAGCACGCCATAGAGATCGTAAGTCTCACGCTCGAACCAGTCGGCACCCGGGAACACGCCGGTGATCGACGGCACCATCGTCTCTTCGTCGGCCTGCACCTTGACGCGGATGCGGACATTCTGTTTCGGCGAAAGCAGGTGGTAGACAACGTCGAAGCGCTTGGCGCGCGACGGATAGTCGGCGCCACAGACATCGATGATCGAGATGAACTGGCAGCGCGCATCGTCGCGCAGGAACGTCACCACTTCGATGAGGTTGCCCGGCTCGACATGGATGGTGAGCTCGCCATAGGCGATCGCCTCGTCAGAGACGCGGCCGATCAGCTTTTCGCCGAGATAGGTCGACAGTTCGCTAAGGGATGCGGCCATGGATTTACCGTTCGATCGTGCCGGTGCGGCGGATTTTCTTCTGCAAGAGAAGAATGCCGTAGAGCAGGGCTTCGGCGCTCGGCGGGCAGCCGGGCACATAGATATCGACCGGCACGATGCGGTCGCAGCCGCGCACTACCGAATAGGAATAGTGGTAATAGCCGCCGCCATTGGCGCACGAGCCCATCGAGATGACGTAGCGCGGCTCCGGCATCTGGTCGTAGACCTTGCGCAGCGCCGGCGCCATCTTGTTGGTCAGCGTGCCGGCGACGATCATGATGTCGGACTGGCGCGGAGACGCGCGCGGCGCCACACCGAAGCGCTCCGAATCGTAGCGCGGCATCGAGGTGTGAATCATCTCGACGGCGCAGCACGCCAGACCGAAGGTCATAAACATCAGCGAGCCGCTGCGCGCCCAGGTGATCAGCGCCTCGGTCGAGGTGACCAGGAAACCCTTGTCGGCAAGCTCATTGTTGATTTCGAGGAAGAAGGGATCGTCCTCTCCCACCGGCCGGCCGGTGTTGGGATCGATAATGCCCTTCGGCTTCGGCGCGACGAGGGTGCCTGAACTGTCGTTCAATCCCATTCCAGCGCTCCTTTTTTCCATTCATAGGCAAAGCCGATGGTCAGCACTGCCAAAAACACCATCATCGACCAGAAACCCAGCATGCCGATCTTCGTGAAGGACACCGCCCAGGGAAACAGGAAGGCCACTTCGAGGTCGAAGATGATGAACAGGATCGACACCAGGTAGAAGCGGATGTCGAATTTCATGCGGGCATCGTCGAACGAATTGAAACCGCACTCGTAGGCGGAAAGCTTTTCGGGATCGGGATTGCGATAGGCCACCAGGAACGGTGCGGCCAGCAG
Source organism: Mesorhizobium sp. CNPSo 4671 (assembly GCF_057784245.1). NCBI lineage: Bacteria > Pseudomonadati > Pseudomonadota > Alphaproteobacteria > Hyphomicrobiales > Phyllobacteriaceae > Mesorhizobium > Mesorhizobium sp. CNPSo 4671. Next base: position 469,570 of record NZ_JBWLUW010000003.1, on the reverse strand, counting down.
CGCCAGGCCGACGACCAGCGCCACGCCGATGAACAGGACGATGGGCAGGTACGAACTGAGGAGTGCGTTCATGCAGCGGCTTTCCGTTGGCGCCAATCCACTTTGATTACAGCACCGGACCTTAATGCGGAAGCGTGACAGATTAACCGCTGAACCGTTTTAAGGGGCCTATGCTGCAACGCGGCGAGGGTTAGCGCAGCACTTCCAGCGAAGCAAGTCAAACCTTGTTCAAAAGCCCGACCTGGACGGCATATCCGGAGAAACTGGTCCGATCCGCTCTTGTTTGATTTCCTTCGCTTTTTACTCCACTTTTCTCTCCTGACAGGGTTGCCGCCAAAACCCTGCTAGCATGGGCCGGAATCACCCATCGGACTCTCGACCTGGACGCCCTTAGAGTGACAGCTGCATGAACGAAAAGATCTCGCTTGCCATGGCACGGCGCATCGCGCTCGCCGCTCAAGGATTTCTCGATCCGCGCCCAAATGGCACACCTGACCGCCGCCACCTCGCCCGCGTGCTCTCCCGCACCGGCCTGCTGCAGATCGATTCCGTCAGCGCGGTGGTGCGCGCTCACTATATGCCGCTCTATTCGCGCCTTGGCCCCTACCCGCTCGCCTTACTCGACAATGCCGCGGTGACCCGCAAGCGCACGGTGTTCGAATACTGGGCGCACGAGGCCTCCTTCCTGCCGGTCGAGACCTACCCGCTGATGCGCTGGCGCATGCAGCGCGCCGAGCAAGGCGACGAGATGTATCTGGGCCTGGCCAAATGGGGCCGCGAACACGCCGCCTATATAGAAGAGATCTACCGCGCGGTCGCCGAGCGCGGCCCGATCGCCGCCTCCGCGCTCGAAGGCCAGAAGGGTTCGGGCGGCTGGTGGGGCTGGAGCCATGCCAAACATGCCTTCGAATGGCTGTTCTGGGCCGGGCGCATCACCACGGCGCACCGCCGCGGCTTCGAGCGCTTCTATGATTTGCCCGAGCGCGTCCTGCCGCAGGCGATCCTCGATCTGCCGGTGCCTGCCCCGGAGGACGCGCATCGCGAATTGCTAAGCATCTCCGCCCGCGCCCATGGCATCGCGACATCAGGCGATTTGCGCGACTACTTTCGACTGTCGCCGGCCGACATGAAGGGCCGGTTGGAGGAACTGGTCGAGTTGGGCGAGCTCGTGCCGGTGCGCGTCGAAGGCTGGGACAAGCCGGCCTACCTTCATAAGGACGCCCGCTTGCCCCGAAAAATCGAGGCGCGCGCCTTGCTCGCACCGTTCGACCCGGTTGTCTTCGAGCGCTCGCGCTCGGAGCGGCTGTTCGATTTCCACTACCGCATCGAGATCTACACGCCGGCCGAAAAGCGCCAATACGGCTACTACGTCCTGCCCTTCCTGTTCGGCGACCGGATCGTCGCGCGCGTCGACCTCAAGGCAGACCGGCCAGCCAGCGTCCTGCGCATCCATGCCGCCTACCCTGAGCCCAACGCACCGCCTGAAACCGCTGCGCAGCTCTTTGAGGAACTGAAGCAGATGCAGGGCTGGCTCGGCCTTGAACGCATGGAGGTGACACCGGCCGGCGATCTGGGCCCGGCGTTGGCCGACATCGCCGTGTCGTAAGCCCGCGTTGACACCGCTGCCTGCAAAAGCCTAAATCCGGTCCAGACGGTCCTTTGCCCGCAACGGCAGGGGCTAAGAGGGAATGCGGTGCGGGATGAAAATCTCAAATCCGCGGCTGTCCCCGCAACTGTAAGCGAAGAGCCAAGGCCGAAAGCCACTGGGAGTTTCCCGGGAAGGCGGCACCCAAGGCGATGACCCGCGAGCCAGGAGACCTGCCGTCTGCGACAGAAGAATCCGATCGCCCGGCGGGTTTCCGGGCAAGGAGCCCGGCTTTTTGGACCAGAACAGCAGTTTTTCGGCTGGCACAGCGGATATCTCGTCCGCCGACAGCGAAGCCTTGGCCGGCATCACGGTCATCGTTTGCGCCTCCTGTCGCGACGAAACCGGCTCCGACGCCCATCCCCGCGCCGGCGAACTGTTGGCCGAGGACACGCGCCATGCAGCGTCTGACGACCATATCCGAGTGCGCACGGTCGAGTGCCTTGGCAACTGCAAGCGCCGGCTGAGCGCGGCGATCCTGCGCGACGGCTGCTGGAGCTATGTGTTCGGCGACCTGACTGCGGCCAGCGGCGCCGACCTCGTCACTGGCGCAAAGCTCTTCGCCACGTCAACGGACGGCCTCATCCCCTGGCGCGGCCGGCCCGATTCCCTCAAGCGCGGCCTCGTGGCCCGCATTCCACCCCTCGACATGCTGAAGGACTAACCATGACCGCTTCCGTCTCCCGCGTTCCCTGCACCGTCGTCACCGGCTTTCTCGGCGCCGGCAAGACGACGCTGGTCCGCCATCTCCTGGAAAACGCCGGCGGCAAGCGTATCGCGATCATCGTCAACGAGTTTGGCGACATCGGCATCGACGGCGAGATCCTCAAGGGTTGCGGCATCGACACCTGCCCCGAGGAAAACATCGTCGAACTGGCCAATGGCTGCATCTGCTGCACCGTCGCCGACGATTTCGTGCCGGCGCTCGACCAGATCCTGTCGCTCAACCCCAAGGTCGACCATATCCTGATCGAAACCTCGGGCCTCGCTCTGCCCAAACCGCTGGTTCAGGCCTTCCAGTGGCCGACGGTGAAGAGCCGCGTGACCGTCGACGGCGTCATCGCCGTGGTCGATGGCCCGGCACTGGCCGAAGGTCGTGTCGCCAACGATATGGACGCGCTGCAGGCGCAGAGGACTGCTGACGACAGCCTCGACCATGACGACCCGGTCGAAGAAGTATTCGAGGACCAGATCGCCTGCGCCGATTTGATCATCCTGTCGAAAAGCGACCTGATGGACGCCGCTGGTTCGGCCCGAGCCAACGCCATCATCAATGAACATTCCGCCCGCGCAGTAAAAATCGTGCCGACGTCGCATGGCAAGGTCGATCCCTCGGTGCTGCTCGGACTTGGTCTCGCGGTCGAGGACGACATCGAGAACCGCAAATCGCATCATGACGGCGCTTTCGACCATGAGCATGACGACTTCGACACCTTCATCGTCGACATTGCCTCGATCGCCAATCCGGACGAACTGGCCAAGCGCGTCGCCACCGCCGCCGAACAGGAAAACGTGCTGCGCGTGAAAGGCTTCGTCGAGGTCGGCGGCAAGCCGATGCGGCTCCTGCTGCAGGCCGTCGGCCCGCGCGTCAATCATTACTATGACCGCGCCTGGACCGCCGAGGACGACCGCCGCTCGCGCCTCGTCGTCATCGGCCTGAAGGGGCTGAACCGCCCGGCGATCGAGCGTATACTCGCCGGCTGATTTCAGACACGGGCCGCGATGCATATCCTCACCACGACCTCCGCCTCGCTCGACGATCTCGCCGAGCCGGTCGATCTGCGGCAGACGCCGGCGGATATCGTGGCCTTGTCCTTCACCGACAGCGACCTCGCCGGCCTGGCGGCCGCGTGGAAGGCCGACGCCGGCCGGTTGCCCTCGATGCGACTGGCCGCTCTGCGCGACCTGCGCCATCCCATGTCCGTCGACCTCTGGATCGACAGCGTCGCCCGCCACGCCAAGATCATCCTGGTGCGCATCCTCGGCGGCTACGACTGGTGGCGCTATGGCTGCGACCAGTTGGCCTCGATCGCCCGCGAACGCGGCATAAAACTGGCGCTGCTTCCCGGTGAAAGCCACGACGAGGATATCAGGCTGATCGAAGCCTCGACGCTGCCGCGCCGGGAATTGGACACGCTGCTCAGCTATTTCCGCGAGGGCGGGCCGGCCAATATGGGCGCGCTGGTGCTGCGGCTGGCGGGGTTGGCCGGACAGGACGCGGCCATTGTTGAGCCGGTGGCGGTGCCAAAAGCCGGCTACTACGAGCCAGGCCGCGGCGTCGTCCCCCTCTCCCTCAAGGGCGAGGGAAAATTCGTGCCCATTCTCTTCTACCGCTCGATGCTGCTGGCCGCCGACGTCGCGCCCATCGACGCCCTTTTCGACGCACTGCGGCAGCGCGGCATGGCGCCTGTTCCCATCTTCGCCTCCAGCCTGAAAGACCCGACATCCCTGGCCTTCGTGGAAACGGCACTCGCCACGCTCAGACCCGCCGCCATCATCACCGCGACCGCTTTCGCCTCCGGCGCCGAACCGGGCGTTCAAACCCTGTTCGACCGCGCCGGCGTTCCCGTCTTCCAGGTCATCGTCGCCACCACCCGCCGCGACGTCTGGGAAAACAACCAGCGCGGCCTGGCCCCCGCCGACCTCGCCATGCATGTCGTGCTGCCCGAACTGGACGGCCGCATCCTCGCCGGCGCCATTTCCTTCAAGGGCGAAAGCGATGTCGATCCGGCACTTGGCCATCGTGCCTTCGCCAACCGGCCGGAACCGGATCGCGTGGCGCAGGTGGCGGAGCGTGTGGTCGCCTTCATCAAGCTGCAGGAGACGCCCCGTGCCGCACGCAAGCTGGCCATCCTGATCCCGGATTACCCGAGTGCGCCTGGCAGGACTGGCTATGCGGTCGGCCTCGATGTGCCGTCCAGCGTGCTGGCGATGCTGCATGACCTCAGCGAACAGGGCTATGTGGTTGAGGGGATTCCGCAATCGCCGCGGGCGCTGCTGGGGTTGCTGGAGGGAGGCGCGCAAGGGCTGGAGTTGGGGCAGTATCTCGATTTCTCTAAGGAACTGCCTGCTCAGGCAATGACTGCCGTTGAGGCGGCATGGGGAAAGGCAGAAGAGACAGGTTTGCGCGAGGCCCCCCTCTCTGTCCTGGAGATGTCCGGCAGGACAGAGGGGGGCGCCTCGCGCAAACCTTCGCTATCAACCAAACAGCACTTCCCCTTCCGCGCCGCGACCTTCGGCAACATCACCGTGGCGCTGGCTCCCGATCGCGGCCGCTCCGCTGATCGCCGCGCCGATTACCACGACCCGACATTGCCGCCGCGCCATGCCCTGCTTGCCTTCGGTCTCTGGCTGCGCAAGTTGCTCGGCGTCCATGCGCTGATCCATGTCGGCGCCCACGGCACGCTGGAATGGCTGCCGGGCAAGACCGTTGCGCTCTCGCAAAACTGCTTCCCCGAGATCGTCACCGGCGCCCTGCCCGTCATCTACCCCTTCATCGTCTCCAACCCGGGCGAAGCGGCACAGGCCAAGCGGCGCATCGCCGCCGTCACCCTCGGCCACCTGCCGCCGCCGCTGACCGGCGCCGGGCTGGACGAGGATCAGCACAAACTCGAACGGCTGGTCGACGAATACGCCCAGGCCGACGGTCTCGACCGCCGCCGCCGTGACCGCCTGGCAAAACTGATCGTCGACACCGCCCAAAAAACCGGCCTCGCCGCCGAAGCCGGTGTCGCCAGGACCGACGCGCCCGACGAGGCGCTGCGCCGTATCGACGCCTGGCTCTGCGACCTCAAGGACTTCGCCATCAAGGACGGGCTGCACATCTATGGCCGCGCCTCCGAGGACGAGCCCGATGCCATGCGCCGGCAAAGCGCCAAGGCTGAAAAGGCCGCGCTGCTTGCCGCGCTCGATGGCCGCCACGTCAAGGCCGGCCCGGCCGGCGCGCCCGCACGCGGCCGTTCCGACGTACTGCCCACCGGCCGCAATCTGTTCACCTCGGACCCACGCACCATGCCCACGCCTACTGCCTATGACCTAGGCCGCGCGGCGGCGGAAGAGGTCGTGCGCGGCTACATGCAGTCGCATGGGGACTGGCCGCGCTCGCTGGTCATCGATCTCTGGGGTTCGGCCTCGCTGCGCACCGGCGGCGAGGAGATCGCGCAAGGCCTGGCGCTGATGGGCTGCCGGCCGCAATGGGATGCCGCCACCGGCCGCATCACCGGCATCGAAGTGCTGCCGCCGGCAGCACTCGGCCGCCCGCGCGTCGACGTCACCTGGCGCATATCGGGCCTGTTCCGCGACATGTTTCCGACGCAGATCGCGCTGATCGACGCCGCCGCCAACGCTGTCGCCGCCCGCGACGAGGAGGCTTCGGAGAACCCGCTCGCGGCCCGGACCCGAGCGGACGGCAAGATCAGCCCACGCATTTTCGGCACCTCGCCCGGCACTTACGGCGCCGGCGTCGAGGATCTTTTGTCCAGAGGCGATTGGGGTGCGCGCGAAGAGATCGGCCGCGCCTATCTCGACGCCACTTCGCACGCCTATGGCGGTGCCGGCGGCGAAGGCATCTCGGCGCCCGGCGCGTTCGAAACCCGCATCGCCGAGGCCGATCTTCTCGTCCACACCGGCGACGATCCCGGCCGCGACATCCTCGAAGGCTCCGCCGACGTCGCCTTCATCGGCGGTTTTTCGGCCGCGCTTGCAGCACTTGGCCGGAATGCCGACGTCATCGTGCTCGACACGACAGACCCGCAAAAGCCAAAGCCACGCTCGGTCGGTGAGGCCGTATCGCGGGTGGTGCGCGCCCGCGCCGTCAATGCCCGCTTCATTTCAGGCCAGATGCGGCACGGCCCGCGCGGCGCCTCGGAATTCGCTGAGACCGTCGACCGGCTGGTTGGCTTCGCCGAAACCACCCATGCCATTTCAGGCGCACTGATCGAGGCCGTGCACGACGCCTATGTCGGCGACGCGGAAGTTCGCGCCTTCATCCTGCGAGAGAATCCGGCGGCGGCCAAGGTCATCGCCGAGCGCTTCCTGTCGGCGCGCCGGCGTGGCCTGTGGCATCCCTTGCGCAATTCCATCGACGACGATCTCGCCGCGCTGATTGCCGAGGCCGAGGCGCTGGGAGTGGCGGCATGAACGCCTTCTCGCGCCGCGGCGCCTGCCCGGCCTTGTCGGCACCGATGCAGACCGGCGACGGGCTGTTGGTGCGGCTCAACCCGATCTCGGGAGGATTGTCGCCCAAGCTTCTGATCGGACTGGCCGAATCCGCCTTGCGGCATGGCAACGGCATCATGGAAGTCACCGCACGGGGTAGTTTGCAGATACGCGGTCTGACAACAGAAAGTGCTGCGCTGCTGGCAGCGGAGGTGGACGCACTGGGCATTGCGGTGCGCACCGGCGTACCGGTGGAGACCGGACCGCTCGCGGGCATCGACCCGCAAGAGATCGCCGATCCGCGGCCGCTGGCTGAGCGGATCAGGGTGGCGCTCGAGGACGCCGGACTGACGCTAAGGCTGGGGCCGAAGGTGTCAGTGGTTGTCGACGGTGGTGGGCAACTGACGATGAATGCGGTGACGGCCGATGTGCGGCTGAAGGCGGTGCGAGCCGACAACGACATCGTTTGGAGCGTATCGGTTGCCGGCGACGGCCAAAACGCGAAGGTGTTGGCAAAGGTCGATGCGGATACCGCGAGAGACATCGCCGTGGCCGCACTGAGGATGGTCGCTGAGAAGGGGCGCGACGCTCATGCCCGTGATTTGTCTGAGAGGCAATTGGCGTCTCTCGCCGGTTGGGCATGCTTGACAGGTTTGCGCGAGGCGCCCCCCTCTGTCCTGCCGGACATCTCCCCCACTAGGGGGGAGATTGGCAGCTCGGACGTCGGCTCTCTTCTAACAACGCCGAAGATTGGCGAAAGCCGAGATGACAGTGTGATCTCCCCCCAAGTGGGGGAGATGTCCGGCAGGACAGAGGGGGGCGCCTCGCGCAACCCCATCGGCATTTTCCCCTTAGCCGGCGACACTTTCGCTCTCGGCATCGGCCTCCCCTACGGCAGCATGCCAGCAGACAAGATCATCAGCCTCGCAAAAAGCGCCCTCACCCTCGGCACCGCCGAAATCCGCCTCGCCCCAGGTCGTGCGATGCTTTTCGTCGGCCAACCGGCGGATACCAACCTCCCCCTCCAAACCACCGCCGCCACCCTCGGCTTCGTTACCTCCCCCACCGATCCGCGCACCCGCATCGCCGCGTGCCCCGGCACGCCGGCCTGCGCCTCCGGCCGCATTGCGACGCGCAACATCGCCGAGACCATCGCCGCCGAAAACGCCGATATTCTCGACTTCACGCTGCACATTTCCGGCTGCGCCAAGGGCTGCGCGCATCCCGGTCCGGCGGCGCTGACAATCGTCGGCGGCGAAAATGGAGCCGGACTTGTCGTGAACGCGACGGCAAAGGCCCTTCCTGCCGGCTACAGGCCGGGCTATGACGCCGCGCGCGGCTTCAGTCGCGTCGCAGCAGTGATCCGCAGCGCACGATTTCAGGGCGAGACCGCCGCCGCTTGCCTGACAAGGCTCGGGCCGGCGGCAATCGCCGAGACTTACCAACAGGCGCAAACTGAAAAACGGAAATGAGCATGGCCGCCTACGACTACATCCACGACGGCACGGCGATCTACGAGCGCTCCTTCGCCATCATCCGCGCCGAGGCGGACCTGTCTCGCTTCTCCGAAGCCGAGGCCGATGTAGCCATCCGCATGATCCATGCCTGCGGCCAGGTCGAAGCATCGAGCCATTTCGTTTTTTCGCCCGACTTCGTCGCCGCCGCGCGCAAGGCCCTTGCCGCCGGCGCGCCGATCTTCTGCGATGCGGAGATGGTCTCGCATGGCGTCACCCGCGCCCGGCTGCCGGCCGGCAACGAGGTGATCTGCACGCTGCGCGACCCGCGCACGCACGACATTGCCAAGGCGATCGGCAACACCCGCTCGGCGGCCGCGATCGACCTGTGGGGCGAGCGCATGGCCGGTTCGGTCGTCGCCATCGGCAATGCGCCGACGGCACTGTTCTATCTCCTGGAGAAGCTGCGCGACGGCGCGCCGAAGCCGGCGGCCATCATCGGCATGCCGGTCGGCTTCGTCGGCGCGGCCGAATCCAAGGATGCGCTGGCCGAGAATTCCTATGGCGTGCCCTATGCCATCGTGCGCGGCAGGCTTGGCGGCAGCGCCATGACCGCAGCCGCGCTCAATTCGCTGGCGAGGCCGGGCCTGTGAACGCGCTCCCCAAAGGCCGGCTCGTCGGCGTCGGCACCGGTCCCGGCGATCCCGAACTGTTGACGCTGAAGGCCGCGCGCGCCTTGGCCGAGGCCGATGTCGTCGCCTATTTCGCCAAGCGCGGCAACAACAGCAATGCGCGGGCCATCGTTGAGGCGCGCTTCCGGCCTGACATGCTGGAACTGCCGCTGCTCTATCCCGTCACCACCGAGATCGACAAGGATCACGACGACTACCGCTCGCAGATCACCGGGTTCTATGAGGAGTCGGCCGAGAAGGTCGCCGAACACCTTGAAGCCGGCCGAATGGTTGCCGTCCTGTCCGAAGGCGATCCGCTGTTCTACGGCTCCTACATGCATCTGCATGTGCGGCTTGCCCATCGTTTCCCGACCGAAGTCATTCCCGGCGTCACCGCCATGTCCGGCTGCTGGTCGCAGACCGGGGTACCGATCGTCCAGGGCGACGACGTGCTGACCGTGCTGCCCGGCACGATGAGCGAGTTCGAGCTGACGCGCCGGCTGGCCGACACCGATGCCGCCGTCATCATGAAGGTCGGCCGCAACCTGCCCAAGATCAGGCGGGCACTGGAAGCCACCGGCAAGCTGACGCGCGCCGTCTATGTCGAGCGCGGCACCATGGCCGGCAGCGTTTCGATGAAGCTCGCCGAGAAACAGGACGACAAGGCGCCCTACTTCGCCATCATATTGGTCGCCGGCTGGTCCGGCCGGCCCGGTGCCATGGGAGCGCAGGCATGAGCGGCCGTCTCACCGTCATCGGCCTTGGGCCTGGCAATGCCGATCAGGTCACCCCTGAAGCCCGCCGCGCCGTGGCCGAGGCAAAATTCTTCTATGGCTACAAGCCCTATCTCGACCGGCTGGACCTGCGCCCGGACCAGACCCGCGTTGCCTCCGACAATCGCGAGGAACTCGCCCGCTCCAAGGATGCCTTGATCAAGGCCGCCGAGGGCCATGACGTCGCCGTGGTTTCGGGTGGCGATCCCGGCGTGTTCGCCATGGCCGCCGCCGTCTGCGAGGCGATCGAGGCCGGGCCGGCCGAATGGCGCGCTGTCGACGTGGCGGTCGTGCCTGGCATCACCGCAATGCTCGCCGTTGCCGCTCGTATCGGCGCCCCGCTCGGCCATGATTTCTGCGCCATCTCGCTGTCCGACAATCTGAAGCCCTGGGATCTGATCGAGCTGCGCCTCCTGGCGGCCGCCGGCGCCGGCTTCGTCATCGCGCTCTACAATCCGATAAGCAAGGCGCGCCCCTGGCAGCTTGGCCGCGCCTTCGAGTGCCTGACCGCGATCCTGCCCGGCACCACGCCTGTCATTTTCGGCCGCGCCGCCGGCCGGCCGGACGAGCGCATCGAGGTCTATCTGCTGGCCGATGTCGACGCGCAGAAGGCCGATATGGCGACCTGCATCATCATCGGCTCACCGGAAACCCGCATCATCAAGCGCGGTGACAGGCCAGCGCTGGTCTACACGCCACGTTCGGCTGCGGGTTCGACAAAATGATCGACCCCAAATTGGTCAACAATCGCGGTGAGTTCATCGACGGTTTCAGCCGAAGGCACCTCCGGCAGATCAGGTCTGCGGACCATGATCACCTCGATGCCAAGCGCTCGCGCGGCGGCAATCTTGCCGTAAGTGGCAGCGCCGCCGCTGTTCTTGGACACGACAACATCGATGCTGTGTCTTTCCAGCAGCGCACGCTCGTCAGCTTCGCGGAACGGACCGCGCGCCAGCAGGTAGTCAGCGCCGGGCACGGCGAGCTTCGGCTCGACCGGATCGACGCTGCGGATGAGGTAATGGTGCTGGGGGGCGGCTTCGAAGGCCGCGACCTCCTGTCGGCCAAGCGCCAGGAAGACACGGCGCGGTGCCGGTCCAAGTGCCTGCACGGCATCGGTGACGCTATCGATCTCAGTCCAGCGGTCGCCTTCGATGGGCTCCCAGCCCGGACGGCGCAGAGCGAAGATCGGCACGCCGGTCGCTTGCGCCGCTTGCGCGGCATTGGCGGAGATTCGCGCCGCATAGGGATGCGTGGCGTCGATCAACAGATCGGTGCTTGTCTCCCTGAGGTAGGCGGCCAAACCATCGGCACCACCAAACCCTCCGGTTCGCACGGGCACGCCTTGCGCCACGGGGCTTTCGGTGCGACCAGCCAGCGACAGCGTGACCGAAGCGCGTACCGCCAGCTTTCCGGCCAGTTGCCGGGCTTCCGTGGTGCCGCCGAGGATCAGAATACGGTGGGTCATCATGCCTGCTGAAAATCCGCGCGGAGCCGGCTATACGTCGAAATGGCTGACGGTGATCGGCATCGGCGAGGACGGTTTAGCGGGTCTCGGCGACGAGGCCAAGCAGCGGATTGCCAAGGCCGAGATCATCTTCGGCGGCAAGCGGCACCTGGCGCTGGTCGCGTCCTTCGCCAAGGGCGAGCCACGTCCCTGGCCGGTGCCTTTCGATGCAGGGATGGCTGATGTGCTGGCCCTTGCCGGCCGAAACGTCTGCGTGCTCGCCTCCGGCGATCCCTTCTTCCACGGCGTCGGCGCGACCCTCGCCCGCAAGGTCGAGCCGCAGGAGATGCATGTCATCCCGGCGCCGTCGGCCGTTTCGCTGGCAGCCGCTCGACTGGGCTGGGCGTTGCAGGATATTGAGACTGTCTCGCTGCATGGCCGTCCGCTCGACCTGATCCGGCCGCTGCTGCAGCCCAATGCACGCATCCTGGCGCTGACGTCGGATGCCGAAGCGCCGGCAGCGATTGCCCGCCTGCTCACCGAACTCGATTTCGGCGCATCGCGGCTGACGGTTCTGGAAGCGTTGGGCGGCCCAAAAGAGCGCCAGCGGACCGCCCGCGCCGATGCCTTCGACCTCGAAAACATCAATCCGCTCAACGTGCTGGCCATCGAAATTGATTCGAATCAGCAGGCCCGCATCCTGCCGCTCACGGTTGGCCTGCCCGATCATCTGTTCGACCATGACGGCCAGATCACCAAACGCGAAATCCGCGCTATCACCCTGTCGTCGCTGGCGCCGAGGCGCGGCGAATTGCTGTGGGATATCGGCGCCGGCTCCGGCTCCATCGGCATCGAATGGATGCTCGCCCACCCCCAGATGCGCGCCATTGCCATCGAGGCCGACCCGAGCCGCGCCGCCCGTATCCACCGCAATGCCGCCGCCTGTGGCGTTCCCGGCCTCGTCGTGGTCGAAGGCAGCGCACCCAAGGCGCTGGCCAGGCTGGACACGCCGGATGCGATCTTCATCGGCGGTGGCGGCAGTGACACCGGCGTTTTGAACGCCGCCATCAAGGCGCTGCGCCCCGGCGGCCGGCTCGTCGCCAATGCTGTGACGCTGGAGATGGAGGCCCTGCTTCTCGCGCAGCACCTGAAACTGGGCGGCGATCTTACCCGGATCAACATTTCGCGCGCCTCGCCGGTCGGCTCGATGCAGGCCTGGCGGCCGGCCCTGCCGGTCACCCAATGGAGCTGGGTGAAGCCATGATGGTCGCGGGCATCGGCAGCCGAAAAGGCGTGAGCGTTGAAGACGTGCTTGCCGCGATTGAAACCGCTCTCGAAGCGCACGGGCTGGCGATGACTGCGCTTTCGGCGCTGGCAACAGCCGCGCTCAAGAAGGACGAAGACGCAATCGCCGCCGCAGGCCGCGCACTGAACCTTCCGGTCATCATCGTCGATGACGCAGCACTTCAGGCCGCCTCGCCAGCGACGCTCAGCAGCTCCAGCCTCTCGCAGGAACTGGCCGGCACGCCGTCGGTTTCCGAAGCGTCAGCCCTTGCGGTCGCTGGCGCCGGGGCAAAACTGCTGGGCCCTCGCACCGTGCTTGGCCCGGTCACCTGCGCCATCGCCATCAGCGGAGACGCGCCATGACCGTCCATTTCATCGGCGCCGGTCCGGGTGCCGCCGACCTCATCACGCTGCGCGGCGCAAAACTCCTGGCAAGCTGTCCGGTCTGCCTGCATGCCGGCTCGATCGTCGCCCCCGAATTGCTGCAGTATTGCGCGCCAGGCACGAAACTGATCGACACCGCGCCGATGTCGCTCGACGAGATCGAGGCTGCCTATGTCGAGGCCCACAAGGCAGGCCACGATGTGGCCCGCCTGCATTCCGGCGACCTGTCGGTGTGGAGCGCGGTGGCCGAGCAGATTCGCCGGCTGGACAAGCACGGCATCCCCTACACGCTGACGCCGGGCGTGCCCTCCTTCGCTGCTGCCGCCGCAGCGCTGCGGCGCGAGCTGACCATTCCCGAAGTCGCGCAGAGCCTGGTGCTGACCCGCGTCTCCGGCCGCGCGTCAAAAATGCCGCCCGGCGAAACGCTGGCCGGCTTCGGCCGCACCGGCGCCACGCTCGCCATTCATCTTGCCATCCACGCCATCGATCGCGTCGTCACTGAGCTGACGCCGCATTATGGCGGCGATTGCCCGGTGGCGATCGTCTTCCGCGCCTCCTGGCCGGACGAGCGGGTGCTGACCGGTACGCTGGAAACGATCGAGGCGAAGCTTGCCGCCGATCCGATGGAGCGCACCGCGATCATCTTCGTCGGCCGCTCGCTGGCGGCGGAAGGTTTTGGCGAAAGTTCATTGTACGACGCCCACTATCAGCGGCGTTTTCGCGGACGGGACGGATTGTGAGCGGCAGCACCAAAACCAAGGGCGAAAACGCCACGCTCGAACAGGCGCTCGCGCGGCTGAATTTCAAGCCGCGCCCGCTGGAGCCGGGCCATGTCTGGCTGGCCGGCGCCGGCCCCGGCGACCCCGGCTGCCTGACGCTGGAAGTGCTGGCGGCGTTGGCGGAGGCGGACGCGCTGGTCTATGATGCGCTGGTTTCACCGGATGTCGTGGCGGTTGCTGCAAGCGCCGAGCTTTTCTTCGCCGGCAAGCGCGGCGGAAAACCGTCGATGAAGCAGGACGACATCACCGCTCTGCTGGTCCGGCTGGCGCGTGAGGGCCGTCGTGTCGTCAGGCTGAAAGGCGGCGATCCCTATATTTTCGGCCGCGGTGGCGAAGAGGCGCTGGCGCTGGCACGCGAAAACATCCCGTTCCGCGTGCTGCCAGGCCTGACATCGGGGCTCAGTGCGCTCGCCGCCACCGGCATCCCGGCCACCATGCGCGGCATCAACAAGGCGGTGATCCTGGCAACCGGCCATGCCGCCGGCACCGACGACGACATCGACTGGGCCGCAATCGCCCGCACCGGCCAGCCCGTCGTGGTCTATATGGGCATGGCGAACCTGCCGCTGATCGCGGCAGCGCTGCTCGATGGCGGGCTGGCGCCGTCGATACCGGCGGCGGTGATCGTCGCCGCCACCACGCCGCAGGAGCGGACCGTCGTCGCCACGCTCGCCACCATCGCCGAGGAAGCGGCCGCCGCCGGGCTGACCTCGCCGGCGCTGATCGTCGTCGGCGGCATCGTCGCCATGCGCGCGGCATTAATGGAGCAAGCATGACCGCCCGCGCCATCATCATCGGCGCGCCGCGCTCCGGTTCGGGCAAGACCAGCGTCACCATCGGCATCTTGCGCGCGCTCACCCGGCGCGGCCTGAAAGTGCGCGGCGCCAAGTCCGGCCCCGACTATATCGACCCCGGTTTCCACACCGCCGCCACCGGGCTTTCCGGCGTCAACCTCGACAGCTGGGCGATGCCACCCTCGCTGCTCAACGCGCTCGCCGCGCAACAGGCCGACGACACCGATTTCGTCATCCTCGAAAGCGCGATGGGCCTGTTCGACGGCATTCCGGCCGCGCCGGGGCGCACCGGTTCGGCGGCCGACCTCGCGCGGCTCTACGGCCTGCCGGTGCTGCTGGTACTCGACGTGTCCGGCCAGTCGACCACGGCGGCGGCCGTCGCCAAGGGATTTGCCACCTACGACCCGGATGTGCGCATGGCCGGCGTCGTGCTCAACCGGCTGGGCAGCGAGCGTCATCGCCGCCTGTCCGGCGACGCCATCGAGGCCATCGGCCTGCCCGTCGTCGGCGCCATCTTACGCGATCCCACGCTCAGTCTGCCCGAGCGGCATCTCGGCTTGGTCCAGGCCGGCGAATATGATGATCTGATGGCCCATCTCGACCGGCTGGCGGACATGGCGGAGAAATCGCTCGACCTCGATGCCGTGATGAGGCTGGCAACGCCCCTCGCCCCGGCAGCCGGCGGCTTTGGCGATGCGCTGCAACCGCCCGGCCAACGCATCGCGCTGGCCGAGGACGCCGCCTTCACCTTCCTTTACCCGCATGTCGCCGCCTGCTGGCGCAAGGCCGGCGCGGAGATCGTTCCATTCTCGCCGCTTGCCGATGAGGCACCTAGCGACAGCTGCGATGTCTGCTGGCTGCCCGGCGGCTATCCCGAGCTTCATGCCGGGAAGCTTGCCGCTGCCACGAATTTCCATGCCGGCATGGCGCGTTTCGCCGCGACAAAACCCGTCCACGGCGAGTGCGGCGGCTTCATGGTGCTTGGTCAAGCGCTGGAGGATGCCGCCGGCGAAACGCATCGCATGCTCGGCCTGCTCGGCCATGCCACCAGTTTCGCCAGGAGAAAAATGAACCTCGGCTATCGCGAGGCGCGGCTGCGCGCCGATTGCCCGTTGGGCTCGCAAGGCGCGCTGATCCGCGGCCATGAATTCCACTATGCGCAGATGACGGCCACCGGTAATGACGAACCGCTGGCCGACCTCGCCGACGGCCAGGGCAATCCGATCGGCGCCTCCGGCTACCGACGCGGTCCTGTCAGCGGCACCTTCTTCCATGCGATAGCGAGGGCCAGCGCATGAAGCTCCCGAATTTGACCCTATCACCCAGGCAAATCCTCGACGACGTCGCGCTTTGCCTGGTCTTCTTCACCCGCCTGCCCTTGCCCGATTTCGACTTTCGCGGTCGCAGCCTCGCCGCCGCGATCTGGGCCGCACCGATCGCCGGCCTCGTCGTCGGGCTGATCGGCGCCATCGTCTTTGCCACGGCGGAGCGATTCGGCCTCGCCATGGGGCCGGCGGCAGCACTTGCCCTTGTTGCAACCGTGATCACCACCGGCTGCCTGCACGAGGATGGACTGTCCGATGTCGCCGACGGCTTTGGCGGCGGCAAGTCGCGCGGCCGCAAACTCGACATCATGCGCGACAGCCGCATCGGCGCCTATGGCGCCATGGCGCTGGCCCTGTCGCTGCTGATCCGCTGGAACGTGCTTTCCGAGCTCGTGGATCCCACGCAGGCGCTCTTTGCCCTTGTTGCCGCGCATTCGGCCTCGCGCGGCGTGCTGGGCGCCTTCATGCACCTCCTGCCCCCGGCGCGCTCCGACGGCCTCTCGGCCGGCGCCGGCACCGTCTCGCTTGAAACCGCGATTGCCGGCGCCGTGCTTGGCGCGATCCCGCTTCTCCTGCTCGGGGTCGGCGGCGCCGTCGCCGCGCTGATCCTGCTCGGCCTGTTCTTTGCCGCTTTCCATGCCCTTTGCCTCAACCAGATCGGTGGCCAGACCGGCGACACGATCGGCGCCTTGCAGCAGGTCAGCGAAATCGCGGTGCTTCTCGTCGCTTCCGTCGCGCTTTCCTGATTCCCCTTGACCTGATTCCCTTTTGGAGACCTTGCCCCCATGCCCTTCAAATCCCTCGATGAATTGCGTGCCGCCTGCCTCGATCTGCCCGCCGGCAGTGATACCGCCGCAAAGGCGGTTGCCAGCCGCCAGGACACGCTGACCAAGCCGCAAGGCAGCCTCGGCCGGTTGGAAACCATCGCCGCCTGGCTGGCGCGCTGGCAAGGCCGGGACATGCCCAGGCTCGACCGGGTGAAGGTGTTCGTCTTCGCCGGCAATCACGGCGTCACCGCGCAAGGTGTTTCGGCCTTCCCTTCAGAAGTCACCGTGCAGATGGTGGCGAACTTCGCTGGCGGCGGTGCCGCCATCAACCAGCTTGCCCGCATCGCCGGCGCCGAGCTCGACGTCATCCCGCTCGACCTCGATCATCCCACGGGCGACTTCACGCAAGTGCCGGCAATGGACGAGAAGGCCTTCCTCGCTGCCGTCTCAGCCGGCTATGACGCCGTGACAAAGGACCTCGACCTGATCTGCTTCGGCGAAATGGGCATCGGCAACACCACGCCGGCGGCCGCCATCTCAGCGGCGCTGTTCGGCGGTGGCGCGGAAAAATGGACCGGACGCGGCACAGGCGTCGACGACGCCGGTCTCAAGCGCAAGGTGGTCGCCATCGAAGCAGGCCTCAAGCGCCATGCCGCCGCCCTTGCCGATCCGCTGAGCATTGCGGCCGCACTCGGCGGCCGCGAACTCGCCGCCATCTTCGGCGCCACGCTTGCCGCCCGCCACCTCGGCATACCCGTGCTGCTCGACGGCTTCGTCTGCACGGCTGCCGCTGCCCCGCTGGCCAGGCTGCATCCGACTGGCCTCTCCCACACCATCGCGGCCCATGTCTCGGCGGAATCGGGCCACCGTGGTCTGCTCGAAGCGCTCGGCCTGCCGCCGCTGCTCGATCTCGGCATGCGGCTCGGCGAAGGCTCCGGCGCCTGCCTCGCCGTCAACATCGTCCGCTCGGCGCTGGAGTGCCATGCAAGGATGGCAAGCTTTGCCGAGGCTGGTGTGTCGGAGAATTAAACTCCATCGAAATTTCAACACTGTTGAAACATCGAAATAACGTCATCTTGATTATTCGAGGCTATGCCAAACCCGCACAACGGGCGCCTTCTCTGATCGCAGCAATGGCGAGAGGATTGGTAACCGGATAGGTTCTGATGAACACTTCGGGCGTGAAGTCCGGGAACTCGTCCTTCAGTCGCGAATTGATCTTAGCGACCTGAGGCGTTTCATTGAGCATCGCATGAGCCATTGCCAGAAACAGAAGTGTGGCGGGCGAATCTGGCGCAGATTGACGTAGCGCGAGCAGCGATTCCCGATAAAGGCCTAGAACGTAGCTGCATCGCGCAAGCATTCCATAATACCAGGGAACATAAGGATTTAGCTGGACCGCTCGCTTGGCCAGTTCGTAGCCACGCTTCGGGTCGCTACCAACAAGAGCAAGGCTACCCGCAAGAAGGGCAAGCGAGTCAGCGTCATTTGGAGCAGCCGCCAACACTCGGTCATGTTCTTCGACAGCAGCTTCGACATCGCCCTGCAATGCCCGAAGATCGGCAAGCATAATGCGGGCGTAAACATCGGCCGGATCGAGCGCCAGCGCTTGCTTGACACATTTGCTCCAGCTCTCGATCGAGCCGGAAACGTTGTCGGTAAACCCGTTGATAGCATCCACAGCATGCGCAAGTGCCAGCGCGGTCCAGGCTCTTGCTAGACCCGGGTCGAGTTCGATTGCACGCGCCAGTAGCCGTATCGCCTCCTTGTTCGACTCACGGGTGAAAAGGTGCTTCTGTTCAAGCCCAAGCAGATAGCAGTCATAGGCCTGCAAACTTGCTGGAGGCTTCCGACGAGCCGCATCGCGTCGCAGATTGGCGAGCTGACCGTGGCAAGTTGCAAGGACATTGATGACGTTTTCGGTCACGCTGTCCAGCATCGCAAACAGGTTGTTCGCGGAACGATCGTAACGCACCGTCCAAACATCGACCCCTGTATGGGCGTCGACGAGTTGAACGCGGATGCGCACCCGCTGCCCGTCCACTTGAAAACTTCCCTCGATCACGTAGTCGGCATTCAACTCTCGTCCGAGGGCTCGCACGTCAACACGCCGTCCCTTGTAGGAAAGCATTGTTTGGCGGGCGATCACCGCAAGGTCCCGGTAGCGGGCGAGATCAACTATGAGGTCCGCCGACAAACCATCAGCGATACGAGTCCAGCGTTCTTCTCCGCTTAGATTGTCGAACGGGAGAACTGCGAGGACCGGTGGACCCGACTCGTCGGTCGAAAGGCTTCCGGGTAGTGCCTGGCTGAGGTCCTGCTGGCGATGAGCGGCAAGTAGCGCAGCAAGCGCCACTTTGCTGCGAACATCGAGCTTCCGATAAATGGCCGAAAGATGGGTCCGAACGGTGGTAGGCGCTATGAAGAGCGTTTCGCCGATTTCGCGATAGGTCATTCCCTCCGCGAACTTTGCCGCGACCACCAACTCCCGCTCCGACAAGCCGGCGAGTGGATTGCCTACGGCGCGAAGCATTGTTTCGAACTCCCCATCCGCTGCCGACCTGTGGCTGAGAACCGATGGCCTTGCCTTAGTGAAATACTACAGATGCGACATCGAAAACACTGCATTTGCACGATTCCATCCGACGGGTCAGCATCCTAGCCTCCGCAGGTCGGCAGGGTCTGGTCGCTTGGCAGGCCCTGGTCGATTCAGAGCACGGAGGGCCTCCATGACAAGGTTGTCTGTCTTGACCGCAATACTGGTGCTATCGGTGTCGGCGGGGCCATGCTTGTCCGAAGGCACCCAAACTAACGGCAAACTGATTTCCGAAGAAGCGGTGAAAGCTGCCAGCGCTGAACTGTATTCCGACATCCTCGTGCGAGCATGCAGGAACGGATGGCGGTATCCTCGCAGCTACGTCGAAAACGGATTCAGGCGCCACCTGGCAGAGCTGAAACTGCAGCTTGTCGATCAGGGTTACATTGTCGTACCCGACATGACCGCGAATGATCCGCAGGTCCAAACAACGATATCGGGGACCAAACGCCGTCTGGTTGGCTCGCGCCAATTCAGCTGTTCCCACCCATACTGGCGGGATGAATGACCTTGGGATTGGGTTTTAGCCCTAGCCCAGCGCTGGGAGTTGCCGTTGGACAATGCAGGATCGCGCCCTTGTTGTCGGCATGTACGGCGGTCTTGCCCGCCCTCGCAGGCCTGTTACCGGGGATTTTACCTTTTTGGAGATTTGGCGGGGCCAAACTGGCTCCCCATATCGCCTGTAGCATGTTGAAATATCAGCGGAAATTTGGTGGGTGCGCACAGGATTGAACTGTGGACCCGCTGATTAAGAGTCAGCTGCTCTACCAACTGAGCTACGCACCCACTCGGCCGGCAAAAACCGGCGTTGGCGGGCATATAGCCGCCACCATCGGTCATGTCTAGCCCTGCCGGAATCATTTCCCGACAAATCGACAAACCCTTTCCGCGATCAGACGAAAAGCTTGCCTTCCGCCACCTTGACCGCATGGCCGCCAATGCGCGCCGAGGCCAGTTTTCCGCCTTGCACGGTCAGTTCGAGACGGATGCGCGACGGCCGGCCCATCTCCAGCCCCTGCTCGATCCACAGCTGTGAAATGCCATCCGTCGGGCCGTCGAAATGCATGATGGCGCCGGCGAAGGCCGCCGCCGCCGAGCCGGTCGCCGGGTCTTCATAGGACGGCGTGCCGGGCACGATCATGCGGACATGGAAGGCGCTTTCGTGGTTCACGGTCTCGCGGCAATAGATGTAGGGGCTGGCGAAGGCCCATTCGCTCTTGCGCGGCGCCAGTTCCGACCACGCCTGGTTGTCCAGACGGATGCGGCCCGCCGCTTCGAGATTGGCGACCGGAATGGTCACATAGGGCACGCCCGCCGACCAGAACGCGACGTGGTGATTCTCGAAGCCGATCTCATGCGGCGCCAGGCCAAGGGCGGCACCGATCGCCTGCGGGTCGGCGGACAGTTCCAGCGGCTCCGGCAATTTGGCGAGATCGAACTCGGCGAAGGTGGCGCCATCATGCGTGCTGACGGCGCATCGCACCGGGCCGATGTTTTCTTCCAGCACGAAGATGCCGGCGCTGCCCTCGCCGGAGAGTTCCGCAAGCGCGATGGCCGAACCCACCGTCGGATGGCCGGCGAACGGCATTTCATAGTCGGGCGTGAAGATGCGGATGCGGTTTTTGTGCTTAGGATTGTCCGGCGGCAGCACAAAGACCGATTCGGACAGGTTGAATTCGCGCGCGATGGCCTGCATCGCGGCCGTGTCCAGACCTTTGCAATCCAACACCACCGCCAGCGGATTGCCAGCCAGTCGCTCGGTCGTAAACACATCGTAAAGTAAGTAATTCCGGGTTTGCATTCCTGCCTCAATCCCAACATGGGCGAAATTTAATTTGATATTTGAACCATCAAGCCTGATCTGTGAACAGATAGGGACATTGCGCATCATAGGGGTCCAGCGTGGACCAGATTGTCAATCTGCCAAAGACGGAATCGGATTCCGCCATCGAGACGGCGCTTGGGCTCGATAAGAACGGGCGGAGCAAGTCGCGCCGGCGTGGCTGGCTCTATGCGTTGCCGACCCTGCTCGTGCTTGCCGCCGGTCTTGGCCTCTATCAGTGGTATGCCGGCTCACCCGCCAAGATCGATTACACCACCGTGCCGGCCGCCAAGGCCGACCTCACCGTCCAGGTGTCGGCGACGGGCACGCTGCAGCCGCTCACCCAGGTCGATATTTCCAGCGAACTGTCCGGCATCATCCGCTCGGTCTCCGCCGAGGAGAACCAGCAGGTCAAGAAGGGCGACGTGCTGGCGACGCTCGATACGGTGAAACTCGAGGTCCAGATCGAACGCGCCGAGGCATCCGCCAAGGGCGCCGCTGCCAATGTCGAAGACGCCACGGTGACGCTTGCCGAGAACGAGAGCGCGCTGGTGCGCGCGGCGGCCTTGACAAAACGCGGCATGGCGACCGACCAGTCGCTCGAGGCGGCAACCGCGACCCGCGACCGCTCCAAGGCGGCGCTCGACAGTGCGCAAGCCAATCTCGCCATCGCCCAGGCCGACCTCAAGGCGCAGCAGACCGACCTTGCCAAGAGCACGATTTACGCGCCGATCGACGGCATCGTGTTGACGCGTTCGGTCGACCCCGGCCAGACGGTCGCCTCCTCACTGCAGGCGCCGGTGCTTTTCATCATCGCCGCGGATCTGCGGAACATGGAACTCGTGGCGGCTGTCGACGAAGCCGATATCGGCGCCGTCAAGCCAGGCCAGCATGCACGTTTCACCGTCGATGCCTTCCCCGACCGACCCTTCGACGCCGAAATCCGCGACATCTCCTATGCCTCGGTCACGACCGACGGCGTCGTCACCTACAATGCGCGGCTCGAGGTCGACAACAACGAGCTGTTGCTTCGCCCCGGCATGACCGCCACCGTTTCTGTCGTCACGAGGGAAGCGAAGGGCGTGCTCACCGTCCCCGCCAGCGCCTTCCGCTATCGTCCGGCGCAGCAGGCCGCACGGGGCTGGAGTTTTAGCGACCTGTTCACGGGCCGTATGGGTCGTCCGGGCGGCAATCGCCAGCGCCAGGCCGCGACCGCCCCCACCGATGGCTCGCGCACGCTCTATGTGCTGGAGAACGGCCGCCCGCATCCCGTCAACGTCAAGATCGGCTCGACCGATGGCGAACTGACCGAGATCACGTCGGGCCTGGAGGAAGGCGCGCAGGTCATCACCGCCTCGCAGCAGCGGAGCTGATTCCGTGGCCGCCGGCGCGCCTCTCATCACCTTTGACAAGGTCTGGAAAAGCTACGGCCAGGGCGAGGCCCGCGTGCACGCGCTGGCCGGCGTCGACCTTGCCATCAAGCGCGGCGAGTTCGTCGCCATCATGGGTCCGTCCGGTTCCGGCAAGTCGACGGCAATGAACATCATCGGCTGCCTCGACACGCCGACGGCTGGAACCTACTCCTTCATGGGTGTCGATGCCGGCCGGCTCGACCGCAACCGCCGCGCCATGCTGCGCAACCTCTATGTCGGCTTCGTTTTCCAAGGCTACAATCTGCTGGCGCGCACCACAGCCGCGGAGAACGTTGAACTGCCACTGATCTATCGCGGCGCGGCCAGCCGCGAGCGCCGCGACCTTGCCATGCAGGCGCTGGCCCAGGTCGGCCTTGTCGGCCGCGAGCACCACACGCCGGCCGAACTTTCCGGCGGCCAGCAGCAGCGCGTGGCGATCGCGCGCGCCATCGTCACTAGGCCGACGCTGCTCGTCGCCGACGAGCCGACCGGCAATCTCGACACCGCACGCACGCATGAGATCATGGAACTGCTGACCAAGCTCAACAAGGAACTCGGCCTGACCGTCACCATGGTCACGCACGAGGCCGACGTCGCCGACTATGCCGAGCGCACCATCCGCTTCCTCGACGGCCACGTCGCCTCGGACACCATGAAGGTGGAGCTGGCATGATCTGGGAAACCGTCCGCCTCTCGCTGCGCTCGATCCGCCGCAACGTGCTGCGCTCGTTCCTGACGCTGCTCGGCATCGTCATCGGCGTCGCCGCCGTCATCGCCATGCTGACCATCGGCTCCGGCACCACGCAAAAGGTCAAGGCCGACATCTCCAAGCTCGGCAGCAACCTGCTTGTCGTCCGGTCAGGCCGCCCGGCCGGTCCCGGCGGCCCGGGCGGGCTCGACCAGGTGGTGCGCCCGCTGGCTGAAAAGGACCTGGAAGCCCTGGTCGCGCATTTGACCGGCGCGCGCGCCATCTCGCCGGCCTCGCAAAAGCAGGTCCGCGTCATCTTCGGCACCGAGAGCCTGACCTCGGGTGTCACCGGCACCGACAGCGCCTATCTCGATGCGCGTGACTGGAAGCTGGTGTCCGGCCGGCCATTCAGTGATTCCGAGACCCGCTCGGGCACTGGCGTCTGCCTGATCGGCGAGACGGTGCGCCAGCAATTCTTCGGCGCCGGCGATCCCGAAGGCGAGATCATCCGCGTCAACCGCACCTCCTGCAAGATCATCGGCCTGCTCGAGCCCAAGGGCTATACCGGCTTCGGCCAGGACCAGGACAATGTCGTCTTGATGCCGCTGCACGCCTATCAGCGCCGCATCGCCGGCAACCGCGACATCGACAACATCTATATCGCCGCCGACGACAGCACGCCGACCAGCGAGTTGCAGCCGCGCGTCGAGGATATTTTGCGCGATGCGCGCCGCATCACGCCCGACCGCGAGAGCGATTTCGCCATCCGTGACATGACCCAGATCGCCGACGCCATGGCCAGCGCCACCACCACCATGACCGGCATGCTCGGCGCGGTCGCCGGCGTCAGCCTTTTGGTCGGCGGCATCGGCATCATGAACATCATGCTGGTCTCGGTCACCGAGCGCACCCGCGAGATCGGCATCAGGCTGGCCATCGGCGCCCACGAAAAACACATCCTCATCCAGTTCCTGGTCGAGGCGACGGTGCTGTCGCTGCTCGGTGGCATCATCGGCATCCTGATCGGCCTGGCGTTGGCCGGCCTAGCCTCGGCCACCCTGACCATACCCTTCGCGCCAAGCCCGGCCGTCATCCTGCTTGCAGTCGGCTTTTCGGCGCTGATCGGCATGGTATTCGGCTTCTTCCCGGCCCTGCGCGGCGCCAGGCTCGATCCGATCGACGCACTACGGCACGAATAGACTCGCGGTGGGATCGACCGTCAGGTTTCTTGCGACGGCACAACTCTGCGTGCCGGGCCAAAACCGAACGGCCAGCCAAGGTTCACGGCAAGCCCCGCCAGCAGGATCAGGATCAGTCCGGCGCCCTGCATGGCGCTTATCGAGCGGCCGAATACGAAAAAGTCCGAGAGCAAGGCGGCAACCGGATTGAGGAACGACCCAGCCGCGATGATCGTGATCGGCAGCTTGGGATAGGAGGAATAGAGCAAGATATACACGACGCCGGTGTGGATGACGCCAAGGCCGAGAAGCCAGCCCCACATGCCGTCGCCGCCGCCCTGGAGTGCGGCCAGATCAACGAAGGGCGCGAAAACGACGATGCCGATCAGGCAATGAATGGCGCTGAGAACGCTCGGCTTCACCGATTTGACGGCTCGCGTGGTCAAGGTGGTGGCGGCATAAAACAGTGACGCGACCAGCGCCAGGCCGACGCCCATCAGCCAATCGTGATCCGCCCGCATGACGCCGAGTTTCGGGATGATCGTCAGGACGAGGCCCAGAAAGGCGACGCAGATCCACCCCAGTTTGTCCCGCGACAGTCCCTCCTTGAGCAGCAACGCGCCTGCCAGCACGATCCAGAACGGCTGCAGGTGATAGATGATCGTCGCAAACCCGATCGACGTCAGGTTGAAGGCCTGGAACAGGGCCACCCAGTTCAGCACGAGGCAAATGCCGCTGACCACCACGAGCGGCCATAGCGCCCTCTGCGTGATGAAGAGGCTCTTCCATCCCTCCCGCAGGCAGGTCCATCCGATGAGGGCTATCGCACCGAAGACACAACGAAAAAAGATGACGTTGAGCGTTGGTTGGCCGGACTCGATGGAAAAGAGACCGGCCGTGCCGGATATGGCCATACCGGTGGAGAGCATGAGTGCCGCTCGCGCCAGCCCCGGTTTGACTTCCATTTCTGTTTCCACTCCTTGCGGAATTCATCCCGGCGGGGCCTCGTTCGCACATCAATTCGGAGCCAGCCAAATTCAGGAAGAGCCACTTGCAGAATGCCACTCGACCAGTCTCCAGATATGCGCGATGAAGAATCCTATCCGTCGAGGCTGAAGCAAGGACAGTGAGATGAGTCGCAAAGCCCGCCTATTGATCGTGTTCGTGATCATCGAGGCCGCCCTTGCAGGCATCTGGTGGTATCTCGCCCGTTACGGCATGGCCAATCCCGATCGCGTCACGTCAGATTTTCAGGCGGTCGTTGGCCAGACCATGGGAATGGCCATGGGTGGGTTGGTTGGTATTGGCTTCATCTTGTTATTCGTCGCTGCCCGCAATGATCGCAAGGCGCCGCAGGACAAGCTGCGCTAACCCTCGCCGGCGAAATGCCATTCGACCAGCGGCTTCATGTGCGGCGACAGTCCCATCGGCAGGTCGGCGGCATGGCGAATGATCACCGGCCCTTCGATTTCCGGATCGGTTTCGCTGGCGACGAAGGTTGAGATTCGCCGCGCGATCTCATCGGCCGGCGCGGGCTCATGATAGCGGCGGAAGATCACCGTACCGCTGTTCGTCGACAAGGCGTGGTAGCGTTCGCCCCGTTGGGCATCCGACAGGTCGAGGCCAGTCTCTTCGCGCACCTCGCGGATCATGTTGAAATCGACATCGACCAGACCGTCGCGGAAATCGACGGGCTCAAAGGAGCCCGCGGCGAAATAGACGCGGCCGGCATTGACCGTTCGCGGTCCCATGCGGATCGCCACCAGCGCATTGTCGCCCGCTACCAGCATGGCATGAGCATAGGCGTGCTCGGCCCCGGAATTCTCGCGCCGCTTCCGCCACAGCATGAAGGTGGAGTAGTTGACCGCATGACAGCGGCCAATCAGGCGGTTGTCGCGCCAGGCGAGTTGCGACAGCAGCACCACCGTGCCGTCAAACAGTGCCGGATTGGCCGCAATCTCGCGCTGCCAGTTCTCGGCGATCGCCTCTGCATTGTCCCTGGCAAAGGGATGCGGGCCGGGTTCGAGCCGGACGTCGACGGCATCGACAGGCAGGATGACATTGCGCGGCAGGTCGAAGCTCATCTGTATCAAGTCCCAATCCTGCTTATCGAGCCCCAATCTTGCCTATCGAACCATGTCCAGCGTGATCACCACCGGGCAATGGTCCGACGCTTTCGGCCGGTCCCAGCCGGCGCGCGGAAAACGTTCGACTTCCTGGCCCGCTGGAAAGATCGTGCGCCAAGGCTGGCCTTGGCGGATGATGTCTGGAACGGCAGTAGCATTCCTCGCTGCCAGTCCTTTGGACAGCAGGATATAGTCGAGTTGGCAGAGATGCCGCTCTTCAGGCCCGCGTGTGTGATAGAAGGTCCAGCGGTTCATTTCCGGGCGCCGCTCGACAACGTTCTCGCAGAAGCCGCCAGCCGTCAGCACGTTGATGCAGGACTGGTTCTCGTCGACCACCTCGAAACGATAGCCGTCGACGTCGTCGCCGGCGATCTTCACGCGTTGGCGATAATCGTTCATGTCGCCGCAGATCGCCCAGCGCTTGTCGGCGGCATGATCCGCACCGAAACGCTCCTCGATGATCCGGCGTACCGCTAGCGCCTCCGCTATGCGCACCGGCATCGTCGCCTCGCGCCCATCGAGCCCGTTGCGTGGCGGGCCCATCGACTTGAAATGCACGAGATAAAGCGTCAGCGGCACGCCGCCGACAGTGATGTCGACTTCCAGGCAGTCGCGCCGGAAAATACGTTCATTGGCCTGGTTGCCGAGCGCCGCCAGTTCCGGCGTGTGCAGCCCGAACTGCTCGTAGGTGACGTAGGCGTGGCTGGTCATGCGCACGAATTCGATCGGCTGGCCCTGCGCGGTCTCGTTGCGCATCATCACCGCGACATCGATACCGCGCGAATCATTGCCGGAGGTGGTGTATTTCTGGCGGTAGCCCTGCCCCACCATCTTGAACAGATAGCCATATTCGAAGGCCTTCAGCGCCTCGATATTGTCGACCTCCTGCATGCAGATGATGTCGGCCCGGGTGGCGGCGATCGCCAGCGCCGTCAGCTGGCGCGTGTCGTCGGATTGGGCGATGGCGCGGGCCTGCTCCAGCATCTTGTATTCGGCTTCGCTCTGGATATCGAAGAGCGCCAGCGTCCGGTCCTCGTTGAGCTGGTTGCGATAGCCGGAAAAATCGAACCTGTTCATCAGGTTCTCGACATTGAAGGTGGCAAGGCGCAGCGACATGCCCCGACCTTTGCCTGCAAGTGCCGGAGAAAACAAGATCGCAGGACCACAAGCCAAGATCGACTGGTCCTGGAGGCATTCGCGCCATGGTTGACGGAACCTTTCCGTTCATCCGCCGTTCAGACGCAAAGATCCACAGTAGGCCCATTCCCAGGGTAGGCGTGGGGCCTGTATCTCTTGGAGAGTGCAATGAATTCGCTCTTTTCTTCCACCATCAAGTCCGGGCTGATTGCGCTCGGCATTGTCTCCGGCATCACGGCACCGTCCGCCGCCGGACCGATCCTGCAGCCGGACCTGTCGATTCCGATCAGCACCGCCGCGCGGACCGCCACCCCGGTCCGCGACGACTGGGCGGGCAACAACCGGGAGTTCAACAACAACTGGAACAACGACTGGAGATGGCGCCGCCATGACGGGCGTCGCAACTGGAACCGCGGCAATTGGGACCGTGGCAACTGGAACGGCGGAAACGACTGGCGCTGGCGCCATGGCCGCCGCCATTATCACGGCGGCTATGATGATGGCGCAGCCGCAATCCTGGGCCTTGGCCTGGGGCTTGGGCTCGGCAGCATGTACAACAACTACAATAACTACGACTACTATGCGCCTCCGCCGCGCCGCTACTATCGCGCCGGGCGGCTTTCCAACGCCCATATGCAGTGGTGCTACAACCGCTACCGGTCGTATCGCGCCTGGGACAACACGTTCCAGCCCTATGGCGGTCCGCGGCAGCAATGCTGGTCACCCTATAGCTGAGTTCAGCTTGGGATGATCCGGAAAAAAACGGCGCCATGCCATATGGCGCCGTTTCTGTTTTTGATAGAGCTGACTCGCTCAGTTCTTGGCCTTGTCGACCAGCTTGTTCTTCGAGATCCACGGCATCATCGCGCGCAACTTCGCGCCGACTTCCTCGATCTGGTGGCTGTCGTTCATGCGGCGGATGCCCTTGAAGCGCGACAGGCCGGCGCGGTATTCCTGCATCCATTCCGACGTGAACTTGCCGGTCTGGATGTCCTTCAGCACGCGCTTCATCTCGGCCTTGGTCTCGGCGGTGATGATGCGCGGACCCGAGACATACTCGCCCCATTCGGCGGTGTTCGAGATCGAGTAGTTCATGTTGGCGATGCCGCCTTCATAGATCAGGTCGACGATCAGCTTGACCTCGTGCAGGCACTCGAAATAGGCCATTTCCGGCGCGTAGCCGGCTTCCACCAGCGTCTCGAAACCGGCGCGGATCAGTTCGACCAGGCCGCCGCAGAGCACGACCTGCTCGCCGAACAGATCGGTCTCGCATTCCTCGCGGAAATTGGTCTCGATGATGCCCGAACGGCCGCCGCCGACGCCGCAGGCGTAGGAGAGCGCCAGGTCGAGCGCATTGCCCGAGGCATCCTGGTTGACGGCAACCAGGCACGGAACGCCGCCGCCCTTCTGGTATTCGCCGCGCACCGTGTGGCCCGGGCCCTTCGGCGCGATCATGACCACGTCGACGGTCGACTTCGGCTCGATCAGGCCGAAATGCACGTTGAGGCCGTGCGCGAAGGCGATCGCCGCACCGTCGCGGATGTTCGGCGCGATCTCTGATCTGTAGATGTCGGCCTGCAGCTCGTCCGGCGTCGCCATCATCATCAGGTCGGCCCATTTGGCCGCGTCGGCCACGCTCATCACCTTGAGCCCGTCGGCCTCGACCTTCTTGGCGGTCGCCGAGCCGGCCTTGAGGCCGATGGCGATCTCCTTGGCGCCGGAATCCTTGAGGTTGAGCGCATGCGCCCGGCCCTGGCTGCCATAGCCGATGATAGCGACCTTCTTGCCCTTGATCAGGTTCAGATCGGCATCACGATCGTAATAGACGCGCATTTTACTTCCTTCCCGTTTCTAAGATCAGAGGCCCTGCGGCCCGGTTTTTGCTCCGAAAAGAGCGAGAAACTGCTGCGTCGCCCGGACGGCATCGCCGCCGATCGTCGCCTCAGTCAATTCCAGCCGGTCGCCGAGCAGCAGACGGATCTGCACGTCGCGGGCAACCAGCCCGAAAAATGTACGGAACGCCGTCTCGGCATCCGCAAATTCCAGAAGCCCGGCGTGGCGCCCGGCCTCGAGCACCGGCTTCAGCCGCTTGGCCAGCGCGAAGCGGCCATTCTCCAGCACGACGGCACCGAGATCATCCTTGCCCGATCCGGCATGCCCGACCGCCACCCGGTTGAGCGCGATCGAGGTATCGCTGGAGATCACCTTCAGCCAGTCGGACGCAAAGCGCTCCAGGCTTGCCGTCAGCGAGGCGAGGTCGAGCCCCTTGCCGTCGACGGGCGCCACACGCACCTTGGACGCCTGCCACTGCACGGTTGCCGTCAACAGCCCGTCGCGGTCGCCGAACCATTTGTAGAGTGTTTCCTTGGAGCAGCTCGCCCGCCGCGCCACGGCGGTCATGGTCAGCTGATCGCCCTCCTCGACCAGCAGCCGCAGCGCCGCATCCAGGACGGCCTTCTGCCGCTCCGTCAGCGCTTGGCTGTTGTCGATGTCGGCGTTTGCCAGCAACACGCTCTGTTCCCGTTCGAAGGTCGAGGCTGCGGACCACTCAACAGCCGTACCGTACGTTACGGTTCGGCATATTGCGCAATCCAACGATCGACGCAAGAGGGAAAAGTAGAAATATTCGCCTGCAAACAGCGACGGCGCGCAACAGCCAGACAGTGCTAGCCAGCCTCAATCGGCGGCGGGCGGATGGCGCATCCGGCCAAGCAGCGCCGACACCGTGTCCAACTCGTCCGGCGAGAGCCGGGCGCCAACCAGTTCGGCGATCGACTGTCCATAGACGGCCCACATCCGGCGACGCGTCTCACGCCCTTTGGCGGTGATACGAATGGTTTGGCCGCGGCCGTCTTCCGCCACCGGCAGCTTCTCCACCAACCCGTCGGCTTCGAGCCGGGCCAGCAGCCGCGAAATGTTGTACTGCGCAAACAGGGTCCGCTCGATCAATTGGAACGGCCGCAAGCCGCCCTCGCCCGCCTCGGCGAGCTCGTGCAGCACATCGTACCAGGCAAGCGGCGGCAGGCCGCCCTCATTCAGCGCGTCTTCGGCGCTCTCCACCAGCTGGCGCGACACGCGCATCAGGCGAGCCCAGGCCTTGATGGCTTCCGGCGAAGGCGTTGCTTTCTCTGTCATGACTCACCCTAGGCGATAGATGCAGATGCATCAAGCTTGACGATAAATGCAAATGCATCTATATAGATGCAATTGCATTAACTTCTGAAAGGCAAATCCGTGAAACACGAAATCTGCAAGGTTGCCGATATCCCGCAGGCGGGCAGCCTGATCGCGCCGTTCTTCGGCCGGGAGGTCCATGTCTGGCGCAGCGGCGAACGCATCCGCGCCGCAGCCAATGTCTGCCTGCATTTCGGCGGACCACTCGACTGCAAGGATGGCAGACTGGTCTGCCAATGGCACGGCGCCGCCTTCGACATGGCGTCAGGCGATCGCCTCGACGGTCCCGCGCCCAAGAATTCCCGCCTGATGTTCCTGTCGACGCGCGTCGAGAATGACGCGTTGAACTATGTCTGGGGAGAGTGAGATGACCGACAAACTCATCCTCGTCAGCCACCCTCTCTGCCCCTATGTCCAACGCGCCGCGATCTCGCTGACCGAGAAAGGCGTGCTGTTCGAGCGTGTCGACATCGACCTCGCCGACAAGCCTGTGTGGTTCAAGGCGATCTCGCCGCTCGGCAAGGTGCCGTTGCTGCGCGTCCAGCGAAATGGCGATGAAACGACAATCTTCGAATCCGCGGTCATCCTCGAATTCCTCGAGGAGACGCAGGTGAGCCCCCTCCATCCTGCCGACCCCTATGCCCGCGCACGGCACCGCGCCTGGATCGAATACGGCTCCGCCATCCTCAACGCCATCGGCCGGTTCTATTCAGCGCCGACCGAGGCCGGCTTCCTTGCCGAGTCCGGCGCGCTGGCGGCTATGTTTGGCCGCATCGAGGTTGAACTGGCGGAAGATGCCGACCGGAGCGGACCATGGTTCGCCGGCGACCGCTTCTCGCTGGTCGACGCGGTCTACGGCCCTGTCTTCAGATATCTCGACACCTTCGACAAGATCGGCGATTTCGGCATCCTGGATGGCAAGCCGCATGTCCAGGCCTGGCGGCAGGCGTTGCGTAATCGTCCGTCGATCAGGCACGCGGTGGCCGCGGACTATCCGCAGCGCCTGCACGCGTTCCTGCAAGCGAAGGGATCATTTCTGTCGAGCCTCATTCGCCGAAACGATCAAGCCGAACCATTTGCGTTCGCACTATCGGCTTGAAGCACTTATCGCGAGCCTCAGTTCTCGAACATGACAAAGGCGGCCCAGACCCTTGGATCCTGGGCGCCTGATATCTTGCCGTCGCGGGCATCGTGGCGTGTCTGGCGCAGCGCTTCCGGATAGGTCTGTCCGGCGGCAAGATGACGATAGAACCCGACCATGAAGGCGGCGGTTCCGGCGTCGTCCACCGGCCACAGCGTCAAAAGCGAGCGTTTGGCGCCGGCAATGTCGATTGCCGTCGGCAGGCCGCGCAAGCCGCCAACAAATGTCTCCTGGCCACGGGCTGTCTCGCAGGCGGACAGGACAAGCAGATCAAGGCCCGACAGATCCCAGTTCATCAGCTCCATGCCATAGAGCCGGCCGTCCTCATCGTCACGTTTCATCGACTGCCGGTCTCCCGACTGCGACAGCACGACCTGGCTCTGCCAAAGCGCATTCATGGCCCCCACGCCACCCTCTTTCTCGTCGCGATAGGCGCCGTGAGTGGCCAGATGCGCGACCGTCGCCTGCTCCATATCCTTGCGCAGCGTCCTCTCGCTGGCCGCCGTTCCGGTGAGCATTTCGACCGAATAGTCATCGGCACGCAGGATCGAGGCGATGGCGTCAACCTCCTTGGCTGTGCCCGGCAGCGGCTCCGCCCCTTTTTCCGAACCGCGCGCATAGTCCAGCCCGCCGGCCAGCAAGGCTTTGCCCGTCTTGGGAAAACTCTGGTCGATGCCGGCAGTCACCAGCGATTCCGGCCGCGTCAGCATGCGCACGACGAAACGGTCGTCGAGCGACGCGCCCTTGTCGTCCTGCAGCAAGGGGAATGGCACCGAAAACAGTTTGCCGTCCGGCACCACGAAAAGCGTGTCGGTGCCACCAAGCGACGGCTCCAGCGGCGCGATCAGACCGGCATAAAGCCCGGTAAACGTGGTGTTCAGATCGATCAAGGTCACGGCGCCCCGTTCCTGCGCGGAACGCGTCGACCTCAGACCTGCCATGCGTGTTTCGCGAGCGGCCGGGATAAGCCGGCGCGGATCGCCGAGGTCATAGAGAGACGGCTGCTGGTCCTTGCGGGTAACGATGGCATAGAGGCGCTCGTCTTCCAGCGGATCGGCGCTCTCCCGATCCGCCCGCCACTTCCGGGTGATGAAGTAGTCGATCAGCGCCTCGTTCGGCTTCAGCAGGGTGCCGGCAGAGGGTAGCGGCTTGTCCACCAAGCTCCGGCTGAAACTGTATTTGGCCATGACTCTGGCGGTGGCCTTTTGGTATGCCGCCTCAACCTGCTCCGGCTGCACCGCCCCGGGATCGTCGGAACTGTCACCGCTGGAGGCCGCCTCCTGATAGGCCAGGGACAGCCGGATTCCGGTCTGGATCAAATTCCGTGTCTCAGTATCGTCCGGATCGATCAAGCGAAACAGTCTGCGCATCAGATCGCGTTTCTCATTTTCAAGCGTCGGCCAGCGGCGCACGGCTTCAGCAAACGCCGGCACCACCGAAGCATTGTCTTTTGCGAGGCGCGCATAGTCGTACAGCATGTCGTCGGCAAGGGCCCGACTGGCCTCGGCCACGATTGGGTTGCCGGCCGTACTTACCTGGAACCAATTCCAGCGCAGCATATCATCGTCGAGAGCAGCGAAATCGGCGGCGGCCGCCGCCGGACTCCTCTTGGCCTTGAGATTGGCCATCGCCTGGCGCGCGGCAAAGGCCAGCGGGTGCACCACCCCATATGTCGCTTCGGCGATGCTTTGGGCTCGCCCAAGCTGGCTCATGCTGTTTTCCGTGTCGCCGACTGCGATGAAATGCGTGGCGAGCAGGTTGGCGATCCTGATTGCCAGTATTTCAGGATAGCTTGGGTCAGTGGTCAATTGCTGCAACCGTGCGAGCGTCGGGTCATCGAGCCGCTGTGTACCGGAGAGCACCCTTGTGTAGAGCAGCCAGGCATCGGCTTGTTCGACCAGATTGCCTTCCTGCTTGAGAACGACGGCAATGTCGCGGTCCTGCTGGAAGTGGCGCAGGGCCTCGTCGTATTTGCCAAGGTCGAGATAGTCCTGCGCCGTGTTGTTGGCGCTGACCAAAACGTTGAAGTGGTTTGGACCGTAGTAGCCGATCCGCTTCTCCAGCACGGCCAGATCGTACTGCAAGGCACGTGTCGGAGCCCCCATCTGGCGCAGCATGTCGGCCAGATTGTTCTGCAGCTTCCAGATGAAACGATCATCGGTACCGGTTACCTGCTCGGCCAACTTCAGATTGCGCTGCTCAATGTTGATGGCTGAAGCGATTTGACCGAATGCAGCGACCCCGGTCGCCAACACATCGTTGGCGTACAGGATTTCCTGGGATTCTTTGCCATGGTAACGGGCGTATAGATTGGTGGCTGTCGCGCACATGGAAACGAAGCCCTTATAGTCCTTCTCGGCCTGCTTCAGCATTGCGTAATTGAGATAGAAGTCGGCCCGCTTCTCGACATCCTGTTGCATCGCCCTGGTTTTCAGGCCTTCGGCAAAAATCTCCTCGGCATAGTCAAGGATCTGGTTGTTCAGGAACGTCGCGCCGGCGTTCGAGTAACTCTCCACGGTGAATTCGTAGAGGTCGCTTCTGGCGGCATCGAGCAGCGTTGCGCGCAATTGCGCATAGCCTTGATCGAAACGTCCGGCGTCCATCATCAGCTTGTAGGCCGCGTCGATGCGGGCCTTTAGCACCTCTTCAGTGTCAGCCGCTCCCTGCTGGCTAGCCTGGCCTGGCATCTGGGCTTGCGCCCGAGGGAAAGGCAACGCCACAACCAGCATCAACAGGAACGATGCAACGATGCGCATCAAATGTTGCGATTTTCGCGCTCTGAACATGAAGTGCATGCGAACCGGCCTGGGCGAAAACTATTATGCGTACGTATCATGACCCGGATTTTGTCCGAAATCCCACCGCGCCTCCCTCAGCCCTGCCCGCCTGAACGGATCAATCACCGTGCCGGCGACCATTGAGGCGAGAAACCGTGGCGCCGGTGGGATCTTTGCGATGGTCGCCACCAGCCTGTCGCGGATGAAGGGCAGCGCCACCGAATCCGACTGGTAGAATGGCGTGAACGCCAGTGACAGTGCCTGGAAGACACGCACATGCCAGCGCCGTGCCTTGGCATAGGTTTCGAGCGCTGCCTCGATGCTCTGCGTGCGCGCCAGCGCATGGCTGAGCGCCGCTGCGTCAAGCAGCGCCATGTTGGCTCCTTGTCCAAGCTGCGGGCTGGTCGAATGCGCCGCGTCGCCGATGACGGCCAATCTGCGGCCGGCGGGAAACTTCATCGTGTGATGGCCGTAGCGGGCCAGCGACAGCTGGTCGAAACTGTCGACCTGGCTGGTATACGCCTCGCTCTGCGGCCACAGCCCCACCACCCGCTCCTTCCAGGCATCGAGGCCACGCTCGCGCACCGCATCGGCATCGGCCGGTTTCAGGCTCCAGAAGAAGGCCGCCATCTTTTCGGCGCCCGGCTCCGGCCGGCCGATCGGCAGCACACCGATCATCACGCTGGCCTTGTCGTAGCGCTGCAACAGCGCGTGCCCGTCAAAGCCTTCGCCGCGCCAGCCGAGTGACGCCCAGAACGCGCCATAGGTCAGAGGGCGCGGCGCGCCTGCAGCGCCAACGCATTGCCGCAGTTTCGAGCGCGAACCGCTGGCGTCGACGACCAGATCGAACGGCCCTGCTCTTCGTCCATTGCCGCAGATCAGCGTCGCCCGTTCGCCGGCCTCCGCCGCCTCGATCTCGACGCCGGTCTCGATGGCGATGGCCTCGCGCCGGGCGGCGCGAAAGAGCACGCCGAACAGGGCCGCCCGGTGCACCGCCAGGCCGAAACGGCGGCCGCGCTGAGCGTCGTAGCGAACGTCGAGCACCGTGCGCCCGGTCGAGGCATCGGCGCCATGGAGGCGATCGATGCGGGCGCCGAGCACCAGTATGTCATCGAGCAGGCCTAGATCGGCCAGAACCGTCAAGCCGGTCGGCTGCAGGATCAGCCCGGAGCCGACCGGCTTCGGCTCCTCGAAGCGCTCGAAGATGGTGACCCTGTGCCCTGCGCGCTTTAGATAGAGCGCCATGGCCAGCCCCGCCGGACCGGCGCCTGCAATTGCGATATCGTAGGAAATGCCGATGCCCCCAGCCGAACCGGCCGGGACAATCCTTCAGGCGCCTGATGAAATCAAGTCGCCGCGCCGAACACTGCCGGGCCGCTCAAGCCTGTGTCGCGTCGAAGCCGGCGCGTGCCTCGCGCACGGCATCGTGATTGAGTTCGGCCCATTGCAGCAGATGCTGCAGGGCGCCGAACATCGAGCGCCCGAGATCAGTCAGACTGTATTCGACGCTCGGCGGCTTGGTCGGGAACACTTCGCGGTGCACATAGCCGTCGCGCTGCAGATCGTAGAGCGTCTGGGTCAGCATGCGCTGCGAGATGTCGGGCACCAGCCGCCGCAATTCGCCGAAGCGATAGGGCTGCTCGGCCAGCGCCGCCATCAACAACGAGCTCCATTTGCCATTGAGCCCCTGGATGACCTCGCGAACCGGGCAATCGGCAAGGTTTCCGCCGCCGGTCATCGCTTTGTAGACGTCGAGTTTGGATCTCAGATTGACAATCCGGCTGTCCATGGCTGGTTCCCTGCGTGTGCCTACCTCCCCAAAAACTGCCTTCTTTACGGCACCGGGTCAATTCCTATTTTAGTGCTGGTCTCTTTATGAGACTACCACTCGAACCGCCGTGCTGGCGCAAAATCAGGACCTCCCCATGACCGAAACCCTCCTTGTCACCGGCGCTTCCGGCCAGCTTGGCCGCGCCGTCATCCGCCATCTGCTGGACGCTCGGAAAGTCGCGCCGGCAAGCATCATCGCCACCACGCGCGACCCCGAAAACCTCGCCGACCTGGCGGCACTTGGCGTCACCGTCAGGGCGGCCGACTTCAACGATCCGGCTTCGCTGGAGAAGGCGTTTGCCGGCGCCGACCGCGTGCTGATCGTCTCGACCGGCGATCTCGATCTCAAAACCGGCAGGCGTCTGAAGCAGCATGAGGCGGCCGTGGCGGCTGCGAAGAAAGCAGGCGTTTCGCATCTGCTCTACACGTCGATGCCCAATCCGGAGCCGGTTTCGCCGGTGCTGTTCGCCGGCGACCATTACGGCACCGAGCAGGCGATCAAGGCGAGCGGCATCCCTTACACCATCTTCCGCAATGGCTGGTATCAGGAGAACCTGTTCCTGGCGCTGCCGCACGCCATTGCATCCGGCAAGTGGTACTCCTCGGCCGGCGATGGCCGCATCGCCCACGGCGCCCGCGACGACATGGCCGCTGCGATCGCGGCAGGCCTCGCATCCGGCACAAAGGAGAGCAATATCTATACTCTGACCGGCCCGCACGCCTACACCACGAGCGAGATCGCCACGCTGGTGACGGAAGTCACCGGCAAGCCGCTGGAGGTCATCCAGTTGCCGGATGAGGCGCTGACCGAAGGCGTCAAGGCGGCGGGCCTTCCCGAAGACTTCGCCCGCATCATCGTTTCCTTCGACGCCAACACACGGTCCGGACGCATCGCCATGGTGACAGACGCGGTCGAAACGCTTTCCGGTAGGAAGCCCCAGACGCTGAAGCAGTTCCTCGAGGCCAACAAGGCCGCACTGGCTGGTTGAAACCCGCGTGGCGGGAGGCTTGCTCCCTCCCGCCACGCTACTTCTTGAGCAGGCCGAGCCGGACCAGGCTCTCACCGGTGGCGGCCAGCGCGTCCTCGCGCGAGCGTGGCGCCCAGCCCAGCATGCGTACGGCCTTGGCATTGGTGGCATTCTTGACCTTGCCCAGTTCCGTCACCAGTTGCGCGGCTTCCGGGTTGAACAATCCGACGATCCGCACCAGCCAATCGGGAAGCTCCCGCGTCTTGACGCGCGCCGCCGCATCGCCGAGCCGCCTTTTCAAGGTCTGCGCGATTTCCCGCACGGTCATGAAATCACCCGATACCGCCAGGAAGCGCTCGCCGCTGGCGGCCGGGTTGGTCATGGCGCGCACATGCAGGTCGGCCACGTCACGTGCGTCGACCACGCCGAAGGACAGGCGCGGCAGCCCCGGCATGGCGCCGTTCATCATGCGCTGGACAAATTCGGTGGAGGTCGAATGGTCCGACCCGAGCACCGGTCCGAAAATGCCGACCGGATTGACGACCGCCAGTTCCAACCTGCCGCCCTCGGCGGCGATAAAATCCCAAGCCGCACGCTCGGCAAGCGTCTTCGACTTCACATAGGCGCTGACCTTGGCCGTCGGATCGGTCCTGCTCTCCTCGGTGAACGGCCCGGGCGGCATCTTGCCGTAGCCGATGGCCGCGAAGGACGAGGTCAGCACGACGCGTTTGACGCCAGCGTCCCGCGCCGCCCGCAGCACCCGCAATGCACCCTCACGAGCCGGGATGATCAGGTCATCCTCGTGCTTCGGCACGCCGGGCGGAAATGGCGAGGCGACATGGAGCACATAGTCACAGCCGGCGACCGCTTGCGGCCAGCCTGCGTCGGTCATGAGGTCGGCGATGGCAAAGGACAGCCGGTCGCCCGGCTCGGCGCCGCCGACCTTCAGCATGGCCAGGACATCGGCTTGCCGCCTGCCGGAGCGCAACGTCGTGCGCACGCGGTAGCCCGCCTTCAGCAGGGCAAGGACACAGTGTGCGCCAAGGAAACCCGATCCGCCGGTGACAAGCACCGATTCGCCGCTCATACCCGCCTCCGCACCCCTTCAGGTAAAGGCGATCGAACGCGTCAGATCGCCACCTGCGTGCCGATTTCTACCACACGGCCGGTCGGGATCTGGAAATATTCGGTCGCGTCGGCCGCCGTGCGCGCCAGGCCGATGAACAGCTTGTCCTGCCATACCGGCATGCCGGAATTCGGCGAGGCCTTGAGCGAGCGCCGCGACAGGAAGAAGGAGGTCGTCATGATGTCGAACTTCCAGCCCTGCTTGCGACAGATCGCCAGCGCGCGCGGAATGTTGGGTTGTTCCATGTAGCCGAAGGTCAGCGTCACCCGCATGAACAGCTCGTTGACCGTCTCCATCTTGACCCGCTCGCTGTCCGGCACCACCGGCTGCGGCGCGGTCACCACCGAAAGGATGACGTTCTGTTCATGCAGCACCTTGTAGTGCTTCAGGCTGTGCATCAGCGCGGTTGGCGCGCTGAGCGGATCGCTGGTCAGAAAAACAGCAGTGCCAGATACCAGTTGCGGCTTCTTCTTCAGCAGATTGCCGGCGAGGAAATCGAGCGGGATCTCGTTGCGGCGGGTCTTGTCGAACAGATAGCGGCTGCCGCGCACCCAGGTCCACATACCCAGCACGATGGTGAAGGCCACTGCAAGCGAAGCCCAGCCACCTTCGAACACCTTGACGATGTTGGACGCAAAGAAGCCGACGTCGATGAGGGCAAACAGTGCAGTCAGTGGGATCGCCACCCTCAGCTTCCACTTCCAGATGCGGGTCATCACGACATAGAGCAGCACCGTCGTCACCAGCATGTTGCCGGTCACCGAGATGCCGTACGCCGAGGCGAGCTTGCTGGACTCGCCAAAGCCGACCACCAGCATCATCACCACCAGCGCCAACAAAAGGTTGACGCGCGGCATGTAGATCTGGCCGGACTGTTTTTCCGACGTGTGCAGGATTTCGAGCCGCGGCAGCATGTTGAGCTGTACCGCCTGCCTGGTCAGCGAGAAGGCACCCGAAATCACCGCCTGGCTGGCGATGACCGTCGCGGCGGTCGCCAGCACGACCATCGGGATCAGAGCCCAACCCTCGTTCATCTCGAAGAACGGGTGGCCGACGACGCCATTCTTGGCCAGCACGAAGGCGCCCTGCCCGGCATAGTTCAGCAGCAGACAGGGAAACACGATCGCCAGCCAGGCAAGTACGATCGGCTTGCGGCCGAAATGACCGAGATCGGCATAGAGCGCTTCGGCACCGGTCACGGCGAGAAAGACAGCGCCGACCGTGACGAAGGCCACGTCCGGCGAATGGATCAGGAAGGCGACGATATAGTGCGGGCTGATCGCCAGCAGGATTTCCGGATCGTTGATGATATGTTGCAGGCCGGAAAGGCCGATCGCCAGGAACCAGACCGCGGTCACCGGGCCGAACACCAATCCCACCCCACCCGTGCCAAAGCGCTGCACCGCGAACACCATGGCGAGGATGACCAGGGTCAGCGGCACCACGTAGGGCTGGAAAGCGGGCGTGACGACGTTCATGCCTTCGACCGCCGAAAGCACCGAAATCGCCGGTGTGATGACCGCATCGCCGAAAAACAGCGAGGCGCCGACGATCCCGATACCCAGAATCACCGCCGAGCGCTTCGGGAAACTGCCGCGTGCCAGCGCCATCAGCGACAGCACGCCGCCCTCGCCTCGGTTGTCGGCACGCAGCACGAACATGATGTACTTAATCGTAACCGTGATCGTCAGCGACCAGATGATCAGCGACAGCACGCCGAGGATATCACCGCGATCCGCGACGGTGCCGCGGGACGACGCCACCAGCGCCTCGCGAAAGGCATAGATCGGACTAGTGCCGATATCCCCATAGACCACGCCCAGCGCGCCCAGCATCAGCACCTTGGTGCTATGCTGTTCGATCTCCGGATGGCTCGACAGTTCGACGGGTTCTGCCTCACTACCAGTATTGGCAAGGGCCATGGACGACACTCCGATAAGCGCGCGGTGCTCTACGCTTGCTGCAATGCAATATCAAGTGCCGTTGCGTGATGGCTCCCGTGCTGGCAACGCTCGGCTCCTTGGAAATGGCCTGTAACCCAATGGTCGCGGGTGCTGAATTGGCGCAGCGGGCATGGCGGGCGCCCAATTAATACCTGCCATATCTGCTTTAGATAGCGACTTGCGTGCCGATTTCCACGACACGTCCCGTCGGGATCTGGAAATATTCGGTCGCGTCGGCCGCCGTGCGCGCCAGGCCGATGAACAGCCGGTCCTGCCACACCGGCATGCCCGAATTGGGCGAGGCTTTGAGCGAACGCCGCGACAGGAAGAACGACGTCGTCATGATGTCGAACTTCCAGCCCTGCTTGCGGCAGATCGCCAGTGCGCGCGGAATGTTGGGCTGTTCCATGTAGCCGAAGGTCAGCGTCACCCGCATGAACAGCTCGTTGACCCTCTCCATCTTGACCCTGTCGCTGTCCGGCACCACCGGCTGCGGCGCCGTCACCACCGAAAGGATGACGTTCTGCTCATGCAGCACCTGGTAGTGCTTGAGGCTGTGCATCAGCGCTGTCGGCGCGCTGAGCGGATCGCTGGTCAGGAACACCGCGGTGCCCGACACAAGATGCGGCTTCTTCTTCAAGAGATTTGCGGCGAGGAAATCGAGCGGGATCTCGTTGCGGCGGGTTTTGTCGAACAAATAGCGCG
The DNA here is from genome assembly GCF_057784245.1 of Mesorhizobium sp. CNPSo 4671. Lineage (NCBI taxonomy): Bacteria > Pseudomonadati > Pseudomonadota > Alphaproteobacteria > Hyphomicrobiales > Phyllobacteriaceae > Mesorhizobium > Mesorhizobium sp. CNPSo 4671. The sequence goes on along the minus strand of NZ_JBWLUW010000003.1, from coordinate 428,470 downwards.
TGCCGCATATCCAGGTCCACATGATCAGCCCCATCAGGCAGGCAACCGTGATCGATACCCAGCCGCCTTCGAATATCTTCACGATGTTCGCCAGGAAGAAGCCGCTGTCGATGACACCGAACAGCAGGGTCAGCGGCAGGGCGACCGCCAGTCTCCATTTCCACAGCTTGCGCATGACAACGAACAGCAGGATCGTCGTCATCAGCATTTCGCCGGTCACAGAGATGCCATAGGCGGAAGCCAGCGAACTCGAGCTGCCGAAACCGACGACCAGCAGCATCACCCCCAAGGCGATCAGCAGATTGACGCGGGGCATGTAGATCTGGCCGAGTTGCATTTCGGACGTATGTTGCACCTCGATGCGTGGCAGAAGGTTGAGCTGCACCGCCTGGCGGGTCAGCGAAAAAGCACCTGATATGACTGCCTGGCTGGCGATGACGGTCGCAGCCGTCGCCAGTCCCACCATCGGCATCAGTGCCCAGTCAGGCAGCATCTGGAAGAATGGATTGGTCGGCCTCCCGCCATTGGCCAGCACAAAGGCCCCCTGCCCGAAATAGTTGAGCAGCAAACAGGGGAAAACCACGGAAAACCACGCCAACACGATAGGTTTGCGTCCAAAATGGCCAAGATCGACATAAAGCGCCTCGGCCCCGGTCACCGCCAGGAACACCGCGCCGACAGTGACAAAGGCGGCCGTGGGTGTGCTGACGAGATAGGCGACCGCGTGATACGGATTGATGGCCAGCAGGATCGATGGATCGTCCATCAGGTGATAGAGGCCCGCTACGCCGATGGCCAGGAACCACAGCGCGGTCACCGGCCCGAACACCGCCGCCACCTTTCCCGTGCCGAAACGTTGCACTGAAAACAGCACGGCCAGGATGAGCAGCGTGATCGGCACGACATAGGCGTCCAGTGTCGGCGTCACCACCCTGAGGCCTTCGACCGCTGACAGCACGGAGATGGCCGGCGTTATGATCGAATCGCCGAAAAACAACGCCGCGCCACAAAGGCCGATCGCCAGGATGAGTCGCGCACCTTTGGGATAGGCGCTGCGCGCCAGCGACATCAGCGACAGCGTGCCGCCTTCGCCCTTGTTGTCGGCACGAAGCACGAAGGCGACATATTTTATGGTCACGATGATCGTCAGCGCCCAGACGATCAGCGACAGCACGCCAAGCACGTGAGCGCGCGTATCGATACCGGGCGAAGCGTGAAGCGCCTCGCGGAAGGCATAGATCGGACTGGTGCCGATATCGCCATAGACAACGCCGAGCGCGCCCAGCATCAGAACCTTGGTGCTGTGCTGCTCGGCCCCGGAATGGCTCGATTGCTCGACGGTTTCGGCCTCGCTACCGCGACTGGCAAGGTCCATGGACCACTCCCCGACAAGCGCGCGGTGCTTCACGCATGCTGCGATGCGATGTCAATTGCACGCTATGGCTGCCATACCTGCAAAGCGAAGCTCTACCCCTACCAGCCGCAGGCTCTGAGGAACCGGCCCACCGTGCCGGCCATGCCATACTCCAACGCGTCGGCTGTCAACCCATGTCCGATTGACACTTCGGCCAATGCCGGAACGCGCTTCGCCAGAGCCGGAAGATTGCCCACCGTCAGATCGTGCCCGGCATTTACCTGGAGCCCGGCGGCAAATGCTGCATCGGCGGTTTTCCCCAATCTTTCCAGCTCCTTGATGGCCTTTGCGGAATCGGAATGGTAGCTGCCATAGGGGCCGGTATAAAGCTCGATCCGATCGGCGCCGGTGTCGCGCGCGGCAGTCATGCCGGCGGGATCGGCGTCGGAAAACAGCGACACCCTGAAGCCGCCCTTCTTCAGGCGCCTGACGATCGGTGTCAGCAACGCGGCATCGGCGACGAAGTTCCAGCCATGGTCGGAGGTCGCCTGCGCCGGGTCATCGGGAACCAGCGTCACCTGTTCAGGCTGATGCTTTTCCACAAGCGCCAGGAAATCCTCGCTCGGGTAGCCCTCGATGTTGAATTCCGCCTGCGGGAACTCGTCGTCGATAAGCGCTCGGATCTCGGGCAGGTCGGAATGCCGCGTATGACGTTCGTCGGGACGCGGATGGACGGTCAGCCCATGCGCTCCGGCGGCAAGGGCAAGCCGGCCGATGCCGGTGACGCTTGGCCACGGCAGGTCGCGCCGGTTGCGCAGCATGGCGATGGCGTTGAGGTTGACGGAAAGCTTTGCGGGCATGGCTGGCGTCCGTGAAACAGGCGGGTTGACGGCGCGCCAAAGCCACAAATTCAGCCGCGGCGCGCTTGAGACCGGGCATCTATAGCGTCTTTAACGGGAACAGATAGGGGGTTTCCGGTGTTCCAGAAGACCAGCGTTTTTCGCCAAAGGAGGCCCTGCCGTGAATTTCCTGCAATCCGTGCCGGCGATCCGTCGCATCGAGACTGCTCGCGACGACCTGTTCGCCATCGATGTGGTCGGGCATGTTTCGGCGGCCGATGCGGAAAACCTGTTCGGCCTGCTGGAGGCGGCCTACGCGTTGCACCAGCGAATCGACGTGGCCGTGCGCATGGTCGATCACGATGGCGTCGACTGGACCGACATCTCCGATGAGACCCTCAAACAGGGTGCTGTCCATGCATCGGAGCATATAGGCCGTTGCGCGGCGATCGGCACGCCGGACTGGACGCCGGACGCACGGCACGCTTTGCCCGCGTCGTCACCCATCGAATTCAGGCATTTCAAGGCCGAGGATGAAGAAGAGGCCTGGGAATGGCTCGGCGCCGGGCAGGTCGGCGTGCGAGAAAAGCCGGCGTCGTAGCTCTATCGGACGATGGTCAGCCGTTCGGCGGCCCGCGTGATCGCGGTATAGAGCCAGCGTTGACGGGTTTCCTTAAAGGCCCAGCTTTCGTCGAACAGCACGATTTCGTTCCACTGCGAACCCTGCGCCTTGTGCACGGTCAGCGCATAGCCATAGTCGAAATCATCAAAACGCTTCTTCTGCTGCCAGGGGATATCGGCGTCCGGATCCTCGAACGCCGCCTTGAGCAGCTTGATCTTGGCGACGCCGCGGTCCGGATCGTCCTCTTCGGGCGAAACCAGCAGGTTGATGCCGGGCTTCACCGTCTCGCGCGACGAAGTCATCACCTTCCACAGCGAGCCATTGAGCAGGCCCTTGGCGGGATCGTTGCGCAGGCAGACCAGCTTGTCGCCGGCTTGGGGATAGTCGGCATTGAAGCCCTTGAGTTCGCGCAGGCGCTGATTGTAGCGGCGGCGCGTGCGGTTGGTGCCGACCAGCACCTGGTCGGCCCTCAGCACCAGCTCCTGATTGACGTCTTCCTTGCCGATCACTTGCGCCGTGCCATAGTCGCCGCGCATGAATTCGCGGCCTTCGCGCACGTCGAGCGCCAGCCGCAGTATCGGATTGTCGCGCGCCTGCCGATGGATTTCAGTGAGCAGGAAATCCGGCTCGTGATCGGTGAAGAAGCCGCCTCCCGAAATCGGCGGCAACTGGCCGGGGTCGCCCAGCACCAGGATCGGCGTGCCGAAACTCATGAGGTCGCGGCCGAGCTGCTCGTCGACCATCGAGCATTCGTCGATGACGACCAGTTTCGCACGCGAGATCGGGCTCTGGCGGTTGAGCGAAAAGGTCGGCGACATCGATGTCTTGCCGGTCACCTCGTCCTCAACCGATTCCTCGCCCTTGGGTCTGTATATCAGCGAATGGATGGTGCGGGCATTGACCGCCCCCTTGGAGCGCAGCACCTGCGCAGCCTTGCCGGTGAAGGCGGCGAACTGCACTTGGCCGTCGACATGTTCGGCAAAATAGCGCGCCAGCGTCGTCTTGCCGGTGCCGGCATAGCCGAACAGCCGGAACAGCTGCGGCTGGCCAGCCTGCAGCCAGCGGGCGACCGCTTGCAGCGCCTCGTCCTGTTGGGGTGAGAATTCCATCAGTGCGACAGACCGGATTCGCAAGGGAAAGACAAGACAGCCGCCACCACCATCGACACTGGCGGTAGCGAACTCCCCTAACAACGATGCTATCAGGCACAAACAAGAACGTAAAGGGAACAAGCGCCAGCCGCACGCGCGATCACCTGCTGGCGCGGGGATCGTTCTCCAGCAGGATCGGCTTGCCGTGGGGCGTGGCGTGGGCGGCGCGTTCCCAGGCTTCAGCCATCGCGTCGACATCGGACCTGGCAGCCAATCCTTTTGATGCCAGCAGCCCTTCCAGCGCAGCTAGCCAATGCTCGTAATAGTCATGGCCGTCGGCTGCCGCACCCGGCTTCTTCACTTCTGCCGAGAGCGCCTCCGCCCACTCGCTCCATGAGAACAGGCCCTTGTCATGCAACGCCACCGTCATGGCGAACGCCTCGGCCTGCCAGGGCTCGGCGAAAACCGGCGCATCAAGGCCGGCGGGCAAATCGGCGGCGATCTTTTCAGGCCGGCTCAAGATAGCTCTCCCAAGCGTCGATCGAGACAACAAGCGTCGGATCGGCGCCCTCGCCCCAGATTTCCGGACCGTCGAAAACCACCGTATAGACCCATTGCGGGTTTTCGCCCTGGCCATGAGCGTTGCTGTCGGGAAAGACAAAACCGTCGCGCACCGCCTCGATCGTGCCCCGCTTGCCGCGCGCATAGCGCGGCAGCCTTGTGTGGCCGGTCGGGTTGAAGTTTTTGGTCCGCACGGCGTCGCCGGCCTTGAAGCGCGCCGGCTCTGCCATCGGCCGGTCGCAAGGGCCGCCCTTGGCCAGCACGGCCGGAACGTTTTCCGCCTTCAGCACCCGTTTCGGGGTCGCCGCCGCATCGATCGCCTCGCCCGCCTTGAGATCGCGTTCGCTGACGAAGCCATGGCGCTTGAGCAGGGTCTCCAGCGCCTTGATCCAGATCTGGTAGTAGCTGGAGGAATAATAGTCGGCCGGATGCAGCGATTCCCGCGCGTGCCGGCTTTCGTCGATGTTCCAGGCACCCATGGCGCCGGCGCAAAGCGTCACGCCGAGTGCCCGCCTCTCCCAGGCAGCGTGGAAATAGGGCTCGTCCTGTTCGGGCGCGACCGGCCCGAAACCCATCTGTCCGCCGAGATCCTGCGGCCCGTTCATGCCGGCCCCCCCTCCGGTGCTTTGGCCAGCGCGGTGCCGATCATGGCATCGCGGCTCACCAGCTCCGCCAGCCGCTCCTCGCTCCAGCCCTCAGTTCGCTGCGGCCGCATCGGCACGACGAGATAGCGCAGTTCCGCCGTCGAATCCCAGACGCGTATCTTGGTGCTGCCCGGCAGCGTCAGCCCGAATTCCTCGAGCACGCCGCGCGGATCGATCACCGCGCGCGAGCGATAGGGCGGCGCCTTGTACCAGACCGGCGGCAGGCCGAGCACCGACCATGGATAACAGGAGCACAGCGTGCAGACGACGAGGTTGTGCGTACTCCCCGTATTGAACACCGCCTGCATGTGCTCGCCCTGGCGGCCGGTATAGCTCAGCGATTCGATCGCCGCCGTCGCGTCGCTTTTCAACCAAGCCGCATAGGCAGGATCGCTCCAGGCCTTGGCCACCACTCTTGCGCCGTTTCGCGGACCGATCTTGGTCTCGTAGGTATCGACAATGACGTCGATCGCCGCCGGATCGATCAGCCCCTTGCGGGTCAGGATGGTTTCCAGCGCACGCACGCGCGCGGCAAACGGATCGAGTTCATTGTCGTGGTCATGATCATGGGACATGGCCACAAATTACGGTTCCGACCCGCCGGCCGCAAGCACGACGGCTTGGGCCAGCGGAAATCAGCGCCCGTTGGCCGGCTATTCGGCGGCCGTCTTCTGCGGCTCGACAGGGATGTCGTCGTTGATGCCGAACAGCGAAGGCTGGTCGGCGCTCTCGACCGAATGCAGTTCGGGCTTGCGCTTCGGCATCAGCCCGACCAGCCAGCCCGAGAAATTCTCCATGTAGACGTAGATCACCGGTGTCACGAACAGCGTCAGCGCCTGCGAAGCCAGCAGGCCGCCGACAACGGCAACGCCCAGCGGCTGGCGCAGCTCGGCGCTGGCGCCGGTGCCGAGCGCGATCGGGAACGTGCCCATCAGTGCCGCCAACGTCGTCATCATGATCGGCCTGAATCGCATCAGGCAGGCCTTGTGGATGGAGTCTTTGGCGGACATGCCCTCTCGTCGCAATTCAAGGGCGACGTCGACCATCATGATGCCGTTCTTCTTGACGATGCCGATCAGCATCAAAATGCCGATCACCGCGATGACCGACAGGTCCATGCCGGCAAAGCGCAAGGCAACGACCGCGCCCAGCACCGCCGACGGCAGGCCGGTGAGGATGGTGAGCGGGTGAATGAAGCTCTCATAGAGAATGCCGAGCACGATATAGATGGTCAGGATCGCGCCGCCGACCAGCAGACCCTGGTTGGCCAGTGAATCCTGGAAGGTCTTGGCCGTGCCGGCAAAGCTGGTCGAGATCGCCGTCGGCATGCCGATCTGCTCCTTGAGCGCATCGATGCGCTTCACGCTGTCGCCCAGCGCCACGCCTTGCGGCAGATTGTAGGAGATGGTCACGGCCGGAAGCTGCCCGAGCTGGTTGACTGTCAGGGCGCCGGCCGTGCGATCGACACGGGCGAAGGCGCCAAGCGGAACCAGGGAGCCGCTCGCCGTTCGCATCTGGATTGCGAGCATCCGCTCGGGCGACCATTCGATCTTGGGGTCGAGCTCGGTGATGACCTCGTAGCTGTCGGCCGAACCGAAGATCGTGGAAACCTGGTCAGTGCCGAAGCCGCCATAGAGGGCGGAGCGCAGCGTGTCGGTATCGATGCCAAGCTGGGCAGCCTTGTCGCGATCGATGACCAGCGACGCCTGCAGCGCATTGTTCTGGAGGTCGCTGGTAACGTCGGTGAAGGTCGTGTGGTCGGCCGCCATCGCGTCATTCAGTTTCTGCGCCCACTGGTCGGTCAGGCCGGTATCGAGGCCCTGCACGACGAGCTGGTAGGCGCTCGCCGACGAGCGCGAGCCCAGCCGCAGATTCTGCACCGGCTGCATGTAGGTCTCGATGCCCGCCACACCAGCCAATTGCTTGCGCAGGTCAGCCTGCACCTTCTCGATGTTGGGTCGCTGGCTCTTGTCCTTCAACTGCACATAGAGCTGCCCCTGGTTCAGTGCATTGTTGCCGCTGCCCGCCGACCACGCCACATGCGAGACATAGGGCGAATGAGAGAACACGCTTGCCACCTGCCCTTGCAGCTTCGCCATGGCGTCGAAAGAAATGTCCTGGCGCGCAATGGTCGTCACCGAGATCTGGCTGATATCCTCCTGCGGGAAGAAGCCCTTCGGCGAGACCTGGATAAGCCACACCGACGCCGCCGCAGTGCCGACAAAGACGAGGAACACCAGGAAGGTGTGCCGCAGGCAGAACGTCAGAACCCGATCGTAGCTGCGTGTGACGAGATCCTGCTTGTGGCCAGGACCGTGCTTGTCGCGATCGGCCTTGGTCACCGACAGCAGTCGCGAGCACAGCATCGGCGTCAGCGTCAGCGACACGAACATCGATGCCAGGATGGCGACCGTCACCACGACGGCGAACTCGTTGAAGATGCGCCCGATGACGCCGCCCATCAGCAGCACGGGAATGAACACGGCCACCAGCGAAATCGAGATCGAGATGATGGTGAAGCCGATTTCGCGGGCGCCCTTCAGCGACGCGTCGAAGGCCGACAGCCCATCCTCTTCCATGTGGCGGAAGATGTTTTCCAGCATCACGATGGCGTCGTCGACGACGAGGCCCACGGCGAGCGTCAAGCCCATCAGCGATATGTTGTCGATCGAAAAGCCGAACAGGAACATCGCGCCGAGCGTGGCGATCAGCGAGATCGGCACCGCCACGGCCGGGATGATGGTTGCCGTCACCCGGCGCAGGAACACGAAGATCACCATCACCACCAGCGCGATGGTCAACAGCAACGTGAACTGCACGTCGTTGACGGCTTGGCGGATGGAGGTCGAGCGGTCATTGAGCAGCTTGATCTGGGCGGCGGCCGGCATCTGGTCCTGGAAGGACGGCAGCATCGCCTTGACCTTGTCGACGACGTCGACGGTATTGGCGTCAGGCTGGCGCTGCACGGCCATGATGATGGCGCGGGTGCCGTCATACCAACTCGCCGTCGTCGTGGTCTGCACAGAATCCACGACGCGGGTCACCTCGCCCAGCCGTACCGGGTGGCCGTTCTTGGTGGCGATGATCAGGTTGGAGAAGCCGGCGGCGTCGGTCAGCTGGGTGTTGGCGGTGATGGTGAGCTGCTGCTTGTTGTTCTGCAGCACACCGAGAGGCGTATTGCTGTTGGCGGACGCGACCGCCGCCTGCAACTGGTCGATCGAGATGCCGCGCGCGGCAAGCGCGGTCGGGTCGATCTGGATGCGCACGGCGTATTTCTGCTGGCCGAAGATCGAGACCTGCGCCACCCCGTCAATGGTCGACAGCGACGGCGAGATGACGTTTTCGGCGAAGGCATCGAGGTCGGTCAGCGGAACCGTGTCGCTGACCAGCGACATCAAGAGGATCGGCGCGTCGGCAGGATTGACCTTGCGGTAGCTCGGCGGCGATGTCATCTGCGGTGGCAGCGATTTCTGCGTGCGCGCGATCGCCGCCTGCACGTCCGCGGCGGCGGCATCGATATCGCGGTTGAGCACGAACTGGATGGCGATCGAGGTCTGGCCGAGCGAGTTGGTGGTCGAAATGGAATCGATACCGGCAATGGTGGCGAACTGCTTGATCAGCGGCGTCGCCACCGATGTCGCCATGGTTTCCGGCGAGGCGCCCGGCAGCGAAGCCGAGACGTTGACCACCGGGAATTCGGCGCTGGGCAGTGCCGCCACCGGCAGGAACTTGTAGGCGAACAATCCGCCCAGCACGAGGGCGAACGACATCAGAAGGGTGGCGACGGGTCTGCGGATGCAGAATTCGGAGATCATTGGGCCGCCTCGCCCGTGTTGCTCGCCTGGGCCACCTTAGGTGCGGTCGCCGCGGCGCCCTCATGCACAGCGGCGCCATTCTTCAGCCTGGTCTGGCCTTCCGTGACCACCTTCTCACCGGCCTTCACGCCCTGGCTGATGGCGCTGTTTTGGCCTTCGGTCAGCGCCACCTGCACCGGCCGCATCTCGACCGTGTTGTCCGGCTTGACCACATAAACGAACGGCCCCTTCTGGCTGGGCTGCACCGCGACGGTGGGAACGGAGATCATCTGCGGCATGATGCCGGCATCGAGCACGACATTCACATACTGGCCGGGCCACAGCGAAAGGTCCGCATTCGGAATGCTCGCCCGCGTAGCGATCGTGCCTGACGCGGTGTCGACGCTGGAATCGACGAAATCGAGCGTGCCCTTGCCGATCGGCGTCGGGTCGCCGTCCTTGGTCAGCGTCACCGCGCCTTGCTGGGGATTGGCAAGCGCCTTGTGCAACAGTGCAAGGTCGCTTTCCGGCAGATTGAAGTTGACCTGCAGCGGGTCCATCTCTGTGATGGTCACCAGCGGCGTCGAGGTGCTGCTGTTGCCGTTGCTGGTGGTGACGAGATCACCGACGGCAACGCTGACGGCGCCAAGCCTGCCGGAAATCGGTGCGGTGATGGTGGCAAAGCCAAGCTGGACGTTGTCGGCGTCGATCGTCGCCTTGTCGGCATCGACGGTTGCGGCCGCCGCCTTCTGCGCGGCTACCGCCTGGTCGTAGGTCTGCTGTGTGCCGGCCTGCTTGGCGACAAGGTCCTTGGCGCGCTGAAGATCGGAATTCGAACTGGCAAGCAGCGCCTGGTCCTTGGCGAGCGTCGCCTGGTCCTTGGCGAGTTGCGCCTTGAGCGCGCGGTCATCGAGCTGGAACAGAACGTCGCCGGCCTTCACCATCTGGCCGTCCTTGACATCGATCGACACGATCTGACTCGAGACCCGCCCGTTGATGTTGACCACGGCCGGAGAGGAGACGAAGCCGATGGCATAGCGCCGGATCGGGAAGTCGGCCGTCGTTGCCGTCGCCGAAACGATCGAGGCCGAACGGGCGCCATTGCCACCGGCCCCCTGCTTGCCCCCGGCTGCCTGCCCCCCGGCTGCCTGCTTGTCGGTTGCCGCTTTGTCTGATGTCGCGACCTGTTTCACGCCGATGAGCTGCTGAACCTTGCCCAGCGCGTCGGGCGAAAGGTAGAGCCAGGCCGCGCCCGCACAGGCGATCGCAAGCAATGAAAGGATGACTTTTCCACGCATCGACAAAGGCCTCTCCGTCCGACACGCCATAGCCAGGTGGTCGTATTCTAGCGCAACTCACGGCTGATTGCCGCGATTTCGCCGAATAGATAGGACACGCATTTGTTGGAAAAGGGCCAAAACACGGCATTACGAAGATTTAATGTGCACTGCACAATGACTGTGCAGCCTGCCATGGCCGCCGGCCGAAGCCCGTCGAACCGTCGGAGAATCCTATTTGAGCATCGGCCAGAGCGTCGCCGCCAGCAGCACGCCCATGGCGATGTTGAACCATTTCAGCCGCACCGGATCCGACAGGAATCCCCGCAGCGCCGTACCGAATCCCGCCCAAACCGAAACGCTCGGCAGGTTGACGATGGTGAAGGCGATCGAGATCAACACCACCGACAGGAACGGGTGCTCGGCATTGGCATAGACGGCCATAGCGGTGATCGCCATCACCCAGGCCTTGGGATTGACCCACTGGAATGCAGCCGCGTCGATGAAGCGCATCGGCCGCGCGTTGGTCTCACCCTTGCCGGTCAGCGAGCGCGACATGGCGATCTTCCAGGCGAGGTAGAGCAGATAGGCGCCCCCGGCGATTTTCAATCCAGTGTGCAGCGCCGGAAACGCCGTCAACACGGCGCCCAGACCGAAGCCAACCGCCAGCAGGAGGACAAGGAACCCGATGCTGATCCCCAGCATATGCGGGATGGTCCTGATGATGCCGAAATTCACGCCCGATGCCAACAGCATGAAATTGTTCGGCCCCGGCGTGATCGAGGTCACGAAGGCGTAAAGCAGCAAAGCGAGGAATGCATCGAGCGACATGACAGCCCACAAAGGTCAGCAATGCTGACTTAAATTGGTTGCCGCCCAAGGCGCAACTGCAATCGATTGGTCCACAGCGCCCGCGATGATCCGTTCAGGATGTCTGCCTCCTCCCGCGTCCGATCGAGCGGGAGAGCAAGGAGCTGGCGAACGGCAAGGTCGAAGCCGGGCCGACAAAATCCGGCAACTGACATCTCGATTGCATCTTGCAACAAGATCTCGGATCAGTTCCGACGGCGATACTTCAGCGCCCGCAGAAACCAGCTGAGGATGACGATGGATCCGGCGTGGAAGAAAATCCCGTTCCAGAATCTGGTCGGATTATCTGCATAGGCAACCAGGCTATAGGTCCGTCCGACCGGAACGGTCATCGTCACCCAGGCATGGGCAAGCACCCAGATCGAGTATGCGATCAGAGCGTACATCATCACATGTATGACCAGCTCTTGTCGCGGAGTCATGCGTCACCAATTCCCAGATCGAATTCAGACAGACTTCGTCAACCGTGATTGCGGAACTTTAATTTCGCATGAACGCCTTACATCGCCTGTGGGCCGCGGTTCATCGCCGCCACGCCGGTGCGACAGATTTCGACCAGGCCGAGCGGCTTCATGATGGCGATGAACTGGTCGAGCTTGGAGCCCTTGCCGGTGATCTCGAAGATGAAATGCTCGGTGTTGGCATCGATGACCGAGGCGCGGAAGGCGTCGGCCAGCCGCAGCGCCTCGACGCGGGCGTCGCCAGTGCCGGCGACCTTGACCAGCGCCAGTTCCCGCTCCAGCGGCCGCTCCTGCCCAAGCTCGTGCGAGCGGACAGTCAGATCGACCACACGATGGACCGGCACGATGCGCTCAAGCTGGTTCTTGATCTGCTCCATCACATGCGGCGTGCCGCGCGTCACGATGGTGATGCGCGACAGGTGCTTCTCATGCTCCGTCTCGGACACGGTCAGGCTCTCGATGTTGTAGCCGCGTCCGGAAAACAGGCCGATGACCCGGGCGAGTACGCCGGGCTCGTTGTCGACCAGCACGGAAAGCGTGTGGATCTCCGGCCGCTCCGTTTCCTTGGCGATGAAGTAGGCGGAGCCGGTCGGTTGAAGGTGCTGTGCGTTCATGACATGGATCTCAAATTCTTGATCTAATTCTTTGTTTGCGCACGGCTTCTTTCGACAAGCCCTGCCTTGGCCCGTCGATTACACCAGTTCCCTGCCCTTGGCGTCGATGGCGTTCGCCACGGCCTCGTCAGTGGCCTCGTCGGGTAACAGCATCTCGTTATGCGCCTTGCCAGACGGGATCATCGGGAAGCAGTTGGCGAGGTTCGCCACGCGGCAATCGAACAGCACGGGTTTCTTGACCGAGATCATCTCCTTGATGGCGTCGTCCAGCTCGTCCGGCTTCTCGCAACGTATGCCGTGGCCGCCATAGGCCTCCGCCAGCTTGACGAAGTCTGGCATCGCCTCGGTGTAGGAATGCGACAGCCGGTTGCCGTGCAGCAATTGCTGCCACTGGCGCACCATGCCCATATACTGGTTGTTGAGGATGAAGATCTTGATCGGCGCCTTGTACTGCACCGCAGCACTCATCTCCTGCATCGTCATCTGCACCGAGGCATCGCCGGCAATGTCGATGACCAGCGCATCGGGATGCGCGATCTGCACGCCGAGCGCCGCCGGCAGGCCATAACCCATCGTGCCCAGACCGCCTGATGTCATCCAGCGGTTCGGCTTTTCGAAATGATAATGCTGCGCGGCCCACATCTGGTGCTGGCCGACCTCGGTGGTGATGTAGGTGTCCTTGTCCTTGGTCAGTTCGTAGAGCCGCTGGATGGCATACTGCGGCATGATCACGTCATGGTTCATCTTGTAGGCGAGTGAATCGCGACCGCGCCATTTGGCGATCTGCTCCCACCAGGGGTAGAGCGCCTTCTTGTCGGCCTTGGCGGTTGCCCGCCACAGCCGCACCATATCCTCCAGCACCCGGCCGACATCGCCAATGATCGGCACTTCGGTGTGCACGTTCTTGTTGATCGATGACGGATCGATGTCGATATGGATCTTGCGCGAATTCGGCGAGAACGCGTTGAGCCGCCCGGTGATGCGGTCGTCGAAACGCGCGCCGATGCAGATCATCACGTCGCAATCGTGCATGGCCATGTTGGCTTCGTAGGTGCCGTGCATGCCGAGCATGCCGACCCAGTTCTTGCCCGATGCCGGATAGGCGCCCAGACCCATCAGGGTCGAGGTGATCGGGAAACCGGTGAGGTCGACCAGTTCGCGCAGCAGATGGCTCGCTTCCGGACCGGAATTGATGACGCCGCCGCCCGAATAGATGATCGGCCTCTTGGCACCGGCCATCAGCTCGACCGCGGCCTTGATCTTCTCCAGGTCGCCCTGGACCTTGGGCTGGTAACTGGTGCGCGGCGCGATCTGCGGCGGGACGTAGAAGCCCTTGGCGAACTGCACGTCCTTCGGGATATCGACCACCACCGGACCGGGACGGCCGGTCGTCGCGACATGGAAGGCTTCGTGGATGGTCGCGGCGAGCTCGTTGACGTCCTTCACCAGCCAGTTGTGCTTGGTGCAGGGTCGCGTAATGCCGACCGTGTCGCATTCCTGGAAGGCGTCGGAGCCGATGAGCGAGGTCGGCACCTGGCCCGTCAGGCAGACCAGCGGGATCGAATCCATCAGCGCGTCCTGCAGCGGCGTCACCGCATTGGTGGCGCCGGGGCCTGATGTCACCAGCATGACGCCCGCCTTGCCGGTCGAGCGCGCGTAGCCCTCGGCGGCATGGCCGGCACCTTGCTCGTGCCGCACGAGGATGTGCTCGACGTCGTCCTGTTGGAAGATTTCGTCATAGATCGGGAGCACCGCGCCGCCGGGATAACCGAAGACATGCTTGACGCCATTGTCCTTCAGCGCCTGCACCACCATTTCGGCGCCCGTCATTTCGCGCCGCTCACTCTGTCCGTTGCTCATCGGTCTGGTCCCGTACTGTCGCCCCTTGGGCGTTGCCATTTGGGTGTTGTTGGTCGTTTAGTCGTGTTTCAGGCAATAAAAAAGGCCCCCGAGGGAGCCTGTGTGTTGCGCATGGGAGGTTTTCGCCCGGCGGTTACACCGCCTTGCCCACGCGCCTTCCTACGAGAATGAGTGCCTTTTTCATGGTCGCGGACACTACGGGCCGGCAAGGCGCCCTGTCAACGGCAAAAATCGCGCCGGCGATGAAGGCGCTTCCCAATTCGACAAATGGCCCGTCACGATTTCGCGATGGACACCGCATCGTGCCTGCATCGCGCAAACCCTGACCGGCTCGGGAGCAGCATTTTCCGGATAAGTCCTTGAAGCCACGCGAAACTATGGTGGGGCGTGACGAACGCCGTCCTCTCTGCCGATACTTGATCGTCCGGCTCGGGAGGAGCCACCACGACGGCCTGGATTTCACGGAGGAAAACTTATGCTCGACAAGGCCCCAAGCAAGAAACTGTCCGACCTGCTCGACAAATTCGGCGGCGCGCTGGCCGCCAATGACATCGACAAGGCCGTCGGTTGTTTCCAGGAGGATTGCTACTGGCGCGACCTCGTCACCTTCACTTGGAACATCAAGACCATGGAAGGTCGGGATCAGGTCCGCGACATGCTGGAGAGCCAGTTGTCGAAGACAAAGCCGTCGCATTGGGCACTCGCCAAGGGCGAGGACGCCACCGAGAGCGGCGGGGTGATCGAGGGCTGGATCAGTTTCGAGACCGAACTGGCGCGCGGTTTTGGCCATATCAGGCTGAAGGACGGCAAGATCTGGACGCTGCTGACCACCATGGTCGAATTGAAAGGCCACGAGGAACCAGCCGGCTTCGCACGGCCGATGGGCGCCAAGCATGGCTCGGGCAAGAACCGTCCGACATGGAAGGAAGAGCGTGAGAAGGAAGCCGCCGAGCTCGGCTTCAAGACGCAGCCCTACACGCTCATCATCGGGGGCGGCCAGGGCGGTATCGCGCTCGGCGCAAGGCTGCGGCAGCTCGGCGTCCCGACCATTATCGTCGAGAAAAACGAGCGGGCCGGCGACAGCTGGCGCAAGCGCTACAAGTCGCTCTGCCTGCACGATCCGGTCTGGTACGACCATCTGCCCTATATCGATTTCCCGAAGAACTGGCCGGTCTTCTCGCCCAAGGACAAGATCGGCGACTGGCTGGAAATGTACACCAAGGTGATGGAGCTGAACTATTGGTCGTCGACGGAGGCCAAGAGCGCCTCCTATGACGACAAGAAGAAGGAATGGACCGTCGTCGTACACCGCGACGGCAAGGACATCACCCTGAAGCCGAAGCAGCTTGTGCTGGCGACGGGACAGTCCGGCAAGGCCAATCTGCCGAAATTCAAGGGCATGGAGACCTTCAAGGGCGACCAGCACCACTCCTCGCAGCACCCCGGCCCCGATGCCTATGCCGGGAAGAGAG
This sequence comes from Mesorhizobium sp. CNPSo 4671, assembly GCF_057784245.1. NCBI lineage: Bacteria > Pseudomonadati > Pseudomonadota > Alphaproteobacteria > Hyphomicrobiales > Phyllobacteriaceae > Mesorhizobium > Mesorhizobium sp. CNPSo 4671. Next base: position 413,011 of record NZ_JBWLUW010000003.1, on the reverse strand, counting down.
CTGTTGTCATCGGCTCCAACAATTCCGCCCATGACATCGCGGCGGCACTTTGGGAAGCCGGCGCCGACGTCACCATGGTGCAGCGCTCGAGCACCCATATCTCCAGATCCGACACGTTGATGGAGATCGGACTGGGTTCGCTCTATTCGGAGCAGGCGCTGCAGAATGGCATCACCACGGCCAAGGCCGATCTGATTTTTGCTTCGCTGCCCTACAAGATCCTGCACGAGTTCCAGATCCCGGCCTATGCCGAGATGAAGAAGCGCGACGCGGCGTTTTACAAGGGGCTGGAAAAAGCCGGTTTCATGCTCGACTGGGGCGACGACGAGTCCGGCCTGTTCATGAAGTACCTCAGGCGCGGCTCTGGCTATTACATCGACGTCGGCGCTTCCCAGTTGATCATCGATGGTTCGATCAAGCTGAAGAGCGGCGTCGACGTCGAAGAGATCAGGCAGCATTCGGTTGTGCTCAGCGACGGCTCGGAACTGCCGGCGGACCTCATCGTCTACGCCACCGGCTACGGCTCGATGAATGGCTGGGCCGCCGATCTGATCTCGCGCGAAACCGCCGACAAGGTCGGCAAATGCTGGGGCCTTGGCTCCAACACCACCAAGGATCCCGGCCCCTGGGAAGGCGAGTTGCGCAACATGTGGAAGCCGACGCAGCAGGAAGCGCTGTGGTTCCACGGCGGCAACCTGCACCAGTCGCGCCACTATTCGCAGTTCCTGGCGCTGCAGTTGAAGGCCAGGCACGCCGGCCTGCCGACGCCGGTCTACGGGCTGCAGAAGGTGCATCACAAGGGATAGCGATACCCGTTGGCCGGCCATGGCCAGGCACCATGGAGGTGCGGCGAATGCCGCGCCTCCAGAATGCATCGCTATGCCTGGGGAAGGCGCATGGGTTCGATCGGTTCGGAACTGCTGGCCGCATCGAGGCGACCCGGCTTGCCGGCAGAGGCGCTGAGCTGCACCGGGGGAGCGCCTTCGGCACGCCCGCGCTCGCGGCATCAGGCGCGATTGGCGAAATCGTGCACGACGCGCTGCAGCAGCGGCACGTAGTCGCGAAACGCCCGCGTCTTCATGTTGGCGATCTTGCCGCCCTCGTCCCAGATGCGGACCCGCACCGCTTCCTCATGGAACGGGTTCTCGCGGAATTCCGCCACCTCACCTGCGCTCATCGGTCCACCCTGCAGCGACAGCGTATGCACCGAAGCCGGCGACAGCCTGGCGAAATAGGTCGGGTCGGTGGCGCAGAGATAGCGCTTGGCCGCCACATGCAGCCTGACGCATTCGACGATGACGGGCGGAAAGAACGGCGCCAGCACCTCGCCGCCGGCCTCGTCATGGTGCTTGTCCTCGACATCGTCGGGCGAATAGGTGCCGAACTCGCTGGTGTAATGGCCGATGTCGTGCAGCAGCGCTGCCGCCACCAGCACGTCCGGCGCACCGTCCTGCTCGGCCAGCCATGCGCCCTGCAGCATGTGCTCGGACATCGTTACCGGCTCGCCGAGATAGGATTCCGCGCCCCGGCGCTCAAAGATGTCGGCGATGAACTCGACGATATTGTCAGCGTTCAGATCCTGGCTGCTCATTCCGCGGCCTCCTTGAAGCTGTGTTCGATCGCCGCAAGCGTCGACAACAGGCCGTCCTTGTCGGCGTAGCAGCCCTGCAGCCAGCGCTTGCCGGTGCCGGAGAATGCCTTGCGGGCATGCATGACGCGCGTGTTGTCCACCATGAAAGCCTGACCCGCCTCCAGCTTGAACGTCACTTCGAAGGAGGGATCCTCGATCAACTCGGCGAACCGGCGGTAGGCGGTATAGTAGGCGTCCATATCGGCGAAGGGAACGTCGACGACAGGCGCCAGCGAGCGGTTGTTGAAGCGGATGCAGATCAGCTCGCCATCCGGTCCAAGCTCGATCATCGGGCGTTTCGCCTGCAGCCGCACACCGGATGAACCGGCATATTCAAAACGTGCCGGACAGGAACTCAACAGTCGAAAGCCTTCCGGGTTTTCGGCCTGCAGCGCGGCCGCCACGGCAAAACCGTCGACCACGCTCGACTCGCCACCCTCCACCGTATTCTCGATGCAGGACAGGATCTGCAGCGTCGGCACCGGATCGCGATAGGGATTGTCGGTGTGCGCCTGAAGACCGAGATTGGTGTAGGCGAGATTGTTCGGATTGACCTCGGCGCGCACTTCGAACCAGCGGCCGTAATTGGTCTCCCTGATATAGCCGAACAGGTCGGAGACCTTGCACAGCGCGCCGGATTCGGCCGGCAGGCCGTCCATCACCGCAAAGCCGTAGGTCCGCACCGCCGAAAGCCATTCGCGCAGGACGCTGCGACTATGAAAGGCCGCTGTGTACCTGGCGCGCGGCACCGAATTCTGCATCGTTGCCTTGGTCCAGCGCTGGATGATATCGCCCGTCCAACCCGGCTCGCGAAGCTCGTCGCGATCATAGGCGTTGGCACTCAGCCATTGCGCGGGAAAACTGACCGTCTTTCCTTCCGGCACGAAGCTGACTTCCAGCGCGCCGTCCTTGATCGCCGCCGCGCCGATCCTCGTCTCGGCTGGAATGTCGAGGATGGTGATCAGCCGCTGGCCATTGCCGGCGCTCCGCGTCTTGTCATCGAGCGCATTGTCGCGCAGCCACATGGCGTGAAAGCGGGTGCGCCTCCCGCCCTGCCAGCCAAGTTCGATCGTTCTGCCGTCGTCGCCAATCAGCGCGTGGGTGAGCATGGAATCCGTTCCTGTCCTCTACACCCCGCGGCCCGGTCCGCAGAGTTTGGATTGCATGTTGGCCATAAGACAGGCATAACTCAAATTATCATTTTTTGGCCAAAGACCCAAAATTCCTAATGCCTAGAAAATCCGTTCCCGCTCTGCCTCCGCTCGACTGGCTGCGCAGTTTTGAGGCGGCGGCACGGCTGTCGAATTTCACGGCGGCCGCAACCGAGCTCGGCCTGACCCAGGCCGCCGTCAGTCAGCATATCCGGCTGCTCGAGGACCGGTTGAAGACGCGTCTGTTCTCGCGGCTGGCGCGCGGCGTCGCGCTGTCCCCGGAGGGTGCCGCCTACCTGCCGCACATCCAGTCCGCCTTTGCCACCATCTCCAACAGCACGACGGAACTGTTCGAGCCGCGCGCCGTGCAGACGGTGTCGATCCGGGTACCGATCTCGTTCGCCCTACTGCTACTGGTCCCGATGCTGCCCGACCTCGCCGAGGCGCTGCCGCGCATCCAGCTCGATCTGGTGACGATCCATCGCCCGACCGACTACGATTTGCCGGGCTCGGCGCTCGACATCCGTTTCGGCAATGGCTCCTTTCCCGGACGCGAAGCCGATAGGCTGACTGCCGAGCGGCTTGTGCCGGTGGCAAGTCCAGCACTCGCCGGTGCCACCGACTGGACAGCCCTGCCGCTGCTTCTGGTCGCCGGTGCGCGCGAAATGTGGTCGGAATGGTTCGCGGCGGCCGGATTGGCCGGCCACCCCCAACGGTCGCACCGCTTCGACAGTTTCGTCGCGGCGCTGGAGGCCGCGAGCGCCGGCGCTGGCGTGCTTCTGGGCTCGCGGCCACTTGTCGACGCGGCCCTCAAGAACAGGAGCCTGGTGCCGCTTTCCGATTTCGAACTCTCCAGCACCTCGGGCCATTTCCTGACCAAGGCGTCGACCGCACGCCTGACCAGTGCCGAACAGGATTTTCGCCAGTGGCTGCTGAGACACCTTTCCGGGGAGATCTCGGCCTGACCGTCACTGCCTAGCGCGACGTGACGCCGATGCGCTTCCAATAGATCAGCGTGCCGGTCAACCCACCATGCGGTTTCAGCGCGTAGTCCGGTATTTCGCCGGCCAGGGTGAACCCGAGTTTTTCGTAGAGGCCCGAAGCGCCCTCCTCCGTCGCCGTGTCCAGAACCAGTAGCGTGCGCCCCTTCTCGACGGCAAGACGCTCGGCGGCTCGCATCAGCCGCGTTCCGACACCCTTGCCCCGATATTCGACCGATGTCATCAGCTTGGCGATCTCGGCCCGGTGCGGCTGGTTGGGTGGGCAGTCGAGCAGCAGCGTGACGGTGCCGGCCAGGACCTTGCCGTCCCAGGCACCGAGCACCACCCTTTCGTCCTTTGCCGCCGCGGCCAGCGACCTCTCCCAGAATACGTTTGCCGCTTCCGGCGCCAACGGATGCATGAAGCTGACGGAGCCGCCGGCGCCAACCGTTTCGACCAGCAGATCCGCCAGCATCGCCAGCGTTTCCGCACTTGCGTTCAGCGCTCCGATTTCGATGGAATTCATGGCCAGTCCTCTGGAGATGATGATTGGGCTCAGTCGAGATGGCGCACCCGCCGCCGCTTGCGCGCGGCCTTGATGGCGCTGATGCGTTCGGTGTCTTCTTCCCTGAGGTGCCGCCCACGTTCGAGGATTTCGAGCGTATATTCCTCATAGGTCAGGCCCAGCCGTTCGGCCTTGTCCATGCGCATCAGCATGACCTCGCGGCTCGGCGCCCTCCACGCCTTGGCGTGCGCGGCCTGCCAGGCCAGGAAGATGTAAGGATCGCCCTTGCCCCAGGGTGGCCCTTTGTAATCGTCAAGAGGCGGCCCCCCATTGTGGGAGCGTTTTGGCCGTCTCGCCATAATCTCAGCCCCTGACCAGCGCGACGAGATAGTCGGCGCCCGCCTCCGGGGCATGGAAGCTGCAGTCCGACGGCGCGCCCAGCGCCAGGCAGTCGCCGGGCTCCATCCTGTGCACCACATCGCCCTCGGTGAAGTCGAGCCGTCCGGAAATCAGCCAGATCTGCTGCTTGATGAAGGCGTAGGAGGCCGCCGGCAAACTGACCCTGGCGCCCGCCGGCAGATGCACCTTGATCAGTTCGAGCGGCATGTCAGTGGCCGGTGACAAATGCCGCCTGACATAACCTGTATCGGGATCGCGCCACACCGGCTGGTCGGCCTCGCGCAACAGCCCGCCGCCTTGCAATTCCGCCCGCGCGATGAGGGTCGACAGCGTCATGCCAAAAGCCGCAGCGATGCGCACCAGAAGGGCTGCCGTCGGGCTGGTCATGCCGCGCTCGATCGTGCTCAGCATGGCCTTGGAAACGCCGGACCGCTTGGCGAGCTCGGCCAGCGACCAGTCCCGCATGGTCCTTTCCGTGTGGATCCGCCTGCCGATGGTCGAGGAAATGTCGTTCGCTATATCATCCATATGTCCATTATAGCGAACGATGGGAATTGGAGAAGAGCCATTTCGCGACAATTTTCGCCAGGTGCTTAATCGTCTCTACACCATCCGACCTCATCCGACCTTAACCCCATTCTTGTAGGGTCTGATCTCCAGGGAAATGGGGATTGGCCTGTCCATGTATGTCGAACGCGAAGCTTCCGTCGGAGAACCGACATCGCAGGAGCGCCGCAACGCAGAGCAGAACGACCGGCGCATCCTGGGCAATGTCGTGCAATGCGACGGCGCGCGCGCCACCATCAGCGCCTATGCCGACGATGTCGGCGGCGCGGTGACCGGCCTCTGGACGGTCGGCAAGATGATCTCGATCAATCTGGGCACGACGCGAACCGTCGGCCTGGTCTATGGCATCGGCAAGTCGGACCGCGCCTGGAGCAATGAAGGCCAGAACGCCATCGAAGTCAGCATCGAGCTGATCGGCGAAGTGCGCGACGGCGCCGAGCCAGGCGCCAAACCGATCTTCGACCGCGGCATCACCACCTATCCGCATATCGGCGCGATTGCGCACCGCATCCGCACCCGCGACCTGCAGGCGGTCTACGATCTGGCCGGCCGTCATTCCATCACCATCGGCTCGCTGGCGCAGGACGAGACGATCGCCGCCAACATCGCCATCGACGACACGCTGGCGCGCCATTTCGCCATTGTCGGCACCACCGGCGTCGGCAAATCCACTGCTGTTTCGCTGCTGCTGCGCAAGTCGATCGAGGCACGCCCGGATTTGCGCATCCTGATCCTCGACCCGCACAATGAATTTGCGAGCTCGCTGCCCGAATATTGCGTCAAGGTCGATTCCAAGACGCTCGACCTGCCGTTCTGGATGTTCAAGCTCGAGGAATTCGCCGAGGTGCTGTTTCGCGGTCGTGAGACCGATGCGGAAGAGATCGACGCTCTGCGCGACCTCATTCCGCTCGCCAAGAACCTCTACCGCAACCCGAATTCAGGTGCCTATCTCAGGCGCGGCAATGATGCGCTGACCGCCGATACGCCGGTGCCTTACCGCATTGTCGACCTGCTCAAGCAGATCGACGAACGCATGGGCATGCTCGAAAGCAAGAACGAGCGCCCGACGCTCAAATCGCTCAAGACGCGCATCGAATCGGCCGCCGCCGATCCGCGCTACCGCTTCATGTTCAGTTCGCGCCTGATCGAGGACACCATCCACGAGACGATCGGCAACATTTTTCGCGTGCCGCATCATGGCCGCCCGGTGACCTGCTTCGAGATGGCCGGCATGCCCTCCGAAGTGGTCAACTCCGTCTGTTCGGTGCTGGCGCGCCTGGCCTTCGATCTCGCTCTGTGGAGCGAGGGCAAGCTGCAACTCCTGTTTCTGTGCGAGGAAGCGCATCGCTACATGCCGGCCGATCCGCGTCTCGGCTTCGCGCCGACCAGGCACGCGCTGTCGCGCATCGCCAAGGAAGGCCGCAAATATGGCTGCTATCTCGGCGTCGTCACCCAGCGCCCCGGCGAACTCGACCCGACCATCCTGTCGCAATGCTCGACCTTCTTCGCCATGCGGCTCGCCAACGAGCAGGACCAGGCGATCATCCGCTCGGCCATCGCCGATTCTTCCGCCTCCACGCTTGCCTTCCTGTCGTCCATGGGCCAGCGCGAAGCCATTGCCTTCGGCGAAGGCGTGGCGACGACCATGCGGTTGAAATTCGAAAGACTGCCCAGCCACCTGCTGCCCGGCACGTCCAAGCGCGAAGAGGCTATCTCGTCGAAGAGCGGCGACGATGTCGACCTGGTGGCGATCGTCGAGCGGCTGCGCAACGTGCCGAAACCGACACCGCAGGCGATGGCCTTCGCCGAAGTGGTCGATTCCAGCCGCCAGGCCGGCGATCCCGACTACCGCAAGCCGGCAACCACCCGCGCGCCAGCGGACGACGATTTCGACATGCGATACGGCCTGAAACCCGCCACCTTCGGCCTGCGCCCCCAGAACGACTGAGCCTGGCGTCAAGTCCATCTGCCGATAACACTGAGCACCTACGTCAAACATCCAAGGGCCAAGCTTCGTTGGCCAGCCTGGGTAAATCCCGTCAGGGAATTCGTCAGGCCAATCGACTGGTGCTGTTTTCGAGAACCGGAGCGGAGCGGACATTAAGTCCGTGAGCACCGGAAGCGCAGAAAACGGCGGCAGACGGCCGGCCTCACGAATTCAATGATGGGATTCTAGGCGCAGACGCGGTTGCGGCCTTGCCTCTTCGCCTCATAGAGCTGGCGGTCGGCGCGGCGATAGAACTCCTCGGCCGTTTCCTTACGGTCCCAGACGGCAAGGCCGACGCTGGTGGTGATCTTGAGCCGCACATTGCCCGACAGGATCGACATGTTGGCGATTGCCTTGCGGATGCGCTCGGCGAATTTGGCCAGCAACTCAGCCTCCATGTTGGGCGTGACCACGGCGAACTCCTCGCCGCCCAGCCGCGCCACCACGTCGTGGTAGCGTGTCATGTCCTTCAGGCAGCTGGCGACAGCCTTGAGCACCTCGTCGCCGACATCGTGGCCGTGGGTGTCGTTGACCTGCTTGAAATGGTCGAGATCGAGGATCATCAGCCCGACCGGCTTTTCGATGCGCCGGAACTCTTCGAGATATTCCTTCAGCGCATCGTCGAAATAACGGCGATTCTGCATGCCGGTCAGGCCGTCGGTCAGCGCGGCATGCTCGAGCGTTTCGGAGCGGGCGCTGAGCGAGACCGTCATGGCGCGCAGCTTGCCTTCTTCCGTCGCCTGTTTGCGGATCAGCGGATAGATGAAGAAGATACCGAAGAACAGCGCGGTCGCCAGCAGCACACCGGTCGCGAACAACAGCTTGTTGAGGTAGATGACCTTGTCCAGGCCCGACTGCGTATGCAGTTCCATAGCGAAGGATTGCAACAGCCCATAGGCGTGCAGCGTCACCAGGCCAGCGGCCAGGATCACGAAAATAAAGACGAAAAAAGCGGATTCCGCCTTATGGAAACGCATCTGCTCCCCAATGGAAAAGTGCCCATCGAACTTATGGCACGGACCGCCTTACGGAGCGTTAATCCCGGCAACTTCGGCGCGAACCCTTCCGTCATGGTCAACTTTTTAAGTTGCATTAGCAACAAGTGTTTGGATCGTGGTTTCGAGATCGTCACCCGGGCGCAATCTCTGCCATTCCGGCCCCAACTGATGGCGAAACCAGGTCGTCTGCCGCTTGGCGTATTGCCGGGTTGCGATCTTGGCGCGCTCGACCGCCTCGGGAAAGCTCAGCTGTCCGGCCATCGCCGCCTGCAGGTCGCGAACGCCGATCGCCTTCATCGCCGGCAAGTCTGGATCGAGGCCAAGGGCTGCGAGTCGCCTGACCTCCTCCAGCGCGCCCTTGTCCAACATCTGGTCGAAGCGCCTCCCGATGCGGTCAACCAGCGCGGCCCGATCCGGCTCGACGACCAGGAAACGCGCCGTCCGCCTGTCGATGAGCGGCCGGCCGCGCTCAGCCTGCCAATCCAGGATCGACCGGCCGGAGGCATCGAGCACTTCGAGCGCCCGCACGACGCGCTGGCTATCGGTTGGCTTGAGCTGCATGGCGGCTTTCGAATCCTCGCGCAGCAGCAGGCCGTGCAGCTTGACCGCGCCTTGCTCCTTCAACTCGTAGCGCCAGCGGTCGCGGATGCGCGGTGGAATGTCGGGCATTTCCGAAATGCCCTCGGCCAGCGCCCGAAAATAGAGGCCGGTGCCGCCGACGAAGATCGGTCGCCGCGACAGCGCGCCGTCATCGATGAGTTTCATCACATCGCGCAGCCAGGCGCCCGTCGAATAGGCGGTACCGGGATGGACGTGGCCGTACAGAAAATGCGGCACGCGTGCGAGGTCGGCCGCCTCCGGCCGGGCGGTCAGCACATCGAGAACTGAATAGCCCTGCATGGAATCAGTGTTGACGACAACGCCGCCTGCGCGTTCGGCCAGGTCGAGCGCCAATGCCGACTTGCCGCTGGCGGTCGGCCCGGCTATCAGGATCGCGTTCTTCACGCGGCCTTCGCCCGCATCCGCGCCGGAATTCTCGATGCCGCTCATTGCCACGCTTGTTTCCCGTCCCGCCGACCGCGCTCTGTCGCCGTCACTTGCGAATATGGCCTCGCGCTCGGTCGGCGCAAGCACCGTCGCCTGGCTGGCCGAAGGCATTGCCTGCGATCTTGCCCTGTCGCAAGAGGCTGACGCCACCGATACCACGGCTGCCCTGCGCGCCACATTGGCTGGGGAACCGGTCGATGTGATCGTCCAGCAGGCCGAAACGCGTCGCAAGAAAATCCTCATCGCCGACATGGATTCGACCATGATCGACCAGGAATGCATCGACGAACTGGCCGACGAGATCGGCGTCAGGGAGCACGTCGCGGCGATCACCGCGCGGTCGATGAACGGCGAGATCGCTTTCGAGCCGGCGCTGCGTGAACGGGTGGCGCTGCTGAAGGGACTCGATGCCGCCGTCGTCGACCGCATCGTTGCCAATCGGCTGACATTGGCCTCGGGCGGCCGCGCGCTGGTCCAGACCATGCGTGCCAACGGCGCCTGGGCGGCACTGGTCTCGGGTGGCTTCGAAGTGTTCACGACCCGCATCGCCGCCATGCTCGGCTTTCAGGAAAACCGCGCCAATCGCCTGCTCGAACAGGACGGACGTTTCACCGGCCTGGTCGGCGAGCCGATCCTCGGCCGCGCCGCCAAGGCCGAGGCGCTGCTCGAAATCTCGGCGCGGCTTGGCCTGACGCCGGCCGATGCCATCGCCGTCGGCGACGGCGCCAACGACCTCGACATGATCCGCCTCGCCGGCACCGGTGTGGCGCTTCATGCGAAACCGACAGTGGCGGCGCAGGCCAAGGTCCGCATCGACCATGGCGACCTCACCGCTTTGCTCTACCTTCAGGGCTATCGGAGCGAGGAAATCGTCCAATGAAACCCATGCGCACCGAGCGTCTCATCCTGCGCAATTGGGAGGACCGCGACCGCGAGCTCTTCCATCGCATCAATTCCGATGAGCGCGTCATGGAATTCTTCCCGTTCCGCCGCGACCGTGCCGCCGCGGACGCCAAGATGGACGAATTCCACGCCTGGATCGAAGAGGACGGCTATGGCTTCGCTGCGGCCGAGATTGCCGCGACCGGCGAATGCATCGGTTTCGTCGGCCTCCTCACTACCGATCATGTACCATCGCTGCCGGCCGACACGATCGAGATCGGCTGGCGGCTGGCGCCCGAATTCTGGGGCAAGGGCTATGTCACCGAGGCCTCGGAAGCCTGGCTGGCCTACGGTTTCGAGACATTGGCCGTCGACGAGATCGTTTCCTTCGCCGTCGCGGAAAACCACCGCTCGACCGCCGTCATGAAACGCCTCGGCATGACGGCCGACCCATCGGCTGACTTCGACCATCCCAGCATTCCCTACAGCCATCCCGCGCTCAAGCGGCACGTGCTTTACCGGCTTTCGCGCGCGGACTGGTGGGCAAGAAAAAAGGCGGCTGGTTAGCCGCCTCTTTTTTGAAATCGCCGGATTGAAATCTCAATCCATCCGGATCGTTACAAACCGCAACTCACCGGTCTTCGACGCGAGCATCAAGAGCGCGTTCTTGCGGCCCTGCTCCTTCAGCGCGCCGATCCGGTCCATGACGTCCTTGGGCGTGGCGACCGATTCCTGTGCGATCTCGGTGATCACCTCGCCGGGCTGGATGCCGCGCTCGGCGGCGGCCGAATCCTTGGCGACATCGGTGATGACGACGCCGGAAACATCGGCGGCGATGCTGAACTTCTTGCGCGTCTCGTCATTGAGTTCACCGACGGTCATGCCCAGCACAGAGGCGGTCGAAACGGCCGGAGCCTTGTCGCCCTTGTCCTGGTCGGTGTTGCCGTTCTCGCCACTGGCGAGCTTTTCGCCATCCTCGAGCCGGCCCAGCGTCACCTTCACCGTCTGCTCGACACCCTTGCGCACGATCAGCACGTCGACGGCCTTGCCGACCGGGCTTTCGGCGACGACGCGCGGCAGATCGCGCATCTCATGGATGTCCTTGCCGTCGAACTTGATGATGACGTCGCCTGCCTGGATGGTGCCGTTGTCGACCGGTCCGCCCTTGATGACGCCGGCGACCAGCGCGCCCTTGGCTGTCGCCATGCCGAGGCTCTCGGCGATGTCGTCCGTGACCGGCTGGATGCGCACGCCTAGCCAGCCGCGCCGCGTCTCGCCAAACTGGCGCAACTGGTCGACGACGCCCGAGGCGAGCTGCGACGGGATGGAGAAGCCGATGCCGATCGAGCCGCCGGACGGCGAAATGATCGCCGTGTTGATGCCGATGACCTCGCCAGCGCTGTTGAACAACGGTCCGCCCGAATTGCCGCGATTGATCGCCGCATCGGTCTGGATGAAATCGTCATAGGGACCGGAATTGATGTCGCGGTTGCGGGCCGAGACGATGCCGACCGTGACCGTGCCGCCAAGGCCGAACGGATTGCCGACCGCCATCACCCAGTCGCCGACGCGCATCTTGGTGGAATCGCCGAACTTCACCGCCGTGAGCTTGTGGCCCTTTGGATCGACTTTCAGCACCGCGACATCGGTCTTGGTGTCTGTGCCGACCAGCGTCGCCTTCAGCGTCACGCCATCGGAGAAATTGACTTCGATGTCGTCGGCGTCCGCAATCACGTGGTTGTTGGTGACGACGATGCCTTGCTCGGCATCGATGACGAAGCCGGATCCCAGCGACTGCACCTTCTGCGCGCCATTGTCCTTGTCGCCGCCGCGGTTCTTGAAGAAATCATCGAAGAAGTCCTGGAAGGGCGAGCCTTCGGGAAGCTGCGGCATCGGCACCGCACCCGGCCCTTCCGTGCCCTTGACCGTCTGCGAGGTCGAGATGTTGACCACCGCGCCGAGCACGCCTTGCGCGAGGTCGGCCACCGAAGCAGGTCCGTCTGCCGCGAAGGTCGGCATCACGAAGGACGGGACGGCGACAGTACCGACAAGAAGCGCTGCCGTGCCGGCGATGAAGGTCCGCCGTGCCGCGCGCAAAAGGAATGTGGATGTCATCGAGAAGCCTCCCGGTCTTTCTGAAAGAGAAAGCGCAACGGTGAAAACACCGTGTTGCGCCATGTTGGCAAAAAATACGGCACGTTTGCGGCTACGACTACCGGCAGAGGATAAATCCTCCGTTATGCCGCAGACGAAAACCTGACGTTCTCATCCGCCCCGCACCAGCCAGACGATGCCGACACCGATGGCGATCGCGACCAGCCCGGCGATCCGCAATGCATTCTCCGGCATCGACAGCACCTCGCCCGCGAGCTTCCGCGCCAAGCTGGGAAAGCCGCCATAGACCAGGCCCTCTATGACAAGGACCAGGCCTATCGCCGCGAAAAAGTCCTGCACCGGCTATTGCTGGCCGGTGCTGGGTTGCGTCGTCGGCGCGGCAGGTGCCGTCGCCGGTGCAGCCGGAGCTGCTGGCGGCTTCGCCGGCCCTTCCTTGCCGTCGGGGTCGCGGAAGTAGCGGAAGAACTCCGAATTCGGCGACAGCACCATGGTCGTTCCGGTGTTGTCCAGCGCCGTGCCATAGGCGTTCATCGACCGGTAGAAATCGAAGAAGGCCGGGTCGCGCTTGTAGGCGTCCGCGAAGGTGGCACTGCGCTGGGCTTCGCCCTCACCACGCAGAATTTCGGATTCCTTCTGCGCTTCGGCAACGATCTCGACCACTTCGCGGTCGGCGCGTGCCGTGATGCGCTGTGCCGCTTCATTGCCGCGTGCCCGGAGCCGAGCGGCCTCGGCCAGGCGTTCGGCCTTCATGCGGTCGTAGGTCTGCTGTGAAACCTCGGCCGTGAGGTCGGTGCGGCGGATGCGGACATCCTCGATCTGCAGGCCGAGCGAGGTGGCATCGGGCCGGAGCTGATCGCGCACTTCGCGCATCATCACGGCACGCTCTTCCGAGAGCGCCGCCTCGAAGTCGCGCAGACCGTAGACGCGGCGCAAGGCAGCGTCGAGACGGGTCCTCAGCCGCGCTTCGGCCAGTTCGATCTGGCCGGACACCGCGGCACGGAACACGCGCGGATCCGAGATGCGATAGGCGATGAAGGCATCGACCTCATAGAACTTGCCGCCCGACACCTGGACGCGGATGTTGTCGAGGTCGAAGCGCAGCACCCTGTTCTCGATCAGTTGCACCGTATCAGCGTCGAAGAACGAGAACGGCGCCTTGAAATAGATGCCGGGCTCGCTCTTGACGTCGACGATCTCGCCGAACCTGAGCACGATCGCCTGCTGCTTCGCATTGACCACGAAGACAGAGGAATAGATGAGGAACAGGATGACCGCCGCGATGACGACGAAGATGGGAAGACGATTGGCCATCACTGGGTACCTCCCGTGTTCGCGGCAGGCGCAGCCGGAGCCGGCACTTTCGGCTGCAATGCCGGCAGCGGCAGATAGGGCACTACGCCTTGTCCGTTGCCCTGCTCGACGATGACCTTGCTCGAGTCCTTCAGAACCTTCTCCATGGTTTCCAGATAGAGGCGCTTGCGGGTCACATCCGGCGCCTTGGCGTATTCGTCGTAGACCGAGATGAAGCGCTGCGCTTCGCCTTCTGCCTCCTGAACGACACGGTTCTTGTAAGCAGCCGCGTCCTCGCGGATCTGCGCCGCAGCGCCCCGTGCCCCGCCGAGCTTCTGGTTGGAATACTGGTTGGCCTGCTCGACGAATTTGTCTTCGTCCTGCTCGGCGCGCTGCACCTCGTCGAAGGCATCGGCCACTTCGCGCGGCGGGGCCGCGTCTTCGATCGAGATGGCATTGACCTGCAGGCCGGCCTTGTAGCCGTCGAGCGTGGTCTGGATGATTTCACGCACGGAGGCCGCGATACCCTGACGGTCGTCGCGGAAGATGTCCTGTGCCGGTCTCCGACCGACAGCTTCACGCATGGCGCTTTCGGCCACCTGGGTCAGCATACCGTCGGGATCGGACACGTCGAACAGATAGGCTCTCGGATCCGAGACCTGATAGGCCACCGAAAACTGGACATTGACGATGTTCTGGTCGCCAGAGAGCATCAGGCCGTTGCCGCTGGTGTTGCCACCGCCGATGCTGACGAGCTGCTCGGAGATCTTGGCCGTTTCGACGGTTTCGAGTGGCCACCAATGGAAATGCAGGCCAGGCTGGGAGAGTTCGGGCTTCGGCTTGCCGAAGCGCAATTCGACGGCGACCTCGTCCGGCTGCACGGTATAGACCGCCTGGAATGCCCAGAGAACGACCAGCACCGCGGCGACCAGTCCGAACACGGCCGGGCTGGCGCCGCCGCCACCGGGCAGCGCGCGCCGCAGCCGGTCCTGGCCGCGGCGGATGATGTCTTCGAGATCGGGAGGCGAGCCCTGCGGGCCGCTCGGTCCCTTCGGACCCTGCCCCCAGGGTCCCTGATTGTTGCCGCCGCCGCCGCCCCATGGGCCGCCGCCACCGCCGCTCTTGTCGTTCCAGGGCATGAATGTCCTTTCGCTTGGAATTCCCTCAAGCGCCGGTGTTACGGCGCAAAATCCAGTGTTGTTCTTCTATAGGGATGTGGCAGCACGCTTTCAACGCGATGCCCCGCCGACATCATCCGTTTTGGGTCGGTAGCGACCCTTTGTCGTCTTTCAATAGCTTTTTTGTCTTTCAATGTATCTCGCGGCGGCGCTCGTAAACCGAATAGCGCGTAGCGTGGCTGTCCTTTTCTCCGGCCGGAACCTCCTGCGAATTGACCGCGCGCCATGTCTGAGGGTCGATCGGCGGGAAATGCGCGTCGCCGTCGACGGCGGCCAGCACATGGGTGACGTGCAGCCGGTCGGCGAGCGGCAGCGCCTGCGCATAGATCTCGCCACCGCCGATGACGCAGACCTCGTCGACCCCAGTCATGCAGCGTCCGCGCACCGTTGCCAACTGGATCGCCGCCTCAAGCGTATGCGCCACCTCGACGCCTTCGGCGCGCCAGACTTTGTCGCGAGTGACGACGATGTTCAGCCGGCCCGGCAACGGGCGGCCGATGCCTTCATAGGTCTTGCGGCCCATGATGATGGGCTTGCCCATCGTGTCGGCCTTGAAACGCTTGAGGTCGGTGGAGAGCCGCCAGGGCAGTCCGCCATCCCGCCCGATCACGTTGTTCTCGGCGATGGCGACATAGATAGCGACATGCATCAGTTCGCATCCCCGCCATTGCTGTCCGATGGTTCGAGCAGCAGGATATCGATGTCGTGCTCTGGGTAAAAATCGCTCGCGGTCATCTCGAAGGTCGTCGGCCCAACCTTTTTGACATTGTCGCCGCAGAACGAGAGAAGGGCTTTCGCGTTGCTCTTGTCGATGGTCAGCTTGAACTTGCCGATGGTGCCCGCCGCCCAGTTGCCTCCGGTGGTCAGGATGTAGGCGATGCGGCTTTCGTTGTACTGAGGATAGCCATCCGGATTGTCCTTGGCTGCCTTGCGCACCGCGTTCTCGAACGTGTCGTCCATGCAGTAGCGGGTCTTGTATGTCGCATATTGCCCCTGGAACTGGCCGTCATAGAAGAAGCTGACCGAAGACGTGCCGCCGACGCTCGGCTTGTAGCGATGGGAAACGTGAACGTCCTTATTGGCCGGAAAGGTCGAGCGCCACCAGTAGGTCGAGCGCAATTGCCAGAACGGCGCATAGTTTGATTTCATGCCGCTGCCGTCATCGGCGGTGTCCTCGATGATGATGCCGCGGTTGACCCAGTCGTCGGCCACTGCCTTTGGCAGCTTCGCCAGCGCTGCCTTGGCGGCATCGCCGAACGGATTGAACGGCACATTCTGCGCCTTGAGGTCAGCGCTGATGTCGATGCCGAGCGCGAACACCTTCTGCTCGAGCTGCGGCTTTGCCGGTGCACCGTCGATCGTCACCTCGAAGCCGAGGAAATTGTCGCTCTGGTTTTCAGGGATCGCCGGCATCTCTTCCGGATCGCCCGAAATGTCGGGCATTGGAAAGGCGACGATCGCGCTGACGTCCTTGTCGGTGTTGTTGTGGAAGACGTAGTCGACCGTCACCTTTTCGGGCGAGATGAAGAGGTCCTCGCTTTGCATCGCGACAGCATCGCTGCGCGACAGGATCAGGCCGCCAGTACCAAGCTCGGCAACCGAGTCGTTGGCCAATGCGGGTGCTGCCGAAAGCGCCAGCGCGGCAGTCAGAGCAATTCCAGGAAAAGTGTGAAGCGGTTTTCCCGGGAAAAGCGCGTAGCGCTTTCCCTTGGGAATTGCGTCAAAACAAAGAGTTAGAGCGATTCGCCGTTTCCGTGAAACGGTGAAACGCTCTAGAACATATCGCAACATCAAAGCCCCCTCGGCAAGAATGCCCTGACGACCCTAGCCGTTTCAATGTGGCGTTTCAAAGCCCTTCCGCATCCGCGGACCCGCCAAAGCGGTCTGGACACGCAAGCAGTGGTCTGGACACGCAAGCAGCGGTCTGGACTAACAGCTTCCGATCGGGCAGGAGTTCGCCCCATGCGCAAGCTTCTCGTCATCGGCATCGGCGCCGGCAATCCCGACCACATGACCGTGCAGGCCATATCAGGCCTGAACCGTGCCGATGTGCTGTTCATCCCAGACAAGGGGGCGAAGAAGAACGACCTTGCCGAATTGCGGCGCGAGATTTGCGACCGCTTCGTCACCAACCCGAAATCGCGCCGCGTCGAGTTCGACGTGCCGGTGCGCGCCGAACCGACATCCTCCTACCGCTCGACCGTCGACGACTGGCACGAAGCCATCGCCGCTATCTATGAAGCCCTGATCCGCGACGAGCTTGCCGAGAATGGCTGCGGCGCCTTCCTGATCTGGGGCGACCCTTCGCTCTACGACAGCGCGCTTCGTATCCTCGAGCGCGTGCGCCTGAGAGACAATGTCGCCTTCGAACTGGAAGTCATCCCGGGCATCACCGCCATCCAGGCGCTTGCCGCCAGTCACAGAATGGCACTGAACCGCATCGGCGATTCCGTGTTGATCACCACCGGCCGCAGGCTGACCGAGGAAGGCCTGGCCAGCAATGCCGGCAGCACGGTGGTCATGCTGGACGGCAAATGCGCCTTCAACACGCTGGCCGACCAGGATGTCGTCATCCATTGGGGCGCCTATCTCGGCACGCCGGACGAGATTGTTCTCTCGGGCCGCCTGGGTGATGTCGGCGCCGAGATCGAAAAAGTCCGCGAGGAAGCCCGCCGGCAAAAAGGCTGGATCATGGACACCTATCTGCTACGCAAGCCCGGTGAGCCTGAGGATATCTAGCCAGCTATCGGGGCCTGAGTAACAAGACCGGCGAGACGGATTGGCGGCGCGCAAGAGTTAGAAAAAACAGCGTTTTATGCTAGTCTGATAAACAAGCGCCGCCTCGTGGAACCCACCCGCACGGCGTATATCACATATATTGACGTTAAATTCACAGAATTGTATGATCAGTTGGCCGGTTCGAATCCCGCCGCTGTTTCCATCGGCGGCTGCAATCGGCAACGGCGGATCCCGGCGAGGATGATTTCCATGATGTTCAGCGCCACCCTTGTTCGGGACCAATTCGCAACGCTGACCGGCTCACGCTGAACGGGATCATCATGTCCAGCCTGCTTGGGATCGACAACGGCCTGACGGTGACGAAGGCAGTGATCTTCGATGCCGATGGCTCGCAATTGTCGGTGGCCAGGCGCCGCGTGCCGCAATCCATGCCGCATCCCCGCTGGGTCGAACGCGACATGCTGGGCCTCTGGCAGGCGACCGCCGAGGCGATCAGGGAAGCCATTGCTCTCAGCGGCAGGCCGGCTGACGACATCAAGGCCGTGGCGGCGACCGCGCATGGCGACGGGCTGTATCTGCTCGACAGGAACCGCCGGCCGCTCGGCCCCGGAATATTATCGCTCGACAGCCGCGCCGGCGAAGTCGTCGATGGATGGGCCAAGGGTTCGGCTTTTGCCGATTCTCTCGCGCTGACCGGGCAGGTTCCGCACGCTTCGGCACCATCGGCGATACTGGCCTGGCTGAAAAAGCACGACCCGGAACGTTTCAGCCAGATCGGCCATATCGTCGGCTGCAAGGACTGGCTGCGCTTTTGCCTGACGGGCACCGTCGGCACCGATCTGACCGAGGCGAGCACCTCGTTCACCGACGTGCGCACGCAATCCTACGCGCCCGAGGCGATGCGCATCTTTGGGCTGGAAGAACTGTTCGCGGCTTTGCCCGGAGTTGCGCATTCGGCCGACATTGTCGGCTACGCCACCGCAGAGGCGGCAGCACTGACCGGGCTTGCCGAAGGCACCCCTGTCGCTTGCGGCCTGCACGACGTCACCGCCTCGGCGCTTGGCATTGGCGGCCACGAGGATGGCGTGGTCAGCATCGTCGCCGGCACCTACTCGATCAACGAAGTGGTCTCCGCCGAGCCGCGCACCGATCCGCGCTGGTTCTGCCGCAACGCCATCGACCACGGCCGCTGGAACAACATGTCGATCTCGCCCGCCTCGACGGCGAATTACGACTGGTTTCTCGACACGCTCTGCCGCGCCGAACAGGACGAGGCCAGGAAGACCAGCGGCTCGATCCACCAGATGCTGGCGACCGAAATCGACGCCGCGCTGAAGAAGCCGTCAACCCTGCTCTTCCACCCCTATCTGTTCGGTTCGCCCTACGGCAATGCCGCCAGCGCCAGCTTCGTCGGCTTGCGCGGCTGGCATGGCCGCGGCGACATGCTGAAGGCGGTGCTGGAAGGCATCGCCTTCAACCACCGCACCCATGTCGAAGCCCTGCGCGACGGCTTTGCCATTCGCGAGGTGCGGCTGACCGGCGGCGGCTCGCGCAATCCGGCCTTCGCGCAGATGTTCGCCGACGTGCTCAACGTGCCGGTCATCGTCACCTCGACCGACGAGGCGGCCGCCTATGGCGCCGCCCTCTGCGCTGGTGCGGCGGTCGGCCTGTTCGCCTCGCCGCAGGACGGCGCGCGCGCCACCTGCACGGTGAGCCGCGAATACCGTCCGGACCCGGCACGCAGCGCCGTCTTCGACAAGCGCTATTCCATCTATGGCCGCATTACCGAGCAGCTCAGGCCGAAATGGGCGGAAATCGAAAGCCTTGCAGAGCAGGAATTGGGGGGTACAGCATGATCAAGGCCGACGAACGGCGCGAAGAAATCGCCGAATACGTCATAAAGCTCGGCCAGGTGCGCATCGACGATCTGGTCGAGCATTTCGGCGTGTCGCGCATGACCATCCACCGCCACATCGACCAGCTGGCGCACCAAGGCGTGCTGCGCAAGCTGCATGGCGCCGTCACCGTGCAGCCATCCGGCCTCTACGAAAGCGCCTTCCGCTACCGGGTGACGGTTGGGCGGGCGGAGAAGGACGCGCTGGCACGCGCCGCGATGGACTATGTAGAGCCGGGACAGGCGATCATCCTGGACGATTCGACCACGGCCAATGCCGTTGCGCCGCTGCTGCTCGAGGTCACGCCGCTGACCGTCATCACCAACAGCGTGTCGACGGCGGCATTGTTGACCAATGTCGACGACATCGACTTCATCTGCCTCGGCGGCCAGTACCATCGCACCTACAACGCCTATATCGGCATCGTCTGCGAGAATGCGATCTCGCGACTGCGCGCCAATCTCTTGATTTGCTCGGCATCGGCGATCAGTGGCACCACGGCCTTCATCCAGGATCAGCATGTGGTGCGGGTCAAGCAAGCGATGATGGCGGCGGCGATCAAGCGCATTCTTCTGGTCGACCATTCCAAGTTCGACAAGGTGGCTCTGCACGTGCTCGACGACCTGATCAGCTTCGAGGCGGTCCTGGTCACCGACGGCATCAGCGACAAGCATGCGCAAAAGCTGGAGCAGGCCGGGGTTCAGTTGCGCGTCGTCAAGACGGCGAGGCCATGACATCAACGGCCGAAAGCCATCACGGCTCCGAGCGCCACGGCGCACCCGATGAGGGTGATATCGATGTTGTCATCCTCGGCGCCGGCATCAACGGAGCCGGCCTGTTTCGCGATCTCAGCGCGCAGGGCGTCAGCTGCTGCATCGTCGACAAGGCGGATTTCGGCTCCGGCACCAGTGCGGCGCCGTCGCGCCTGATCCATGGCGGGCTGAAATATCTGGAGACCGGCGAATTCGGGCTGGTGGCGCAGTCGACGCTGGAGCGCAACCTGCTGCTCAAGAACGCGCCACATTATGTCAGCCCTCTGCCGACCGTCATTCCGATCTTCTCCTGGGGCAAGGGCATGTGGGCGGCACTGCGCACGCTGCTGGGCTCGACCAGCGCGCCGCGCAGCCGAGGTGCTGTCCTCATCAAGATCGGCCTGATGATCTATGATTTCTACGGCTCCAGGCACCGGGTGATGCCGCGCCATCGGCTCGTCGGGCGCCGTCAGGCGCTGCGCGACATGCCGGCGCTGACCGGCTCGATCGTCGCCACCGGCACCTATTACGACGCCAAGATCACACATCCCGAACGGCTGGTGCTCGAGCTGATCGCCGACGGGCTGGAGGCCAATCCCAACTCCAGCGCGGCCAACTACACCGCGCTGGTCTCTTCCTCAAACGGAGTGCTGGCCTTCCGGCGGGAGAATGGCGGCGAATTCTCGCTGCGGCCGAGACTAGTCGTCAACGCCGCCGGCCCATGGATCGACCATGTCAACGCAGCGCTCGGCGCGCCGTCCAAGATGATCGGCGGCACCAAGGGCTCGCACATCCTGTTGAAGCACGATGCCCTGGTGCACAGCCTGGCCGGGCGCATGCTCTATTTCGAGGCCGATGACGGCCGCATCTGCCTTGTCTACGACTATCTCGGCAAGGCGCTCGTCGGCTCGACGGATCTTGCGGCCGACAATCCGGATACGGTCCGCTGCGAGCCGGCGGAAATCGATTATCTGCTGGAAAGCGTCCGCACACTGTTGCCGGGCATGCGGTTCGAACGCGACCAGATCGTCTATGCCTATAGCGGCATCAGGCCCCTGCCCGCATCCGACGCCGCTATCCCCGGCCTGATCAGCCGCGACCATTCGGCGCCGGTGGCGGAACAGGAGCCGTCGCGCCCCTTCCCGATCATCTCGCTGATCGGCGGCAAATGGACGACATTCCGCGGTTTCGCCGAGGAAGTCGCCGACACCGTGCTTGATCGTCTTGGCCGCGCCCGCAAAGTGACGACGCGGTCGATGCCGATCGGCGGCGGCAAGGACTTCCCGGCCGACACAGCGGCGCGGTCGAGATGGCTGGTCAATGCCGCATCGGCCTCAGGCATCGACCAGGCCCGCCTCGACCAGTTGCTGTCGCGCTATGGCACCAAGGCGTCGCGGATAGCCCGCCACCAGAGCGCATCGAGCAATGAAGACCGCTTGCCGGACTCGAGCGACTACAGCGTGTCGGAGATCGACTACATCGCTCGCAATGAATTCGTCGAACATCTCGCCGATATCGTCATGCGGCGCACGACCCTGGCGATCAGCGGTTCCCTGACGATAGGCGACTTGCAGCAGGTCGCCATCGTTGCTGGCCGGGCGCTCGGCTGGACCCCGCAAAGGACCAGCGAGGAGATCGATCAAGTTGTTACGCAGCTCAACGGCGCCAATTTGATGGGGCTGCAACCGGAGCGCCGCGCCAAACTGGCCTGAGCGCGGCACAGCCACCTTGCCGGTTTGAAGCAACCGTATCACGGCATCTGTGAGATATTGTTTATTTCTAAAAACTCAATAAAATCAATAGCATTGCTCGACCTATGGCAGCCGTCTGGTCACTTGAATGTTACATTATCGGCGAAGTATCACAGTCATTGACGGTAATTTCACATCGATGTATGGTCGATTGCGTTGGAGGAGCACGCTGCGGGAGGGGTCGATGCAAGCGGACCGACCGTCCAGCGGCTTATGCGGCGCTTCACGCCAACAAAATGGAATGCCACCCCTCATCGCCGCCACTGCACAGGTCGTCACAGCATGAGTTCGCAGCCAGCAGCCACCACGATGAACCGGCGAGGATCGCCTGGCCTGCGCTGGGTGGCCGCCGCGGTCGCGATCCTGGTGCTGCTCGGCGCGATGATCCTCGACACCAAGATCGTCACGATCGGCTCGGCCGAGGACACCCGCAAAGCCGCGTTTTCGCCGGAGGCGTTCGGCAAGGCTGAATTTCCGAACGTGCAATCCGCCGTGGAACAGCGCGCCGTCGATGCGCCGACGCTTGCCGCGGCCATCGCCAAGGACAAGGCGGCGGCGGAGAAACAATATGGCGTGCCGGCCAATGTCGGCACCGAATTCTCGGTCAAGTTCACCGGTGTGGTCGGCGAAGGAAAGTCGGGCATCTACACCGTCAAGGTCGCCGACGTTCCCGACAATCTGGCCATTCGCGTCCAGACCGGGCCGGCGATCAACGGCACCGATCTGCGCGACGCCACCGGCGCGATCACCTTCGGCCAGTTCACCAACCAGATCGAGTACCAGAACGCGGGCTCGGCCCTGAACAATGAGATGAAGAAGCAGGTGCTGTCGGCCATCGACAACACCCAGCTCACCGGCAAGACCATCTCGGTCGTCGGCGTCTTCAAGCTGATCAATCCCAAAGGCTGGCTGGTCGCGCCGGTGAAGCTGAGCGTCCAATGAATGCGGCGCCCGAGTTCGAGCCGGCGCCGGGCGACACCGTGCTCGCGGCCCGCCACATCGTAAAGACCTATGGCGGCACGCACGCGCTCAAAGGGGTCAATTTCGACATACGCCGCGGCAAGGTTACGACGCTGTTCGGCGAAAACGGCGCCGGCAAGTCGACATTGATGAAGATCCTCTCCGGCGTGACCACGCCGACATCGGGAAGCATCGAGCTCGACGGCCAGTCCGTCACCTTCTCCTCCGCCTCCGACGCCCGCGACCGCGGCATCTCGATCATCCATCAGGAACTCAGCCTCGCGCCCAATCTCAGCGTGCGCGACAACATCTTCATGGGCCGGGAAATACGCGGCGCGACCGGCGTCGATTTTGGCGAGGAAGCCCGGCAGACGCGGCTGCTGATGGCCGATCTCGAGGAAGACATCGATCCGCTGACGCTGGTCCAGGACCTGCGCCTGGGGCAGCAGCAGATCGTCGAGATCGCGCGCGCGCTTTCGGTCGATTCGCGCATCCTGATCATGGATGAGCCGACTTCGGCGCTGAGCGCCACCGAGGTCGAGGTGCTGTTCCGGGTGATCCGCGACCTGACCGCCCGCGGCGTCTCGATCGTCTACATCTCGCACCACCTCGAGGAGGCGTTGCAGATCACCGACTACGCCGTGGTGCTCAGGGATGGCGCGATCACCGCGACGGCCAACGCCAGGCACATCAACCTCGAATGGATCGTCCGAAACATGGTGGGCGAGAACTTCGACCTCGGCTCGCCGCCCACCGGCTATGCCTTCGGCGAGGTCGCTTTGTGGGTCGAGGATGTCAGCGTCGCCGATGCCTCGAGTTCGGAACGGTCCGTGGTCGACAGGCTGTCGCTTGCCGTGCGCAGCGGCGAGATCGTCTGCATCTATGGGCTGATGGGCGCCGGGCGCACCGAATTGCTGGAATGCATCGCCGGGCGCCTGCAGCCATCGGGCGGGCGCATCCTGCTCGAAGGCAACGACATCTCCCGCCTCGGAATTGCCGAACGCATCGCCCGGGGGCTCGTCCTGGTGCCCGAGGACCGCCAGCGCGACGGCCTGGTGCAGACCATGTCGGTCGGCGCCAACCTGTCGCTCGCCAGCATCGGATCCTTCGTCAGGGGAATGTTCTTGTCGCGCTCGCAGGAGCGGTCGCTGGTCGAAGCCTCGATCCGCGACGTGCACGTCAAAACCTCTGGCGGCAGCGCCCCCATCGGCTCGCTGTCCGGCGGCAACCAGCAGAAGGTCGTCATCGGCAAGATGCTGACCACCAATCCCAAGGTCATGCTGCTAGACGAGCCGAGCCGCGGCATCGACATCGGCGCCAAGGCGGAGGTGTTCCGGCTGCTCAGCGAACGGGCGGCCCGCGGGCTCGCCGTCGTCTTCTCGACCTCGGAAGTCGCCGAATGCCTGAGCATCGCGCACCGGATCATCGTCATGCATCGCGGCAGGATCTCGGCCGAATTCACTGCCGATGCCACGAAGGAAGAGATCATGGCCGCTTCCGGCGAGGCCGTGGTCTCCGACCATGAAGAACACAGGAGCCACCACCGTGACCGACGCTAGCCCCGATCGCAGCCGCTCCCCGAGGGTTTCGCCAAGGGTTTCGACCGACGGCTTCAGCCTGGCCAAGCTTCTGCTGGAGGGCCGCGCCTTCTTCGCGCTGATCGCGATCATCATCGTCTTCTCGCTGCTGTCTCCCTACTACTTCTCGGTCGGCAATTTCCTGACCATGGCCTCGCATGTCGCCATCTTCGGCATACTGGCGGTCGGCATGCTGCTGGTCATCCTCAATGGCGGCATCGACCTGTCGGTCGGCTCGACGCTGGGCTTCTCCGGCGTGATCGCCGGCTTCCTGATGCAGGGCGTGCAGCTGACCTCGTTCGGCGTCATCCTCTACCCGCCGGTCTGGGTCGTCGCGGTGCTGGTCTGCGTGCTCGGCGCCCTGGTCGGCCTGGTCAACGGCGTTCTCATCGCCTGGCTGAAGGTACCCGCCTTCGTCGCCACGCTCGGCATGCTCTACGTCGTGCGCGGCGCGGCGCTGCTGATGACCAACGGCCTGACCTACAACGATCTCGGCGGCAAGCCGGAACTCGGCAACACAGGCTTCGAGTGGCTCGGCTTCAACCGCCTGCTCGACATCCCGATCGGCGTACTGGTCATGGCGGTCATTGCCCTCATCGGCAGCATCATCCTCAACCGCACCGCCTTCGGCCGCTGGCTCTACGCTTCCGGCGGCAACGAACGCGCCGCCGAACTCTCCGGCGTGCCGGTCAAGCAGGTGCAGGTCTCGGTCTATATGCTCTCCGGCATCTGCGCGGCGGTGGCCGGTCTTATCCTATCGTCCGAACTGACCTCGGCGGGACCAACCGCCGGCACCTCATACGAGCTCACCGCAATTGCCGCCGTCGTCATCGGCGGTGCCGCTCTGACCGGTGGCCGGGGCAATATCCGCGGCACGCTGGTCGGTGCCTTCGTTATCGGCTTCCTGTCCGATGGTCTGGTGATCATCGGCGTCTCTGCCTATTGGCAAACAGTGTTCACCGGCGCGGTCATCGTGTTGGCGGTGCTGCTCAACGCCATCCAGTATCGCCGCCGCGTCAAGCTTCCGAGCCCGACCGGCGGCTCGCCCACTTCTCCACAAAAGGACAAGGCCACAACGGCCGATCCCGCCCTCGAGAAGACTGCCGGTTGACCGGCGCGATTGCTAACCAAAGGAGGAACTCTATGTATCGCAGTGCCAGAATTCTGATGCTCTCGGCCTTCGCCCTGGCCGCGCCGATCGTCGCGGCAAGCGCGGCGTCGGCTGGTGGCCTGATCTCGATCATCGTCATCGATCCCGCCAACCCCTATTGGCTCACTGAAGGCAATGTCGCCAAGGCCGAAGCCGAGAAGCTCGGCTACACCGCGACCGTCGGTGCCTCCAAGGCCGACACCAACACCGAGAGCAAGCTGATCGACACGGCGATCACCAACAAGTCCGTGGCCATTATCCTTGACCCGGCCGATGCCAGCGGCTCGATCGGCGCGGTGAAGAAGGCTATCGCCGCCAACATCCCGGTCTTCCTCGTCAATGCCGAGATCAACCAGGAGGGGCTCGCCAAGGCACAGCTTGTCTCGAACAACGCCCAGGGCGCAGCACTTGGCGGCCAGCAATGGGTGACGGCCATCGGCGAGAAGGGCAACTATGTCGAACTGCTAGGCGCGCCATCCGACAACAACGCCGCGACGCGGTCGAACGGCTACGAGACCGTGATCAGCCAGTATCCCGACCTCAAGAAGGTCGGCTCGGAAGTCGCCAACTGGGACCGCACCCAGGGCCACGACAAGATGCAGAGCCTGCTGCAGGCCCATCCCGACATAATCGGCGTGACCAGCGGCAATGACGAGATGGCGCTCGGCGCGATCGCGGCGCTGAAAGAGGCCGGAAAACTGTCGAGCATCAAGGTCGGCGGCTTCGACGGCTCGCCGGACGCTGTCGCGGCCATCAAGGCCGGCGACCTGCAATACACCGTGCTGCAGCCGGTGGCCGTCTACTCGGCGAAGGCCGTGCAGCAGGCGGACTCCTTTATCAAGACCGGCAAGACGGGTGCTGCGACCGAGAAGCAGCTGTTCGACTGCCTGCTCATCACCAAGGACAATGTCGACAAGTACACGGCTCCGTTCACGCTCTCGGAGTAAGAAACCGACGAGGGGTGGCCTTTCGGTCGCCCCTCTCCTGTTCCCGCCGATCAGTCAGCCCGCATCGATCTCCGCCTGCAGCGCGTCCATATGCGTCGCCGCCGCGGCGGTCGCCGCGCGCTCGATGGCGCGGAAACGGCTGACCACCGCCAGGCCGATGGCCGTCAGCTGCGCGCCGCCGCCCTTGCGGCCTCCGGTCTGCGCGGCGACCAACGGCTTGCCGAACACCCGATTCATGTCCTCGACCAGGTCCCAGGCGTGCTTGTAGGACATTTCCATGCCGCGCGCGGCGGCCGAGATCGAGCCAAACGTGGCGATGTGCTCCAGAAGCTCGATCTTGCCCGGACCAATCCGCCCGTCTGGATCGAGATTTATCCGCAAGCTCAGCGATGGCATCTTTGCTCCTCCGCGGTCACCTTCATTTCGGCAAAACCGCTATTCCAAAATAATATAGCGCCGATCGCCGCACCTGTCAGCCATCGACATCGAGCGGCAGGCCGGCGCCGGTGTTGGCCCGGTCGAAGCTCACTGTCTTGACCACCGCGAAAACCTTGCCGCCGAGCCGCAGCTTTAGCGCCTGCCGCGACTGTTCGGTGATGCGGGCCAGCACCGTTGCGCCATTGCAGTCAATGCCGACCTCGACCACCGGCCCCTCGCCCGGGCGGATCGCGACGATCGTGCCGGGCAGGATGTTGAGCGCGCTGAGACCTGTCGGCCTCTCCGTGGCGATCATCACATCACGGGCACGAATGCGGACACGCACGGGAGCGCCGGGCTTCATTGCAAGGCGCGGCACACGGATCTCGCCGGCGGCCGAGCCGAGCACGGTCATGCCGAACACCTCATCGTGACTCAGCACTTTCGTGTCCAGCACCGCCCCGCCCTCGCCGCGCTCTTCGGCCGGCAACAGGTCGAGCCTTTGCATCACCGCCTCGGTCGGTCCGCTGGCAACGACCTTGCCTTGCGCCAGCATCACCACGTCGCTCGCCAGCCGCGCCACCTCGGCGACCGAATGGCTGACATAGACGATCGGGATCTTCGTCTCGTCGCGCAGCCGTTCGATATAGGGCAGGATCTCCGCCTTGCGCGCCTCGTCGAGCGAGGCCAGCGGCTCGTCCATGAGCAGAAGTTTCGGGCTGGCGAGCAGCGCCCGGCCGATCGCCACGCGCTGCTTCTCGCCGCCGGAGAGTCTTGCCGGGCGCCGCCCAAGCAGCGGACCGATGCCGAGCAGTTCGACAACGGCATCCATCTCGGCGTAGCGCTCTGATGGCGGCGTGAACCAGCGGCCGTAGCGCAGATTGCTGGCCACACTCATATGCGGGAACAGCCGCGCGTCCTGGAACACCATGCCGATGCGGCGCCTGTGCTTCGGCACGAAAATGCCGGCATCGGTATCGACCAGCACACGTCCCTCCACCTCGATGCGGCCCTTGCAGGGCCGGATCAGCCCGGCGATCATGTTGATCAACGTGGTCTTGCCCGATCCGGACGGCCCGAACAGCGCCGTGAGCCGCCCGGCGCTCTCGAAGCGCGCCTCGATGGCGAAGTCGCCGAGCCTATGGCTGATGTCGACAAGCACGCTCATTCGATATCCATCCGCCGCCCGACCCGCCGCGCCAGCACTTCCGACGCGACCAGTGCCGCCATCGAGATGACGATCGAGATCAATGTCAGCCGCAATGCGCCTTCATCGCCGCCCGGCACCTGCGTGAAAGTGTAGATCGCCGAGGGCAGCGTCTGCGTCTCGCCCGGAATGTTGGAGACGAAGGTGATCGTCGCGCCGAACTCGCCCATCGCCTTGGCGAAAGCCAGGATGGCGCCGGCGATCAGCCCGGGCAGGATCAGCGGCAGCGTGATGGTGGCGAACACCCACAGAGGATTGGCGCCAAGCGTGCCCGCCGCCGCCTCCATCTTGCGGTCCACCGCTTCGATCGATAGCCGGATTGCCCGCACCATCAGCGGAAAGCCCATGACGGCGCAGGCCAGCGCCGCGCCGGTCCAGCGAAACGAGAAGACGATGCCGAAATGCTCGGCCAGGAAGGCGCCCGCCGGACCGCGCTTGCCGAAGGTCAAAAGCAGGAGATAGCCGGTCACCACGGGCGGCAGGATCAGCGGCAGGTGAACCACGCCGTTGAGCAGCGTCTTGCCCCAGAACTGTCCGCGGGCAAGCAGCAGCGCGATCAGGATGCCCAGCGGCAGGCTGGCGAGCATCGCCACCGTCGCCACCTTGATGGACAGCCGGACCGCATTCCATTCGTCGGGAGTGAGGTCCAGCAGCCAGGTCATATTGCGCTATCGGGCCCTGTTCAGTTGCTCGGCGTGAGCACGGTAAAACCCTGTTCCTTGAAGATCGCGCCAGCCTTGGCGGACTGCAGGCATTTCAGGAAAGCCGGCGTATCCTTGTCCTTCGAATCGGCGGTCTGGGCAACCGGGTAGATGATCGGCGGATGCGAATCCT
Source organism: Mesorhizobium sp. CNPSo 4671 (assembly GCF_057784245.1). Lineage (NCBI taxonomy): Bacteria > Pseudomonadati > Pseudomonadota > Alphaproteobacteria > Hyphomicrobiales > Phyllobacteriaceae > Mesorhizobium > Mesorhizobium sp. CNPSo 4671. The sequence continues at coordinate 384,053 of NZ_JBWLUW010000003.1, read as the reverse complement.
CCGGGAAGGTGCCGACGACCTTGACACCTTTCTCGGCATGCGCGTCGGTGGCATAGACGATGCCGAGCGCGGCCTCGCCTGTCGAAACCAGCTTGAGCGCCGCACGGACATTCTCGGCCTGCGCCACCTTGCCCTCGACCGAGGACCAGACGCCGAGCGATTCCAGCGCCGCCTTGCCGTACTTGCCGGCCGGCACCGCCTTGAAGTCGCCCATGGCGAGCTTGCCGTCGCCGACCAGCTTGGCGAGGTCGAAACCCTTCTCGATCTTGGTTGCAACCGTCGAATCCTTCGGCGCCACCAGCACGATCTCGTTGCCGAGCAGCTTCACCTCGGTGTCCGGCTTGGTCAGCTTCTTGTCGGAGAGATATTTCATCCAGTCGAGATCGGCCGAGATGAAGACGTCAGCCGGTGCCCCGCCCTCGATCTGCTTGGTCAGTGCCGAGCTCGCCGCATAGGAGACGGTCGCGGCCTCGCCGACATCGGCCTCACAGGCCTTGTTCACCGCATCGAGCGCGTCCTTGAGGCTGGCCGCCGCGAACACCACGACCTTGTCTTGCGCATATGCAGCCGGAACCGCCGCCATCATCGTCACCGCCAAGCCGCCAATGGCGATCGCCTTCAACCCGAAACACTTGCGCGTCATCGAAACCTCTCCCTGATTTGAAAATCCGTGCGGCGCGAAGCCTGCTGATCGATATATCCGCATGAATATAACAAGGGAAGGCCCGGCGCTTGCGAAAACGCCTATGCCCGTCGATTGTTCTGCTAAGACGAGCGGGAAACCCTAATGCGTGCCGCCAAAAGTGACCTCGGTTTTGGGGAGAACGACATGCATAGAAGCAAAGGAGAGCCCAATGAAGATCAGCGCCCGCAATGTCCTCAAGGGAACTATCACCGAGATCGTCAAGGGAGCCACCACCTCGCATGTCAGGATCGACATTGGCGGCGGCGCCATCGTCACCGCCTCGATCACCAACGAAGCGGTCGCCGACCTGAAACTCGAAAAGGTCAAGCAGGCCTATGCCGTGGTCAAGGCCTCGGACGTGATGGTCGGCATCGACTGACGGGACCGACCTTAAGGTGTGTTGAGATTCAGGTCAGGCCGAGCCGAAAACGGTGGCTTTCGGGGTCGCCCTTGCGACGAGCAGAGCGGACATTCAGGTCCGTGAGCACCGGCCTACGCCGGCCGTAGCCTTACTTCAGCTGCCACGCCGCGAATGAGTGCTTCGGCCGGCGAAGGCCGGAAGCGCAGAAAGCCGTCGTTCACAGGCCGGCCTCACCTGAATATCGACATACCTTAGACCGCGATGGGCGCCTTGATGCTGGCGTCGGCGACATAATTTTCCAGCCGGAAATCCTCGAAGCGGAACGCGAACAGATCCTTCACCTCGGGGTTGATCCACATCGTCGGCAACGCCCTTGGCGTGCGCCGCAACTGTTCACGCGCCTGCTCGAAATGGTTCGAATAGAGATGCGCATCGCCCAGCGTGTGGACGAAATCGCCCGGCTTCAGCCCGGTCACCTGCGCCACCATCAGCGTCAGCAGCGCGTAGGACGCGATGTTGAACGGCACGCCGAGGAAAATGTCCGCCGAACGCTGGTAGAGCTGGCAGGAAAGCCGGCCCTCGGACACGTAGAACTGGAAGAGGCAGTGGCACGGCGGCAGCGCCATGGCTTCCACCTCGGCCGGGTTCCACGCCGAGACGATCAGCCGCCGCGACTGAGGATTGCGGCGTATCTCCTTCAGAAGATTGGCGATCTGGTCGATCGAGCCGCCATGGCCGTCCGCCCAGGAGCGCCACTGCTTGCCGTAGACCGGGCCAAGGTCGCCATTCTCGTCGGCCCATTCGTCCCAGATCGTGACGCCGTGGTCGGTGAGGTATTTGATGTTGGTGTCGCCGGCCAGGAACCACAGGAGTTCATGAATGATCGACTTCAGATGCAGCTTCTTGGTCGTGGTGACCGGAAAGCCGCGCGCCAGGTCGAAGCGCATCTGGTAGCCGAAGACGGAGCGCGTGCCGGTGCCCGTGCGGTCGCCGCGATCGGCGCCGTTGTCCAGCACATGCTGCAAGAGGTCGAGATACTGGCGCATCGGTTCCGGCTCGATTCGAGATTTCGCCAATCATAGCGCATGTCAGCGCTGACGCCACGCCTGTCTGAGGTCTTCCCCACCCGGATAGGAAGCGGAGCCGTCTTTGGAACTCGCCCTGGCGGGCCGGATGCGCAGAAGGCCGCGCTGATCGGCCGCCAGAGTAGAACTATTCTGAGGTCTCACAGGGAGCCGAGTTTGCCCAGATCCTTGGCCACCAGATAATAGAAGGTCACACGGCTCTTGGTGTTGTCGGCGTGCATCGCCTTGCAGGTCTTCTCGATCGAGGCGTCGGCCTTGGCCCCGTCGCTGACGCCGAGCTTCTTGGCCACCCAGCTCTCCTTGACGCGCTCGAGCTCCTTCGGATCGGTGCAGGACACCAGCGAAGAATCGCGGTTCCTGAGCGCAATGCCCAGATGCTTGACAATCTTTTCGACCGCGTCGGCGCTGGCGCCCGCGTCGTACTTCTTCACATCCGCAAGATAGTCGGCCATCAAAATTCCCCTCGTCGGCGCCACGGATCTGATCGATGAGGGCTGTGGCGCGCTTCGCAATCTGTGCGCTAGGTCGGTAACTCCTCACCGCTCGCAAAGCTTCCGTTGAGACCGCGCCCAAGTCAACCCTTGCCGTCGCAATTTGACATGAGCGACAAAGCCTCATTGCGGCCTTTCATTTCCGCGCAACGCCCCCTATATTCGTTTTGTCGGCTTGACCGACTATGGCGATAAATGGGCGATGAAATAAGCCGTTCGGACCCGGGGGCGGTACCCGGCGCCTCCACCAAAAGCCGCTGTTGACGACAGAGCGGTTTTTGCTGGGGGCGAAATAGGATCGACGAAGGTGTAAAGATCGTACTTTTGCCCGGCATTGTACCACCGTCATCGGGCTAAACTTATAGTTGCCAACGACAACTATGCGGAAGCTCGTCTCGCTGCTTAATGCAGTGCGAACGCTTCAAATCAAGCCCTAGGGGTTCGCACTTCTAGGCGGGGTTCGGAGGTACCTGGCAACAGAAACCTCCACTTCTCCCGCTCTCAATCACGTCATGCGTAACGGCCGCTTTTTGCGTCCGGACTTCGCACGGTCTCGGCCGCGAAGCCCCGCATCGCGTGCTTCCTTCTCCATGGGCAAAAATGCAAAACGATTCCGATCGATTCTTCGTGCTGACCGGCGGCCCGGGCTCCGGCAAGACCACCCTGATCGAAGCCTTGCGCCGGGTGGGCTTTGCGACGTCAGTCGAAGCCGGACGCGGCATCATCCGCGACCAGCGCGCCATTGGTGGATCCGCCCTGCCCTGGGAGGATCGCACGCTATTCGCCGAACTGATGCTGTCCTGGGAGATGCGCTCATATCAGAACGCGATCGAACGGAAGGGGCCGGTCTTCTTCGATCGCGGCGTGCCTGACACGCTCGGCTATCTCAGGCTGAGCGGCTTGCCCGCGGCAGCACACATCAGAACCGCCGCCATGCGTTTCCGTTACAATCCGCGCGTGTTCATCGCTCCGCCCTGGCCGGAAATTTTCGCGCAGGATGAAGAACGAAAGCAGACACCGGACGAGGCCGAGCGCACTTACCATGCGCTGGCCGGCGTCTATACGGAGCTGGGCTACGAACTAGTTCCGCTGCCCCTGGCGCCGGTCGAGGCGCGGCTGCGTTTCGTGCTGGCCAAGGCAGGGCTGAAATAAAAAAGGCCGGGAAAACCCGGCCTTTTCATGGACTTGCAGGCAGTGCCTACTCCGCTGGCGCTTCGACCACCTCGCGCGAGCGGCCAAGTGTCACCTTGGCCAGCGTGAAGGAAATCACCGCGCAGAGCGTGATGCCGGCGACCATCGGCAGCGGCGTCCCGTCGAAGAACAAGCCGGCGACGCCCATGGCGAGCGCGCCGATGGCGAAATGCAGCGTGCCCATCAGCGCCGACGCGGTACCGGCGATCTCGCCATGCTCTTCCATGGCCAGCACCGACGTGGTCGGAATGACCAGGCCGAGGAAGCCGTAACCGACGAACAGCAGGGCCGCCATCACATCGAGCCGGTCGACGCCCGTCGCCATGATCGCCAACAGCACCACCATCGTCGACGCATAGCCGGTGACTGCCACCCACACCACGCGCTTCAACCCGAAGCGCCCGGCCAGCAGTCCCGTCAGCTGCGACATGCCGATGAAGGCCACCGCATTGATCGAGAAGAACACGCTGTAGACCGAAGGCGACAGCCCGTAATGGTCGATCAGGATGAAGGACGAGCTCGACAGATAGACGAAAAAGCTCGCAATGCCGAAGCCGGCGATCGCTACCAAGCCGAGGAAGTTGCGGTCGCCCAGCAGGAAGCGATAGCCGGCAAGTGCGGTGCCGAAGGAGGAACCGACGCGTTCCTCAGCCGGCCGCGTCTCCTTGAGCGAGGTCGCGAGCAGGATGGTGGCGAGCGCTGCCGCGCCGGTCACCGTCCAGAACACGGCGCGCCAGCCGAAATTCTCGATGATCTGGCTGCCGGTCAGCGGCGCCAGGATCGGCGACACCGAAAACACCAGCATCAGCAAGGACATCAGCTTCGCGGCCTCATTGCCGGTGTGCAGGTCGCGCACGATGGCGCGGGGTATGGCCATGCCGGCGCTGGCGCCGAGGCCCTGCAGGAAGCGGAAGGCGATCAGCCACTCGATGGTCGGCGCCATTGCCGAACCGATGCCGCCGACCATGAACAGCGCAAGGCCGCCATAGAGCGGCAGCTTGCGGCCGACCATGTCGGAGATCGGCCCGACGACGATCTGGCCAAAACCCATCGACAGGAAGAAGATCAGCAGGCTCATCTGCACGGCGGCGGTGCCGGCGTGCAGATCCGCGCCAATCGACGGCAGTGCGGGAAGATACATATCGATGGCGAACGGGCCGATGGCGGACAACAGGCCGAGCACGACCGCGATGCGGAGGAATTTGGGACTCATGATATTGGCTTCTTTCGAAATCTGGTTGCCGCCGCCAGGCGACGTCTAACCCCAGGACGTTCCATCCCATGAGACACCGACACCGAAGGAGCGAATTCTATTCGTCCCCGGTGCGAAATCTCTTTATCGTATGTCCACAAAATTAGACACTCTTGTCCAAATCGTCAATCACCTCTATATAGATTTTCATGAGAGCGAGCGTTTCTCCTGACACTTTCCCGCCACGCGGCCACGAGGCCAAGCGCCTGTCCATCGTCGACGCCGCCGCCGGCGTGTTCTGCCGCGAAGGCTTCGCCGGCGCCAATATCGACCTGATCGCCGCGGAGGCCGGCGTGTCACGCCAGACCGTCTACAACCACCATGGCGACAAGGAAAAGCTCTTCATGGCCGTGGTGCGCGACCTCACCGAGCGCTGCAATGTCGGTATCTTCGCCACCATCGCCACCTTTCCCGACCAGCCAGGCGATCTCGAAGCGGATTTGATCGGCTTTGCCGTGCGGCTGAACCAGAACTGCATCTGCAACCGCGACGGAAAATTCCTGCGCAAGCTGATCCAGACCGAAGGCGAGCGCTACCCGGAATTGTTCGCCGAATGGCGCGAACAGGGTCCGGGCAGGACATGGCCGGCAATCGCCGCCCGCTTCGCCCGCCTCGCCTATGGCGGCCACCTCACCATCGACGACCCCGACGTCGCGGCGCGCCAATTCCTCGGCCTGGTCAATGCCGAACTGCAGACCACCTTCATGCTCGGCGGCACGCCGCGCGAGGACGAGGTGGTGCAGTCGGCGACGAATGGCGTGCGCACTTTCCTGCGCGCTTTCGGTAAGCGCCCTGCCCCGGGCAGCGTCAAAAAGCACACTACGCTGGCTAACGCATAACATTTGCGGTTGCCGACAAGCCGCCTTGCCGATCAAATCGTTGGCAATAGTCCTCGCTTAGGCACGGCGGCCGCCTATATCAGGTTTACGCCGCGCTCAAGCTTGATTACAGCTATGCGGACGATTCAACGGAACCCGACCACCACATGGCCGACGACCACATCCGCTACGACATTCTGGCCCAGGAGGCGTTGCGCGGCGTCATGCGCAAGGTCCTGGCCGAAGTCGCACGCACCGGCCTCCCCGGCAACCATCATTTCTTCATCACGTTCCTGACCGGCGCGCCCGGCGTGCGCGTCTCCTCGCGGCTGCGCGAACGCTATCCCGAACAGATGACCATCGTCATCCAGTTCCAGTATTGGGACCTCAAGGTGACCGACACCGGCTTCGAGGTAGGCCTGTCCTTCTCCGACGTGCCGGAGAAACTCGAAATCCCGTTCTCGGCCGTGCGTGGCTTCTATGATCCCTCGGTCAATTTCGAGCTCGAGTTCGACGTCAAGACCGATGCCCAGCCCGACGAGGAGCCGGCCCAGCCGGCGGCCGAGCCGCTGACCATCGTTTCCGAGAAGAAGCCGAAGGCCGAGAAGAAGGCTGCCGCCGAGCCGGAGAAGAAGCCCGCCGCGGCTGACGCCGGCGCCAAGGGCGCCGAAGTGGTTTCGCTCGACGCCTTCCGCAAGAAATAGGCTCGGCGGGCCATGGCCGACATCGTCAACCTCCGCCAGGCTCGCAAGCAGAAGGCGCGGGACGAGAAGACGCGCGTCGCCGAACAGAACCGGGCCTTGCACGGCCGCTCCAAGGCGGAGAAGCAACGCGACCGGATGATCGCCGACAAGGCCGAGAAATTTGTCGCCGGCCATCGCCTCGATCCGTCCGGCAAGGACGAGCAGTGAGTCTCCGGTCGTGAGCGTCGTCGAAAAGCGCTCGGTGACCATTCGCGGCCATCGCACCAGCTATTCCCTCGAAAAACCCTTCTATGACGATCTCATCGCTATCGCCGCGGCGAGAAAGCTGACGCTGGCCGCCCTCGTGGCCGAAGTCGACGAGACGCGGCCCCGCGACACCAATTTGTCCTCGGCGCTGCGGCTCTATGTGCTGGAATGGGCGAAGCGCGGAGCGAGTTCCTAGACGCCCTCGACCGCGTCCGTCTTATTCCCGCGCCTTGTGCCGAAACCAAGCAAGGTCGAGCGGTCACGCTCCTCGGCCTGCTTGTGCGACCGCACGTGCATCAGATCCTTCCAGCCGACATAGCCGACCAGTTGCAGGCTTTCGCGGGCGACGACCGGCAGATGCGAGACGTTGGCCATCAGCAGCTTGTCCGAAAGGCCTTCCAGATATTCGTCGGGATAGGCAAGCGTCACCTTGCTGCCGGCCAACAATTCGCCGAGCGTCGTCGTCCTGTGCTTGCCGGCACGGCGCCAGCGCAGGATCGCCGGCGGATCGATGAGGCCAAGCACCTGCCTGTTCTCGTCGACAACCGGAAAGCTGGGATGCCGCGTCTCGGGTGCCGTCAAGAACGCCGCCGCGCCATGCAGCGTCATCGTCGCCGGCACGCTCTCGACCTGCGACGTCATCACCTCGCGCACCCTGGTCAACGCGAAGGGATCGACGCGGTATTCGCGCACGAGGTGGTGCCCTCGCCTGGCGATCTTCTCGGTCAGGATCGACCGCTTCATCAGGAGCACGGTGACGGCATGCGCCGCGGCACAAGCAGCGATCAGCGGCACCAGCACATGCGTGTTGCCGGTCAACTCGACGGCGAAGAAAGTAGCCGTCAGCGGTGCCCGCATCGTGCCACCCATGGTCGCGGCCATGGCCAGCAGCGCCCAGAAGCCCGGATCCGCCGTCGGCAGGAATCCGCCGAGCACGGCGCCCATCGCGCCACCCACGATCAGCAGCGGCGCCAGCACGCCACCGGACGTCCCTGAACCGAGCGCCACCGACCAGATGATGGCCTTGACCACCAGCAGCATCAGCGCGGCGGCAGCAAGCGTGCGGCCATCCAGCATGTCGGCGATATTGTCATAGCCGACACCGAGCGCCTGCGGCTCGATCAGTCCGCCGATGCCGACCACCAGGCCGCCGATCATTGGCCACCACATCCAGTGGATGGGCAATTTCTGGAAGGCATCCTCGCAGGCATAGACCATCTGGGTGAGCAGCCCCGACAGCAGGCCGGCGCAGATTCCGACCAGAACCCAGCCGCCAAGCCCGACGAACGAGACCGCCATGCCACCCTGGAACGGAAAGATCGGCCCGGGCAGATGCAGCACGGGTACGCTCGACCTCGGCAATGATCGCGGCAACCGCCACGGGGATGAAGGACCGCGGCGTCCATTCGAACAGCAGCAGTTCCACCGCCAGCATGATGGCCGCGATCGGCGTGCCGAACACGGTGGTCATGCCGGCGGCGGCACCCGCCACCAGCAGCGTCTTGCGTTCGTTGTCGCTGACCGGCAGCATCTGCGCGATCAGCGAGCCGATGGCGCCGCCGGTCATGATGATCGGCCCTTCGGCGCCGAACGGCCCGCCAGAGCCGATGGAGATTGCCGACGACAGCGGCTTCAGGATCGCCACCTTGGCGCCGAGTTTTGAACGCCCGAGCAGGATCGCCTCGATCGCTTCGGGAATGCCATGGCCACGGATCTTCTCGCTGCCGTAGCGCGCCATCAGGCCGATGATCAGCGCGCCGATCACCGGCACCACCACCGCGGCAAGCCCAAGCGGCGTATCCTGCAATTTCAGATCGGCGAGCGTGAACTGGCCGAAATAGGCAATGTTGGTGGCAAGCCGGATCAGTTTCAAAAGCACGATGCCGGCGAACAGCGCTGCCGTGGCCACCACCACGGCTATGGTGGCAATGGTCAGCACGCGCGCGTCGGTGGTGAAATCCCTGAGATGGCCGTTTTCAGAGTGATGGGGCTTCATGACTGGCTTTCTGGCGGCGGCCGGATCTCGGGTGGACGGCACGGCGAAGACGCCGGCCGGCTTTGTCGGCTCGCTATGTATCGTAACACGATATAAATTCAAGCCGGTTTTGCAGCAAAACCGTTTGAGCCTTTGGCCGGAATGGAACAAATGTCTGGAATGACGCAGCCCAAAAAATCTCGCCCCGCCATCAAACAGGCCGACTACGAGCGGCTGTCCGAGTTCCGCTACCTGATCCGCCGCTTCCTCGAATTCAGCCAGTTGCAGGCGGAAGACGCCGGCCTGACGCCGCGCCAGCATCAGGCGCTGCTGGCGATCAAGGGCTATCCGGGCGGCGGACCGGTGACGGTCGGCGACCTGGCGGAGCGCCTGCGCATCCGCCACCACAGCGCCGTCGAACTGGTCAACCGCCTGAGCGAAGCCGGACTGGTCGTGCGGGACCAGGATAAGGACGACCATCGCCGCGTGCTGCTGCGGCTGACCGAACGTGCCGACGATTGCCTGGCCGAGCTGTCGGCAGCGCATCTCGACGAGCTTTCGCGCATCGAACCCGTGCTGAGGCGCCTGCTCGATCAGGGCCGCGAGTGACGCTCTGGCGTCTTGCGCCGGATGGCACCTTTTATTCTTTCGACGCCTGAATCTTTTGGCCTCCCCGCGACGTCTAGGGGGATGAAAGCCTCAAAGGGGCGCAAGGCAATCGAGAGGAAGGCCAGCGATGAAACGCCATCTGATACGCTACAAGACCAAACCCGAACGGGCCGATGAGAACGAGCGGCTGATCAAGGCCGTGTTCAAGGAGCTGCACGACAAATCACCGGATGGCGTTCGCTATATGACCTTGCGGTCCGGCGACGGTACGTTCGTCCATCTGGTCGAGACGGAAACCGACGCGCATTCTGATATCATCACGGGGCTGGCCGCATTCGAGGCCTTTCAAAACGGCATCAGGGATCGCTGCAGCGAACCTCCGCAACGCGACGAGATGACCGTGGTGGGCAGCTACCGGATGCTGGATGCTTGATCGAGGCAGGCGACGGCGCAGAACGGGAGGCGTATGAACATTCCCATTCCTGGCGGGCAGCATGGGCTCTTCGAGCACCTGTTTGGGGAGTTGCGCCCCAAGCTGCACCGCTACTGCGCCCGCATGACGGGCTCGGTCTTCGACGGCGAGGATGTGCTGCAGGAGGCGCTGGCCAAGGCGATCGAGGCTTTGCCCGGTGCCGGCCCGATCGCCAATCCGGAAGGCTGGCTGTTTCGCATCGCCCACAATACGGCGTTCGACTTCCTGCGCCGGCGATCCCGCGAAAAGGCCTATTCCGACGAGGATTTGGACATGATCGTCGACCCGGCGAATCCCACCGTCGATCGTCAGGCCGCGGCTGCGGGGCTGCATACCTTCATGCGCCTTCCCGTGACCCAGCGAAGCAGCGTCATCATGATGGACGTTCTCGGCTATTCGCTGCAGGAGATCAGCGCCACGCTCGATGCCAGCATCCCCGCGGTCAAGGCCGCACTGCATCGCGGCCGCGACCGGCTGCGCCAGATTGCCGGCGAACCCGACGACCGCCCGCTCCCGAGACTGGGCGCCGCGGAACGTCAGTTGCTCAACGCTTACATCGACCGCTTCAACGCCCGCGATTTCGACGCGGTGCGCGACATGCTGGCGCAAGAAGTGCGCCTGGAGCTGGTGGCCAGGACACGGCTCAACGGCCGCAAGGAAGTCGGCGCCTACTTCGGCAACTATTCCCGGGTTCAGGATTGGCACCTCGTGCCCGGTTTCGTTGAAAACAGGCCGGCAATTCTCGTCCGTGACCCCTACGACCCGGCGGCCCGCCCCACCTATTTCATCCTACTGGCCTGGCAGGACGGCAAACTTGCCGCCATCCGCGATTTTCGCCATGCCCGCTATGTGGCCGACGATGCTGAGCTACTCGCTCTCTGAGACAAGAGCCCTTCGGATGAGCGACGGGAAGGCCTTGCCCTACTGCAACGACTTCAACAGATTGTCGACTGTGAACGGATTGGACTTCGGCTTGGCCGGCGGCGGATTGTCGTTGGCCTCCGGCAGTGGTGCGCGCTCGACCTTCGGCGCCTGTTCCGCCGCCTTGCGCTCGGCCTCGAGCCTGGCCTTTTCCTGCGTGGCGATGCGCATCGCCTCTTCGGCTTTCTGGCGCTCCTGCTCGGCCTGCGCCTTGGCCGCTTCGTCGGCCGCCTGCTGTTCCGCCGCGGCCTTCGCCTCGGCATCGGCTTTCGCCTTGGCGTCCGCATCGGCCTTGGCTTTCGCTTCCGCGTCGGCCTTCGCCTTGGCCTCCGCTTCGGCCTGCGCCTGGGCTTCGGCTTCCGCTTTCGCCTTGGCATCGGCCTCGGCTTTCAGCCGCGCCGCCTCTTCCTGCTGGCGCAATTCCTCGGCGGCCTTGTCGCGCGCGTCCTGCAGCGCCGCGTAATAGCGCACTTCGCGCCGCAGCCGCTGCTTCTCCAGCAACGCCGCCTGCATCGCCTCGACGCGCTGCTGCTCCTTCTCCAGCGCGCGCTGGATCAGGAACTGCGCCAACGGCTCGCTGTCGAACTGCCGCTTGACGGCGCCGAACGGTCCTTCAGCGGTGAAATTGACGACCGGCTCGGAGCCGACCAGCGCCTCGTCGCCGGGCCGGTAGGTGATGGCGCCCTTGGCGGAAACCGTGCTGGTGTTGAGATCGGCCGTGACATCGGCGGACAAGGTCGCCTCCGGATTTTCAAGGCTGATCGGCGGCGCCCGCAGCATGCCGCCGGCAATTGTGAAGGCGATGTCGGCGTCCTTGGCGGGGAAATTGCCAGCGGCGGCGATATCGGGCGCAAAGCCCGCGGTCTTGGCCGCATCGATGTCGCGCCCGATCGCATCCGCCTTGGCAAGGAAGGCGCTGAACGCATCGGGATTGACGCCGGCGACCTGCAAACCCTTGAGCGCCGCCGTGCCGGAACCCGACAGGGCAGCGATCATTGCATCGACCGACTTGCCGCTGGTCGACAGCGTCGTCGAGAAATCGCCGACGCCGCCGATGCCGGCATCCGGCAACACGTTTGCCAGATCGGCACCGGCCAGTTTCATCTGGCCGGTGAACAGCCCGGTGCCATCAGTGTTTTTCAACTCGAACAGCCCGGTCAGCGCCCCGCCAAGAAGTTTCGCCTTGAGGTCCGAGACGCGGATGCCTTCCTGGTCGAGCTTCAGCGAAAAAGAAGCATCATAGGCGGTGGCGAGCGGTCCGGCTGCAAGGGCCGCCGTCGCCAGGTCGAGGTCGGCGGTGAACGGCAGGCTGGATTTCTGGCTGAAGGGCGCTGCCGGCCAGACGCCACCCTTGGCGCTCTTGTCAGCCGCATTTTTGTCGGCCTCATTTTTGTCGGCAAGGAAAGCGGAATCGCCGAACAGCGCCACTGCCATCGGATCGAGGTCGAGCTCGTCAAGCGCCAGCGCGCCGGCCAGATGCGGCAGGCCGTCCTTGACGTCGACATTGACGTCGCCGGAAACAGCCGCCTCGTTGATCGCGCCGCTGACATTGTCCAACACCAGCAGACCGTTGCCGTAATCGCCTTGTGCCGAAAGCGACGTCGACATGCCAGCGCCCATGCCGGGCAGGCCGATGCCTGTCGTCATCAGCCAGGGTTCGATGTCTGCGGCATCGAGGTTGATCTTGCCCTTGGCGGTCGGGCCCTGCGGCGTATCGGCAACGGTCCCTTCGAAGCCGGCCTTGAAGTCATTGCCGGCAAGGCTGAAAGTCGTCGCCAGGCCACCGCCAAATGTGCCCTTGGCCTGAATGTCGGTGGTTGCCTCGCCCAGCATGCCGAGCGGCAGCGCCGGCAGGCCGTAAAACGCCAGCAGCGCGGTGGCGTCGGGGTTTTTGGCGTTGAAGGTCAGCGTCACCGGCGCTTCAAGCAATTTGTCGGGCGCCCCCTTCCCCGACAGCGAGGCAGAAAATGCCGTGCCGCCGGCCTTGCCTTGTCCGCTTACCGCCAGGCCGGTCGTGCCATCGCCATTGTCGGCGGCACTTGCCACGAGGTCGACGCGGGCGTCCTGAAGCAGCTCCGGATAGGCGGCCGCGCGGCTCGCCAGCCCCTTCAGCACCGCATTGTCGGGATAATGCTGCGCGGCGACATCGATCAGCGGCTTCAGGTCGACGGCGACAACCGATGCATCGAGCTTGCCGGTCGGGCTCGCGGGAAAATCCTTGATCCGGCCCGTCGCGCTGATCGAGGCGCCGGCCAGCCCGCCGAGCGAGAGCCGGTCGACTTCAAGCAAGCCGTCGCGCAGCCTGAGCGCGGTGTCGACCGTGTCGGCGGTCAAACCGCCGGCGCTGACCGGGCCGGCCTTTATCTGGAAATCGAGATCGCTGTTGGCAAAACGGTTGGCGCCCTTGTCGCTGACGAAGATCGAGGCGAAGGCCGCCAGCCCGTCGACATCGAGTTCACCGCCCTCGAGCCGCATCAGCACCGATGGCTTTGCGTCGTCAGGCTGGCTGGAATCGATGCGGCCGGAAAACTTCGCCTTGCCGAGGATCAGTTCGAGATCGCTGAAGGATTGATGGTTTTCCGAGAGATCGACCTTGGCCTTGAAGCCGGCGGCGGGCAGACGACGGATCGCCTCGTCGACATCCCTGGAAAGCCAGGCGGCAAAACCGGAGGGTTGCGCCACGGCCAACAGCAACGAGCCGGTGAAGCCGAAATGGCCCTGCACGTTGAGCGCAAGCATGCCATCGGCTTCCAGCGTGGTGCGGCCGGGCAAGGTCGCGGCAAGCGATTTGATCGACCAGCCGCTCTCAACGGGCTCGGCGGAGAGATGCACGTCACGCACCGTCGTGTCGCCCGCCACCACCGCCGGCAGCTTGACCTCGACGGTGCCGGGAATGGTCGGCTTCGGCAGATCGAGCAACGCCTGCTCCAGCCCGGCAATACGTTGATCCAGTGTCAGGCCGGTGCCGGCCTGGCCCCCCACCGCCTCGTCGAACTGCACCTGTGCGCCATTGGCCTCGATGGCGAAGCTCGGCTTCTGGCCGAGATCGACCGAAGCCTTGCCGTCGGCGGTGTAGGGATTGTCCAGCGGCCCGGTCTCGAAACGGAATTCGTCGACGCCAAGCTTCTGGTGGTCGAGCGAGAACTTGCCGTTCAGGCGAAAACCGGGATCGGGCTTGCCGGCGCTGACCTTCACCGTCTCGCCATCGGTGCCGCGCAATTGGGCTGAATTCTTGTCGGCGCCGGAAATCTTGAACTGGCCGGAATAGACAGCGGCACCGTTGACGATGCCGGCATTGCCGTCGGTTTCGATGACCAGCGGATAGGCGTCGGGATCGGCCTTCAGCCGCAGCCGCATCTGGCCATCGCCCTCGGCCTTGCCGGTCGATGCCGCGATCGTGGTGCGCAATCCGTCCAGCCGCAGCGTGCCGTCCATGCGCCACGGACCGGCCAGCGACTTGGCCGAAATGGTCGAGTTGATCTCGGAAAAGATATGGCTGCGTCCACCGGCGGCATGGCGCAGCTCGATCTGCCCTTCCGTCACCGTCAGCTTCTCGATCGAGATCTGGTTGAGGTCGAAGGGCGAGGACGGCCGCATCGCCCAGTCGACGGTGCCGTCATTGGCAATGTCGATCGTCGCCTTCGGATGCACCAGCCGCATGTCAAAGATCAGCACCTCGCCGCGCAGGAAAGGCGCCAATTCCGCATCCATCGAAAACGTCTCGACGGTCATGGCCGGCTGGCCGTTGGGACCGCCTGCGACGGCGACGTTGGAGAAGGTTACCGAGGGGAATGGCAGCAGCCGCGCCGTAGCGTCGCCCTGCACGGTTACCTTTCTGCCAAGGATGGCGCTTGCCTCACGCTCGAACTGGGCGCGGTAGCCGGTCCAGTCGACAAAGTACGGCACCACCAGCGCCGCGCACAGCACCAGCACAAACAAGCCACCGAAGATCACGAACAGGCGTGCGAGCATCAGCTCCGAACAGGTTGATTGAAATTCTGCCGCACTCTACCCGCATCCGCGTGTCGATAAAGAGGCAATTCATCCCGTATTGCCTCATCCCGGGCGATCTGAAACAAATTCGGCAAAAGCGGAGATTCTCGAATGTCGGGCAAGAACTGGGACCGCGTGCCGATCGACGCGCAGAGCGTCGATGCGCCGCTTTCGCAATCGGCGATTTTCCTGGTCGTCACCGTCGCCGGCGAACAGCCGGCCCTGGCCAAAGTTTGTTCCGTGCTCGGCGAACTTGACGATCTGGTCAAGACGGTCGGCTTCCGCGACCTTGGCGGACACCTGTCCTGCATTGCCGGCATCGGCCGCGATCTATGGGATCGGGTGAGCCCCGGCCGCCGGCCGCTGGAGCTGAAATCGTTCGCGCCGATCAAGGGCGCGGTCCATTCTGCGCCATCGACACCGGGCGACCTTCTCTTCCACATCCGGGCCGAACGATCAGACATGTGCTTCGAATTCGAGCGCATCCTGCTCGACCGGCTTGGTTCCAATGTGACCGTCGTCGACGAAGTGACCGGCTTTCGCTATTTCGATGCCCGCGACCTGCTCGGCTTCGTCGACGGCACCGCCAACCCGACCGGCCTCGACCTGCCCGCCTCGGCGCTGGTTGGCGACGAGGACGCCGACTTTGCCGGCGGCTCCTATGTCGTCGTCCAGAAATACCTGCACGATATGCAGGCCTGGGCGCGCATTCCGACGCCCGAGCAGGAGGCGATCATCGGCCGCACCAAGATCGACAACATCGAGATCGACGATGACGACGCGCCGCGCAAATCGCACAAGTCGCTGGCCACCATCGAGGACGCCGACGGCAACGAGTACGACATATTGCGCGACAACATGCCGTTTGGCCGGCCCGGACAGAACGAGTTCGGAACCTACTTCATCGGCTATAGCAGGTATCTCTGGGTCACCGAAAAGATGCTGCAGCGCATGTATGTCGGCGACCCGCCGGGCGCCTATGACCGGCTGCTCGATGTCTCGATGCCGCAGACCGGCACGACCTTCTTCGCGCCGACGCGGCCCTTGCTGCAGGCCCTTGTCGAGGGCGCGCAGGAGAAGTAGGCGGCCCCTCGCTGAAAGGCCGAACCATCAGCGCGCGGATCGGCCGCGCAGATACGCACAGACCAGTTCGATGATCTCGGCCCGTAATGCCGGTGAATCGAGTTCGCCATGTCGTGCCGCACTGTGCACGACCCCTTCGACCGCGCCCGAAAGCACGCGTCCGGCAATCTCATCGCGCTCGGCATCGGCCTTGCCCGCGGCCGACGCGATCACGGCCTGGTAGCGGCGCAGATACTCGGCCTCGAACTGATCCTGCGTCGAGCGGGCGGCAAGCGGCACCTCGTCGAGCAAGACGCGATGCAAATCCTGATCGACATTATGGGCGGCGACGACACCGTCGATCAGCTTCGCCGCACGCTGCTCGAGGGTCATCGCCGCGCCATGCTCTTCTGAACCGGAAATCGCCGCCAGCACCGCGTCGAGATGGCGTTTGCGGATCTCTTCCGCCAGCGCCAGCTTGTTGGGAAAATACTGATAGATCGAGCCGACGCTGACACCGCCTATAACAGCGGTTTCGTTGGTGGTGAAATCCGCCCAGCCGCGCCGCGCCAGAACGCGAGCCGCCGCCTCCACAATCGTGTCCACGGTCGCACGCGAACGCTGCTGCCGTGGCGCTTTGCGCACGCTTGCCTGCTCTGAGGGAACGCGAGTAGCCATTGCTGGGCAACTTCATCAAAATGCGACTGTCAGCTCACATTTATCCAAGCCCGCAACGCAAGCCAATGAGAGACCGTAATGAGCAGCAAAACACTGCTTCTGTCCCTGTTCCGCTACAAAAGCTGGGCCGACGACGAATTGCTCGCTCTGCTGGCCGAGATCGAGAGCGAGCTCCCCGACGAGCAGCTTGGGGCGATCCTCGAAACCATCAATCACGCTTATGTCGTCGACCGGATTTTTGCCTCGAACGTCCGGAAGGAGAATCACGCCTATCGCGACACCGGCACGAGCAGCACGCCGACACTCGCCGAACTGTCAGTGGCAATCACCGAAACGGATCGGTGGTACCTGCGTTATGTCGAAGAGTTGAAGCCCGAAGAGCTGGCCGAGACGATCCCCTTCACCTTTACGAGTGGCAGCCCCGGGCAAATGTCGCGCGAGGAGATGCTTGCGCACGTCATTACCCATGGCGGCTATCATCGTGGCGAGATCGGCCGCATCGTCACCCAATTGTCGAAGCCCACGTCTGCCGACACATTCACCGGCTATCTCCATCAGGCGGAGCCCGCACGTCGCGCGTGACGAGCTCAGGCGCGGTGTCCGACAGCCTCCATCAGCACGGTCAAAACCGCTCCCTTGTGAAGGCTGGTCGAGAAACTCTCGGCAATGAACTCGAGCGTTGAATCATGGAACGTCAGGATGAAATGCCGATAGTCTGAAAACAGTTCGGGCGTATGGGATGAATGAACCCGATTGGCCTTTTCCAGAGACGCGATCCACAAGGAGTTGCGGACTTCAAATGCCTCGTAGGCCCGCAAGCCCAGTGCATAGAGCCGGTGGCCTCTGATGACTTCATCATTCGGCTGGCCGAATTGAAATGCCAGATAAGGGTCCGCCGTCAGGATGGCGATGGACTGGTTCCCTGTTGCCGGCGAAACCGAGCGCGGATTCGTGCCATCGAAGGACGGATCAGGAGCATTGGCGACGTAGGCGACAAGCAATCTGCCTTCATCCGCAAACACATGAGGCAGTGGCGCGCCAGCGGACGACGGCGGCACCTCGATCGGTACCAATGTCTCGGCAGCGGACATCTAATGGCTCACAGCCGGCAATATCTTGCCGGGATTCATGATGTTTTGCGGGTCGAGCGCCTGTTTGATGGTGCGCATGATGTCGACGCCGTGGCCGAGTTCGCTGCGCAGGAAGCCGATCTTGCCTTGGCCGATGCCATGCTCGCCGGTGCAGGTGCCGTCCATGGCGATCGCCCGCATGTTGAGCCGAGCGACGAACTTCTCCGACAGCGCGATCTCCTTGGGATCATTGACATCCATCAGCACCAGCACATGGAAATTGCCGTCGCCGGCATGGCCGACGATCGGTGCGATCAAGCCCATCTCGGCGATATCGGCTTCGGTTTCCATGACGCATTCGGCAAAGCGCGAGATCGGCACGCAGACATCGGTCGACAGGCCCTTGGCGCCCGGCCGCAGCGTCAGCGAGGCCCAGTAGGCATCGTGCCTGGCCTTCCACAGTTTGGTGCGTTCCTCGGCGACGCTGGTCCACAGGAACGGCCCGCCGCCATTCTCCTCGGCGAGCATGCCGAAAGTCTCGGCCTGTTCGGCAACGCCGGCATCGCTGCCGTGGAATTCGACGAACAGGCACGGGCTCTCGGGATAGTCGAGCTTGGAATAATTCTTCATCGCCCGCATCTGCAGCGCATTGACCAGTTCGATGCGCGCCACCGGAATGCCCATCTGGATCGTCGCGATGACGGCGTTGCAGGCCGCCTCGACACTCGGAAACGGGCAGACGCCGCCGGAGATTGCCTGCGGAATGCCTTGCAGCTTCAGCGTCAGCGCGGTGATGATGCCGAGCGTGCCTTCGGAGCCGACCAGCAGCCTGGTCAAATCATAGCCGGCCGAGCTCTTCTTCGCCCGCTTGCCTGTCGTCACCGTCTCGCCGTCGGCCATGACCGCCGTTAGCGACAGCACGTTCTCGCGCATCGTGCCGTAGCGCACCGCATTGGTGCCGGAGGCGCGAGTCGCCGCCATCCCGCCGAGCGAGGCATTGGCGCCGGGATCGATCGGGAAGAACAGTCCGGTGTCGCGCAGATGCCGGTTCAGGTCCTCGCGCGTCACGCCGGGTTCGACCGTGCAGTCGAGATCCTGCGGATTGACCACGAGAATGCGGTTCATGCGCGAGGTGTCGACCGAGATGCCGCCGCCCGGCGCGTTGGTGTGGCCTTCCAGCGAGGAGCCGACGCCGAAGGCGATGACCGGCACGCGGTGCGCGGCGCAGGCACGCACGATCTCCTGCACCTCGGCCGTCGTCTCGGGGAAAGCGACGCCATCGGGCGCCTGCGTCGGGATATAGGTGGTGGTGTGCGCGTGCTGCGAGCGGATGGCCTGGCCGGTCTGAAAACGCTCGCCGAGCTGTTGCTTGAGGATGCCGAGCACCGCGGCGATACCTTCCTCGTTGCGTTCGACCGGATTGAGGTCGCTCAGAGCCATGAATTCCTCCGCGAATGGACCAGCGCCCACGCTTGTTATGCAGCTATGGATGCCTAAAGCAATTCCAGGAAAAGTGTGAAGCGGTTTTCCGTCCGGAATTGCGTCAGAACAAAAAGTCTCACCCACCACGCTCTGTCCAGCGCCAGAACAAGGAAGTTTCGATGCCCATCCCCGCACCCTTCGTTTCCAAGCACATGGACATCGAGAAGGACTGGATCGATTACAACGGCCATCTCAACATGGCTTATTACAACGTGCTGTTCGACCGCTGCTCGGATGAGGCTTTCGAGGCGATGGGCATGGGGCTGGACTATGTGAAGCAGCGGCGCCTTACCATCTACACCGCCGAAGTCCATGTCTGCTACGTCCAGGAACTGCATCTGGACCACAAGGTCCAGGTGTCCTTCCAGCTCATCGACCATGACGAGAAGCGGCTGCGGGCCTACCAGGAAATCCGACATGTCGACGGCTGGCTCGCCGCCACTTCCGAGACGCTGTCGCTGCATGTCGACATGTCGGGGCCGAAAGTGGCACCCTTCCCCGCCGATGTGCTGGCCAAGATCGAAGCCATGCGCGCCGCCCATTCGGTGCTGCCGATGCCGGAACGCGCCGGCCGCTCGATCGGCATCAAACGCAAATAGGGCCTAGCCGATATCCATCCAGCTTCCTTACGCGAGGCATTGGGTCTGACTTCAAAGCCACACCCTGAACTCAAAATCGCAGAGCCCCCGATATCCATCAGCAGCGGTGCTTGAAGCGGGTTTAGACCGGCGTTAACCTTACTGAGGTTTTAACGGGAACAAGCCAATTGAGCCGTTGAACGACTCAGCAGAGCGGTCGAAAACGTCCGCACTGGGTTGTTTTACGAGCGGCGGGGCGAAGCCGGTTCGAGGGACGTGCATGAAAACCGACATCAAGGTCGAGGTGGACAGGCTGGCCGCTGATCCGCGCATCACCGACTATGATTTCTGGCGTTCGCTCAAGAACGTCGACAACGAGATCTTCCACATCGCCAACAACAACGAACCGATTCCGTTCGACATGATCCGCTGGCGCAGCATTTTGAAGCGCGCCCGCCTGAAGCGCGGTCACGCATAGCGCTGTCATCGGGCAACCAATCAAATCGCGCCATTTACGGCGATCGCTTAACCGCCTCCAGCGGTGAGCGTGCCACCACCGGCGACGACTGGATGACGGCCGTGTTGGTCATCGCGTAGGGGATGATGCGGTCGATCACCCGTTCGAGTTCGGTCACCGAGCCGACATGCGCCAGCGCGATGAAGCAATCCTCGCCGGTCACCCGATCGCATTGCGCGATCTCCGGCAGCTCGCGGATGATGTCGGCCACCACGGACAATTGCCCCGGCACCGGCCGGATGCGCAGCCATGCCGACAGCTTCAGGCCAAGCGCCGCTGGATTGATCCTGACCGAGTAGGCTTCGATCACGCCGTTTTCCTGCAGCCGCTTGATGCGCTCGGCGACACTCGGCGCCGACAGGCCGACCGAACGCGCCAGCTCCGCCGTGCTGGCCCGCGCATCCTTCTCCAGCAGGCGCAGGATCTTCATGTCGGCCGCGTCGAGATCAACATTTTCAGTTCGAAGGCGTTTCACTGAAAACTCCTTGCTTCTGGGAGTATATTTGCCAGAGACGCTGGCCATCCTCCATATAAAGCGGAAAAATCGCCTGCGATACTGATCCGATGAACGATCAGACGCAAGCACCAGCTGCGCACCCTGCTCCCGTCCTCGACAGCCTGGCGACAAAACTGCCGCCGCATGTCTGGTTCGGCGTCAGCGCCATCTTCCACTATCTCGGCCCGGCCTTCGCCGTGCTGCTGTTCCCGCATGTTGGCGTGCTCGGCATGGCGTGGCTGCGCATTGCCACCGCGGCGCTGATCTTCGCGCCGCTGACCCGCCCGTGGCAAACCTGCGCCCGCGCCGATCCTCCGACACGGCTGCTGTTGCTGGCCTTCGGCGCCTGTCTGGCGGTGATGAACTGCTCGTTCTACCTGGCGCTCGACCGCTTGCCGATCTCGCTGGTGGCGGCGATCGAATTCGTCGGCACTATCGGCGTCGCGGTGGTCGGCTTGCGGAGCGCCCGCAACCTGGCTGCCCTTGCCGTGGCCGTCACCGGCACCTTGCTGCTCATCGACGTCAAATGGTCCAGCGATCCGGTCGGCCTGTTCTGGGCCTTCCTCAACGGCGCGCTGTTCGTCGGCTACATCGTGCTTGGCCACCGCGTCGCCCGATCCGGCGCCGGCGACGGCATTGCCGGCCTCGGCGCCGCCATGGCAATTGCGTTCGTCGTCGTGCTGCCGATCGGCTTCACCGACGCGTTGCCTGCTTTCTTCTCGCCCCCGCTGCTCATCGCGGCCATCGGCGTCGGCATCTGCTCCTCGGTCATTCCCTATATCTGCGACCAGCTTGCCATGTCGCAGTTGCCGCGGTCCAGTTTCGCGCTGATGCTGTCGCTGCTGCCGGTCACGGCAACGCTGATCGGCGTCATCGTACTGCGCCAGATTCCAAGCTTCAGTGATTGCCTGGGGATCGCGCTGGTCGTCGCCGGCGTTGCCTTCCACAAGCCGGCGTCGACGAGCTAGACGCCGGAAAAACCTTTATCATCAATTGCTTGCAAGAATGCCGAGTCGGTTCCCAATCTCGCCGAACTGCGACAACACGTCCAGGATTGAACCAATTCCTCACTTGAGCCGTTGACCCCTACGAAAACGGCTTGGAGTGACACAATGGACTGGAAACGGACCAGGGAGCCTGCCGACGCCTGGCACATGACGGACGACCTTCATGTCGAGCATGGCAAGGGCGACCCGTTCGCGGCGGCCATCCGCGCCACCCGCATGTCGATGATCATCACCGATCCCAGGCGGCCCGACAACCCGATCGTCTTTGCCAATGACGCCTTCCTGCGTCTGACTGGCTACGGCCGCGACGAGGTCATTGGCAAGAACTGCCGCTTCCTGCAGGGGCCGAAGACCGACAAGGCCGCCATTGCGGAGATACGCGCGGCGATCGAGGACAAGGCCGATGTCAGCGTCGACATACTGAACTATCGCAAGGACGGTTCGACCTTCTGGAACGCGCTCTACATCAGCCCTGTCTCCAACGACAAAGGCGAATTGCAGTTCTTTTTCGCTTCGCAACTCGATGTATCGGATCGCAAGCGCTCGGAGCATCGCATCACCGCCGACAAGGACCGCTTCGAGAAAGCGGTGAAGGAACGCACCGCGGAACTGGAAGCAGCCCTTGAGGCGCAGACTACCTTGCTGCACGAGGTCGATCATCGCGTGAAAAACAATCTGCAGATGATCTCCTCGCTCATCATCATGCAGAGCCGCACCATAAAGGACGAGGCAACCAAACGTTCTTTGAAGACCATGCTGGAGCGCATCGAGGCGCTCAGCACCGTGCACCGCCGCCTCTACCAGTCGAAGGATGTCAGCCGGTTCGACGTCTCGGATTTCGCCAAGGACCTGGTGACGGATCTGCTTACGGCGTCGGGGCGATCCGGGATCAAGTCGAAACTCGAGCTCGAACCCATTGTGATTTCAGCCGAGAAGGCGACGCCTGTCGCGCTGATGGTCAATGAACTTGTCACCAATGCCTTGAAGCACGCTTTCAAGGAAGGACCGGACGGGACCACGGCGGGGCGCATCGGCATCAAGATGAGCCAGCCCGACGGCCACTTCAACATCGAGGTTTCAGACGACGGCGTCGGCATGGCCGCAGCCAATGGCGATGCCTCTTTCGGCATGCGGCTGATCAAATCGCTCGCCCGCCAGTTGCACGCCAATATCGAATGGCGTGACGCCGGCCCCGGCACCAAGGTCGTGATCTCGATGCCAAATGAACCGCAGCAAAAAGGGACTCTCTCATGATTGAACCGCTCAAGGTCCTGATCGTCGAGGACGAAGCGCTGTTGGCGATGGAACTGGAAAGCCTTGTCGAGGAGGCCGGCCATAGCGTCGTCGGCTGGGCGACGTCTTCTGCGGAAGCAAAAAGCATGGTCGACTCCACGGATGCCGACATCGCTTTTGTCGACATCCACCTGACCGACGGCCCCACGGGCGTCGACGTGGCCCACTATATCGGCGAGAGGAAACGTTCGATGGTGGTGTTCATGACCGCCAATCCGAAGCGCATTCCCGATCATTTCGCCGGTGCGATCGGTGTCATCGCCAAGCCCTACACGATGAACGGGCTGACGTCGGCTTTGCGGTACCTGCAGGAGGGCGTGCGCCGCCCACCGCCCGTTTCCCAACGGCCGGCCGGCTTCACCCTTTCACCCGCCTTCGAAGCTGTCTGGGCGCCCGCCGCCTGACGCGGTGACTAGGCCAGTTTTTCCTTCAGGAAGGCGATCGTCCTGCCCCAGGCGAGATCGGCCGCCTTCTTGTCGTAACGCGCCGCCGAGGTGTCGTTGTTGAAGGCATGGTTGGCGCCTTCATAGACATAGACCGTGTACTCGACACGCGCGGCGTCGAGCTCCTTCTTGAAGGCGTCGATGCCGGCATTGGTGCGATCGTCGAGGCCGGCATAGTGCAGCAGCAGCGCGGCCTTGATCTTCGACGCGTCGGCGGCGTTCGGCTGCATGCCGTAATAGGCGACGCTGGCGGCGAGATCGGGCGCGTTGACCGCCAGCATGTTGGCCGTGCCGCCGCCCCAGCAGAAGCCGATGGCGCCGACCTTGCCGTTGCCGTCCTTGTCGGCCTTCAGGAAAGCGACGGTCGCCACGGCGTTGGCGACGGTCTGCGCCGGATCGAGTTTGGTGAACATGTCGCGCGCCTTGTCCTCGTCGGCGGGCGTGCCGCCGAGCGGCGACAGGAAATCCGGCGCAAGCGCCACGAACCCTTCCAGCGCCACGCGCCGGGCAACGTCACGTATATGCGGGTTGAGCCCCCTATTTTCATGGATGACGATGACTGTGCCGAGCTTGCTCGTCTGGTTCGCCGGTTTGACCAGATAGCCCTTCATCTCGCCGCCGCTGCCGGGATAGCTGATGTCCTCGCCTTTCACGCGGGCATCGTTTTCGGCGACGATCGCCGCCTGGGCGGAATTCGCCGCCAGCATTGGCGCGATGGCCGCCGCCGCGGCACCCGATCCGGCAAGCCTGGTCAGTTGTTCCATGAAGCGGCGACGATCGAGTGTCAGATGCGTGTATTCGTCATAGGCATCGATCATCGCCTGGGTGATGACGGGTTCTTCGTTGTTGGCGGATTTCGTCACGGGCGCATTCCTCGATCTTAGAGCATGATGCCGAAAAGTGTGAAGCGGTTTTCGGACGACATCATGCTCTATCTCTTTGATTTAGAGCCGGATTCAGATTTCAGGTCGATTCGACCTGAAATCATCCGACTCTAGGGTCTCGACTGCGGTGTCCTTGCCGTTCGCAAGATAGGGGCGAGCCTCGCATCGTCCAGTCACGGCTCGGTGACACTTTCGTTTGGCGGGACGTGCGGTAAGCGGCGGCAACCTCATCACAATCTTGTCATCGGCGACAAATCCTGGTGGCGCTGCCACAATGATAGGGGAAACTGACCATTCGGCCGCCCCATGGCGCGGCCACGGTCCTGAAAGGCCCGATCTGAAAGGAAATGCCGATGACCATGCCTTCGCCGATCCTGGCAACCGCCTTCATGGTTGCCGCGGCCGCCCTTCTGGCGATGCGCGCAACTGCTATCGCGGCGAGCCGGAAGTCCATGGTCAAGGTCCGCATTAGCCGGCGCCATCCGGCAAACACGAAAACCCAGGGTTGAGGTAAAGTCATGGAGATACAGGATATCGTGAACACTGTCTCGCAGAAGGCCGGTCTCGATCAGGCAACGACCGAAAAAGTCGTCGGCACCATTTTCTCGGTGCTTGAGCACGAGGCGGAAGGCACCAGCGCCTCATCCTTCTTCGCCAAGATCCCGGGCGCCGATGCATTGGCGCAGAAATATGACGTCTTGGGCGCCGCTCCTGCCGGCGGTGGTGGCGGCTTCCTGTCGTCGCTGCAAGGCGCGCTTGGCGGCGTTCTCGGCGAAAAGGCCGGCGCGCTGGTCAACGGCCTCGCCGCCCTCAAGGAATCCGGCCTCGATCTGGCGCAGATCCAGAAGGCCGGCGCCACGCTGGTCCAGCAAGCCGAAGCCGCCGCCGGCCCCGATTTGACCAACCAGGTGCTCGGCTCCGTGCCCGGCCTCAAGAGCCATCTGGGGCTAGGCTAGCGCAACCCAGCTACTTCGGCAGCGCGTATGCCATGACATAATCCCCTGGCTTGGTGCCGACCGAGCCGTGGCCGCCGGCGACGATGACCAAGAACTGGCGCCCGTCGGCGACCGTATAAGTCATTGGCGTCGATTGCCCGCCGGCAGGCAGCCGTGCCCGCCACAGCTGCTTGCCTGATGTCAGGTCATAGGCGCGCAGATAGTCGTCGACCGCGGCACCCAGGAAGGCAACACCGCCGGCGGTGATCATCGGCCCGCCAATGCCGGGCACGCCGACCTTCAGCGGCAGCGGCAGCGGCGTCATGTCGTAGACGGTGCCGTTGCGGTGCTTGTAGGCGATCGCGCCGGTTCTGAGATCGACGCCGGCGACATAACCCCAGGGCGGCGCCTGGCAGGGAATGCCGAGCGGCGACAGGAACGGGCCCATCACCACCGCATAAGGTGCGCCTTCATTGCGGTTCAGCCCCTGCTCACTGCCCTTGGTGTCGTCGCCCGGCGGCGGCACGTCGGCGCGGGGAATGAGTCTGGACGTGAAGGCGAGATAGGTCGGCATGCCGAACATCACCTGCCGCACCGGATCAACCGCCACGCCACCCCAGTTGAAGGTACCGAAATTGCCGGGATAGATCAGCGATCCCTGCAGCGAGGGCGGCGTGTAGCGGCCTTCATAGCGCAATTTGTGGAAGGCGATGCGGCAGGCCAGCTGGTCGAACATGGTGATGCCCCACATATCGGCATCGGTCAGCGGCTTCGGGTTGAAGGAGAGATCGGACGAAGGCTGCGTCGGCGAGGCCTTGTCGCCCTCGATGGCGCCGCCGGGCGCCGGCACTTCCTTGACCGCGATCACCGGATCGCCAGTGCGTCGGTCAAGCACATAGAGATCGCCCTGCTTGGTCGGCCCGACCAGCGCCGGCACGACGGAACCGTCGGCCTTGGTGATGTCGATCAGGCTCGGCTGCGCCGGCACGTCCATGTCCCACAGATCGTGGTGCACGGTCTGCCTTACCCATTTCAACTGCCCGGTGTTGAGGTCGAGAGCCGTGATCGAGGAGGAGAATTTCTCGACATTGGCGCTGCGGCCCATGCCGAGCTGGTCCGGCGTCTGGTTGCCGAGCGGCACGTAGAGCAGGCCGAGCTTCTCGTCGGCGCTCGGCGTCGACCACATGTTGGGCGAGTTGGCGGTGTAGGTCTGGCCGGCCGGCAGCGGCGTCGTCTGGTCAGGATTGCCGGAATCCCAGTTCCAGATCAGCTTGCCGGTGCTGGCATCATAGGCGCGGATGACGCCGGACGGCTCCTGCGTCGAATAATTGTCGTTGACGGCGCCCCCGACGATAATCTTGCCACCCGCGATCAGCGGTGCCGAGGTCGAGTAATAGTAGCCCGACTTCGGGTATGGCATGCCGGTCAAAAGGTTCAGCGTGCCGCCCTCGGCGAAGGCGGGACAGACCTGGCCGTTCGCGGCGTCGAGCGCGATCAGCCGCGCATCCGACGTCGGCAGGTAGACGCGGGTCGCGCAGGGCTGGCCGGCCGTGCCGGCGGCATCGGCATAATAGGACACGCCGCGGCAGGTCTGGTGCTGGCGGTCCTTGTCGAGCTTGATCTTGGGATCATAGCGCCATTTCTCCTTGCCGGTCGCGGCATCGACCGCGATGGCGAAATTGTGCGGCGTGCAGATGTAGAGCGTGTCGCCGATTTTCAGCGGCGTCACCTGATAGGTGGTCTCGCCGACGTCGTCCGGTCCCTTCACGTCGCCGGTGCGGTAGGTCCAGGCCGGTTGCAGATTGGCGACATTGTCCGGCGTGATCTGGTCGAGCGGCGAATAGCGCTGGCCGAACTGGGTGCGGCCGTAATAGTGCCACTCGCCTGCCGGCACATCATTGCCGAGATTGGCGTTGGGGATCACCTTGTCGGTGTCGAGCGCGCCGGCGATGTCCTTCGGGTCCGTCGTCATCGAATAGCCGGCCACCGCCAGCGAGGCCAGCACGGCGAGGATCAACGGTGCG
Organism: Mesorhizobium sp. CNPSo 4671; assembly: GCF_057784245.1. NCBI lineage: Bacteria > Pseudomonadati > Pseudomonadota > Alphaproteobacteria > Hyphomicrobiales > Phyllobacteriaceae > Mesorhizobium > Mesorhizobium sp. CNPSo 4671. The sequence continues at coordinate 356,781 of NZ_JBWLUW010000003.1, read as the reverse complement.
CGCCCGTCAGGACCGGCAAGGCCGCGCCGCGCCCATGGCGTCAGCAGCCACAGCGCCACCAGAACGATGATGCCGCCGCGCGGACCGAGTTCCCACCAGTCGAAGCCGGTTTCCCAGACCGCCCAGGCGAGCGTGCCGATCACGATCGCCGCGTAGAGCCATAGCGCCGTGGAGCGGCGCCGGTAAAGCAGCCAGGCAGCGATCAGGAAGGCCAGGCCGACGACGATGTAGTACCAGCTGCCGCCCAGCGAGGCCAACCAGATGCCGCCCGCGCCGAGCGCCAGGCCGAGGAGGAAGAGGATGAGGGAGGTTATGGTGACAGCCAAGATGATACTCCTTCGACTGTTGCGCGCTCGCGCGGCCATGGGCGACCCGGCGCACCGTTCCTGCCCTCGGTCCAGCTTTCTCCCGCCTGCCCCGCCTGTCAAGCTGACCCACACGCCAAGGTGGCAATTCATCTTGCCTGCATCAGGGTTTTCCAGCAGTCTCCATTGGATCATCTCTGCCGTGGAGCAAGCAAAATGCCGTCATTCCTTCCGCCGCTGACGCGCATGGCGCTTGTGCTCTACTGCCTCGTGCCGCTCATTGCTGGCACTGTGGCCGCGCCGGCGCAGACAATCAGCGAGATCAACAAGGCGAACGGCTTTCACGAGATGCTGATGGGCATTGGCCCGGGTTTCACCGCGGCCGTGAAATCGGCGCCGGGAACGCCGGTGAAAAAAGTCCAGGACGCCCTTGCCGCCGCCATGGAAGGTGCCTTTGACCCGAACAAGATGGAGACGGCTATCGAAGCGCGAATGGATGGCAAGCTGTCCGCCAAGGACCTGTCCGACCTCGCTGCTTTCTATGCTTCGCCCTTGGGCAAACGGGTCACCGCGCTGGAGATCCAGGCTTCCGCGCCGGAAGCGAGAGAGGCCAAGAAGATCGAGGGCGCCAAAACCCTCGGCGAGCTTCCATCCAGGGATCCGGCCCGGCTCGCATTGTACAGGAAGATGATGGACGATATCAGCGCCGTCGACACTGGCGAAGCCGTCGCCTTGAACATGGGCTATGCGATGCTCACCGAAATGCTGGGCGCGGCCGGAAAGCCCCTGCCCGACGACCAGGTCATGGCCCTGCTGCGCAAACAAACCGAAGGGCTTCGCCGTGACATCGACAGCGATGCCATGGAATCTGCAGCCTATATCTACCGGGATATGTCGATGGCCGACCTGAAGCTCTATGAGGCTTTCCTGGCCTCACCCGCCGGCGGCCGCTATTACGACCAGATGCAGGTCGCGCTCGGCGCGGTGATGACGGACGAGGCGCGCTCCTTCGGCCATCGATTCTTCGTCGCCCTCGGTTACCGCAAGGCTTGAATGGTCGTATCCGGCACTTTACCGGGAACAAAACGTAGACAGTTCTGGTCTTTCCCCACCGAATCACTACATTCGGGGGAGATGTCCGGCTTTTCGGAAGACATGCCCTTTTTCGACGAACCCAATGCGCGGCCCACGGCCCCGTCGGGCATTGCCGCGCGCGCCATGGCGGCCCGCGGCGGCCAGAACAGTGCGCCCGACTATCTGAAGGGACTCAACCCCGAGCAAAGGCTGGCGGTGGAGACCACCGAGGGCCCGGTCCTGGTGCTGGCCGGCGCCGGCACCGGCAAGACCCGCGTCTTGACCACTCGCATTGCCCACATCCTCGCCACCGGCAAGGCCTTCCCGTCGCAGATCCTCGCCGTGACCTTCACCAACAAGGCCGCGCGCGAGATGAAGCAGCGCATCGGCATCCTGATCGGCGAAGGCAATGTCGAAGGCATGCCCTGGCTCGGCACCTTCCACTCGATCGGCGTGAAGCTGCTGCGCCGCCACGCCGAACTCGCCGGCCTGCGTTCCGACTTCACCATCCTCGACACCGACGACGTGGTGCGGCTGATCAAGCAATTGATCCAGGCCGAGGGCCTGGACGACAAACGCTGGCCGGCCAAGCAGTTCGCGCAGATGATCGATGGCTGGAAGAACAAGGGCCAAGGTCCGGCCGATATCGCCGAGGGCGACGCGCGCAGCTTCGCCAACGGCAAGGGCCGCGAGCTCTACAAGGCCTATCAGGAGCGCCTGCAGACACTGAACGCCTGCGACTTCGGCGACCTGCTCTGCCACCCCATCCGCATCTTCCGCGCCAATCCGGACGTGCTGAAGGACTATCACCGGCGCTTCAAATACATCCTCGTCGACGAATATCAGGACACCAACACCGCCCAGTACATGTGGCTGCGGCTTTTGGCGCAGCGGCCGGACGCTGGGCGTTCGTCGACGTCGACGGATCTGCGATCGGCCGAAGGCCGCAAGCCCGACCGGGCGTCCGAGCCGTTGCGAGGCCCCCGCGGAGGGCCCGCGCCGTCAGGCGCGGAACAGCCCGTGAGCGAAAACAAAGTCAACATTTGCTGCGTCGGCGATGACGACCAGTCGATCTATGGCTGGCGCGGCGCCGAGGTCGACAACATCCTGCGCTTCGACAAGGATTTCCCGGGCGCCACCATCATCCGGCTGGAGCGCAACTACCGCTCCACCGCACACATCCTTGGCGCCGCCTCTCATCTCATCGCCCACAATGAAGGCCGCTTCGGCAAGACGCTGTTCACCGACCGCAACGACCCCGAGGACGGCAAGGTCAATGTCCATGCCGCCTGGGATTCCGAAGAGGAAGCCCGGGCCGTCGGCGAGACCATCGAGGCCTATCAGCGCCAGAAACACAATCTCAACGACATGGCTATCCTTGTCCGCGCATCCTTCCAGATGCGCGCCTTCGAGGAGCGCTTCACCACGCTCGGCCTCAACTACCGCGTCATCGGCGGTCCGCGTTTCTACGAGCGCATGGAAATCCGCGACGCGATGGCCTTCTTCCGCGTCGTCGCGCAGGGCGCCGACGACCTCGCCTTCGAGCGCATCGTCAACGTGCCCAAGCGCGGCCTGGGCGAAACCACCATCCGACAGATCCACGACACGGCGCGCGCGCTGCGTGTGCCGATGCTGGAGGCCGCCGCCAAGCTCGCCGAAAGCGACGAGTTGAAGCCGAAGCCGCGCGCCGCGCTGCGCGAAGTGGCCGCCAATTTCGAACGCTGGCAGAAGGCGCTCGAAACCAAGCCGCACACCGAGCTCGCCGAGACCATCCTGGAGGAGAGCGGCTACACCGACATGTGGAAGAACGACCGCTCGGCCGAGGCGCCGGGCCGGCTGGAGAACCTTAAGGAACTGGTCCGTTCGATGGAGGGCTACGAGTCGCTGCGCTCCTTCCTCGAACATGTGGCGCTGGTCATGGATGCCGAGCAGAATGCCGGGCAAGACGCCGTCTCGATCATGACGCTGCATTCGGCGAAAGGCCTCGAATTCGAGACCGTTTTTCTCCCCGGCTGGGAGGAAGGCCTGTTCCCGCACCAGCGTGCGCTGGATGAAGGCGGCCGCTCCGGGCTGGAGGAAGAGCGCCGGCTCGCCTATGTCGGCCTGACGCGGGCCAAGAAGAACCTGCATATCTGGTTCGTCTCCAACCGCCTCATCCACGGCCTCTGGCAATCGACCATCCCGTCGCGTTTCCTCGAGGAACTGCCGGAAGCCCATGTCGAGATCGCCGAAAGCGGCAATTCCTATGGCGGCTACGGCAACCCCTATGGCGGCGGCTCCTTCGCCTCCGGCCGTGGCGGCGGGCGGCAGAATCCCTATGGCGCCTCGCGCTTCGACAATGTCGGTGCCAACACCGAAAAATCCGGCGCCTTCTCCAACACCTATTCGACGCCGGGTTGGCAGCGCGCGCAGGCCAACCGCACCGAAGCCACCGACCGCAACTGGGGCTCGCGCTCCGGCCACCAGGTCGAGCGCATCGGTTATGGCGAGACCGACTCTGGCTACGGCGCCGGCCGCACCTCGGTCAAGGGCCGCACCATCGACGGCGAACTGGTCGCCAAATCCGTCTCCGACACGCCCTCCGCCTTCAGCGTCGGCGACCGCGTCTTCCACCAGAAATTCGGCAACGGCAACATCTCGGCCATCGAAGGCAACAAGCTGACCATCGACTTCGACAAGGCCGGCCAGAAACGCGTGCTGGACGGGTTTGTCGCGGCGGTGTGAGCTGCCTTAACCGCTTGCCGCTCACCTGTACCTCGCCTGGTTCCACTTATGGCCGAGCAGCGACAGGATGATGATCAGCCCGTTGAAGAACTGCACGTAGAAACCGCTTAATCCCGCCGCGACCACGCCGGTCTGGATGAACGACACGGTGACGGCACCGATCGCGCCGCCGGCAACCGTGCCGATGCCGCCCCAGGTTGGGGTGCCGCCGACGAAGACAGAGGCCAGCACTGGCAGCAGATAGCCGTCGCCCGCGGTCGGCCACCAGGTGAAGTTGATCATCACTGAGAACGTGCCGGCGATCGCGGCACCAATACCGACGAAGACGAACACTTTCACCCGCACCCGCTTGACGTCGATGCCCATCTGCTGGGCGCTGTCTGGGTTGTCGCCGACCACCTTCACCTGCGCGCCGAAGCGGTGGCGGTTGTAGAGCATCGCCGACAGCACGACGAAGGCGATCGCCCAGAAGATCTGTACCGGAATGCCATAAACCTGGCTGGAGAAGATCTTGTAGGCCCAGCTATCGGCAAGGCCGGTCAGCGCCATCGACTTGCCTTCGTTGATGATCTGAATCAGGCCGCGCAGCAGAAAGTTCATGCCGAGCGTGGCGATCAGCGACGACAGCCCGCCATAGACGACAAGCGACCCGACGAGGAAGCCGAGCAGCATGCCGGTGACGAGTGCGGCCGCAATGCCGAGGAACGGATCGTAGCCGGCCTGCACCACCAGCGCGAAGACCCAGGAGGCAAAACCCATCGTTGCCGGAAACGACAGGTCGATCTCGCCGCAGGTGACGACGAAGACCAGTGGCACGACCACGAACAGCGCGACGGGCAGCGTCGTCAGCACGGAACTGTAGAGATACCAGGTGGTGAACACGGTCGGGTTGGCGATCATGAACACCGCCATCATGACGATGAACACGGCGAGCGTGCCGAGCGAGGCGCGGTTGTCGAGGACGAAGCCGCGCAGCCAGTGGTCGGATGGGTGTTTCCACTCTTTGCGGGCGGCCCCGCCATGCGCGCTGAGAGGACTTTCGAGATCGGGTTCCATGGTCTTGCTCATCGCGTTTGCTGCTCCGCTTCGCCGGCCTCGTGCAGTCCGGCCAATCCGCCGGGATGCGCGACCTCTTCCATGAAATTGATCAACTCTTCCGCCGACCTGACCGCGCTGCGGTCGGCGGTCAGCGCCACCTTGCCACGGTCGAGCACGACGAAGCGGTCGGCGATGTCGAAGACATGATGGATGTTGTGGCCGATGAACAGGATCGAGCGGCCGCTCGCCCGCACCTGGCGCACGAAATGGAAGACCTTGGCGGTTTCGGTCAGCGACAGCGCCGTGGTCGGCTCGTCGAGGATGATCAGCTCCGCCTGCTTGTAGATGGCGCGCGCGATCGCCACGCCCTGGCGTTCGCCGCCCGAGAGCTGGCCGACGATCGAATGCGGCGTGAACACTTTCGAGGTGAAGCCGATTTCGCGCATCAGCCGGCTCGCCTCCTCGATCTCCTTGTTGACCTTCAGCCAGCCCATGAAGCCGGTGAGTTCGCGGCCCATGAAGATGTTGCGCACGATGGTCTGCTGCACCGCCAGCGCCCGGTCCTGGAACACCGTCTCGATGCCGGCATCGCGCGAGCGCGCGGCGCTCCAGCCGGTCACCGGCTTGTCGCGCACGAGGATCTCGCCGCTGGTCGGCCTGACCACGCCGGACAGGATCTTGATCAGCGTCGACTTGCCCGCGCCATTGTCGCCGATCAGGCCGACAACCTCGCCGCGGTCGACGCTGAGATTGACGCCGCCCAGCGCGTAGACCTGACCATAGGACTTCTTGATATCGCGCAGTTCGATGATGCGTTCAGCCATCGGATCCTCGCTTTTCATTGTCGCTTGCCGGCCCCTTTGCCGGCGGTCCTGCCGGCCGGGTCAACCCGGCCGGCAGCCTTGGGAGGTCAGCGCAGCGCCTGCTTGGCGAGCTCTGAGACGATCTCATAATTCTGCGGCGTGACGAAGCCGGCGCCGGTGTCGACATTCATCGGCGCCAGGCCCAGCACCACCTGCTGGCAGAGGCTGAGGATGGGCAGATAGCCCTGCATGAACGGCTGCTGGTCGGCCGTCAGCTGCACCCATCCGCCCTTGAAGCCCTCGACGATCTGCGGGCTGGTGTCGAAGCCGAAATTGAAGATATCGCCGGGCTTCCTTCCCGCGGCCTGCATATATGTCGGCACATTGCCGAGCATCTGGCCGCCTGGATAGCCGACCGCCTTGACGTTGGGATTGTTGAGCAAGGCCGCGGTGATCACCGGGATGGCGAGATTAGGATCGGCTGCCCACTCGGGTACGGAATTGATCTGAACGACATCGACGCCGGCCTCTTTCAGTGCGGCGACCGTTCCGCGCTCGCGTGCGCCCCGGCTCTCATTGTCGAACGGGCCGATCATGATCGCCTTGTCACCGGATTTCAGCCCGGCCAGCTTGAACGCTTCGGCACCGAGCGCGCGGCCCTGCTGCTCCTGCTGCGTGCCGACATAGCCGCCGCCGAACGCCGCCGTCACCTTCGGCACCGGCACGTTCTGGTACATCATCTTGATGCCGTCCTTATGCGCCTGCTCGGCCAGCGGCATGATCGCGTCGTCGCCGGGATGGCCCATCATGGCGATGCCGCCGGGCTTGACGGCAACCGCCTCGCGCAATTGCTGCACCATCTTCTCGACGTCCCAGCCCGAGAAGATGTAGTCGACCTTCGGCCCGAGATCGGCAGCCGCCTGCTTGGCGCCATTATAGACGATGGTGCCGAAAGCGTCGCCCTCGGCGCCGCCGACGAAGAATCGGATATGGACATCCTTGCACCATTGGGCGTCGAGCGCCCGTGCCGGCAAGGTCGAGACGGCGGCGCAGAGCGCCGTGGTGGCCGCCATGACGGCCGTGCGCAGTGTCGTTCTGATCGCTATGCTCATGCACTTGTCCTCCCATTGTTTCCCTCGGCAGCCGAGGGGCTTTTGACGATTTGCTGGCATTGGCATTTTCGGGCCGGCTCCTCCCGCCGGCCGATCTTCACGTCGGATTTGGCCTCACGTCGGATTTGGCAGGTAGCTCGCACCTCCCCGGCATTGCTTGAGATAGTCCAGCGCCCGCGCCTGCCCGGTGATCTCGAGATCGCCGCGATAGACCGGGTCGTGCCAGCCCTCGATGTCGATGGCGCCCTTGTATCCGGCCAGCCGCAGCTCGCTGATCACCCGCGTCCAGTCGCTATCACCGAATCCCGGCGTACGCATCTGCACGAAGGGCAGCCTGCCGAACACGCCGTGCTCGCGGATGACATCCCAGCGCACGGTGGCGTCCTTGCCATGGACATGGAAGATGCGCGGTGCCCATTTGCGGATCTGCGGCATCGGGTCGATGAGATAGACGAGCTGATGGCAGGGCTCCCATTCGAGCCCGAGATTCTCATCGGGCAATTCGTTGAACATCAGCTCCCAGGCATCCGGATTGTGGGCGATGTTCCAGTCGCCGGCGGGCCAGTTGCCGTCCATGGCGCAATTCTCGAAGGCGATGCGCACGCCCTTGTCGGCGGCGCGTTTTGCCAGCGGACCCCACACTTCGCGGAAGCGCGGCAGGCTGTCGGTCAGCTTCTTGCCGCGCAGGCGCCCGGTGAAGCCGCTGACCATCGAGGCGCCGAACAGATGCGCGTTGTCGATCACCGTTTCCCAGGCCTGGAGCACACCCTGATCGACCTCGCCGCTCTCCAGCGGATTGCCGAACACGCCTAGGGAAGAAACGATGACATCGGCATCGCCGATCGCTTCGCGGATCTGGCCGGCAAGGCGTGGAAGGTCCTTGCCGCCCAGCGTCTGCCAGAAGAAGGGCTGGATGCTTTCGAAACCGAGCGGGATGATCTGCTTGATATAGGCTGCCGGGTCGTCGAGATTGGCCCGCACCATGGTGCCGATCCGGATGTCGAGAAGCGGGTTTGGCATCACAGTCCTTCCCTAGCAATCGACACACGCCGGCCGGTCTCGGCGCTTTCGATAGCGCCGAAAACCATGGCCAGGCTCTTGATGTTGTCGGCGCCATGCGTTTCTGGCTCGGTGCCGGTTTCGACCGCGCGCATGAAATCCTGGATGATGCCGAGATGGCCGCCGACACGATCGGCAGGGTCGAGCAGCGGCACCTCGATCGGCTGGGTCTTGTCGATGATACCGTCGCGGCCAGACGCAACCACCTCCGCCTTCAGCCCGTCATGGCCATCCCACAAGAGGCTGCCGCGCTCGGCGACGATGCGCCAGCTGCCTTCCCAGCTGGTGCGAAAACCGTCGGCGCACCAGGAGCCCGCATAGGTGAAGACCTTGCCGCCGCCGAAATCGATTACGGCGCTGGCCGAGGATCCCTGCCGGTACCATGAATTGGCCGGCTCCCATTCCTGGCAATAGACGCTCACCGGCTCGCCGGCAGCCATGTATCGGGCCGCGTCGAAAGTGTGGATCGCCATGTCGAGCAGCAGCACATGCGCCATCTCCTCGCGAAAGCCGCCAAAATGCGGCGCGACGAAGAAGTCGGCATGGATCGAGGTCGCCGCGCCAATGGCGCCGGAGTCCAGGAAGCGGCGGATGCGCCTGACATTGGCGACATAGCGCCGGTTCTGCACCACGGCATGAACGCGCCCTGCCCGACGTGCCGCCTCGATGATGGCACGGGCATTCTCAGGGCTGTCGGCCAGCGGCTTTTCGGTCAAGAGATGGCAATTGTGGGCAAAGGCAGTGAAGGCCACATCGCGCCGGGCGGCGGGCACCACGACATCGAACACCGCGTCGGGCCTGGTCTGGTCGAGCACTGCAACGAGGCTGGTGCCGATGACCGCGCTGGTGAGGTTGTATTCGACCGCCCTCGCCTTCGCCCGCTCGGCGTCGAGATCGACAAGGCCGACGATGGCGAGCCCGTCGATCTGCCTCGCGGCATCGAGCCATTGCTTGCTCATCGCTCCGCAGCCGACGAGGACGACATTCATCATCCGGTATTCCTCCTCCGCTCGGTCCCTCCAGACCGATCGTCACGGCATTCACGGCATGACCGTAAACGTTTTTCCGTAAACGTTTACGAGAACACACCCGATGGCGTAGAATGTCAATCGGCTGCGAGCAAAAAACGTTTCCGAAGCCTTGGCCTGAGCGGCAGCCGGTGCTAGCCAAGACGGGGGGAGAGAAGTCTTTGGCGTCCAGCATCCACGACCTTGCGCGTCATCTGAACATTTCGATCGGCACCGTGTCGCGGGCGCTGAATGGCCGCGCCGACGTCAATGCCGACACCCGCCAGCGGGTGCTGGAAGCCGCCAAGAAGTTGAACTATTCCCCGAACCAGTCCGGCCGCAGCCTGCGCCAGGGCGCCACCCGTTCGATCGCCTTCATGCTGCAGCCGCATCCCGGCGACCAGCAATATGGCGAACCGTTCTTCATCCCGTTCCTGACCGGTCTGCAGGCGCGGCTCGCCGACGAAGACCTGGATCTGATGGTCGTCATGGGTGAGCCCGGCCAATATCAGCAGGAAAGGCTGCGCCGTGTGGTTGAGACGCGCCGAGCCGACGCGGTCGTGTTGGCCAATACACGGCGGGAAGACGATCGGATCGATTATCTCAGCAAGGCCGGCTTTCCCTTCGCCACGCTTGGCCGAAGTCAATCCGGCGGCGACACCTATCCTTCGCTCGATATCGATTTCGAGAGGGCGGGTGATGAAGCCGTCGACCGGCTGGTCGCGCGCGGCCATCGCCGCATCGCTGCGATCCGCCCTTCGCATGATCTCAACTTCGGCTACTTGTTCCTGGACGGCTATCGCAAGGCGCTGGGGCGGCACGGCATTGAAGTCGACCCCGGCCTGATCGCCGACGGCTTCATTAACGAGGCCGGCGGCTATCAGGTGACGGCGGACGTAATGCTCTCCAAGGATCGGCCCACCGCCATCATCTTCAACAATGACGCCATGGCGCTCGGCGGATGCAAGGCGCTGGCCGAGATGGGCATCCGGCCCGGCCATGATATTGCAGTGATCGTCATCGTCGACACGCCGCTTTGCCGTTATTTTTCCCCGGCGCTGACCGCCTTCCGTCCGGCGCTGGAGCCGATGGGTCGGCGGCTGGCCGAAATGCTGCTGGCCTCGCTTCCTGCCTTTGCCGGTCCCGAGGGACCGCGCATCATCCGTGAGGTCTGGCCGCTGGAGCTGATCGCGCGCGACAGCGATTGATGGAGCCGTTAGATCATTTCACCGTTTCACGGAAACGGCGAACTGCTCTAACTCTTTGTTTTGACACAATTCCGGACGGAAAACCGCACACACTTTTCCTGGAATTGCTCTAGGGCTATCAATCCACCTTCTTCTCGCCCCGCTCGCCGGCCTTGACGATATCGCCAGTCGTGAACAGGATTTCCTTCAGTTCCGCCCGCCAATCCTTCTTCTGGCGCAGCAGGAATTCCAGGTCCATGCCGAAATGCTTGAACTCCTCGCCTTGCGCGTTCTGCATGATGGCCCGCGCCTGCGGATCCTTCTCCACCGAGATGCGCTGCTCGTACCAGCCGATCGCTTCCGCCTCCTCGATCAGCGAGGTGATCATGCGGGCAAAGGTCCGCACCTTCTGCGACAGTTCTTCTGGCGGTTCGTGATACTGGTCGAAACCCATGTCGTCCTCCGGTGGTTCATTCCCATGAATGTCTGGGAATGCCGCCGGTTCCGCATCATCGCTGCAATTCCGCCAGCGCCCGCTCCAGCGGCGCCGACGAAATCTGGATCGGTCCGGAAAATGCTACATCCATGTCCAGGATCAGGTAGATCGCCCCGGCGATCAGCGCGGCCGACACCATAAGGGTTGCGGCAGTGATGGCATTCTTCGGCGCCCTGAAGCCGAAACTGGCGAAGATCAGTGCCAGCCACGCAACCAGCATGGCGATCAGGGGCCAAGGGATAGCGCCCTCCGATTGCTCGATCAGCACCCAGCGCATTTCGAGCACCTTCTGCAGGCGCTGGCGTCCATCCTGCAGGAGGGAACCATGTACAGCGTCGGACGGCGTCAGCGCATTCAGCCGTGAGCCGATCTCTGTCAGCAGACGTTCGGACAGCTGGTTAGCGGCGATAGTCGTTTCGCTGTTTTGTGACGAGGTGTCCACCACCCGCTGCACATAGGCGACCAACGGCTGGCGCACCGCGTCGGTCTCCGGGCCATACTGGCGCAAGGTCCTGTCGAGCAGGATCAGCTCCGTCGCATAGGCGTGCACATTGTGATCGATCGATTCAAAGGTGTTCTTGGCCGAGTTGATCATCAGGCCGAGTATCAGCGAGGTCATCACCCCGAACAGATTGGCGGCGAGCCGAACCACCGTGTTCGTGTCGTCATCACGGTGCCTGGCCGGCAATCTCGGCCAAATCGCCATGCTGGCGAACGCCGACGCCGCCAGGCACAGGAAGATCACCATTGCGATGAAAGCTTCGAGCATCGCTCATCTCTGCACGGGACGCGCCAATTGCCAATGGCAGGGCACCGGTCACACAGCGAAAGTTGCGACGGCGTCAGGCGTTCCCCGCCCCTGTCTCACGACACAGGTGCCGCGCCGCCCTCTTCCGTTCGCCGCGCGATGAATTCGTCGAGCGCGCCGGCGGTCGCGGCAGCCGAGGCGGGCGGCTCGAAATCGGCAACCGCGCGCCGCCAGATGCTGGTGGCGCGTTCGCTCGCCGTCTTCGATCCGCTTTGCGTCCAGTTGCCGAAGTTCGACCAATCGGCGACCAGCGGTTCGTAGAAAGCCGTACGATAACGCGCCATCGTGTGGCCGGCCGAGAAGAAATGGCCGCCCGGCTGCACCTCAGCGATCGCCTCGAAGCCGATGGAATCGTCGTCGCCGGGCGTCGCCGCACAGAGTTCAGCGACCGTCTGCAGCGCTTCGATATCGGTGATCAGCTTCTCGAAGGAGACGCTCAAGCCGCCTTCCAGCCAGCCGGCAGCATGGATGCACATCGTCGCCCCGGCCAGCACCGAGCCCCACAGCGCAAACTGCGTTTCGTGCGCCGCCTGCGCGTCCGAGATGTTGGCCGCGCTGCCGCCGCCGGACCGCCAGGGCAGTCCTGTGAAGCGCGCCAGCTGGCCGGCGCCCAGCGTCGCCTTGACATGCTCCGGCGTGCCGAAGGCCGGCGCCCCGGATTTCATGTCGACATTGGAGGAGAAGGAGCCGTAGACGACCGGCGCGCCGGGCCGCACGATCTGTGCCAGCGTCAGCCCCGCCAGCGCCTCGGCATGCTGCAGCGCCAGCGCGCCGGCCACCGTGATCGGCGCCATCGCGCCGGCCAGGCAGAACGGCGTGATGACGGAGACCTGGCCAGCCCGCGCGAAATCGATGATGCCTTGCGCCATCGGTATGTCGAGCTGGCGCGGCGAGTTGGTGTTGATAACCGTGTAGCAATGCGCGTTTGCCAGGAATTCGTCCTGCGACAGGCCGCGCGCCAGCCGGATCATCTCGAAACCGTCCTCGACCTGCGGCGTGCCGCGCGCGAAGATGAACGGAAACTTGTCGGACAGCGTCAGCTGCGCGCGGTTGACGGCATAGTGGCGAAGGCGGTTGTCGACATCCTGCGGTTCGATGCAGGGGCCAAGCATGTGCAGCACGTCGAAATGCTGCACCAGCCGCAGCAGATCCTCGAAATCGGCCAGCGTGCCGGGCCTGCGGCCGCGTTCGAGATCGGTGACGTTCGGCGCGCCGCATCCGGCGAGGAAAGTCATCGACCCGAGTTCCAGCATCAGGTCGCGGGAACGGTCACCGGCTTGCGCATGGATCGACTTCGGCGCCGAGGCCAACGCCGCCACCACCATGTCGCGGCCGATGCGCACCATGTCGGTGTCCGGGTCGACCAGTGCGCCGGCGCTGGCGAAATATTCTCGAGCCTGCGGCAGCAGCACCTTGATGCCGAGCTCTTCCAGCACGCGCAGCGCCGTGTCGTGGATCGCTGCCACCTGATCGTCCGAAAAGATCGGCTGCGGCAGGAACGGGTTCTTCAGCGACCGGTAATTGGGCCGGCGGCTGCTCTCGCTGCCGGCCTCGCCCGTGCGTCCGCGCCGGCGTTCGCGCCTGCTGTCTCGTGCCGCGTCATCGACCATCGAAAATCCTCCTCATTGCCGCATCGCCTTGCCCGAGGGATCGTAGGGCGAGGCCGCGATGATCCGTGCCGGCCGCTCGACGCCGACAATGTGCACCGAAAGCGCTGTCCCCTCCTCGGCAAAATCGTCGTCGACCAACGCCAGCGCGACGCTCTTGCCGATCGTGTAGCCAAAGCCGCCCGAAGTGACGAAGCCGACGCGCCGGCCGTCGTGCCAGACCGGCTCGAAGCCGCTGGCGTCGGCATCGACGGCGTCGATCTCCAGCGTCACGATCCGCCGCGCCGCACCGGCATTGCGCTCCTTCAGCGCCGCCTCGCGGCCGACGAAATCGCCCTTGTCGAAGGCGATGAACCGGTCGAGGCCGGTCTGGCCCGGCGTGTAGCCCTGTGTGAATTCGCGCGACCAGATGCCGAAGCTTTTCTCCAGTCGCAGCGCATTCAGCGCGTAGTAGCCGATCTCGGCCAGGCCGAAATCCCTGCCGGCGGCGAGCAGCGTGTCACGCAACGTGGCATGCATGGTTACCGGGCAACTGATCTCGAAGCCGAGCTCGCCAGCGATGGAGAGGCGGGCAACCCGCGCTGGCACCATGCCGATGTCGAACGCGCCGCAAGCCATGAACGGCAGTGCCGCGCTGGAGACGTCCTGATGCGTTGTGCGCTCCAGGATTTTGCGCGCATTCGGCCCGGTCAGCAGGAAGCCGCTCATCGCGTCGGAAATGTCAGTGACGGTGACGCCCTCTCCTGCTTGGCTCTCGAACCAGCGCATGTGGAATTCCCTGAGATAGTAGGAACCCATCAGCCAAGTGTCGCCGCCGCCCCAGTGGATCACGGTGAGGTCGCCCTTCAACCGCCCATCCGGCCCAAGCATCGGCGCCAGCCGCGCCTGTCCCGCCTTCGGCAGCCTGCAGGCAAGCAGCCGGTCGAGCCATGCCTGGGCGCCAGGCCCCGACACCGCATAACGTGAATAGGCCGAGATATCGACGAGGCCGGCGGCCCGCCGCACCTGCAGCGCCTCGTCGCCGACAATGTCGAAGGCGGTGGAGCGCTTGAGCGTGGTGTTCTCGCGGAAACCCAGGGGCGCGAAATAGGCCGGGATTTCCAGCCCCCAAGACGCCGTCCATTCGCAGCCCGCGGCACTCATGCCGTCATAGGCTCCGGGGCGTTTCAGCGGGCGGCCCGCCGGCAGACGCTCGTTGGGAAAGGTCATGACGAAACGGCGCGCATAGAATTGCCGCGTCGTCTGCTTGAGATATTCGCGGTTGGCGGCAAAGGCGCCGTAGCGGGCAATGTCCATGCCGAAAATGTCGGCTTGCGGCTCGCCGTAAATCATCCACTCGGCCAACGATTTGCCGACACCGCCGCCCTGGCTGAAGCCGGCCATGACGCCGCAGGCAACCCAGTAGTTTTTCAAGCCGCGCACCGGTCCGACGATCGGATTGCCGTCCGGCGTGAAGGTGAAGGCGCCGTTGACCCATTTGCGGATGCCGGCGCTCGCCAGGCAGGGAAAGCGCTCATGCGCCTTGGCGAGTTCCGGGCTGATGCGGTCTATGTCCTCCGGGATCAGCTCGATGCCATAATTCCATGGCGCGCCATCCATGTTCCAGTGCTTGGGGTTCTGCTCGTAGACACCGAGCAGCACGCCCTTGCGCTCCTGGCGCAGGTAGGAAAAGCCGTCGAGGTCGACGGCGATGCCGATCTCCCGGTCAAGCGCCGCGATCTCGGGAATGTCCTCGGTGACGAAATAATGGTGCTCCATCGGCGTCACCGGAAGATCGACGCCGGCCATGCGGCCGAGCTGTTTTGCCCACAGACCGCCGGCGTTGACGACATGCTCCGCAACGATGGTGCCCTGTTCGGTGACGACGTCCCAATGGCCGTCCGCGCGAGACTTCAACTCGACGACACGGTTGCGCAGAATGATGTCGGCACCGCGCTTCTTCGCAGCGCCGGCATAGGCATGCGTGGTGCCATAGGGGTCAAGATGACCCTCATTGGCATCGTAGAGACCGCCGATCACACCGCTGACATCGACGATCGGACAGGTTTCCCTGATCTCGTCCGGTGTCACCAGGCGAGCCGTCTCTATGCCGACCGACTGGAACACCGCCCAGGCCGATTTCAGCCATTCCCAGCGCTGGGGGGCGCTGGCGATGTTGACGCCGCCGGTCATGTGCAGGCCGATATCCTGGCCGGATTCGGCCTCGATCTCGCGGTAGAGATTGATGGTGTAATCCTGCAGCGCCGCGACGTTGGGATCGGCATTGAGCGCATGAAATCCGGCCGCCGCATGCCAGGTCGAACCGGCGGTCAGTTCGGCGCGCTCGATCAGCGCCACATCGGACCAGCCGAACCGCGTCAGATGGTAGAGCACCGAGGCGCCGACCACCCCACCCCCGATGACCACTGCGCGATAATGCGGCTTCAAGGCTTCCCTCCCGGTCCGTCAGAAGCCGCACCATATACGCACTGGACATATGTGTCCAGCGCGTTGCGAGACGCACCTCGCCTGACCGAACCAACACGTGGCGAGGTGATCAATTCGTTGGCTCGGGCACACGTTTCTGTCGGCGCGTGACGAAGCGGCGGTATGTACCGCGCGCTGTCACGCAAGCATCATGTTCGCGCCTTAGACCGCTTTTGGGGGGCGCGCGGCATCATCGATGTACCGCCTCTTTCAGCTTTTTCGTTCTTCGGCCGCTCCGGCACGCTTTGTCACAAGAGGATCATCCATGAAACACCTGCACCGAACCGCCTCGCTCGGCGTCGCGCTGGCCTTGTTCACCGCCTTGACGCCGGCGCTCGCCGACAGCACCGCGACCGTCCTCGTCAACAAGGGCCTGGTCGGTGTCGGCCGCATTCCGGCCGCTCAGCGCGACAAGTTCGGTGAGACGTTCGGATCGGGTTCGGGCATGGCGATCGATACCGCTGGCTGGACGCATGACGCCGGCAGCTACAAGGGGTCGCTCTGGCTGCTGCCGGATCGCGGCTACAACGTCGCCGGCACTACCGACTACCGGCCACGCATCAACACGATCGGCATCGAGTTCACCCCGGCGGCACCAGGCGCCGCCGGCCAGGAGCAGACCGAAGTCAAGGCGACGTTAGCCGACACAATGCTGCTGACCGACGACAAGGGCGCTGACGCCACCGGCCTCGATCCGCTCTCGGATGTGCGCCCGGCCGCCGGCGACATGCCGATGCTGCCCGTCGCCACCAATGGCAAGCTCGCCCTCGACAACGAGGCGATCGTGCGGCTGCCCGACGGCTCGATGTTCATCTCCGACGAATATGGTCCCAACATCTACCACTTCTCGGCGCAAGGCCGCCTGCTATCGGCGACCCAGCCGCCGGCAGCGCTGGTGCCGATGCGCAAGGGCAAGCCGAATTTCTCCTCGGACAATCCCGGCCCGGGTGCCGCCGAGCCCGACCCGAAGGATCCCGATACCGGCCGCCAGAACAACCAGGGCCTGGAAGGCATGGCGATGACGCCGGACGGCAAGTTCCTGATCGCCGTGCTGCAGTCGGCGACAAGGCAGGATGGCGGCGATTCCGGTTCGACCCGGCAGAACACCAGGGCGCTGGTCTATGATGCCTCCGACCTCGCCCATCTCAAGCTGGCGCATGAATATGTCGTGCCGCTGCCGGTGTTCAAGGATGCCAAGGGCAAGACCAAGGTCGCCGCGCAAAGCGAGATCGTGGCACTGTCGGACACGTCCTTCCTGATGCTGGCGCGCGACAGCGGCAACGGCCAGGGCCTCAAGGGCGACACCTCGCTTTTGCGCCAGATCTTCGTCGTCGACGTTTCGGCGGCAACCGACATTGCCGGCGGCGCCTTCGATGCCGCCGACAAGCCGGTCGCCCCCGAGGGCGTACTCGATCCGTCGGTGACGCCGGCCAGGCTGACGCCGTTCATCGACATCAACGACAATGCGCAGCTCAATCGCTTCGGCCTGCACGATGGCGCGCCGAACGACCACAACAACCTGTCCGAGAAGTGGGAAGCGATGTCGCTGGCCAGTGTGCTCGATCCGAAGCTGCCCGACGACTATTTCCTGTTCGTCGCCAATGACAACGACTTCCTCGCCCAGGACGGTTTCCAGGTCGGCGCGCCCTACAAGGCCGATGACGGCGCCAATGTCGACACCATGTTCCTGGTCTATCAGGTCACGCTTCCGGGCCTTGCCAAAAAGTAGTCGCATACAAAGGGCGGGCGCGCCCGGCGCGTCCGCCTGAACGACCTCAAACGGCCGCCCGTGAGGAAGCCTACTTCAAGAACTCCGCGTCCTTCGGCACGCCCGCATCGATCGGCTCGGCCGTCCGGCTCGACACCGCCATGATCTTGCCGGCAGCCGACAGGTTCGGCCGCACGAAGACCGGCGCGGGACCGTTGACGCGGCTGTAGAGGTCGATGATGTCCTGGTTCATGAAGCGCACGCAGCCCGACGAAGCGTTCTTGCCGATGGAATCCCACTCCGGCGTGCCGTGCAGCCGGTACATCGTGTCCTTGCCGTCGCGGAAGAGATAGAGCGCGCGGGCGCCGAGCGGGCTCTGCGGACCGGGCGGCATGCCGTCCTTGAATTTCGCCAGCTCCGGCCGGCGCTGGATCATTTCCGACGGCGGCGTCCACACCGGCCACTTCTTCCGCGCCTGGACCACGGCGCTGCCAGTCCATCCGAAACCCGCCTTCCCTAAGCTGACGCCGTAGCGGATGGCCTTGCCGCCGTCGCGCACCAGATAGAGGAAGTGCTCGGAGACATCGACGACGATGGTGCCGGGTTTCTCTCCGGTCGGGTCGGCGACGATCTGGCGCACGAACTTCGGATCGAGCTTGGCCACCGGGATTGCCGGCAGTTGGTAGCCCTCATCCGTGCGCGCCGCGTACATGGTTGCGGTATCGCCGAACGCCGTATCCGGCGGCGGCGCTGCCACCGGCGGCGGCGTCACCACCTCCGTCGTGGTGCACGCTGAAAGCGCCACGGAGGCTGCGCCCAAGGCGGATGCACCGAGAAACGCGCGCCGGTTCAGGCGCTCGGAAAACAACGGACTATCGGACATGAATCCCCCAGCAATTCATAGGATATGACAAAGAATGCGGGCCCCACGCCCCCAAGGACCAATATCCCATTCCGGGGGCTTTGAGAACATGATTAGATCAACACACGCTAGGCGGAATTATCCGACGCCGCGTCGGCCTGCCTCCTTGAATCGGCAATCGTCGCGGACTCAGATAAGCCTTCAGCCATGAGCGAAAAAATGCCCACGCGCCGGCGCACCGGCGACCTGACCAGCGGCCCGATCCCGCGCACGCTGCTGCTGTTTGCCTTGCCGGTGCTCGGCTCCAACGTGTTGCAGTCGCTCAATGGGTCGATCAATGCCGTCTGGGTTGGTCGCTTTCTCGGTGAATCGGCGCTGACCGCCACCTCCAATGCCAACCTCGTCCTGTTCCTGATCCTGGGCACCGTGTTCGGCATCGGCATGGCGGCGACCATCCTGGTGGCGCAGTCGGTCGGCGCCCGTGACCTGCCCGAGGCGCGCCGCATCGTCGGCACCAGCGCCACCTTCTTCTTCCTGATCTCGGTGGTCTTCGCCATCTGCGGCTGGAGCTGGGTCGACGCCATCCTCAACACGCTTGGCACGCCGCCAGACGCCTTGCCGCTGGCGCGTTCCTATCTGCGCATCATCTTCGTCGCCGTGCCGATGATGAACCTTCTGTCCTTCGTCATGACCGTGCTGCGCGGTGCCGGCGATTCACGCACGCCGTTCCTCTTCATGGCGCTGGCGGTCGTCCTCGACATCGTGCTTAACCCCCTGCTGATCCGCGGCATTGGCCCCTTCCCCGAACTTGGCATCGCCGGTTCCGCCACCGCGACGCTGATCGGCCAGACGGTGAGCGTCATCGCCATCTTGATCGTGCTCTACGCGCGCAAGCATCCGTTGCGGCTTGCTGGCGCCAATCTCGCGCTGCTGCGGCCGGACCCTGTATTGCTGCGAATCGTTGTCTTCAAAGGCGTGCCGATGGGCCTGCAGATGATCGTCATTTCGGTGGCGGCACTGACGGTGATGGGCATCGTCAATGCCTACGGCTCGCAGGTCGCCGCCGCCTACGGCATCGCCGCACAGCTGTGGACCTACATCCAGATGCCGGCGCTGGCGATCGGTGCCGCGGTCTCCTCCATGGCGGCGCAGAATGTCGGCGCCGGCCGCTGGGACCGGATCGGTCGCGTCGCCGCTTCCGGCGTCGGCTTCAACCTCATCCTGACCGGTTCCCTGGTTGCGCTGCTATGGCTCTTCGACCGTTCGATCCTCAGCCTGTTCCTGAGCAGCGACAGCGCGGCGATCGACGTCGCCGCCCACATCAACACGGTCGCGTCGTGGTCGTTCATCCTGTTCGGCTCACCATCGTACTGTTCGCCACCGTGCGCGCCACCGGTGCTGTGATGCCGCCGCTGATCATCCTGGTGATCTCGGTGCTTATCGTGCGCACCGGCTTTGCCTATTTCATGCGCGGCGTGATCGGCGAGGAAGCGTTGTGGTGGAGTTTCCCGGCGGGTTCGATCACCTCGCTGGTTCTGGCCGCGGCGTACTATCGCTTCGGCGGCTGGCGCGCCTTGCAGATGATCGAGAACAGGCCGGCCGCCGGCGATCCGCCGGACACCGGGCTTGGCGTGCCGCGCGGCCGCGCCAACATGGCTCCTGAAACGCCGAACGGCTGAATGATTTGGCGCGCCAATGCGCGCCACCCACCGTTCGCCCAGCCACATGGCGGGTAGCCGTACGTCCAGCCATCGCGTAGATTTTATGAGATAGTCGGGGAGGCTCCATGGGCAAAGGCAGGGTCGAGGCATTCACCGATGGCGTGGTGGCCATCATCATCACCATCATGGTGCTTGAACTGAAAGTGCCGCATGGCGAAGATTTTTCGGCCCTGGTGCCGTTGTGGCCGATCTTCTTCTGTTACGTGCTGTCCTTCATCAATGTCGGCGTCTACTGGAACAATCTGCACAACATGTTCCACACCGTGCAACGCGTTGACGGTCGCGTGCTGTGGGCGAACCTCAATCTGCTGTTCTGGCTGTCGCTGATGCCCGCAACGACGGCCTTCATGGGCGAGAATCATTTCGCGCCGGTGCCGGTCGCCGTCTACGGCGCCGACCTCGCGCTATGCGCTATTGCGTTCAACATCCTGACCATCACTCTGCACCGGCTTCACGGCAGCGAGAGCGCCTTTGTCAGGGCCGTGGGCAGCGACCGCAAAGGCAAGATCTCGCTCGCCTTCTACCTCGCGGCCATACCGCTGACCTTCCTCAACCAGTGGATCGGTGTGGCGATCTACGTTGCCATCACCATGGTTTGGCTGGTGCCGGATACGCGTTTCGCGCGGGTGATCGAAAAGTAGATCCCTACTAGCGCATCGCTTTAAGCCTTTCCGCCACCGACGCGGCGAGGTCGGCGTAACGCTCCTCCAGCCGTTCCGCTGCCTTGATGATCGAGAAATCATGGCCGAATTTCTCCAGCGCCATGCGCAGTTTCTCGACGAACTCGGCTTGTTTTTCCAGCGCCGAGAACAGTGTCTTCACCTGGGCTTCGGTGATGTCGGGGTTGGCCAGCATCTGCGGCACCTCGCGCCCCATCTGGTCGCCGGTGGCGGTCTGCTCCTTCAGAATTGCGACCCAGTCTGTCAATCGAAAATCTCCGTTTGTGGGGGCAACATGCGCAGTTGCGGTCCGACTGGTCAACCCGAACACGCGCTGATGCAGGCTTGCGCTAGCCTGTTCCAGCGCTAAGTTCGGCGCCATCGAGAAAAGGATCCCGTTGCTCATGATCACCGACGCCGAAATCCAGACCGCCCTGCCCGCGCTTGTTCCGGGCAACACCGCCGTCATCACCGGTGCCGCCAGCGGCATCGGTCTGGCGGCCGCCAAGCGGCTTGCGCTGATGGGCATGAAGATCGTGCTCGCCGACATTGGCGGCGCGCGCCTTGACGATGCCTCCCGCGCCGTCTCGGCCATTGCCGGCGACGGCGCCGTGCTTGCCGTTGTTGCAGATGTTTCGAATGCGGATGAGGTCGATCGTCTCGCCGACCGGGCATTCGGCGCCTTCGGCGAGGTCTCGCTGCTGATGAACAATGCCGGTGTCGGCGACAATCCCGGAAAGCCCTGGGAAAACCGCGATGCCTGGAAACGGCTGCTCGACATCAATTTCTGGGGTGTCGTGCATGGCGTCGAAGCCTTCGCGCCGCGCATGCTGGCGTCGGTCAGGCCGGGCCTGATCGTCAACACCGGCTCCAAGCAAGGCATCACCACGCCGCCCGGCAACCTCGCCTACAACGTCTCCAAGGCCGGCGTGAAGACATTCACCGAAGGCCTGGCGCATGCGCTGCGCAACGAACCAGGCGCCCGCCTGTCGGCGCATCTGCTCATCCCCGGCTTCACTTATACCGGCCTCACCGAAGGCGCGACGGAAAAACCAGCCGGCGCCTGGACCGGCGAGCAGGTCATTGATTTCATGCTGGAATCCCTGGTCAGGGGCGACTTCTACATCCTGTGCCCCGACAATGACGTGGCGCGGCCGCTGGACGAGAAGCGCATGGCTTGGGCGATCGGCGACATCATCGAAAACCGCCCGGCCCTGTCGCGCTGGCATCCGGATCATAAGGATGCGTTCGCGGCCTTCATCAAAGGCTGAGCTTCAAGTTCCTCAAGCCGCGTGCTTTTTCGGAGCCCGCTTTTGCGCCACGGCCTTCTTAGCGGCCATGGCAGCGATCTTCTCGTCATGCCGTCGCGCCGCCCGCTCGCACTTGTCGCGGATTTCCTCGACCTCGGATTCGGTCAGGTGCTCAATGCCGATAAAACGGTTGTGCCCCGCGCTGACCCGGATCAGCTCATCGAGCTTGGCCTGGATTGCCGCACCGTCGCGATTCTGGGTGTTCTGGATCAGGAACACCATCAGGAAGGTGATGATGGTCGTGCCGGTATTGATCACCAACTGCCAGGTGTCCGAGAAGCCGAAGAACGGCCCGCTTACCGCCCAGACGATGATGATCAGGCAGCAGCCGACGAATGTCAGCGGCAGGCCGGTTACGTGGGCGACCCAATTGGCGATCCTGGTGAAGAGCTTTTCCATCTGTCGAGATCCCTCAATGGCTGCCGCGATGAGAAACAATCGGCGACCGTTCCAGGTTCCCCACGGCAGCAAATACATCAGGTGCAATTGAATACACGCAAGGCGGGCATGCGGTGAAAAACACACCTTATCGGTTTAGTGTCATGGTTACCGTGCAGGCAAGAGAGCCTGTTCCTCCGCTTCACAGCGGTTTACCTCCAGCCCCTTCCGCTGCGCCACCCCCGCATGGCGGAAGGGGTTTCAGTCCAGAGAGCGCGGAGCATGGTTCCGCGAAAGCGCGGGGCGGCACACGCACAGACGATCGCTCCCGCAGCTTGCTTCGCAGCAAGGCCCTTGGCCTGCTGAAATCCTTGGCAGCTATGACGGCCTGGCCCAAACCGGTCTCAGCGGAAACTTAAAGGACGTCGTTTTCCCAACGATCGAGGAAGGCCTCGATCGGCATGGCCTGGATGTCGGGAACTGCCCTCGCGAGTTTCTCGACCGGCCAGTCCCACCAGGCGAGCGCGTCGATCCGCGCCGCTATGTCAGGCGCAAAGCGAGGCCGGAGCGGCTTGGCCGGCACGCCGGCGACGATCGTGTAGGCCGGCACGTCCTGCGTCACCACCGCATTGGCGCCGATGACGGCGCCATTGCCGATGGTGACGCCAGGCATGATCACCGCGCCGTGGCCGACCCAGACGTCATGGCCGATGCTCACGGCCTTCGACTGCCGCCGTTCGCGGAACGCGGCATCGACACCCAGCCAGCGGAAATACTCGTTTGGCCGATAGCTGACCTTGTGCTGGGTCAGCCGCTCGATCGGATGTTCCAGCGCATTGATGCGGCTGTTGGCGGCGATCGAGCAGAACTTGCCGATGCTCGCATAGATGGCTTCCGAATGGCGCTCGAAATAGGAGAAGTCGCCTACACTCACCTCGCGCAGCACCACACGCTCACCGATCGAGGCATAGCGGCCGAGCTTGCACGCCTTCAGCTCCGCGGTCGGATGGATGCGCGGCTCGGGATCTTTCAGCACAAGGTTTTCGGTGCGGTCCATGCGGCGCTTTACTTCAGAGCAATTGCTCCTGCAAGGCAGGAGCAATTGTCCGCGGGACCAATCAGCACAAAAGACGCCCACCCACTTATTTCGGCTTGCCCTTGCTCCACACCACGTTCTGGCCATAGAGCGGCACCGTGGTGACCGACATCTTCGCCGAGCCGTTCTGCACCTGGCGCGAATGCGAGAGATAGATCAACGTCTCGTTGGTCTTGTCATAGATGCGGTTCACCACCTGTTTCTTCCAGATCAGGCTGATGCCTTGTTTGAACACCTCCTCGCCGCCCTCGCTCATGTCGATGTCGCCGATGGTGATCGGGCCGGTCTGACGGCAGGAAATCGACGAATCGGAGGGATCCTCGAACCAGTTGCCCTTGTGCAGGCGGTCGATGATGCTGCGGTCGAAATAGGAGACATGGCAGGTCACGCCATCCACCTTCGGGTCCTTGATCGCTTCGACGATGATGTCGTTGCCGACCCAGTCGACGCCGACCTTGCCGACTTCCTCGGCGAGGGCGCTGCCGGCGCCAAGCACGACGCAGGCGGCCAAGGCGCCGCCGATCAGTTTTCGCCCAATCCGTTCGCGCCCAACCAGTTCAAGCAAAGGAGCCTCCTGCGGTTCGAGTTGCCGGTATCAGGTGGGACGCGTTGTGCGGCTTTGCAAGCGGAAGCGTCAACTCCAACGGTTGCGGCAACGCGGCACTTTGCCTGCGCAGGGCCGAACCGCTAAGACTGTCGCACCAGCGCGGCATTGAGCCGGCGCGATAATTTCTGCAGACGGACTTTTGTGATGATGCGTTCTATCCTGGTCGGCATTCTCGTCCTGATGGCGGCCGGCATCGGCTGGCTGACCTTCGACTGGTATCGCGGCCATTACGGCGGCGAACCGTTCGGCGCCCCTTTCACCCTGGTCGACCAGAAGGGCGCGCCGATCACCGAAGCCGCCTTCCGGGGGCAGCCCAGCGTCGTCTTCTTTGGCTTCACCCACTGCCCCGAGGTCTGCCCTACCACGCTGTTCGAACTCTCCGGTTGGCTGAAGACGCTCGGCGACGATGGCAAGACCTTGCATGCCTATTTCGTCTCGGTCGACCCGGAGCGTGATACGCCGGCGGTGATGAACGCCTATGTCAGCAATTTCTCCGACCGCATCACCGGCATCACCGGCGATCCGGACAAGGTCCATGCCATGGCCAAGTCGTTCGGCATCTACTGGAAGAAGGTCGACACCGGCGATGGCGACTACACGATGGACCACACCGCCTCGGTGCTGCTGCTCAACTCCAAGGGCGACTTTGCCGGCACGATCGCCTATGGCGAAAGCGCCAGCACCGCAGTCGAGAAACTGAAGCGCCTCGCGGGCAAGGGCTGATACGGACCCCATGACCCAGACGCGGCTGTATTTCACCACCGGCAAGATCGAAGCCGAGCGCGTCTTCGCGGCGCTTGAGCTGGCCTTCGAGGATGAAGGCCTGCCGATCGCCGTGCTGGAGGTCGACGAGGACCAGGACATCCACGAGGTCTCGCTTTACGCCGATGGCGACGTCGACGTAGTCGAGGCGCGGGTCAAGGACATTGTCGCGGGCCTCGCTCTGCCGAAACCGATCGAGCGCGAGGTGTTGCCCGACATCGACTGGGTGGCGCGTTCGCTGGAGGGCCTGAAGCCGGTGCGCGCCGGCCGTTTCTTCGTCCACGGCGCGCATGACCGCAGGAAGCGCCACAGCGGCGAGCTCGCCATCGAGATCGAGGCCGGTCTCGCCTTCGGCACCGGTCATCACGGCACCACATCAGGCTGCCTGGAAATGCTGGAGAAAGTGGTGCGGCGCGAGCACCCGCGCAATGCGCTCGACCTCGGCACCGGCAGCGCCGTGCTGGCCATTGCCGTCGCCAAGCTGGCGCATATTCCGGTGCTGGCCACCGACATCGACCCGGTGGCGGTGAAGGTCGCCGCCGCCAATGCGCGGCTCAACCACGTCAAGGCACTCATCGAAACGGTGACCGCGCCGGGCTTCCACCACCCGATCTTCGGCAAGCGCGCCCCCTTCGATCTGATCGTCGCCAACATATTGGCGCGGCCGCTGATGCGGCTGGCACCGCAAATGGCCGGGCACATCGCGCTTGGCGGCTCGATCGTGCTGTCGGGCATTCTCGATCGCCAGCGCGACGCCGTTATCTCGGCTTATGTCGGCCAGAATTTTCGGCACGTGCGCACGCTGCACCGCGAAGGCTGGGTGACGATCCACCTCAAGCATTGAGGTCGGCAGGCACTGCCGGCCCTCGACGGTCGAATTTCTAGAACTTGATGCCCAGATTGGCCTTGAACCCATTGTCGAAGGCATCCGCCCCGAACTGTCCGGCATAGGACAGGCCAAGGGTGGCGTTGCGCGCCAATTGCACGTCGAAGCCGGCTTCGACCAGCATAGCATCCCTGGCGATCGGCACGCCGGCGACGGTGAAGCTGTCGCCGGCGGCAAAGGCGACGGTCGACAGCGGCGTCACGTCGCCGAAGGCATGGCGCCAGCCGAGCATGCCGCGTGCTGTCGCCGCGACGCCGCCAAGGGTGATGTCGGTCGACGCCCTGACGCCGAGCGTGGTGAAGGTCGCATCCGACGTTGAGCTGCCGCTGGTCAGCGCCGCGGCGCCGCCGCTCTCGGCAAAACCATCCGTGTGCAGGTTGACATAAGCGAGATTGGCAAAGGGCTCGAAGGCAAACGGCCCGGCGTCGGTCTTGTAGGCCAGTTCGCCGAAGGCCTGCGCGGTCGCGGCGTCATAGTCGGCCGACAGGCTGTCGGTGAAGCCCTGGAAAGCGACGGAGCGCGATGTCGAGATCCGGTGCCAGGTGTAGGCGGCACCAGTCCTGAACGCGATGGCGCCCCAATTGGTCCCCCCATAGAGGCCGAGGTGATAATTGTCGCTGTCGCCGGAAGAATGCCTGTCATCGGCATCGAAGCTGGTGCGGCTGTAGCCGCCGACCACGCCGATGCGCCAGGCGCCGGCCAGGCCGTCGGCGCCAACCAGCAGGCCGCCTGTAGACCGGTCGAAGGCGGCGGCATTGCCGTCGCTGTCGGTGCTGCCCCAGGAGCCAAATCCCTGCGACCAGATGGCGAAGCGGTCGGTGTCGGCGGCGACCGGCTGAACGCCGTTCTCGCCATAGGCCATGACCGGCAGCGATGCTGTCTTGCCGCTGTCGCCGAAGGCACCGCGAAGGCGCGCCGTCACCGCGTCCTGCAGCAAGTGGCTGTCCTGCAGCAGCATGCCCTTGGCCGAGGCATGGATTTCACCCGAAAGCTGGTCGAAAGCGGCCTGCGCCGCCGCGTCGCTCGGCAAGGCGAGCACAGCGCTGACCAAGGCACTGCTGGCCGCGCTCTCCAGCCCGTCGGCAGTGGCAATCTGGTTCGGCGTCACACCGGCCGAGCCGAAGGTCTGCGTCTGGGTGACATCGACATAGGCATGCGTCGCATCCGACGTTGTGCTCAGCCTGACAAAGGCAGAGACCTGCGGATCTCCGACCAGGGTGAAGGTTCCGCTGACGCTGGCGGCTTCGAGCACCGTGTAGCGGGTGCCCGCCACCAGGCTACCCAACCCGATATTGCTCACCGTCAAGCCGGCGCCGCTGACGATTGTCGCCGCGCCGGACACCTGGATCAGGTCGGAAAGGCCAGTGGAATTGAGTTCCACCGCATAGGTCGAGCCGGCCCGAAATTGGGCGGAGTTGTTGACGGTCAGCGTGCCGATCGTGTTCTTGCCAGGCGCGACCGTGCCGGAAGCATCGAGCACGCCAACCGTGCCGCCGCCGCCGAGCGTGGCGCCGCTATCGACTGTAACCCCCGCATTGCCAAGCGAGCCGGAGACCAGCAAGGTGCCGGCCTTCACCTCGACCCCGCCCGACAACAGGCTTGAACCCGACAGCTCGAAAGTTCCCGTGCCGTCCTTGATCAGCCCGTTGGTACCGGTGATGACGCCCGAAAACACCGTCGAGCCGTTGTTGCCTCCGGTCGTCAGCTTGCCTGCCCCGGCAATGACCGTTCCCGCGCCGGCGAGCGAGCCGATCGCCTGGTCGAAATTGTTGAGATCGAGCGTCGCGCCACTTTCGATCGTATAGGCGCTGTTTGCACTGAAAATGTTGGGGCTCAGGCCCGCCTTCAGCGTGCCCTGGGCGACGTCGGTGGCCGTTGCATAGGTGTTATTGCCAGCAAAACCCTCTATTGTCAGCGTGCCGGCCCCCGTCTTGGTGAACGTCCCGCTCGGCGTGCCGTCGTCTCCCATGCTGGCGGAGGTGCTGACGTCGAAGCCATTCGTGTCGATGGTGCCGCCGGCGGCGCCGAACAGGATAGAACCATTGGCCAGGGTGAGGTTCGCACCCGCCTGCAGCGTGCCGCCATCCAGCGTGATCGGCCCAACACCCAAAGCATAATCGGCCGTGGCCCGGATCGTCCCCTCCTCGATCCGGGCGCCTGAGCCGAAACTGTTGTTGTTGGTGAGCACGAGCGTGCCGGCACCGGTCTTGACGATCGCGGATGGATCGCTGAGGTCCGAAATCTGGCCGGCATAGGTTCCGGTTGATCCGGATCCGACGTTGATCGTCTGGCTGAGATCGATGGTCAGGTCGTTGTTGATGGTGACGCCATTCTGGATATCGATCACCGTTCCGCTGAAGGCGGAAAGCACGCCGGTTCCCAGCGCGTTGTTGTTGCCGAGGCTAAGCGTGCCGCCATAGAGGTTGGTGCCGCCGGTGTAGGTGTTTGCTCCATTCAAGGTAAGCAAGCCATTGCCGCTCTTGGTGAGGCCCGCGCCTGAGATCACTCCATCCGCCGTAAAATGAGCACCGGCATAAACCGTGAAAACGGTGTCGGAGGC
This sequence comes from Mesorhizobium sp. CNPSo 4671, assembly GCF_057784245.1. Classification (NCBI taxonomy): domain Bacteria; kingdom Pseudomonadati; phylum Pseudomonadota; class Alphaproteobacteria; order Hyphomicrobiales; family Phyllobacteriaceae; genus Mesorhizobium; species Mesorhizobium sp. CNPSo 4671. The sequence goes on along the minus strand of NZ_JBWLUW010000003.1, from coordinate 328,546 downwards.
CAGATTGAAACTGGCACCGGCGTCCAGATCGGGAAGGAGATTGTTCGTCTGCACGTTGACCGCGGCCTGCCCAGAGGCCTGGAAATTCAAAACGCCGCTTGAAAACCGGTAACCGCCGGAGGTGCTCGTGGCATTCAAGTTCAGCGTGCCGACCGTATAGGGTCCGCCAGTCAGGAAAACGGTATAGCCGAGCCCCTGGTCCGGCGCATCATGGTTGAAGTTCGCGACCGCATCGACGCCGTTGGGAATCGTTTCGGGAGTCCAGTTCGCAGCTATGCCCCAATCGCCGCTGTTATGAATGAAATCCTCGGCCGAGGCGGCACCGGAGTTGATCGGCGTTACAGCGGCCGCAATCAGCCCGGCCATCAGCAGAGCCGGAAGCGACGTGGACGACAGAAGCGAGCCCGCAAGCCGCGCATTCACCTCGCCATGGCCTTTGGCACGCACTGTAGAAACGGAATGTCTCATGAAAATCCCCCGACCAGCCATCCCTTGGCTGAATCGACCCTTGAAGCCCATGGCGACGCTACGAAAACCGCCGCCGACAGACAAGCGAATGTAGGCCGTAAAAATTACCGGAACCAAGCAACACGGTGCCCAGACAAGAAATCAGAGCAAATCCGTTGCGAATTTGCATCAATCAATAGTTGGCCACACCAGATGCCGGACTGCGAACAAGCACGGTTTCTGCCGGCTGACTGGCTCAGGATAATAGTCCTCTTTTTCAACATCGATCCTGCAAGCGGCGCGCGGCAAGCATCATGGCGTTCAACAGCGTGGCAGAATTGGTCCGCCGACACCAACCTTGACCGGAAGGCCCCACCCCCGCGGTCAAGACAAGAAAACCCGAACCAGATAACTTGCCGTGCGAAGTGACGCACGCTCAAAAAGCAGCCTTTGCTGACTTTTTCTGGTTGCAATTCCCGGGTGCTGGCGGCAGCGCGGCAATGCCGCGTCGTGTCGGGGATGAGGAACGACAACCCAGCTTTCGTGCTGCTGGACCAGCCCCATTTGGTTGTCAGCCAGGCTACGCTGTAGCAGGTTGCGCCAACCGGAAATCGATTCCGATTTCCGGACCCATAGGCTACGGTCACGCCGATATCAGGAGGCCCATCATGTTCCAGACCTTCGATTCCGCGGGCGACCCGGCAGTCGGCAAGCCGCGCGTAGCGCTGTTGCGCCAGTGGCTGGCGGCAAATGGCCTCGACGGCTTTATCGTTCCGCGCGCGGACGAGCATCAGGGCGAATATGTCGCCGACCGTTCGGCACGGCTGAAATGGCTGACCGGCTTCAGCGGCTCGGCCGGCGTCGCCATCGTGCTGCGCGACCGCGCCTTCATCTTCGTCGATGGGCGCTACACGCTGCAGGTGCGCAGTGAGGTCGATCTCGACATTTTTTCGGTCGAAAGCCTGGTCGACAACCCGCCGGCCGTCTGGCTCAAGGACAATATCGGTAAGAGCGCGCGGCTGGGTTTCGATCCCTGGCTGCACACGATCAGCGAGGTCAAGGCGCTGCAGGCCTCGGCCGACAAGACCGGCGCCGTGCTGGTGCCGCTCGAGAAAAACCCGATCGACATCATCTGGAAGGATCAGCCCGCCGCACCGGTGACCCCGGTTGAGCTGCACCCGATCGGCTTTGCCGGCGAACTCGCCAAGGACAAGCTGGTGCGGCTGGCGACGGCGATCGGCAAGGACGGCGCCACCCATGCGGTGCTGACGGACCCTTCCTCCATCGCGTGGGCCTTCAACATTCGGGGCGGCGACGTGCCGCACACGCCGCTGGCGCTCGGCTTTGCCATCCTTGCCGCCGACGGATCGCACCAGCTGTTCATGGACAAGCGCAAATTTTCACGCCAGGTCGCGGCCTATCTCACCCAGCTCGCCGACCCACACGAGCCCGGCGAATTCGAGGCGGCGATCGCAGCACTCGCCAAGGGCGGCGCCAAGATCGCGCTCGACCCGGTGCTGGCGGCCGACCGGCTGCGCATGCTGGTCGAGGACAATGGCGGCACGGTGATCGCCGCGCCCGACCCGGCCCGCATCCCGCGCGCCACCAAGAACCAGGCCGAGATCAACGGCTCGCGCGCCGCGCATCGCCGTGACGGTGCGGCGGTAGCCAAGCTTTTGTGCTGGCTGGAGCGCCAGAAACCCGGATCGCTGGACGAGATCGCGGTCGTCACCAGGCTGGAAGAGAGCCGCCGGCAGACCGGCGAGGAAACGCAAATGCCGCTGCGCGACGTCTCCTTCGACACCATTTCCGGCGCCGGCCCGAACGGCGCCATCATGCATTACCGCGTGTCGCGCGCCACCAGCCGCAAGCTGCAGGCGGGCGAGCTGTTCCTGCTCGATTCCGGCGCGCAGTATCAGGACGGCACCACCGACATCACCCGCACCGTGCCGATCGGCCAGCCGACCGAGGAGATGCGCGAGCGCTTCACGCTGGTGCTGAAAGGCATGATCGGCATTTCCACGCTGCGCTTCCCTGCTGGCACGCGCGGCTCGGAGATCGACGCCGTCGCCCGCATGGCGCTGTGGAAGCATGGCTGCGATTTCGCCCACGGCACCGGCCATGGCGTCGGCTCATACCTCGCCGTGCATGAAGGCCCGCAGCGCATTGCCCGCACCGGCACCGAAAAGCTGCTTGAGGGCATGATGTTGTCCAACGAACCCGGCTACTACAAGGAAGGCGCCTACGGCATCCGCATCGAAAACCTCATCCTGGTGACGCCGGCTGAACAAATCGAGGGCGGCGACATCGCCATGCACGGCTTCGAGACGCTGACGCTGGCGCCGATCGACATCCGGCTGGTGCGGACCGACCTCTTGACGCGCGAGGAGTTGCATTGGCTCGACACCTACCATGCCTGGGTACTGGCCGAGATCGGACCGATGCTCGACGGCGAAACGCTGGCCTGGCTGGAGAAGGCGACCGCACCGCTGCCGCACGACGCGAAGATCTAGATTTTCTGAGGCGCGAGGGCGTGTCGAGATTCAGGTCAGGACGAGCCGAAAACGGCGGATTCCGAGAACCGGAGCGGAGCGTACTTTTGGGTACGTGAGCACCGGAAGCGCAGGAAGCCGCCGTTTGCAGGCCGTCATCACCTGAATATCGACATGCCCTACCCGACGAACTGCCGGGCCACGATCAACACCGCTGCCCCGGCCAAAAACATCGACATCAGCCCGCCCCGCAGCGAGACCACCGCGGTGACGACTAGTGCCGCCCATTCCGCCGGCCCCGCATTCAGCAGTTCCGGCGCCACCAGCGTCGTCAGCACCGCCGCCGGCACGGCATTGAGGCCGGCCTCGATGCGCGGATGGATGTTTTCGAAGCGGGAGATGACCAGATGTCCGCCGATGCGCGTCAGATAGGTGGCGATCGCACCGGCGATGATGATCCAGAATGTCGTGCTCATGGCCTTGTCTCCACGCCGCTATGGTGCGGTGGCAGGATGACGGCGAGCAGCACGCCGGCAATGGCGCCGATCGAGACGTGCCAGGGCGAGCCGACCGTCTTGTAGGCAATGATCGAGGCGCAGGCACTGGCGACCACCACCGGCAGCCACAGCGGCCGCTTGCGGAACCCCAGCACCAGGCCGAGAAAGTAGATCGGCAGCAGGAAATCGATTCCCAGCGCATGCGTGTCGGGGATCAGCTTGCCGAACACCGCGCCAAGCGCGCTCTCGATCACCCAGAACACATAGACCGGCAGGCCAAGCCCCAGATACCAGGCAAAGCCGACGGTCTGGCCGGATTGCGCCCGGGCTTCGGCCACGGCGTATTGCGGATCGGTGAGGATGAAATAGCCGAGCGCTTGGCTGATGACAGGCCAGTGCGCGATGCGCCCGCCGATACCGGCGGAATAAAGCACATGGCGGAAGTTGACCGCGAAGATCGACAGCACGATCAGCCACGGCGCGACATGCTGGCCGAACAGCTGGATGCCGACCATCTGGCTGGCGCCGCCGAACACCAGCGCGCTCATCAAGAAGGCTTCGAGGACCGAAAAACCATTGTCGACGGCAAGCGCCCCGAACAGCACCGCGAACGGCGCCGACGCCACCACGACAGGCATGGAGAGCCGCACGCCCTGCCAGAAGTCGCTTCTGCCGCCGCTCTCGGAAATCACGTCCGTCGCCATCGATCGCTCCCAGGGTCGAAACCGCCGATGTAGGTAGTGCAGCCCGCCTTGTCACACGAATTCGCTTGAGCCAAACGATCAGCGGAAATGATCGTCGCCACGCTCCAGATGAAACTTAGTCCTTCGCGATTCTGCCCTCGATCGCCCTGCCCCAGTCGAGCAGCGGCTTGGCGCGCAAGGTGAAATCGACGAGTTCCTCGACCAGTTCCGGCCCGTGGATGCCAGCCGGATCGATCGCATGCCGGACGGCGAAATGCCGGTTGCGGATGGCAGCGACAAGATCCTGGTCGGTGACATGCTCGAAGCCGCGCGGCGTGCGCTTCATGCGATCCTCCGCATCCAGTTCGAGGCCGTTCTTCTTCAACGCCTTCACCATGGCGCGAAACCTGTCGGGCCATGTCTCGATGGCGCGCCGCATCGCCAGCAGCAGCGCGGCTTCCGGCTGCCACCAGGCGACGCCGGCAAAGCAGCCCTCCAACCCGATATGAATGTAGAACACGCCCTGCACGGCTTTGCTGCCATCCGGCGACAGGATCGCCGAGACATGCCGATTATAAGGCCGTTTGTCCTTGGCGAAGCGCACGTCCCGATTGATGCGGAACAGTGACTTCTTGCGGTCGCCGCGCAGACCGAGACCCGCCTCTGCAAAACGCTGCGTCAGCGTCTCGACAAGATCACCCAGAGGATCGCGCAATTCCTGTTCGAACAGGTCGCGGTTCTCCAGAAACCACTCCCGGCTCTGGTGGAAATCCAGCGCCTTCAGGAACGGAATGGCTTTCGGGCCGAACCCTTTGAACGCCATCACGACTTGCCGACCCGCTGCAGCCAGGTGTCCTCGTCGATGACTTCGACGCCGAGTTCACTGGCAAGCTTGAGCTTGGAGCCGGCGCCCGGTCCCGCCACCAGCAGATCGGTCTTGGCCGAAACCGAGCCGGCGACCTTGGCGCCAAGACGCTCGGCCATCGCCTTGGCCTCCGAGCGCGTCATCTTTTCCAATGAACCGGTGAAGACGATGGTCTTGCCGGCAACCTCGCTGTCGGCCGAGACGGTGACGATATAGGGCTTCGGCTTGACCTGTTCGAGCAGCTTGTCGAGCACGTCGTCATTGCGCTCATTGCCGAAGAAATCGCGCAGCGCATCGATCACCGTGTCGCCGATACCGTTGACCGATGGGAAGACGGTGTGCGGATCCTCCGCCGCCGCCGTCTCCTTGCCGACGCGGATCAGCTCCTCGATGGTGGAAAAGGTCTTGGCGAGCACGGCGGCTGTCGTCTCGCCGATATGACGGATGCCGAGCGCGAAGATGAAGCGGTCGAGTTCCGGCTCGCGGCGCGAATCGATGGCTGCGAACAGCTTATCGAGGCCTTCATAGTTGCGATCCTCGACGCTGCGCACATTCTTGCGCGTCTTGCCGGATGCCGCCTCGCGCTGCCTGGCCTGCTCCTCGCGCCGCTCGGCAAGCGCCTTAGTGACGGCTGGGCGACGATCCCTGAGCGTAAAAATATCGGCGGCTGTCTTGATCAGTCCCGCATTGAAGAACGTGTCGATGTTCTCGGCGCCCAGCCCCTCTATATCCATGGCGCCGCGCGACACGAAATGGCGAAGCCCCTCCACAGCCTGGGCTGGGCAGATCAGCTCGCCGGTGCAGCGCCGGCGGGAATCCTCTTTGCCGGTTTTCTCGTTGATCTCGCGCGTCGCCGGCGAACCGCAGACTGGACAGGTATGCGGGAATTCATAAGGCACGGCATCGACCGGACGCTTGTCGATGACAACGCTGACGATCTGCGGAATGACGTCGCCCGCCCGCTGGATCACCACCGTGTCGCCGATGCGCACGTCGACGCCGTTGCGGATCGGCAGGCCGTTGCTATCGAACCCCTTGATGTAATCCTCATTGTGCAGCGTGACGTTCTCGACCACGACGCCGCCGACCGTGACGGGCGCAAGCCTTGCGACCGGCGCCAGCGTGCCGGTGCGACCGACCTGGATGTCGATCTTCTCTACCGTCGTCATTGCCTGCTCGGCCGGGAATTTGTGGGCAACGGCCCAGCGCGGCTCGCCGGTGACGAAACCCCAGCGGCGCTGCAGCTCCAGCTGGTCGACCTTGTAGACGACGCCATCTATGTCATAGCCAAGCGAGGGGCGTTGCTCCTCGATCCGATGGTAGTGCGCGACCAGTTCCTCGGCCGACTTCGCCCGCACCATCAACGGGCTGATCTTGAACCCCCAATCGGCAAATTTCTGCACCGATTCGTACTGGGTCGGCGCCGGATCCGCGGTCGTGAAGCCCCAGGCATAGGCGAAGAATTTAAGGTTGCGGCTGGCGGTAACGGAGGCGTCCTTCTGGCGCAGCGAGCCGGCGGCCGTATTGCGTGGATTGACGTAGTCCTGGCCGCCGGCAGCGGCCGAGCGCTGCTTCAGCGCCTCGAATTCCGCATAGGTCATATAGACCTCGCCGCGGATCTCGATGGTCTCGGGCCAGCCCGATCCTTTCAGCTTGGCGGGAATGTCGGCGATGGTCCTGAGGTTCGCGGTGATGTCCTCACCGACCGCGCCGTCGCCGCGCGTCGCGCCCTGCACGAACACGCCGTTCTCATAGCGCAGCGATGCCGACAGCCCGTCGATCTTCGGCTCGGCGGTGAAGGCGATATCTAGGTCCTTGTCGCGGTCGAAGAAGCGCCGGCCGCGCTCGATGAAATCGGTGACATCCTCGTCGGTATAAGCCTTGGCGAGGCTGAGCATCGGCACGGCATGGCGCACCTTGGCAAAACCCTCGGCAGGCGGCGCGCCGACCCTGCGTGATGGCGAATCCTCGCGCACCAGATCGGGAAAACGCTCCTCGATGGCAAGGTTGCGCCGCGTCAGCGCATCATAGGCGGCGTCCGAGATTATCGGCGCGTCCTCGGCATGGTAGCGCCGATCGTGCTCGGCGATCTGCTCCGCCAGGCGCTTCAGCTCGGCTTCAGCCTCGCTTTCGCTGAGCGAATCGACAGGTTTTTCAGCCATGCTTTTCTCCCCCGAACGGTGGCGCGCCACCATAGAGCATGATCCCGAAAAGTGGGAACCGGTTTTCAGAAAAGATCATTCCTGAACAGCAGGATGGAGCCATATCCTGACTCGCTGCCATATCCTAAATCGGTCATCACGCCGTATAGTCTCATGCCGCGTTTGTATTTTCCCGCAGCAGTCGCTCGGCGGCGGCGCGAGCCTCGTCGGTGATCGTTGCGCCGGCCAGCATGCGGGCGATCTCTTCCTGCCGCGCCGGCCTGTCCATCTCGGCAATGCCGGTCGCTACCCGGTCCGTGCTGCCCGATTTGGAGATCAGGAAATGCGTCGCCGCGCGCGCCGCCACTTGCGGCGCGTGGGTGACCGACAGCACCTGCACGCGCTTCGACAGCCGCGCCAGCCTTTGGCCGATCGCATCCGCCACGGCGCCACCGACACCGGTGTCGATTTCGTCGAAGACCAGCGTCGGCGCCGAGCCGCGATCGGCCAGCGCCACTTTCAGCGCCAAGAGGAAGCGCGACAGCTCGCCGCCGGACGCCACCTTCATCATCGGGCCGGGCCGCGTGCCGGGATTGGTGCGCACCCAGAACTCGATCTGGTCGATGCCCTCTTCCATGCGGCTCTCGGCCTCGCCCTTCATCTCGACGATGAAGGCGGCGCGTTCGAGTTTCAGCGCCGGCAGTTCGGCCATCACGGCCTTGGTCAGGCCGACCGCCGCCGCGTGGCGGAGCGAAGACAGCTGTGCTGCGGCGATGTCATACGCCTCGCGTGCCGCGGCGGCCTGCTTTTCCAGCCCATGCAGACGCTCCTCGCCGGCGTCGAGATCGGCGAGATCGGCTACCATCGTGTCACGCAATTGCGCCAGATCGTCGACGGCGACGCTGTGCTTGCGTGACGCCGCGCGCAGCGAAAACAGCCGTTCCTCCGCCTTCTCCAGCCGCTGCGGATCATATTCGGTGGCGCGAAGTGCCGCCTCGACACCGGATTGCGCCGCGTCGAGCGACAGCATCGCCTCGTCCAGCGACTTGACCACGTCCTCGAGCAGGCCGGGCGCCTCCGTCGCCTTGCGCTGCAGCCGTCTCAGCAGACTGGCGAGTTGCGGCAAGGGCGAAGACGGGCCGGACAGCACATCCTGGGCGTCATGGATTTCGGATGCGATCTTTTCGGCGCGCATCATATGGGCGCGCAGTTCGGCCAGTTCCGTTTCCTCGCCAGGCTGCGGATCGAGCTTGGTGAGTTCCGCAACCGCGGCGCGCAGATAGTCGGCCTCGCGCGCGGCGGCCGCTACCTTGGCGCGGTGGCGCGTAAGCTCCTGCTCGCCGGCGCGCCAATGCCGCCAGGCCTCCCCGGTCGAGCGAACGGCGCCGAGATGGCCGCCGAAAGCGTCGAGCACGTCGCGGTGGGCGCCGGGGTCGACCAAGGCGCGCTCGTCGTGCTGGCCGTGGATCTCGACCAGCGCACGCCCGACATCGCGCATCAGGGTCACGCTGGATGGCTGGTCGTTGACGAACACGCGGGTGCGGCCGTCCGCCGTCTGCACGCGGCGTAGGATGATGTCGCCGTCATCCTCGATGGCGTTTTCGACAAGCAGCGCGCGCACCGGATGGTTGCGCGGCACATCGAACACGGCAATCACCTGGCCTTGCGCCGCGCCATGGCGCACCAAAGAGGCGTCGCCGCGCGCGCCAAGCGCCAGCGACAGGGCATCGAGCAGGATGGATTTGCCGGCGCCGGTTTCGCCGGTCAGCACGGAAAGGCCCGGCTGGAAGTCGATATCCAGCTTCTCGATCAGGACGATATCGCGGATCGACAGTCTGGAAAGCATCAGAACCCGGACCTCAGGCAATTCCAGGAAACGTGCGGAGCGTTTTTCCCACCGGAATTGCGTAGAACAAAAAGTTGGGACGGCTCAGCGCTTCAAATCACACTGAACCGCCGTGGAGCGGCACGCGACCAATCGGAGTCGCAGCGCCGCACTATCTTTTTGTTTCAGCATCGGATCAATCCGAAAAGCGCGCCGCTGCGACGCGCTTTAAGGATCAGGCGCCGGTGATCAGCTTCCCGGCCTTGGATATCCACGATCCGGCATTTTCGCGCGGCGCAAGCCCGTTGCTCTGCAGGAGCTTGTAGGAATCCTTGTACCATGAGCTGTCAGGATAGTTCGTGCCAAGCACCGCGGCGGCCGTCTGGGCCTCCGAGGTCAGCCCCAACGCGTAGTAGCTTTCGGTCAGGCGGGCCAACGCTTCCTCGACATGGCGTGTATTGGAATAGTTCTCCACCACGGTGCGGAAGCGCTTGACGGCGGCAATGTATTCGCGGCGCTCCAGATAGTAGCGGCCGATCTGCATTTCCTTGCCGGCGAGCTGATCGTTGGCGAAGCGGATCTTCTCCTTGGCGTCGTCGACATATTCTGATGTCGGCCAGCGCGTGACCAGATCCTGCATCGTCTGCAGGGTCTGGCGCGCTTCCTTCTGGTCCTGCGTCACATCCTTGATCTGGCGATAGTAGCTCAGGCCGATAATGTACTGTGCGTAAGGCGCGTCATCGGTGGACGGATACAGCGCCAGATAGCGCTTGGCCGACGAGATCGCGTCGTCGTAGCTGCCCTTTCGATAGTCGGCGAACGCGCCCATCACCATCGATTTACGGGCCCATTCCGAATAGGGATGCTGGCGGTCGACGGCGTCGAACTTCTTGCTAGCCTCGTCCAGGCGGCCGGCATTCAAATTGGCGAGACCCTGATTGTAGAGAACGTCGGCGGGCTCGGTCTGGTCGACATAGGTCGACAGGTCGATGTCTTTCTCCGACGACATGCAGGCCGACAGAAAGAGCGATGGAACAACCAGCGAAAGCGCCAGGATAACAGACCGCTGGCGCGCTTTCGATTGACCGGCTCGCTTGAAGAACATGATTGGATTGCGCCCTTTCGGCGTTATTTTAATGCCTCTTGCATGCTGTTGTCCCAAAACTGGTCCCCACTTTTGAGCGACATGCACTAATCGACGGCAGCAGCCATAAACCATAACCGCCTTGCCCGGCAACGCTATCTCCGGGCAATCGCGCATTTTTATGGCGGCGCGGCGGCACTGGAACATCCCTGTGATTTCGCCGGCCGATGATGCATTCCTGCAACACTAAGGCATCGCGCCACAAAGTGCGAAAACGTTGCGAGTTCAGATCATCCAGGGTGCGTAGAGCGGCGCATTGACGGCGCTCATCTCCGCCGCGCGGCCACGCTCGCGGCGCGTCGTCTCGACAATCTCGAAGGCCGTGCGGTCCGACAGCAGGCGCCGCAGCGCGGCGGCATTCATCCTGTGGCCGCCGCGATAGGAGCGGAAGCAGCCGATGAAGCGGGCTCCGGCCAGCGCCAGGTCGCCCATGGCGTCAAGCGTCTTGTGGCGTACGAATTCGTTGGGATAGCGCAGGCCGCCCATATTGATGACGCGGTTGTCGTCACCGATCACCAGCGAATTTTCCAGCGAGGATCCCAGCGCATAGCCGGCGGCCCACAGCCGCTCGACATCCTTCATGAAGCCGAAGGTGCGAGCCCGCGCAATGTCGCGGCGGAAAATATCGGCATTGAGGTCGGAGGCAAACAGTTGGCGGCCGATGGCCGGGCTTTCGAAATCGATCTCGATTTCGAAACGAGTGCCGTCATAGGGCCTGAACTCCGCCCAGGAAGCACCGTTCTCGATACGGACCGGCTTGACGACCCTGATGTAGCGCCGCTTGACCGACAGCATCTCGATGCCTGCCTGATCGATGGCTTCCACGAAGGCCATGGCGCTGCCGTCGAGGATGGGAACCTCGGAACCGTCGATCTCGATAACGACATTATCGATCCCAAGCCCGAACAGGGCAGCCATGATGTGCTCCACCGTGGCGATGTGCTCGCCCGCGGGATCGCCAAGCATGGTGCACAGATCGGTGGCGCCGACCTCGGCAACCAGGGCGCGGAACTCGCGGCCCTGCCCGTCTCCGTTGACAAGCTGGAACACGATGCCGGTGTCGGCATCCGCGGGAAGGAAACTGATGGAAACTTCTTTGCCGCTGTGAACGCCGGTGCCGGTAAGCGACGCGCGCGTCTTCACTGTCGTCTGATAGTCGTGCAAGACAATCCCCATAAGCCCGAAATGCCTAGGTCCGCTTCTCCAGCCCGAGGGCGCGGCTCTTGTGAAAATCGGCAGGCAGGGTCACTTCCCCCGAAATCCCGGCACACCGACTATGGTAGGCAGCGAAGATAATGTTCCGGCAGGGAGACTCCAAATCACAGTTTCTTACCCTTTGTAACCGCAAGTCGGAGCGAGCTCGATATTGTAACCTTTTGATTTTGCGGCATTTAAAACGTTAACAGGCAAGCAATTCCTTGCTTGCCTGTTAACAATTATTACAGTCCGTTAACCGCTCAGTTGGCCTGGCGGCGCAGGAACGCCGGAATCTCCAGCTGATCGTCGTCCTGAGTCGCCCTGGTCTGCGGCGTCAGGCGGCCCTGGTCATCCAGCTGGCCACGGCGCGGCGCGTAGAGCTGGGCGTCCTGGCTGGCGAGACGGCGCACTTCGGGGGCAGCCTGGCGAAGCTTCGGCTCGCGCGGTTGCGCCGGCTGCAGCCTTGCGGGCTCCTCCTCGCGGCGGGTCAGGCCGTTGGTCAGGCGCTTCAACAGGCCCATCGGTCCGCTGTTGTTCTCGTGGTCCACTGGGCGACTCTTGGCGTCGACCTCGGCCTTGACGACCGGCGGAAAGTCCTCGACGCGCGGCATGCGCTGCGGTGCCATAGCCACCGGCTGCTGGACCTCACGCAGCATTTCACGCGGCTGCGGGGCCGGCTGCATCTGCTGGACGACCGGCTGCGGCATTGGCTGCTGTGGCGGCGCCTGGAAGATCTTGCTCTGCGGACGGAAATCATCCGCATGAGCGACAGGAGCCGGACGAGCCTGCGCCATGGCGGCGGCGTTTGCCTCGGCGAGCTGGATGGCCTCGGCGACCGGATCGGCGGCACGCGGCTCATAGACAGGCTGCTGGACCGGTGCCGGGCGGCTTTCCACCGCGGCCACGGCCGGACGGGCGACCGGCTTCTGCGGTGCCGTACGGATCGAGATCGGAGCAGCGGCGATTTCAGCCGCCGATTTGTCGATGCCGGTGGCAACCACCGAGACACGGATGACGCCTTCGAGTTCCTCGTCGAAGGTGGCGCCCAGGATGATGTTAGCGTCCTGGTCGACTTCCTCACGGATACGGGTCGCCGCTTCGTCGACTTCGAACAGGGTCAGGTCGCGGCCGCCGGTGATCGAGATCAGCAGGCCCTTGGCGCCCTTCATCGAGGTCTCGTCGAGCAGCGGGTTGGCGATCGCGGCTTCGGCGGCGGCCATCGCGCGGCCCTCGCCCGAAGCCTCGCCGGTGCCCATCATCGCCTTGCCCATCTCGCGCATCACCGAACGCACGTCGGCGAAGTCGAGGTTGATCAGGCCTTCCTTGACCATCAGGTCGGTGATGCAGGCGACACCGGAATAGAGCACCTGGTCGGCCATGGCGAAGGCGTCGGCGAAGGTGGTCTTGTCATTGGCCAGCCGGAACAGGTTCTGGTTGGGGATGACGATCAGGGTATCGACGCATTTCTGCAGTTCCTCGATTCCCATGTCGGCCGTCTTCATGCGGCGCTGGCCTTCGAAGTGGAACGGCTTGGTGACGACGCCGACGGTGAGGATGCCCTTTTCGCGCGCGGCGCGGGCAACGACCGGAGCAGCACCGGTGCCGGTGCCGCCGCCCATGCCGGCGGTGACGAAGCACATATGGGTGTTGGACAGGTGGTCGATGATCTCGTCGATGCATTCTTCCGCCGCCGCACGGCCGACTTCCGGCTGCGATCCGGCACCGAGCCCCTCGGTGACATGCGCGCCAAGCTGGATCAGCCGGTCGGCCTTCGACATGGTCAGCGCCTGCGCGTCGGTGTTGGCCACCACGAACTCGACACCGCGCAGACCGGCGGTGATCATGTTGTTCACGGCGTTGCCGCCGCCGCCGCCGACACCGAACACGGTGATGCGCGGCTTAAGCTCGGTGATGTCCGGCTTCTGCAGATTGATGGTCATTGTCTCCGTCCTTTGCCTTTCACGCCGCTTCGCCGCCGCGGCCGCCTATGGGGCTGTCCCCGTCAATTAGAAACTGTCTCTCAACCACTGACTCATGCGATGCAGTTTTCCACCCGTTCCGGTCATCCTGAGACCGGAAATGCCTTTCGCCGGATGGCTCTCGAAACTCGCCATCTGCGGATAGATCAGAAGCCCGACGGCGGCCGAGAAAGCCGGCCCCTTCGCCGCTTCGGGCAGGCCGGCCACGCCGAGCGGGCGGCCGATGCGTACATTGCGTCCCAGGATGCGGCGCGCCGCTTCCGGCAGGCCGGCCAGTTGGCTGGCGCCCCCGGTGAGCACGACGCGCTTGCCGACCGCATTGCCGTAGCCGGACTTGTTCAGCCGGTCGCGCAACAATTCGAGCGTTTCGTCGATGCGGGCGCGCACGATGCGCGTCATCACCGAGCGCGGTATCTGCAGCGGCACCTCGCCATCATCGCCGATCGGCTGAATCGAGACCAGGTCGCGGTCGTCGGCACTGCCCGGCAGCGCCGAACCATGCATGACCTTCAGCCGTTCGGCGGCGTCGAGCGAGGTCGAGAGCCCCTTGGCCATATCCAGCGTGACGTGGTTGCCGCCAATAGCGATGGCGTCGCCATGGACGAACTTGCCTTCCGAAAACACCGAGATGGTCGTCGTGCCGCCGCCCATGTCGATGCAGGCCGCACCCAGTTCCAGCTCGTCGTCGACCAGAGCCGCCAAGCCGCTGGCATAGGGCGTCGCCACCATGCGCTCGACCGACAGATGCGAGCGGTTGATGGAAAGTTCCAGGTTGCGCATCGGGGCTGCATCCCCCGTCAGCACATGCATGTCGACGCCAAGCGCGTCGCCGACCATGCCGCGCGGATCGCGCACGCCGCGTTCGGCATCGAGCGAGAAGCCGACGGGCAGTGAATGGATCACCTCGCGCTCGGCCTTGAGCGCCTGCTTGGCACCGGCGCCCAGCACGCGCTTGATGTCGGCCTCGTCGGCCTCGTGGCCGCCAAGATTGATGGTCGCCGAGAAGCTTTCGCTCTTCAGCCGACCGGCGGTCATGTTGACGATGAGCGAATCGACCGTCAGCCCCGCCATGCGCTCGGCAGCGTCGACGGACAGGCGGATGGCATGTTCGGCCCGATCAAGATCGACGACCACGCCCGACTTCACGCCTTGCGACTTCTGATGGCCGATGCCGATCACCTGGATCCGATGCGAGCGGCCGCGCAAGAGCTTGCCGTCATCGTTCGGCTTGAGCTTGGCCACCATGCAGCAGACCTTGTTCGAGCCGACATCCAGCACCGTCAGAGTGCCGGATCGGCGCGACGAGGCATCGCCTGAACCGCCAAGCCAGCTCATATCTTCGTCTCCGACTTGCGCTTGAGGGTCTTCGGCTTCTCGTTGAGAGCGGCCTCGCGCTGCGTCGCCGCTTCAGGCGTCAATTCCACGACCAGCCGGTCTGTCAGACGCATGTCGACAGCAGCGATGTCGCGCGACAGCAAGCCCTTGTCCTTGTCCATCTTGACGAGCTCGGCGAGCGCCTGGTCCTCTTCGTCCTCAGGCAGCTTGACGGTGATGCCGTTGTCCAGCTTCAGATCCCAGCGCCGATCGCCAACGCGGATATAGCCTTTTACGCGGATCGCCAGGTCGGGGTATTTTTCGACCTTGGCCAGGAAGTCAGGCGCCTTGGCCGGCGCGCCGTCGCCAATCAGCAGCGGCAACGTCACCTGCTTGCCTCCCGAGAACGGCGCGATGACGGCGCCATCCTTCTCGATAACCGAGAGATCATTGCCCTGCTGCCAGAGCGCGAAGGCCTCGCGCTCCTCGACACGCACTTCCAGCGTATGCGGATAGACCTTACGCACCGCCGCCATTTCGATCCAAGGCAGGCTGGAGATGCGCTCGCGCGCGGCCTCCGCGTCGAAGCCGATCAGCGAGGTCCAGCCGTCGAGTTCGAGCCTGTCGAGAATGTCGATCTCGGAGGTCTGGCGGTTGCCGACCACCTTGACCTGATCGACAGCAAAGCCGGTTCGGGCGGTGATGCTCTGGATGATGCCGTCGGCATGGCCGCCGAGATAGGCGCCATAGGCCCCGCTCGAAGCGAGCAGCACGGCCGACATGATCGCGACGGAGAAGCGCGGCGCCTCGAATTCGCCATCGCCCAGGCGCGCCAGGATGCGCACCGGGCGGCGAAGCACGCGCGGCAGCACGAAATGGTCAAACGACAATGACAGGCCGAACAGCGACGGCACGACCGCCCCCTTCCCCTTGCCTTGTCCCCATTTCAACGCAGACACGAAGCGTCCTCCACCATCCAACTCAACAATTCACCAAACGAATGCCCGGCCTGGGCAGCGATTTCAGGCACCAAAGACGTCGGCGTCATGCCCGGCTGAGTGTTGACCTCGAGCCATACAACCTCGCCATTTTCGGAGTGACGATCGTCATAACGGAAGTCCGACCGGGAAACGCCCCGACAGCCGACAGCTTGGTGAGCCTTGAGCGCCAGTGTCTGTATTTTTTGGTAAATATTCGGTGAAACTTTTGCGGGGCATTCGTGTTTTGATCCGCCCGCGACATATTTTGAATCGTAATCGTAGAAGGAATGGCCGGTCGGGATGATCTCGCAGACACCAAGCGCCACATCGCCCATGACGGCGCAGGTCAGCTCGCGCCCATGGATGTAGCGCTCGACCATGACGGTATCGCCATATTTCCACTCGGACGACCCGACGACCTGCGGCGGATGCGACTGCCCCTCCGACACGATGACGACGCCGAAGCTCGACCCCTCATTGACCGGCTTGATCACATAGGGCGGCTTCATCGGATGCTTGTTCTGGATGGCGAAGCGATTGGTGACTTTCGATTCGGCGACGGGAACGCCGACCGATTTGACGATCTTCTTCGCCTGTTCCTTGTTCATGGCGAGCGCCGAGGCGAGCACGCCGGAATGGGTATAGGGAATGGCGAGATATTCAAGAATGCCCTGGATGGTGCCGTCCTCGCCAAAGGGGCCATGCAGCGCATTGAAGGCGACATCCGGCTTGAGCTCGGCAAGCACGGAGCCGACATCGCGCCCGACATCGACGCGGGTGACCTGGTAGCCTTCCTGCTCGAGCGCATCGGCGCAAGCCTTTCCAGAAGACAGGGACACGGGCCGCTCGGACGAAAAACCTCCCAGCAGGACGGCCACATGCTTGCTTTTCATTCCCCGTCATCCCCTCTCACGGCGGACCAAAAACCAAGATTTCCGCAACATTGAGTCCGAGTCTCCCGGCAGGTTGCCCCCCCAGACGGAAAACGCGGGTAACGCGTCGAACGACTCAAATCAGGAAACGCTTTCGAGCAGAGAATCAGAGAGTTGATTCACTGGCAAGTGCTTATGATTCCGAGAGATTCACTTTGTGAGAAAATGGCCGCGAAAACCGTGTCGCTGAGTCTTTGCGGCAACGGTTTCGCGCGTTTTGAGAGCGGGTTGAAGTTCATGCATCACATGAACTTCAAGGGACACTAAAGCAGTTGGCCCAGAAACTCCTGCACGGCATGTCCGGGCCGGAAATTGCCGATACGCTTGATCTCCCACTGCAGCCGGATGCCGGAATGCTCGAGCACGCGGGCGCGCACCGTCTCGCCGAGATATTCGAGGTCGTAGCCGGTCGCGGTTCCGGTGTTGATCATGAAGTTGCAATGCATCGGCGACATCTGCGCGCCACCGATCATCAGGCCACGGCAGCCCGCCTTGTCGATCTCCTTCCAGGCCGACGTGCCTTCGGGATTCTTGAAGGTCGAGCCGCCGGTCTTCTCGCGGATCGGCTGCACCGTCTCGCGGTGATTCTGCACCGCATCCATCGCCGCCTTGATCGTGGCCTTGTCCTCGGCAAAGCCTTCGAACACGGCCGAGGTGAAGATCAGCCCGGACGGGGCCGCCGAATGGCGATAGGCATAGCCCATCTCGGCATTGCTCAGCGTCTGGACGTTGCCCCTGCGGTCAAGCGCCCGCACCTCGACGACGCGCTCGCGCGTTTCGACGCCATTGGCGCCAGCGTTCATCCTGAGCGCGCCACCGATGGCGCCCGGAATGCCGTGATAGAAATGGAAACCGCCAATACCAGCCTCCAGCGCCAGGGCCGCCACGCGCTTGTCGGGCGTGGCGGCCCCAGCCTTGATCCTGATCGGTGAAACGATTTCGGCCTCGCCAAAGCCCTTGGCCGAAAGCCGGATGACAAAGCCAGGAATACCGCCGTCACGGACCAGAAGGTTCGAACCGACGCCAACGACGGTGAGAGGTATTTCTTCAGGAACCGCGCGCAGGAACGCGGCAAGATCCTCTTCGTCCGCCGGCTGAAACAGCACCTCGGCCAGGCCGCCGGCGCGGAACCAGGTGATCTTGTCCATCTCGGCATTTGGCGTCAGCCGGCCGCGCAGGCCGGCAAGCCGGTCGCCGAGTTTGTCGATCAGGGCCTGGCCGTGCATCATGAGGCGGCAAGCTCCTTTGGCAGAGCATAGGCCCATTGGGTGATGTTGCCGGCGCCGAGGAAGACGACGAAGTCGCCGGGCTTGGCGAGATTGCGAATGATGGGCGCGATGGCCGCCGGCCCCTCGATATAGCGCGCGTCGCGATGGCCGCCGGCGCGGATGCGCGACACCAGCTCATCCGACGTCACACCGTCGATCGGGTCTTCGCCGGCAGCGTAAACCGGGGCGACCATCACCGTATCGGCATCGTTGAAGCAGGCGGAGAACTCGTTGAACAGATCATGCAGCCGGGTGAAGCGGTGCGGCTGGGCAATGGCGATGACGCGTCCCTTGGTGGCGCTGCGCGCCGCCTTCAGCACCGCCGAGATCTCGACCGGATGGTGGCCGTAATCGTCGAACACATCGACGCCGTTCCACGAACCCGTATGGGTGAAGCGGCGCTTGACGCCAGCGAAGGACGACAGGCCCTTCTTGATCGCCTCGGCGGACAGGCCGAGTTCATGCGCGACGGCGATCGCCGCGGTGGCGTTAGAGACATTGTGACGGCCGGGCATCGGCAGGCGCAGGCCTGAAATCGTCTTCTGGCTGCCGGTCTTGCGGTCGCGGATCACCACGTCGAACTCGGACGTGGCACCCGCCATGCGGTGGTTGGTGAAGCGCACGTCGGCCTGCGCATTCTCGCCATAGGTGATGACGCGGCGATCCTCGATGCGGCCGACCAGCGCCTGCACCTCGGGGTGGTCGGTGCACATCACCCCAAAACCGTAGAACGGCACGTTCTCGACGAACTGGCGGAACGCCTCGCGCACCTTGTCGAAGCTGCCATAGTGGTCGAGATGCTCAGGATCGATGTTGGTGACGACAGCGATCTCGGCGGGCAGCTTCAGGAAAGTGCCGTCGCTCTCGTCGGCCTCGACCACCATCCACTCGCCGTCGCCCATGCGCGCATTGGTGCCATAGGCATTGATGATGCCGCCATTGATGACGGTCGGGTCGAGGCCGCCCGCTTCGAGCAAGGTCGCTACCATCGAGGTCGTCGTCGTCTTGCCATGCGTGCCGCCGATCGCAACTGCCTGGCGGAAGCGCATCAATTCGGCCAGCATCTCGGCACGGCGCACGATCGGCAGCAGTTTTTCGCGCGCGGCCTTCAGCTCCGGATTGGATTTCTTGATCGCCGTCGAGACGACCACCACCTCGGCATCACCAAGATTCTCGGCCTTGTGGCCGACGAAGCATTCGATGCCCTTGTCACGCAGCCGCTGCACATTGGCGCTGTCGGCCTGGTCGGACCCTTGCACCTTGTAGCCGAGATTGTGCAGCACCTCGGCAATGCCGCTCATGCCGATGCCGCCAATGCCGATGAAATGCACGAGGCCTATGGTCTGCGGCATCTTCATGGGTGCGTCGCCTTCCTGAAATCCGTAACGGTTTTTCTGGACGCAATAGCCTCTGTGAGATCGGCGAGCAACCGTGCCGCGTCCGGCCTGCCGGCCGACTTCGCGCCCGCGGCCATCGCCGCCAGCCGCTCGGGATTGTCCATCAACCCGCCAATAAGAGCTGCGATGCGTTCAGGCGACAACGTCGATTGCGGGTGCACCTCGCCGCCACCGGCAGCGGCAAGGGCGGCCGCATTCGCCGCCTGGTCGTGGTCGAGCGCGTAGGGATAAGGCACCAGCAGTGCCGGCCGGCCGATGACGGCGATCTCCGAGACGGTCGAGGCGCCGGAGCGCGAGATCACCAGATGCGCCGCCGCCATGCGCGCCGCCATGTCGGTGAAGAAGGGCGAAACCTCGACGGCGACGCCAAGGGCGGCATAGGCCGCCTTCACCCGCGCCACGTCGTCCGCCCGGGCCTGCTGTGTAATCACCAGCCGTTTGCGCTGCGCTTCCGAAAGGAGCGCGATGGCTCCCGGCATGGCATCGGAAAAGAACTGGGCGCCCTGGCTGCCGCCGAACACCAGGAGACGGAAGGGCTCCTCCCCGGTCGACGCCGCGTAAGGCGTCTTGGCCGCCTCCAGCACCGCCGGCCGAACCGGATTGCCTGTCGTCACCGTCTTTTCGCCGGTGGCGCTCGTATCCTGCGGCAGGAAGCCGCCGGCGATGGCATCGACACGGCTGGCCAGTGCCCGGTTGGCGCGCCCCATCACCGCGTTCTGTTCATGGATCAGCGTCGGCACCTTGCGTCGCGTCGCCGCGTAGAGCGGCGGCAGGGTCGGATAGCCGCCAAAGCCGACCACCGCATCCGGCTTGATTCTGCCGATAATGGCCGAGGCCTGTCGCACGCCGCGCCAGATTTTCCAGAAGGCGCCAAGCAGGGCAATCGGATTTTTCGTACCCATCGTCGCCGACTGGATCGGATGGATAGCGGCAGCCGGAAAGTGACCGGCAAACCGCTCGGCGCGGTCGTCGGTGGCCAGTTGCACCGACCAGCCGCGCTCGATCAACTCATGCGCCAGCGCTTCGGCCGGAAACAGATGTCCGCCGGTTCCGCCCGCCGCGAGAAGGATCACACCCCTCGCCATGTCACTCCGCCGGCATGGCGCGCTGTGGCATTGTAAAGCCCATCTGCTTGCGCTTTTCCGGCCGCTTGCGCGTCAGCGCCAGAACCATGCCCATCGAGATGGCAATCGCGATCTGCGAGGAGCCGCCATAGGAGATGAAGGGCAGCGTCATGCCCTTGGCCGGCACCAGCTGCAGATTGACGCACATGTTGATAACGGCCTGCAGGCCGAACACGGTGACGAGGCCGCCGACCGCATAGCGGGTGAAATCGTCATGTTCCTTGAGCGCCGTGTTGAGGCCGCGCAGCACGATGAAGGCGAAGATCGACATGATGAAGAAACACATGATCAGCCCGAATTCCTCGCCCGCGACCGAGAAGACGAAGTCGGCATGGCTGTCGGGGATAACCCGCTTGACCGTGCCCTCGCCCGGCCCGACGCCGAACCAGCCGCCATTGATCAGCGCGTCGCGTCCCATGTCGACCTGGAACGTGTCGCCCTCGCCGGTGAGGAACTTGTCGATGCGCAAGGCAACGTGCGGAAACACCGTATAGGCGGCGAAGACGCCGCCGACCCCAGCCGCGCCCAGCACGATGATCCACAGCCAGGGAAGCCCCGCCATGAAGAACATGATGCCCCAGGTCCCGGTCGTCAGCATGGTCTGGCCGAGGTCCGGCTGCGCCACCAGCAGTGACACGACCAGCACCAGGAGCAACATGGCGAACAGATTGCCGGGAATGTCGGGCTGGCGTTTGTGCTCGGCGAACAGCCAGGCGCACATGATGACGAAGGCTGGCTTCAAAAACTCCGACGGCTGGATCGACAGGCCGGCGAGCGAGACCCAACGCCGCGCGCCCTTCACCTCGACGCCGACATAGAGCACCGCCACCATCAGCACCAGCATCAGGCACAGCATGATCAGCGACATGCGCCGGATCTGCCTGGAATCGAGGAAGGACACGGCCAGCATCACGCCGAGCGCCGGCACGGTGAAGATGATCTGCCTGGTGGCGAAGTGGAAACTGTCGAGGCCGATGCGCTCGGCCACCGCCGGGCTGGCGGCGAAGGACAGGACGATGCCCAGGCCCATCAGCGACAGGAACGCCGCCAGGAACCAGCGATCGATCGTCCACCACCAGGTTGCGACAGGACTTTTATCGAGACGGCTCTGCATTATCGTGCCCCTCCGATGGGTTTGACGCCATCTATAGCGCTCGCAGCTTGCCTGAAGGCTTCGCCGCGAACTTCGAAATTCTTGAACTGGTCGAAACTGGCGCAGGCCGGCGACAACAGCACCACCACCTCGCCGCTGTCATCCTTGGCCGCGTCATGCGCGGCATGCTCGACCGCAGCGGCCAGCGTACCCGATATCTCGTAGGGCACCGCCTCGCCCAGCGTCGCCGAAAAGGCGGGCGCCGCCTCGCCGATCAGATAGGCCTTGGCGATGCGCGGGAAGAAGCCGCGCAACGGCTCGATGCCGCCTTCCTTGGGCAGGCCGCCGGCGATCCAGTAGATACGCGGAAAGCTCGACAGGGCGGGTGCCGCCGCATCGGCGTTGGTCGCCTTCGAATCGTTGACGAACAGCACATGGTCCTTGCGGCCGACCTGCTCCATGCGGTGGGCAAGGCCCGGAAAACTTTCGAGCCCGGACTGGATTTCACCGAGGTCGAGCCCGACCTTCAGGCACGCGGCGACCGCTGCAAGCGCGTTCTGCGCATTGTGCTGGCCGCGTAGCGAGCCGATGCCTTCTAGGAAGGCGACCTTGCTGTAGCGGCCGTGCACGGCTTCCATCAGATTGGTGCCGTCGGCGAAATAGCCGTCGGTCAACGGCAGCCGTTTGGAAATGCGGATGACCTGGCGCCCCGCCCGCTCGAGCCGCTCGGCGATCTGTGCGCACCAGGAATCGTCGATGCCGATGATCGCGGTCTCGCTGCCGGCCACCAGCCGCTCCTTGATCGAGGCGTAGTGCTGCATGGTGCCGTGACGGTCGAGATGGTCCGGCGTCAGGTTGAGCAGGATGCCGGCCGTCGGGTTGATCGTGGGCGCGAGGTCGATCTGGTAGGACGAGCACTCGACGACATAGTGGCGATCAGGCCTCGGCGGATCGAGCGTCATCACCGCACGGCCGATATTGCCACCCATCTGGGTGTCGCGGCCGGAAGCCTTCAGGATATGGGCCGTCAGCGCCGTCGTCGTCGACTTGCCGTTGGTGCCGGTGATGGCGATGAAAGGTGCCGTTGGTGCCTGCAAGATCCGCTCGCGGCAGAAAAGTTCGATGTCGCCGATCACCTCGACGCCGGCGCACTTCGCCAGTTCCACCGTCCAATGCGGCTTGGGATGCGTCAGCGGCACGCCGGGCGACAGCACGAAGGCCGAGAATTTCGCCCAGTCGGCGCTGCGCAGATCGGCGGTTGCGATGCCGGTGGCGGCCGCCTTGGCGACGCTGTCGGGATTGTCGTCCCAGGCCAGCACCTGCGCGCCGCCCTCGATCAATGCCCGCGCGGTCGCGATCCCCGAGCCACCGAGCCCGAAGAGCGAGACGTGCTTGCCTGCGAAGGATGCGGCGGGGATCAAGGAAGTTCTCCCTATCTGAGCTTCAAGGTGGAGAGGCCGACGAGCGCCAGGATGACGGCGATGATCCAGAAACGGATCACCACCTGGCTCTCGGTCCAGCCGAGCTTTTCGAAATGATGGTGGATCGGCGCCATCAGGAACACGCGCTTGCCGGTCATCTTGAAGTAGCCGACCTGGATGATGACCGAGAGGATCTCGACCACGAACAGGCCGCCGACGATGACCAGCACGATCTCGTGCTTGGTGGCGACCGCCACCGTGCCGATCAGGCCGCCCATGGCCAGCGAGCCGGTGTCGCCCATGAAGATCGCCGCCGGCGGCGCGTTGAACCAGAGGAAGCCGAGGCCGGCGCCGATGACGGCGCCGAGCACGACCGCGAGCTCGCCGGTGCCGGGAACGAAATGGATCTGCAGATATTCGGCGAACACCGCATTGCCCGAGAGATAGGCGATGACGCCGAAGGATGCCGCCGCGATCATGATCGGCACGATCGCCAGCCCGTCGAGGCCATCGGTCAGGTTCACCGCATTGCCGGCGCCGACGATGACGAAGCAGGAAAACGGGATGAAGAACCAGCCGAGATTGACAATGAATTCCTTGGCGAAGGGGAATGTCAGCGATGACGAGAACGGCGCCTGGCCGTTATGCATGATCACCCAGGCGGCGATGCCGGCGATGATGAATTCGAGCCCCAGCCGTGCCTTGCCGGAGAAGCCGAGATGCGACTGCTTGGTCACCTTCAGATAGTCGTCGTAGAAGCCGATCGAGCCGAAGCCCAGCGTCACCAGCAGCACCACCCAGACATAGATGCTCGACAGGTTCGCCCATAGAAGCGACGAGCCGATGATGCCGGACAGGATCATCAGCCCGCCCATGGTCGGCGTGCCGGCCTTCTTGAAATGCGTCTGCGGTCCGTCGGCGCGGATCGGCTGGCCCTTGCCTTGGCGCAGCCTGAGCGAATTGATGATGGTCGGCCCGAAGATGAAGACGATCAGCGCCGAGGTGATCAGCGCCCCGCCGGTGCGGAAGGTGATGTAGCGGAAGACATTGAAGACCGAGATCTTGTCCGCGAAATCGACCAGCAGTGTAAACATGCGCTTTCGTCCCCCGACTTAGGTCAGTTTGCTGGTTGTCGTTTCAGCCGGGTATTTGCCCAGCAGCGCATCGACCAGTTTTGCAAAACCGATGCCCTTCGACGATTTGATCATCACTACGTCGCCCGGCTTCAGCGCAGCAAGCAGCACCGGCTTCAGTTCCTCGACGCCGGCACGGTATTCCGTCTTGATGTCTTCAGGCAGCGCTTCCGCCAGCGCCCGCATTTCCGGGCCGCCGAGAAAGACCGTCTGCGTGCCGGTGCCGACGATGAGATCGGCGAGCGCGGCATGCAGCTTGGCCGAGTGATCGCCGAGTTCGAGCATGTCGCCAAGCACGGCGATGCGGCGCCCCTCACCCTTCACCGGCGTCGCGTTGAGCAGCGCCATGGCCGCCGCCATCGAGGCCGGATTGGCGTTGTAGCTCTCGTCGATCAGCGTGATCGGACCACCGGGGTGCCGCAACACATGGCGCTTGCCACGGCCGCGCTCGGCCGAGAGATCGTTCAGCGCGATTGCCACCTTGTCGAGATCGGCGCCAACCAGCTGCGCCGCGCCCAGAACCGCCAGCACGTTCTGCACCATGTGGCGGCCAGGCGCGCCGATACGGGCGATCATGTCATGGCCGCCGATCCTGGCGGCAATGTCTGAATGGTCGGCGTGCAATTCGCATTTGGTGAGCTTGAACGTCGAGCGCGCATTCTCGCCGAAGCCGTAGACATGCTCGATGCCGGCGGCATGCGCCATCTTGTCGAGAAGCTTGAAACGCGCATCGTCGCGGTTGAGGACGGCGGCACCCCCGGGCTCCAGCCCTTCGAAAATTTCGGCCTTGGCCTTGGCGATCTCGTCGAGATTGCGGAAGAAACCGAGATGCGCGGCCGCGATGATGGTGACGATGGCGACATGCGGCCGCACCATCTTCACCAGCGGCCGGATCTCGTCGGGATGGTTCATGCCGATCTCGAAGACGGCATAGTCGCAATAATCGGGCATGCGCGCCAGCGTCAGCGGCACGCCCCAATGGTTGTTGAAGGACTGCGCCGAGGCATGCACCTTGCCGACGGCCGACAGCACGTGGCGCAACGCTTCCTTGGTGGTGGTCTTGCCGGCCGAACCCGTCACCGCGATGATCTTGGCCTGGGAGCGGGCGCGTGCCGCGACACCGAGCTTTTCCAGCGCGGTCAGCACATCCTCGACGACGATGATCGGGGCCGTCAGCCGGCCGAGCGACGGCAGCTTGCCTTCCGCCACCACCAGCACGCCGGCACCGGCCTTGATAGCAGCGGTGACGAAGTCATGACCGTCCATCACCTCGCCCTTGATGGCGAAGAAGGCATCACCCGGCTGCAGGCTGCGGCTGTCGATCGAAATGCCCGATATGCCCTCGGGCATCGGGCCGAGCGGCCGGCCATCCATGGCGGCAACCAGTGCCTCGGAGGTCCACAGCAAACTCATGCGGCACGCTCCCGCAGCGCCGCGCGGACTTCCTCATGGTCGGAGAAATGCAGGGTTTCGGAGCCGATCGTCTGGCCTTCCTCATGGCCTTTGCCGGCGACGATCAGCGTGTCGCCGGCATGAAGCATGGCGACAGCCTCATGGATCGCCTTGCGCCGGTCGCCGATCTCGATGGCGCCAGGTGCGGCGGCCAGAATGGCGGCGCGGATGGTTTCCGGCACTTCGGAGCGCGGATTGTCGTCGGTGACGATAACGACATCGGCAAGCCTGGTCGCGATCTCGCCCATGATCGGCCTTTTGCCCCGGTCGCGGTCGCCGCCGCAGCCGAACACGACCATCACGCGGCCGGTGGTGAACGGCCGCACCGAGGCCAGAACATTCTCCAGCGCATCGGGCTTGTGGGCATAGTCGACATAGACCGGCGCGCCGCTGGCGGTGGTGCCGACAAGGTCGAGCCGGCCCGGCGCGCCCTTCAATTTCTCCAATGCGGCCAATGCCTTGGCGACAGGTGTTCCCGTGGAAATGGCGAGGCCCGCCGAAACCAGCGCATTCGAAATCTGGAAATCGCCGGCCAGCGGCAGGTCGATTTCGTAAAGCACGCCCTCGGCCTCGACCTCGGCGCGCTGGCGGTGGCGCTCGTGCTCAACCCGCTTCAGCGTGAGGAAATCACCATGGCGGCCAACCGTCAGCACCTTGAGCCCGGCAGCCTGTGCCGCCTGGATCGTCGGCGCCGACCACGGATCGTCCGCGAAGATCACCGCGGGCGCGCCTTTCGGCAGCAGCGTGTCGAACAGGCGCAGTTTGGCGCGGTGATAATCCTCGACCGTCGGATGGTAATCCATATGGTCGCGGCCGAGATTGGTGAAACCGCCGGCGGCGAGCTTCACCCCGTCAAGCCGGCGCTGGTCGAGCCCATGGCTGGAAGCCTCCATCGAGGCATGGGTTACGCCGGCATCGGCCAATTCCCGCAGCAACTGGTGCAGCGCCACCGGATCGGGCGTCGTCAACGAGCCGTATTCGTTGCGGCCGGGCGCCACCACGCCGGTGGTCCCGATCGAGGCTGCTGCGTAGCCCGCCTGCTCCCATATCTGCCTCGTGAAGGCGGCGACCGAGGTCTTGCCGCTGGTGCCGGTCACCGCGACCATGGTCTGCGGTTGCTTGCCGAAATAGCGGGCAGCACTCAGCGCCAAAGCCAGGCGCGGATCGTCGACCGCCAGCACCGGAACCGGCAGTCCGGCAACGGAGCTGCCTTTGCTTGCCACGATCGCCAGCGCGCCGCGCTTGGCCGCGTCGGCAGCGTAGGCCGCACCGTCCGCCTTGGTGCCGGCGAGCGCAAAAAAGACGACGCCCGGTTTTACCTGGCGGGAATCGGACGAAATTCCGGTAATCTCCAGATCGGCGGAAGCTATTCCTTCGACTGGTAGGATACCGGCTAGATCTCTGAGCTTCATCGAGTTCCGTTCACCGCAATAAAATAGCGCGCAGTCGCCGGCGCGCCCTAAGAATCACTCATAGGAAACCAACGTTGCACCATTTTCATGGCTGAAATCTGGTTTCACGCCAAGCATGGCCGCTGAGCGCCTGATGATATTGCCGGCCATAACCCCAGCATTCGCCGCCGCGACGTCGGTCATCCCCGGCTTTTCCGGGTGCGGAGCGTCGGCGATCGTAAACACCAGATATTGCGGATCGTCCATCGGGAAGGCAGCGACGAAGGTGTTGAAATTCAACTCCTTCGAGTAGCGGCCGTTGATGACCTTCTCAGCCGTTCCGGTCTTGCCGCCAACGCGGTAGCCGGGGACTCTGGCGTTTCTGGCCGACCCTTTTTCGGCGTTGAGCGAATAGAGGTAGCGCATGCCCTCGACCGTCTTTTCACTCACAACTCTCTTGGCGGTTGCCATCGCTTCTTCCTGCGTACGCACCAGGAAGGTCGGATTCATCAGGAAGCCGCCATTCATCAGCGCCGCGCAACCGACAGCCGCTTGCAGCGGCGTCGTCGACACGCCGTGACCGAAGGCGATGGTGAACGAGTTGACCTGTTTCCACACCTTCGGTTCGGTCGGGCGGGCGACTTCCGGCAGTTCGGTCTGCATCCGTTCCAGGATGCCAAGGCGATGCAGGAATTCCCGGTGCCCTTCGATGCCGACCAGCTCGGCCTCCCTGGCCGACCCGATGTTGGATGAATAGAGGAACACCTCTGGCAGCGACAGCACACGGTTCTTGCCGTGGAAATCGTGAATGGCCTGATGGCCGACCCGGATGGGATGCGAAGCGTCGAAACGGCTGTTCATCGTCGCCTTGCCGGAATCGAGCGCCATGGCCGAGGTGAAGCTCTTGAAGGTCGAGCCCATCTCGTAGAGGCCCGCCGACATCCGGTTCAGCCGGTCCTTTTCCTGTGCATTGTAGGGATTGTTCGGATCGAAATCCGGCACGGAGGCCATGGCCACCACTTCGCCGGTCTTGACGTTGAGCACGACGGCGCCGGCGCCGATGGCGCGGTAGCGCTCGAGGCCGGCGGCGATCTCGTCGCGCACCACATGCTGGATACGCAGATCGATCGAAAGCTTCACCGGCTTGAGATCCTTGGCCACCGCAAGGCCCGACGCCTGCAGGTCGCTCAGCCCCTGCTCGTCGATATATTTCTCCATGCCGGAGATGCCCTGGTTGTCGATGTTGGTCAGGCCGACAATGTAGGACGAGGTTTCGCCGCTCGGATAGAAACGGCGCTTCTCCGTGCGGAAGCCGAAACCGGGAATGCCGAGCTGCATGATGTCGGCCTGCTGCTTGGGCGTCAGCTGCCGCTGCAGCCAGACGAAGCCGGCGCCGCTCTTGAGCTTGTGGTAGGTCTGCTCGTAGTCGATCTCGGGCAGTACGGTCGACAGTTTCTCGATCGCCTCGTCGGCATCGACGATGCGGCGCGGCTCGGCAAACAGCGACGCCGTCTTGATGTCGGTCGCCAGCACTTCGCCATTGCGGTCGACAATGTCGGGCCGCGAGGCAGTGATCCGGCTCTGCGGGCCGCCCGACAAATCTGGGGTCTGGAAGCCGAGATAGACCAGCCGCCCTGAAATGGTCGAGAAGATGCCGAAGAACACCGCCATCGTCATCACGATGCGCGCCTTGCCCTTGCCGCCGGTCGCCTTACGGGCGCCTTCGACGACGATAGATCTGTCTTCGCCCGTCCTGGCGCGACGCCTCAGCAGTTTGCCGATCATTGGGCGATGCCTCCAGTCACGACGGGATCCTTGTCGCCGGACGGCGCCTTGTCGGAATTGTCGGCCATGCTGTCCTGGCGCCCCTTCAGAATGTCCTGAATGTCCAAGGCCTTGGCCGGCAGATCGCCCAAACCGACGATCTGTCGGGCACTGACCGGCTCGAGCGCAAGCTGCGACTTGTAGAGTTCGGCGAGCTTCTGCAGCCGCGACGGCTGGGTGAGCAGGCTCCAGTCGGCCTTGAGCAGGTCGATCGTCTCCTCCTCATAGCGTATCTGGTTATGGATCTTCTGCACCGCTGCCAGCTGGTCCTCGGCCTCGCGCTTGGTCTTGTAGGTCAGGGCCGCCGCCGAAACCATGACGGCGATCAGGACAATGTCGCTGGTACGGAACACGTGCTTTACCTCTCCCCCGGCAGGTCGATGCCGGGAAGCTTTGGAAGGCCGAAAATCGAAAAGTCGCCGGCGCGCGCCGGCGCTTCGGTGCGGATCGCCGCGCGCAGCCTGGCCGAACGGGCACGCGGATTGGCCGCCACCTCGGCGTCATCAGCCGTCACGCCGCCGCCGGCCTTACGGAAGGTCGCGGTGCGCGCCTGCGCCTCGGGCAGATGACGTGAGCCGGTGGCGACATCGGCCCGGTCGGCGATGAAGCGCTTGACGATGCGGTCTTCCAGCGAATGAAACGTCACTACGGCGAGGCGCCCGCCGGGCTTCAATGCGCGTTCGGCCGCGAACAGCGCCTTGGCCAGTTCGCCGAGCTCGTCATTGACGTAAATGCGCAGCGCCTGGAAGACGCGGGTCGCCGGATGGATCTTGTCCTTCGGCGCACGGCCGATATGCGTCTCGATGGCGTCGGCCAGTTCCAGCGTGCGCTCGAACGGCCGCTTTTCACGGCGCGCCTCGATCATGCGGGCGATGCGCCCGGCATGGCGCTCCTCGCCGAGGAAGCCGAAGATGCGGGCAAGGTCGCCGGGCTTGAAGCTGTTGACGACGTCGGCGGCGCTCAGGCCAGCCTGCGCCATGCGCATGTCGAGCGGTCCGTCGAAACGGAAGGAAAAGCCGCGCTCCGCTTGATCGAGCTGCATCGAGGACACGCCAATGTCGAGCACGACGCCGTCGGCGCTCTCAACATGTTCGTCGAGCGTCGAGAACGGCGCCTGCACCAGTTTTAGCCTGCCGCCCGATTGCGCCTCCAGATCGCGCCCAGCAGCGATGGCGTCGGGATCGCGGTCGATCGCCACAACGGACGCCCCGGTCGCCAGGATGGCTCTTGTGTAGCCGCCGGCGCCGAACGTGCCGTCGATGATGATGTCGCCCTCCACCGGCGCCAGCGCCTCGAGCACTTCGCCAAGGAGGACCGGAATGTGGCGGACCGATCCGCCAACGGCGTTGGTATCATCGCCGTGGCCCACCGTCATTCCGGTCGCTCCCCAGGCTTCGTCCCCTGCCGAAGCTGCAAAAGCCTGGCCCGCGCCTGCGCCCCATAGGCAGCAAGCCGTCCCGGCTCCCAGATCTGAAAGAAATTGCCGCGCCCGACAAAGGCCACCTCCGCCGAGATGCCGGTATGCTCGCGAATGAAATCGGTCATGGTGATGCGGCCATCCTGGTCGAGTTTCAGGAACGCTCCATCGCCATGACAGAAGAACGACATGTCGTCCGCCGTCTGCAGGAATGGATCCTCTTGCGCGATGCGCTGCTCGTAGCGATCGAGCAGATCCAACCCGCCGACATCCATCGCTGGCAGATCCAGACAGCGCAGTGCGTAGAGTTCCGAATAGCCGCGCTTCTGCACGACGGTGCGGAAATGCGCCGGAACGGAAACCCGACCCTTCGCATCGATCCTGCTCACCGTGTTCGACAGAAACCGGTCCATTAAACGTCACAGCCGCTTGCGCCGCCGCACCCCTCTTCATCGTCTTGCACGCGCCACCGCTGCGCGCTCCCTGCCCCGTATCAGCCTCGCCCATACGGGCAAAAACCGGCAAACGCGCAGCCGCCGCGGCTGCCCGATTGGCGTACGCTTTACCCTGACACGGAACGAAGGCTTTGATGTCGAAATGGGATATCATGGGGCACTATGGGCGTCAACGGGAATAGGCTTCACAAACACGCGCATCGCGACCAATCAGAGCAGCCGTTTCGGCACGTCCCATTTTTATGATCCATTAAGCCTAACGAAGCGTTTAGAGCGCTTTGGCCCAAACAGAGGCGGCTTGCCGCGCACGGCCGCCGCGCATAGCGTCAGCCGTGTCTTCCGCTTAGCAACAAGGTTTGAAAATCCATGTCCGAAACAGCCAGGTCACGCGCCGCGTCCCTCGCCCATCTGCGCCGCGACAACCTTGCCAAAGGCGACCCCATTCCGTTGCCGCTGACCATGGCCGCCATCTTCCACAACCCGGGAGAAGGGACCGACTACAGTCAGTATGGCCGCTACAGCAACGCGACGTGGGATGCAGTCGAGCACATGCTGGCGCATCTGGAAGACGCGCAATGTGTCGGTTTCCCTTCGGGAATGGCGGCAATCTCGGCGGTGTTTTTCGGACTGTTGAAATCCGGCGACCGCATCCTTTTGCCTTCGGACGGCTACCATGCCACACGGGCGTTGGCCGAACGCTTCCTGAAACCGTTCGGTATTGACTTCGATTTACGACCGACATCGACTTTCCTCGACGGCGGCTTCGACGGCTATCGCCTCGTCTACGTCGAAACCCCTTCAAATCCGCGATTGGACATCTGCGACATCACGGCCGTCGCCGAGAGCGCTCACCGGGCCGGCGCGATCGTCGTTGTCGACAACACGACGATGACGCCTTTCGGCCAGCGCCCGCTCGACCATGGTGCCGACATCGTGGTTGCCGCCGACACCAAGGCGCCCAACGGCCATTCCGACGTGCTGTTCGGCCATGTCGCCAGCCGCGATGAAGCAATCATCGCGGCCGTGACAGGCTGGCGCGAGACCGCCGGCGGCATTCCGGGACCGTTCGAAGCGTGGCTGGTGCACCGCGGCCTGGAAACGCTCGATGTGCGCTTCGACCGCATGTGCTCCTCGGCGGAAGTGATCGCGCGACGGCTGCAAAGCCACAACGCGGTCAGCGGCTTGCGTTTTCCCGGCCTCGAAAGCGATCCGTCGCACAACCTCGCCCGCGCCCAGATGGAACGCTTCGGCTTCCTCATCTCTTTCGAACTCGCCTCGGAGGACAAGGCCGAGGATTTCATCAACACTTGCGAGTTGCTGCAGGCCTCGACATCCTTCGGCGGCGTTCATTCTTCGGCAGAGCGGCGCTTGAAACGAGGCGATGCGGTTCCTGCCGGCTTTGTGCGCCTGTCGGTAGGCTGTGAACCTGTGGAAGAGCTTTGGGCGGCGATCGAGGCATCGTTGGATAGGATCAGCGGCTGACCGAACCGATCACGACCCGAGGTCGTCGGCCTCGATATTGCGATGGCCGTGCAGCACGCGAAGAATTTCGATCGCGTCGCCGCCGACCCGATACAAAGTCAGGTATTCGCCAATGACCAGATGGCGAATGCCCGGCGCGATGTCGTCCCGCGGCGCGCCTGAAAAGGGATGGAGGGTGAGTAAGTTCCATCGTCGTTCCAAGGCATCCACGAAACGGACTGCGGCATTGGGATTATGGCTGGCGATGTAATCGCCAATCCCCTCAAGATCGACCACTGCTTGAGGAAGCAGCCGGTATTTCACTCCTCAAGGCCTTTTGCCTCAGCCATCTTGAGATATTTGGCGCGCGCTCGTTCGAGGATAGGGGATCCCTCCAGCGCCGGCCCACTATCGATCCCTTCCTGCACCAGTCTACGCAACTCCTCGATGGTATAACCGAAGAGATCGCGGCGGTCCTTCCATTGCCGCAGCGCATCGCGGATGACCTCGCTCGCCGAGGCATATTCGCCGGCGGCGACCACGTCGTCCACCGCTTGCGCCAGTTCTGGCGACAGCGTGATGCTACGTTTGTTCACCTGTCCCATGATTGGCTCCTGGTATTGCTCTCGTACAATGGTACGATTTAATCGCACCAGCTTCAAGCGACGACCGATTACGGTTCGTAAAAGCAACAGCTAGAAAATCTGGATCGACAGGGCGCACCCGAAGGCGCAACCTGCTGATCTCAAAGGATTTCTCTTCGAGGACGAAACTGCCAGCTGGCCTGTAAGCCGGGTTCTGTATGGCCCTCGCCCCTTGCGGGACGAGAACGTGGCGGCCATTCATCTTGGGCGCATGTTGCCATGCGCCTCACGCAACCTACCCGGACGGTGAGCCGGAAACAGCCCTCGAGGGTTACCCCTCGCACCGCCCCTATTCGGTTTTGCTCCCGGTGGGGTTTACCGTGCCGCTCCTGTTGCCAGTCGCGCGGTGGGCTCTTACCCCACCCTTTCACCCTTACCCCGACAAAGTCGTGGCGGTTTGCTTTCTGTGGCACTTTCCCTGGGGTCGCCCCCGCCGGCCATTAACCGGCACCGTGTCTCCATGGAGCCCGGACTTTCCTCACTCGCGGCCTTTCGGCGTTTGCGAGTGCGGCCGCCCAGCCAGCTGGCAAGGCGTATAAAGGGGTTCAGCCGGGAAAACGCAAACGAAAAAGCCGGCTTGTCTACCGGCTCTCGCAACTTGCTGTCAGAGCGCGGCCATCTGAACCTTGACCTTGCTGCAATAGGCGGCCGAGATCGGGTTCATCCGCGTCGCGGCATGGCCGGCATTGTATTTCAGGATCGTGCCGCAGGTCGTGCCACCGCCAAGGTTCTGCGCCAAGGCGAGATACTTCATGCCGTATTTGATGTTGGTGTCGGGATCGAACAGGCCCTTGGCCGAGCCGTTATAGCCCATCATCCGCGCGGTTGCTGGCTTGATCTGCATCAGGCCGATCTCGCCGGCGCTGCCGACCATGTTCGGCCGATAGTTGCTCTCGATCGTGATGACGGCATGAGCCAGCGAGACCGGAACGCCGTAGCTTGCCGCATAGCGCGCGACGATCGCGGAATACTGGCCGCCGCTGGCCACCGCCGCCGTCGAGGCCGCGACATTCCTCAGGCCGATCGATGCTGTCGTCGTCATGTCGATGGTTTTGCGGCCGCGCTTGGCCTTGGCGGTGGATTTCTTCGCCTTGGCCCAGCTGGCCTTTTCCACCTTCGCGGAAGCCTGCTTCGCCGATGCCTTCACACTCTTGCTGCCTTTGGCGGAAATGGCCTTGCCTTTGGCGGTCACCACGACGAGCCCCTGATCGGCCCGTGGGCTTAACGGCGCAGCGTTAGCCGCGCTGAAGGCAAAAGTCATTACGCCGGCAGCAAGAGCTGCCGTTACAACGGTCAATTTCTGCATGTGATCCTGTTCTGTCTGGACCACGCGAAGATGTTCGCGTGGCGCTGCTTGATTAATAGCGGAACATCCGGGGGCTAGAGGTCCGACAAACTGTACGGACTGCCCTTTGAGGCCCGATTTGGCGCCAATGAAGGCGGGGCAAGTCACTTTGAGTGACAGTTTGTAACCTGACCGGGGAAAAAGATTACTTGAACGGCGCCTTGCCCCGGGGTCAGCGGCTTATGGAAGCGAGCAATTTTTGCAACGTGCGCATCGTCGAGCCGTCGGCCAGCCCGTCGACCCGGCGCGGCCGGAAATGCCGCTGGAAAGCCTCGACGACGATCCGTGTCTGATCATCGAAAATGCCTGATATCTCGACACCGTAGCCATAGAGCGCCAGCATCGACTGCAGCGCCTCGACGTCGGCACCGTTGTCGCCGAGCTTCAGCGCGGTCCCGCGCCTGATGGGTGCGGCTGGCACGAGATGGCCGACACCGGCCTTGAACAGGGCGGTCCAAGGGAACTTCTCGCCCGGATCGATCTTGCGCCCGGGTGCCACGTCGGAATGCGCCAGCACCCGCATGGCGGGGATCGCATGCCGCCTGGCAATCCCCTTGCACAGGCCGATCACCGCATCGATCTGGCGCCGGGGGAAGCCGGGATAGCCCAGCGAATGTCCCGGATTGACGATCTCGATGCCGACCGAGCAGGAGTTGATGTCGGTGCGTCCGAACCAGGAACTCTTGCCGGCGTGCCAGGCGCGGTCGCTTTCCCGGACCATCTGCACGATGTGGCCATTCTCATGGACGAGATAGTGCGAGGAGACTTCGCTCGCCGGATCGCACAGCCAGGTTTCCGCTCCGGCACCTGTCGCCATGCCGGTATAGTGCAGCACGATCATGTCGGGCTTCGGCGTATCGCGCCTTGGCCCGAAATTCGGCGACACCCTGACCTCGGCACTCGGCTCGTCGGGCAGGAAACCGCTCATACGTGCCGCAGGCCCCGCTCGATCATCTCATAAGCGGCGTTGATCGCCGCGACCCTGGTCGTCGCGATCTTGATGAATTCCTGCGGCAGGCCGCGCGCGATCAGCCGGTCCGGATGATTGTCCGACACCAGCTTGCGATACCGCTTCTTGACCTCTTCGAACGGCTTGCCGCGCTCGATGCCGAGCACGACATAGGGATCACCGGCGCCAAGATTGACGTGGCGGGCCAGGATCGATTCGTAATGCGCATCGTCGATGCGGAAGATCTCGGCGATACGGTGCAGGAAGATGCCTTCGCGCTCGTGCACCAGTCCGTCGGCCTTGGCGATGTGGAATAGGCCGTCGAGTATGTCTTCCAGCATCACGCAGTTCGAATGCCCGGAACCGCACAGTTGCGCCATACGCTCGGCATAGGTTTCGAAACCGGCCACGTCACGTTGGGCGAGATCGAACAGCCGGGCAACGTTGCGCGTCTCCTTCGGCGGCACTTCGAATATTTCCTGGAAGGCGCGCACCTCATCCTGGGTGACGATGCCGTCTGCCTTGGCCATCTTGGCCGAGAGCGCGATCATCGCCACCGAAAAGGCAACGCGGCGGCGCAGGTCCGCATCGCCGGAGAACACTGTGCGCACGGCCTCGACAACGTCGGCAACGCCCGACGTCGCTGAAGATGATACCCGTGTGATAAACTCGCCGAGGCGGTCCCAAATCGACATGGCCCGCTTCATAGAGCCAACCGGTCCCCGCTATCAAGCCAATAACGGCCGCTGCCAGGCCCTTGAACCAGAGGCACCTTGTCGGTCCGCCCTCACAAGAAAAGGCCGGCGAGACGCCGGCCCTTCCTCCCAAGACATGCTTTACAGCTTACAAACTACTGCGCGGGCGCAGGAGCAGGCGTTGCCGGAGCCGGCTCGGCAGGCTTGGTCGAATTGTCGGCCGGGGCCGCGGGCTTCATCGGCTGCTCGGCAGCCGGCGGATTGGTACTCTGCGTAGTGGTGGTGTCAGTGCCCTTGCCGCTGTCGCTGCAGGCTGCGACGCCCAGCAGGGCAAGAGCGGACACAGAAGCCAAAATGAGCTTTTTCATACTATCTCTCCTTCAACACACGCTCACGTTGCAGTGAACGGTTACAGAGGAAATGCGCCACGCGGCCATGAGTTTCGTAACGTTGCGTTTCCGCATGTAACATCAACGGGATGCGTTGCTGCCGGCGCTTTGGCGCATTAACAACGAAAGCTGGAAACGAAAATGCCGGAGACTTCAGCCATGGCCGCGAAATGGGATTTCTGGATCGACCGCGGCGGCACCTTCACCGATGTCATCGGCCGTGACCCGCTGGGTGAACTGCATCCACGCAAGCTGCTTTCGGAGAATCCCGAAGCCTATGCCGATGCCGCCATCCAGGGCATCCGCGACCTGCTCGGCGTCGGACCGGGCACCGCGATCCCGTCCGGCCGGATCGGCGACATCAAGATGGGCACCACGGTCGCCACCAACGCGCTTCTTGAGCGCAAGGGCGACCGCGTGCTCCTGCTCATCACCAAGGGCTTTCGCGATGCGCTCAGGATCGCCTACCAGGCGCGGCCCGACATTTTCGCCAAGGAGATCATCCTTGCCGAGCAGCTCTATGAGCGGGTCATCGAAATCGACGAGCGCGTGCTCGCCGATGGCTCCGTCGAACGGCTGCTCGACATCGCCGCGTGCCGGCCTGCGATCGAGCTGGCGAAGGCCGACGGCATCAATGCCGTGGCAATCGTCTTCATGCATGCCTGGAAATATCCCGACCACGAGAAGGCGGTGGCAAAGGTCTGCCGCAAGATCGGTTTCGCCCAAGTCTCCGTCAGCCACGAGGTCTCGCCGCTGATCAAGCTGGTCGGCCGGGGCGACACCACCGTGGTCGACAGCTATCTCTCGCCCATCCTGTCGCGCTATGTGCAAAGGGTGGCGGGAGAACTGGGTGCGGCGCGCGAGAGCGACCAAACCCCTCGCCTCATGTTCATGATGTCGTCGGGCGGCCTCACCGCCGCCGACATGTTCCAGGGCAAGGACGCGCTGCTGTCCGGTCCGGCTGGCGGCGTCGTCGGCATGGTCGAGACGGCGAAGCTCGCCGGCTTCGACAAGGTCATCGGCTTCGACATGGGCGGCACCTCCACCGACGTTGCCCATTACGATGGCGAGTATGAGCGCGCCTTCGACACCGAAGTCGCCGGCGTGCGCGTCCGCGCCCCGATGATGCGCATCCACACCGTCGCCGCCGGCGGCGGTTCGGTCCTGCATTACGAGGCCGGCCGTTTTCGCGCCGGACCGGACTCCGCCGGCGCCAATCCCGGCCCCGCCGCCTACCGGCGCGGTGGCCCGCTGGCCGTCACCGACGCCAACGTCATGCTCGGCAAATTGCAGCCGGATTTCTTCCCGGCGATCTTCGGCCCGGGCCAGGACCAGCCACTGGACGTCGAGACCGTGCGGACGAAATTCGCGGCACTGGCCGCAGAGATCGGCGACGGCCGCTCACCGGAAGCTGTCGCCGAAGGCTTCGTCACCATCGCTGTCGAGAACATGGCCAATGCCATCAAGAAGATTTCCGTGCAGCGTGGCTATGACGTCACTGAATATCTGCTCAACTGCTTCGGCGGTGCCGGCGGCCAGCACGCCTGCCTGGTCGCCGATGCGCTTGGCATGGAAGCGGTGCTGATCCACCCCTTCTCCGGCCTGCTTTCCGCCTATGGCATCGGCCTGGCCTCGGTCTTTGCCTCACGTCAGCAGGCGCTGCTCAAGCCGCTGGCCGAAGAGTCCAGAACCGACATCGACGCCCTCATCGCCGTCTTGAAAAAGGCCGTCATCGCCGAGCTGGCAGTGCAAGGCATCGCCGAGGACGCGGTTGCCGCCAAGCCGGTGCTGCATATCCGCTATGACGGCACCGACACGACGCTGCCGGTGAAATTCGAAAACGACTCGATTTTCCAGGCCAAGCGCGATTTCGAAATCGCCCACAAGGCGCAATTCGGCTTCGTCTATGACGACAAGCCGATGATCGTCGAGACGGTCGGTGTCGAGGGCAGCGAAATCGGTGAAAGCAGCGCCGAAGCCTATGCGCCCGCCGGACCGGCAAGGGTTGAAGCCGGCGCTTCCGGAACGCGGCGCATCTACACCGAAGGCCGGTGGCATGAAGCCGGCATCCATCGTCGCGAAAACCTGCGCCCATCCAATCTGGTCGCAGGCCCCGCCCTCATCATCGAACCCAACCAGACCATCGTCGTCGAGCCGGGCTGGCAAGCCGAAATCACCAACCTCAACCACGTCGTGATCCGCCGCACGGCAAGGAAAGCGCGCGCCGCCGCACTTGGCACAGACGCCGATCCGGTGATGCTGGAAGTCTTCAACAACCTGTTCATGTCGATCGCCGAGCAGATGGGCGTGACGCTGCAGAACACTGCCTACTCCGTCAACATCAAGGAAAGGCTGGATTTCTCCTGTGCCGTCTTCGACCACACCGGGGCGCTGGTCGCCAACGCGCCACACATGCCGGTGCACCTCGGCTCGATGGATCGCTCGGTCGAGACCATCATCCGGCTGAACTCCGGCGACATCCACCCAGGCGACGTCTTTGCCCTGAACGCCCCCTACAATGGCGGCACGCATCTGCCTGACATTACCGTGGTGACGCCGGTCTTCGACGACGCCCCGAAAAAAATCCTTTTCTGGGCGGCCTCGCGCGGCCATCACGCCGATATCGGCGGCACCGCCCCCGGCTCGATGACGCCGCTCGCCACCACGGTCGACGAGGAAGGTGTCTTGTTCGACAATTTCCGCATCGTCGACCGCGGAAAATTCCGCGAAAAAGAGCTGCATGCGCTGCTCACCGACCACCGTTACCCGGCCCGCAACCCGCATCAGAACATCGCCGACCTCAAGGCGCAGATCGCCGCCAACGAGAAAGGCGTCGCCGAACTGCGCAAGATGGTCGCGCATTTCGGCCTCGATGTCGTCGAGGCCTATATGGGCCACGTCCAGGACAATGCTGCCGAAAGCGTGCGGCGGGTGATCGAGCGGTTGCCGGACACATCGGCCTATGAATATCCCACCGACACCGGCCAGGTGATCAAGGTGAAGATATCGGTCGACCGGCAAAAGCGCGAAGCGACGGTCGACTTCACCGGCACGTCGCCGGTGATGAAGAACAATTTCAATGCGCCGGAGCCCGTTGCCCGCGCCGCGGTCCTCTATGCCTTCCGTGTCATGGTCGAGGACATGATTCCGATGAATGCCGGGTGTCTCAGGCCGATCAACATCGTCATTCCCGACGGCTGCATGCTGAAGCCCGCCTACCCCGCCGCCGTCGTCGCCGGCAATGTCGAGACCTCGCAGCACGTCACCAACGCGCTGTTCGGCGCCATGGGCGCGATGGCCAATGCGCAGGGCACGATGAACAACCTGACCTTCGGCAACAAGAAATACCAGTATTACGAGACGATCTGCTCCGGCTCGCCGGCCGGCCATATGAACTCCGGCCGCGGCTTTGCCGGCACGTCGGGCGTGCACACCCATATGACCAATTCGCGCCTCACCGATCCCGAAGTGCTGGAACTGCGCTTTCCCGTGGTGCTGGAGGATTTCCACATCCGCAAGGGATCCGGCGGCAAGGGCAAATGGAGCGCCGGCGACGGCACCAAACGCACCATCCGCTTCCTCGAGAAGATGGAATGCGCGATCCTGTCGTCACACCGCAACCGCCCGCCGCAAGGATTGGACGGCGGCGGCGACGGCGAGGTCGGCTCGACCAAAATACGCCGCAAGGATGGGGCGGTCGAGGTGCTGAAGGCCTGCGACCAGACCGTGCTCGACGCCGGCGAGGCGGTGATCCTGACGACGCCGACACCGGGTGGATTTGGACGCGCCTGAGGAGGCTTCGAGAATTCGCTGCGGCGAGTCAGGTGGCGTGGCTTTCGAGAACCGGAGCGGAGCGGACATTGGAGTCCGTGAGCACCGGAAGCGCAGAAAGCCGCACCAGATGACCGCTGCAGTAGAATTATCGATGTCTCCGACTGTCACCGGCCTGTCATGACCCTGCGTTACCCGCTTGCGCCAAAGCAAATGGGGAATCACTTTGTCATGAC
This sequence comes from Mesorhizobium sp. CNPSo 4671, assembly GCF_057784245.1. Lineage (NCBI taxonomy): Bacteria > Pseudomonadati > Pseudomonadota > Alphaproteobacteria > Hyphomicrobiales > Phyllobacteriaceae > Mesorhizobium > Mesorhizobium sp. CNPSo 4671. The sequence goes on along the minus strand of NZ_JBWLUW010000003.1, from coordinate 288,585 downwards.
GGACGTCTCCTCGGATCTGGTTTTTCGCCGCGGCAAGGAAGTTGGAAAGGCCGTCTACCAGAACCGCGCGCTTTCCAAAGCCGGCATCTCCGAGCGGCTGTTCGCCTTCCTGTTTTCCGGCCTCGTCTATCCGCAGATCTGGGAAGACCCCGATGTCGACATGGAGGCCATGCAGCTCGGCCAGGGCCACCGCGTCGTCACCATCGCCTCGGGCGGCTGCAACATTCTGGCCTACCTCACCCGCTCGCCGGCAAGGGTCGACGCCGTCGACCTCAACACCGCCCACGTCGCGCTGAACCGCATGAAGCTGGAGGCGGTGCGCCGCCTGCCCTCGCAGGGCGACCTATTCCGCTTCTTCGGCGCCGCCGACACCAGCCATAATTCGCAAGCCTACGATCGTTTCATCGCGCCGCATCTCGATCCGGTCAGCCGCCAGTACTGGGAGCGCCGCAACTGGCGCGGCCGCCGGCGCATCGGCGTTTTCGACCGCAATTTCTACCAGACCGGCCTGCTCGGCCTGTTCATCGCCATGGGTCACCGCACGGCGAAGTTCTTCGGCGTCAACCCGGCCCGCATGATGGAAGCCAGGAATATCGGCGAACAGCGCCGTTTCTTCAACGAAGAGCTGGCGCCGGTCTTCGACAAGAAGCTTCTGAAATGGGCGACGTCGCGCAAGGCTTCGCTGTTCGGCCTCGGCATTCCGCCGGCGCAGTATGATTCGCTGATCACATCAGGCGACGGCACCATGGCCAGCGTGCTGAAGGCCCGGCTGGAAAAGCTCGCCTGCGATTTCCCGCTGGAAAACAACTACTTCGCCTGGCAGGCCTTCGCCCGCCGCTATCCCGAGCCGGGCGAAGCCGCCCTGCCCGCCTATCTGGAAAAGCAGAACTACGACACCATCCGCGACAACATCGACCGCGTCGCCATCCATCATGCCAATCTGATCGAGTTCCTGGCCGGCAAGGATGCGGGCACCGTCGACCGCTTCATCCTGCTCGATGCGCAGGACTGGATGACCGATGACCAGCTCAACGCGCTGTGGTCGGAAATCAGCCGCACCGCCTCCACCGGCGCCCGCGTCATCTTCCGCACCGCCGCCGAGCCCAGCCTGTTGCCCGGCCGTGTCTCAACCTCGCTGCTCGACCAGTGGGACTATCAGGACGAGGCGTCGCGCGAATTCTCCGCCCGCGACCGCTCGGCCATCTATGGCGGCTTCCACCTCTATGTGAAGCGCGCCGCATGAACACGACGGAACTGCCGGCCAGCCCCGAATTCAAGGCCAACCATGCCGAACTGATGGACGGCGTCTACCGCTGGCAGCGCCACATCTACGACCTGACCCGTAAATACTATCTGCTCGGCCGTGACGGGCTGATCGAGGGGCTCGAGGTGCCGACTGGCGGCACCGTGCTGGAACTCGGCTGCGGCACCGGCCGCAACATCATCCTGGCCGCCCGCCGCTACCCCGACGCCCGCTTCTTCGGCCTGGATATTTCGGCTGAAATGCTGGAGACCGCCGGCAAGGCGATCGATCGTGAAGGCCTGTCCAGCCGCGTCACGCTGGCACGAGGCGACGCCACTGACTTCGATGCGGGTTCCCTTTACGGCATCGAACGTTTCGACCGCGTGTTCGTCTCCTATTCGCTGTCGATGATCCCCGGTTGGGAAAAGACGGTGTCGGCGGCCCTGGCCGCACTCGCCCCGAACGGTTCCCTCCATGTCGTCGATTTCGGCCAGCAGGAAGGCCTGCCGGGTTGGTTCCGAGCGATGCTACGCGGCTGGCTGAAAAAATTCCACGTCTCGCCGCGTGAATCGTTGCGCGAAGTCCTGGAATCGGAATCTCGGCGAACCGGCGGAACCTTCCGTTTCCGCACGCTTTATCGCGGTTATGCCTGGCTTGGCGTGATTGGACCGCGCAACTAGCTAATGCAGCGCCTTCACCAGCGCCCCCACCATCGTCTGCGGGCGATAGCCGAGCTTGGCCGGTGTCAGCCCCAGCCGCACCACCACCAATTGCTCCGAGGGAATGATGGTGACCGTCTGTCCGTCATGCCCCTCCATCCAATAAGTGTCCTTGGGCAGGCCGGCGGCGACGCCGGCGCCGGGACTGTCCTCATCGCCCGGCGCCTCGATCCACAGCTGGCCCTTGCCGTAGACTTTCGAGGCCGGCGCCGGCTCGCGCATCCAGTCGACGAAGCCCGCCGGCAGCACCTGGTCGCCGTTCCACACTCCGCCTTGCAGCAGGAACTGGCCGAAGCGGGCCCAGTCATGCGCGGTGGCGTAGAGATAGGATGAGCCGACGAACGTGCCCTGCTCGTCGGTTTCGAGCACGGCGCTGTGCATGCCGAGCGGCTCGAACAGCGCACTGCGCGGCCATGTCAGCGCCTTGGCCTTGTCGCCGATCGCGTCCTGCCAGAGCCGCGACAGCATCACCGCCGTGCCGCTCGAATAGGAAAACACCCTGCCGACCTCGCCCGCCAGCGGCTTTGATTCGGCAAAGCCCGCCATGTCGGGTTCGAGATAGAGCATGCGCGTGACATCGGCGACGTCGCCATAGTCCTCATTGAATTCCAGCCCGCTCGACATTGCCATCATGTCGGCAAGGCTGATCGCGGCGCGGCCGTCAGCCTTCCACGGTGCGAACAGGCCCTTGTTGTCGACAGCCATCTTGCCGTCCTTGACCAGTGTGCCGATGATGGCGGCGTTCACCGTCTTGGTCATCGACCAGCCGAGCAGCGGCGTCTTGGCGGAAAAGCCGTCGCCATAGCGTTCGGCAACGACGCGGCCGTTCTTGACCACGACCACCGCGCGCATGCCGGTGCCGATCAGCGCCGCATCGTCGAGCAGCTTAGCAATCACCGGATCCTGCGACGCCTCGACCCGCTCGCCCTCGGGCCACAGCGTATCCTGGCTGGTTGCCGCGGGCTCGGCATGGACCGCCGTGCGCCGCGCCTTGCCGACATCGCCGTCCGGAACCGAGGCGCAGCCGAGCCCGTCACGGGAAACCGCCTCGCTCTTGCCGAGGAAGCCAAGCAGGGCCGCCGAAACCGTCCCCCGGTTCTTGTCGACCGAGACCCGCATCAGCCGCAGCAGCGGGTGGCCGGGCGCCTGCACGTCGACGGCAAGCACCTCGTTGGCATCGCGTCCCGCAATGAAGACGTTGGAGCAGACGATCTTGGCAGAATAGCCCGAACCAACGCGGATCAGTTCGGGCGGCGCGATGTAAAGCCAGGCAAACAGCGCAACGACCGCCAGCACGATCAGGCCAAGCAGCCACTTGACGATCTTGACGACGATCCGCATCTGCTTCCTCCCGGGCTTTCGCCCGACCCTTATGTCATCGAATTGCCGCCATTGCTTCCGCAAAATCGGAGCTCTTGTCGAGCGCCATCAACGGATTATCAACCATGATCGGCCATCACAGGATATGCTGGACGATGCGTGGGGCGATCGTTCGGAGGGGCCAGACCGGCCATCAGTTCACAGACCCATCAGCGACCGGCTGATTCCGGCTTGGAAGTTGTGATGCGCCGTCTTGCGGCTCTTTTCATGCTGACGCTGCTTGGCGCCTGCTCGACCGTGGACGATCTGTCGCCGCTGTCGCCATCGTCGTCCAGCACGACGGTCGCCGTGCGCGCGCCGCGCTTCGAGGATTCCAAGCCGCATGAATGGGACAGTGGGGCGCCGTGGAACTATGCCGTTCACGGCACCGACGTCTCCAAATACCAGACCTCGGTCGACTGGCCGACGGCCAAGGCGAGCGGCATTTCCTTCGCCTTCATCAAGGCCACCGAGGGCGGCGATCGCTTCGATGAGTATTTCAGCGAGCATTGGGCGCGCACGAAAGCCGCCGGTGTTCCGCGCGCGGCCTATCATTTCTTCTATTTCTGCACCCCCGCCGCCCAGCAGGCGCGCTGGTTCATCCAGAACGTTCCCGTCGACCGCTCGGCGATGCCGCCGGTGCTCGACATGGAATGGAACCCCAAATCGCCGACCTGCAGGCTGCGTCCCGACGCTGCCACGGTGCGCGCGGAGATGACCACCTTCCTCGAGATCGTCGAGCGGCATTACGGCAAGAAGCCGATCATCTACACCTCGGTCGACTTCTTCGACGACAACGAGCTGTCGACCTTCCGCGGTTACCCCTATTGGCTGCGCTCCGTCGCTGGCCACCCGCGCGAAAAATACGGCAGCCACCCCTTCACCTTCTGGCAGTACACCGGAACCGGCATCGTCCCAGGCATGACCGGCAAGTCCGACATCAACGTCTTCAACGGCTCGGAAGCCGCATGGAACAAGTGGCTGCGGCAGAACACTCGTTGAACCAGGTTCAACGGCAGCGACGTCAGCGGCAACAAGAGGCTGACGATTGGCACCCGTCCAAGCCAGTACTTGGTGTTCGCATCCGAACCTCCCTTGTAGGCCTCACACGCCCGGCGCATCCTATCGCGTCACAGTCACAGAGGAGAGATATCCAGTAGGGGCGAACTCGACATGGGAACCGCAACCATCCAGGGCCCGCTTTGGGGCGCGAAGGCTGAGGACTGGGCTCTCGTCCAGGAGCCTTATTGGCGCCCTCTCTATGACGAGGTGCTGCGTCAGGCCCGTGCAGGACGCCACACGCGCATGCTGGACGTGGGTTGTGGCGGCGGTGAAGCCCTCCTGGCGGCGCTTGAGTTGGGGGCCGAGCCAGTAGGGCTCGACGCGTCCGAAGCGCTCGTAGCGGTAGCGCGCCGTCGACTGCCGAAGGCGCAGATTGAGGTCGGTGAGATGGAAGCCCTTCCATTCGCTGACCGTCAGTTTGACCTGGTCACGAGTTTCAATGCGTTCCAATTCGCAGGCGACCTGCTCGGCGCATTGACCGAAAGCAGCCGGGTCTGCCGACCGGGCGGAGCGGTTGTGATGTTTGTCTGGGGACCACCCGCCGACTGCGACATAACCTCGAGGATCGTCCCCAAGGTCATGGCGCTACTTCCGCCCGCGCCTGCCGGCGCCGCCGCGGCTCCAGCCTTCCATCAGGAAGGCGTTATGGAAACCTGGATGCGCAAGGTCGGCCTGACGCCGATCAGCACCAAGGAAACCGACCGTGTGTTTGTCTATCCCGACTTGGAGACAGCCAGGCGCGCGCTCGGCGCGGCCGCGCCCATCACCCGCGCCGAGCGCTATGCCGGCGTCATTGCAGTGCAGGATGCGCTATGTAACGCGCTCAGCCCTTTCCTCGATGGCGACGGATCGCTCCGTTTGAGAAACCGGTTCCGCTATGTGATCGCGCAGCAGCCGTCTTGAGGAATAACGGGCTGCGGCAGAAGAACCGTTGACACCGGGCCTGCCGCCTGCTTTTCGACACAGCCAGCGGTAAAGAGTGCAACCGCCGGCAATTCAGGGCGTTGGGCATCCAGCCAAGCACGACAATGCCCTCTTCGTTTCGAAAGGAAGCTGATGCGACTGCGTTCTCAAGCCCTCGCGGCGCTATTCCTGTGCGCCACGGCCTTGCCGGCGATGGCGCAGGAATGCGGCGGCGACTTCGAAACCTGGAAACAGGGCGTGGCGGCAGAAGCCAAGGCGGCCGGTGTCGGCGCGGTCGGCCTCGACGCGCTGGAAGACGCCACCTTCGACGAGCGGGCGCTGGCACGCGACCGCGCCCAGGGCGTCTTCACCCAGACCTTCATCGAATTCTCCAACCGCATGATTTCCGCCTACCGGCTGAAGCAAGGTGCGGCGAACATGAAGAAATACTCCGATATCTTCGCCCGTGCCGACCAGCAGTTCGGCGTCCAGGCGCCGGTCATCACCGCCTTCTGGGCGCTGGAGACCGATTTCGGCGCCGTGCAGGGCGATTTCCACACGCTGAGCGCGCTGGTGACGCTTTCGCACGACTGCCGCCGCCCACAGCTGTTCCGCCAGCAGTTGGTGCCGCTTCTGGAGCTGATCGATCGCGGCGTGCTGCCGGCCGATGTCACTGGCGCCTGGGCCGGCGAGATCGGCCAGACGCAGATCCTGCCTTCCGATTATCTGACGCACGGCGTCGACGGTGACGGCGACGGCAAGGTCGACCTGCGCAAGAGCGTGCCCGACGTGATCATGACCACGGCCAGCAAGGTGCTGTCGCGCGGCTGGAAGCGCGACGAGCCCTGGATCCAGGAAGTGCGGGTGCCCGACGAGATGCCCTGGGACCAGACCGGGCGCACCAACAAATTGCCGCTGACCCAGTGGGCGCAGTGGGGCGTCACCAATCCCGACGGCTCGCCGCTGGTCGACAAGGGCCTGAAGGCCGGCCTGGCGCTACCCATGGGTCGCAAGGGAGCGGCCTTCCTCACCTACGACAATTTCGACGTCTACCTCGAATGGAACCAGTCCTTCACCTATGCGCTGACCGCGGCCAATCTCGCCGCGCGCCTCGCCGGCGCGCCGCCGCTTGACCCGCGCAACCCGGAACAAGGCCTCAACAACGAGCAGATGAAGGCGCTGCAGACCAAGCTCGAAGCCAGGGGCTACGATGTCGGCACGGTCGACGGCATTCTGGGCACCAACACCCGCGAAGCCATCCGCAAGGAGCAGATGCGGCTTGGCCTGCCGGTGGACGGCTGGCCAACGCCGGAGCTTTTGGCGAAGCTGTGACGCGCCGCCATTCTTGAGGCCGTCGCTACCGGCTACCGCCTACCTCCTCCCCCGCATGAAATCGATGAACGCCCGCAAGGCCGGCGGCACATGCCGCGAACTGGGGTGGTATAGATAAAAGCCGGGAAAGCTGGGCGACCAGGCTTCCAGGAAACGGACCAGCCTGCCTTGCTCGATCCAGGGCCGAACCTGGTATTCCAACATGTAGGCAATGCCAACGCCATCCAGCACGGCATTGAGCATCAGTTCGGTATCGTTGACGGTCAGGCTGCCTTCGACGGCGATTTCGAGGGCCCGTTTGCCGCGCGCAAACTCCCATCGATAGAGGTTGCCGCCGCCCGGCCACTCGAATTTGATGCATTGGTGCTGGTGCAGTTCCTGCGGATGACGAGGTATGGCCCGGTTTTCGAGGTAAGCGGGAGCGGCCACCGCGGCCATCTGCAAATCCTCGCTCAGTTTCACCGCCACCATGTCCTTCTCCAGTCGCTCGCCGAGCCGGATTCCTGCATCGAACCGGCCTCCGACAATGTCGGCCAGCCTGTCGTCGACGATGACGGTCAGCGCGATATCGGGATAGCTGCGCTGAAAATCCCCGAGGATCGGCGCGATGAACCGCGTCGCGGCCACACGCGGCACATTGATGCGCAACGAACCCGCCGGCCGGTCGCGCGCTGCATGGACGTCGGCAATGGCGCTTTCCAGTTCACCAAAGGCGACAGCAAGGCGCGAAAAAAGCGCGTCGCCAGCCGCGGTCGCAGAGACACTGCGCGTCGTGCGGTTAAGGAGCCTGACGCCGACGCGCGCCTCCAACTGCCGGATGGACTGGCTGAGCGCCGGCGGCGACACACGCAGCCTTGCGGCGGCACGGACGAAACTGCCCTCTTCGACGATTGCGGAAAATGCCTTGAGTTCGGTGAATTCGGATCCGCGCATTGTGTATCCATGGATTAACAAGCTGATCAGATAATAGGTCATTATCTGATCAATTCCATGACGCTATCTCTCAGCCGTCAGCCCCATTGCAGGCAAATCTGCGGGCCAGAATGGTTGAAGGAAATTGATCATGTCCCAGTCCCTGCACGGCAAAACCGCAATCGTCACCGGCAGTTCACGCGGCATCGGCCGGGCCATCGCCGAAGGGCTCGCGGCACGGGGCGCCGCCGTCGTCGTCAACTATGTCGGCAACCAGACAGCCGCCGATGAGGTCGTGGCCGGCATCGTCGGCAAGGGAGGAAAGGCGCTCGCCCTCCAGGCCGACATATCAAGCGTTTCGGATATTCGCAGCCTGTTTGACCAGACCGAGAGTGAGCTGGGCGCCATCGACATCGTCGTCGCCAATGTCGGCGTCGCCGTCATCAAACCGCTGACCGACGCAACCGAAGCCGATTTCGACCTTGTCTTCGGCACCAATGCCAGGGGCACCTTCTTCACGCTTCAGGAAGCAGCGCGCCGGGTGCGCGACGGCGGCCGTATCATCGCTGTCTCCACTGGCGGCACGAAGATGTTCTTCACACAGACGGCGCTCTACCTCGGCAGCAAGGGCGCCGTCGAACAGTTCGTCCGCGTGCTCTCGCGTGAACTCGGGCCGCGCGGCGTCACGGTCAATGCACTGTCGCCGGGCTTCACCGACACGGACCTGCTTCCCGAACGCGACCGCGCCGTCGCGGCCGGCATGTCGCCTTTCGGCAGGATCGGCGCACCGCACGATGTTGCCGATGTCGCGGTCTTCCTGGCCAGCGACGAGGCCCGCTGGCTGACCGGCGAGAACATCCAGGCCGGCGGTGGTGTGGCCTAGTCCGCCATCGTCTCCAGGCTGGCAAAGCCTTGCGGCGCGTCGCCCTCGTCGAATGGCGTCGTCACCTCGACGAATGTGTCGGGATAGAAGCCGTTGAAGCGCGTGCGTAGCGACAGCGAATAGGCGCCGATATGGCCGATTTCGATCCAGTCGCCGGTGTCGACGGTTTCCGGCAGCCAGAACGGCCTGGACAGGATATCGACGGAATCGCAGGTCGCGCCGCAGACCTTGAACGGCACGATGTTCTTTTCATCGCCATTGCGGGTCCTGATCGCCGGATCGGGAATGAAGCGCGCCGGCAGCGTGATCTTGCCGGTCCATGAATCCGACAGCGACGCCCAGATGCCGTCATTGATGTAGAGCCGCTTGCCCTTGCGCAGCAGCACGCGCACGATCAGCGACAGGCAGCGCGCCACGATCACCCTGCCCGGCTCGGCCACCAGCGGCATCTGGTCGAACTGATATTCTTTCAGGTCGCCGGAAAACCGCGACATGATCTGGCCGAGCGATGGCATCTCGATCAGCTTGCGATTGGGATCGTGCCCATACTCGGCCGGAAAGCCGCCGCCGACGTCGAGCCCGGCGAGGTCAAAAGTCAGCCGGTTGCGCACCCAGTCGGCCGAGGCCAGCGCCCGCTCATAAGTGTCGGGATCCTCGATCTGGCTGCCGACATGGAAACACAGGCCAACCTTGTAGCCGGTGCGGTTCAGCCGCTCGGCGAGTTCCACGGCATAGGCCGGGCCAGCGCCGAACTTCTTCGACAGTTCGTAGGCCGCCGATCCTTTCGTCTGGATGCGCACGAAGACGCTGATGGCGCCGGGGTCGATGTCGAGTGCCCGCACCACCCGCGTCAGCTTGGTGATCTCGTCCTCATGATCGAGCGAAATGACCCGGATGCCGTATTTCTCCAGCGCCAGTTTGATGTCCGACTGCGCCTTGACCGGATGCATGTAGAGCATCTCGGCATCGGGGGAGACGGCGCGCACGGCGGCGAATTCGCCGGGCGAAGCGACGTCGAAGGCGGTGACGCCGGCCTCGACCAAAGTCTTCAGCACGATCTGCTCGCCATTGGTCTTGACCGCATAGGCGGTCTTGCCGGGGAACATGCCCATGAACTGCCTGGCATCGGCCTTCAGCACCTGCGGGCGGAAGCAATAGACCGGATCGTCCGGACGAAGCGCCAGTGCCGCCTCGCGGGCATTCTCGAATCGCTGCATTGACGAATCCTCGATCTCGGCTGCGCACAATTAATCCAAGCTAGCGACTAATGAAAACAATTCTGTGTCTCGCGGCACTCACGCAGCGGCTCTAGTTTTTGGCAGCATCGTTTGCCAGCGATCAGGTTTCGGGTGGCCCTTGTCGCCGAACCGGATATGCCCTGTGTCTGACCGACTGGTATTCGGACCGTCTTGGGGAGGACGATAGACATGGCAATAGCCGCGACATCCGCACCACGCGGACCGATGACGCTCACCGACTGGGGGCGGTTGCTGCTGCTTGGCGCGATCTGGGGCGGTTCGTTCTTCTTCGCCCGCATCGCGGTGGCGGAGCTTCACCCGCTGGTGCTGGTGCTGTTCCGCGTCGCCATCGCGGCAATCGCGCTGCAGATCTATCTCGGCCTGCGCGGTCCGTCCTTCCGCCTCGCCTTTCCGCATGCCGGCCTGTTCTTCCTGCTGGCCTTGACCAACAATGTCATCCCCTTCTCGCTGATCTTCGCCGGCCAGACCGAGTTTGGGGCCGGCGTCGCGTCAGTGCTGAACGCGACGACGCCGTTTTGGACGCTGATCCTCGCCAACGCGATGACATCGGACGAGAAGCTCTCCTGGAACAAGCTCGCCGGCATCGGGCTCGGCGTCGCCGGCACCGCTGTCATGATCGGTCCCGGCCTACTCGCCGGGCTCGGCGGTCCGGTCTGGGCGAAATTCGCACTGATCGGCGCGTCTCTGTCCTATGGCGTCGCGCTGATGGTTGCCCGCCGCTTCAAGGGCGTGCCCTCGCCGGTCATCGCCACCGGGCAGCTGACCGCTTCGACCATCATCATGATCCCGGTCGTGCTGCTGGCGCATGGCCCCGCCGGCCTGTTTTCTGCGTCGCCGCCGGTCTGGGCGGCGGTGCTGGCATTGGCGCTGCTCTCCACCGCCTTTGCCTATATCCTCTATTTCAACCTGGTCGCTTCGGCCGGTGCCACCAATGCCTCGCTGGTGACGCTGATCGTGCCGGCCAGCGCCATGCTGCTCGGTTTTCTTTTCCTGGGAGAGCGGCTGGAACTGTTCGAGATCGGCGGCGTGGTGCTGATCGGCCTCGGCCTGGTCACGATCGATGGGCGCGTGTTCGGTCGACGGTAGAGCGCCGCTCGTCCGATTGGACGCTCTGACGACTTGGATTGAATCTCCGTATCGGCGCCAAGGTCGAAGTCGACTTTCGCGGTGGTAGCGCTGCCATGACATACTGGCGACACCATCCCGCCACAATTTATTCACAGGTCCGAAGCGGGTTTTTGCGCAGGAGTTTCAACGGCTAACGGCGAAACCGAGGTCGCAATCTTCACAATCACGTCGCAATGCAGCACATTTTCCGCTTGCCTGTGGCACAAATGAACCTAGACTCTCAGGCATAGCTCTTTAAGAGGAGGCTATGTCATGGGACTCACGAGGCCGATCAACGCATTGATGATTTGTGCTGCGTTTGCTTTCATCGGCGCCCTCATTATGGGCGTCCTTCCCTGAACCCGCCAAGACGGGGAAGACCAGCACCAGATAGTCTAAGCAATTCGAAAGGCCGGGTTTTTACCCGGCCTTTTGCTGTTCAGCCCTGCCTCACGCCGCAGCCGAGCCTGCCACCTCCGCCTCGTGCGAGCGGATGCCGATCATGTGGCAAATGGCAAAGACGAGGTCGGCGCGGTTCATCGTGTAGAAATGGAAGTCGCCCACGCCGCGCTCGACCAGATCGAGAACCTGTTCGGCGGCGACGGCGGACGCCACCAGCGCATGCGTCTGCGGGTCGTTCTGCAGGCCGTCGAAGCGCTCGGCCAGCCATGCCGGCACCAGCGCGCCGCAGCGTGCTGAGAAATTGGCGACCTGGGTGAAATTATGCACCGGCAGAATGCCGGGAACGATCGGGATGTAGATGCCGGCCCGGCGCGCGCGCTCGACATAGCGCTCGTAGAGATCGTTGTCGAAGAAGAACTGGGTGATCGCCCGCGTCGCGCCATTGTCGACCTTGCGCTTCAGCATGTCGATGTCGGTGGCGAAATCGGGGCTTTCGGGATGCTTTTCCGGATAGGCAGAGACCGAAATGTCGAAATCGCCGGCGTCCTTCATCGCGCCGACCAGTTCGGCGCCATTGGCGTAGCCGTCCGGATGCGGACGGTAGGCGGTGCCGACGCCGGCCGCCGGATCGCCGCGCAGCGCGACGAAGCGCTTCACGCCCATATCGGCGAATTCCTGGATCACGGCGTCGACCTGATGGCGGGCAGCGTCGACGCAAGTCATGTGCGCGGCCGGCGTCAGGCTGGTCTCGTTCAGGATGCGGCTGATGGTGCGCGCGGTGCGCTCACGCGTCGAGCCGCCGGCGCCATAGGTCACCGAGACGAATTTCGGCTTCAGCGGTTCCAGCCGCGTGACGGTGTCCCAGAGCCGCGCCTCCATCTCATCGTTCTTGGGCGGGAAGAATTCGAAGGAAACCTTGACCTTGTCGCCAATGTCGGGGCGGCGGGAAAAGCGGAACTGGTTCATCAGGCGATTTCCCCTATCGAGTTCACTTTGGTCTGGTCGTTGGCGGGATCGGCGATCAGCAGGCGCCGGTCGCGGCCAAGCCAGAGTTTTACGGTAAGCCTGGCCTCGTTGCCGCCGCGCGGCTCGAACTCCTGGGCATCCTCGAGATCAAGCCCTGCCTCGGCAAACCATTCGCCGATCTGCCGGTCGGAAAAGCCGAGCCTGACATGCGCATGCTCGTCGCGCAGGAATTCCAGCGTGTGCGGCGCGAAATCGACGATGACCAACCGGCCCGACGGGCGCAAAAGCCGCGCCGCCTCGTGGATGGCGCGGGCCGGATCATCAAGATAGTGCAGCACCTGGTGGATGGTGACCAGATCGAAGCCATCGCGCTCAACCGGCGGTGAAAAGATATCGCCCTGCCGCACCTGCGCGTTCGAAACGCCGGCCTTGTCGAGATTGGCGCGCGCCACGGTCAACATCTCGCGCGACATGTCGATGCCGACGCCGCGCCGGTAGAGCGGCGAGAAGATTTCGAGCAGGCGCCCGGTGCCGGTGCCGAGATCCAGCATCGCCTGGAACGGCCGCTTGCCGACCAGCTTCAACATCGCCGCCTCGACCGCGCGGTCCGGCACATGCAGCGAACGGATATGGTCCCAGCTCGCCGCATTCACGGAAAAATACTCGGTGGCGCGGTCCTGCCGCTTGCGCTTGACCGAGGCCAGCCGCTCGAGATCGCGCTCGACCTGCGGATCGGCGCCGCGAATGCTGGCAACCAGCCCCATGACGAAGTCACGCGCGGAATCCGCATCCGACAGGCGGAAGAACGCCCATGACCCTTCCTGGTAGCGGTCGATCAGCCCGGCCTCGAGCAGCAGCTTCAAATGCCGCGACACGCGCGGCTGCGACTGGCCGAGAATTTCGGTAAGATCGGAAACGGTAAGGTCGCCGCGCGACAACAGTGCCAATATGCGCAGGCGGCTGGATTCGGCCGCCGCCTTCAGCGTATCCACCATGGTGTCGAGCGAGACATGCATCAGCGTACTCTTTTCAGCGCATTCACTTTGAAAAAGATATAAACATATGTTTATGTCGATTTTCAAAACCTTGCAAGCGCTATGTCGCTTCCGGACAAGAAAATGCCGCATGCGTGATTTTCCGGTGCGTGCCGCCCAAAAATGTGGTGCGGTCTTGGGACAATGACAGACGCCAAAGCAGAGATGGGCAGAATGACCGGGCCGCGCGAAATGTTCGAGGCACGCGAAGGCGAGCAGAGGCTGGAACAGGATCCGGCAACGATGCCGGCGGATGGCGGTGTCGTCTTCATCGGCCGCATCGCCTCGCCTTGGACGTCACGGGAGAGCTGTCCGAAAAACATGCGCACGGCCCGCGAGACCGGGCAGCCGGCGGTGCTGACCATCGACGCGCCCTATCGCCGTGGGCTGCAGGGCCTGGAGCGCGCCAGCCATGTCATCATCCTGTCCTGGCTGCACCATGCACCGCGGAGTCTGATTGTGCAGAAACCGCGCCATGCAGCTGAAGCGAAAGGCGTATTCGGCCTGCGCTCCCCTGCCCGGCCGAACCCGGTCGGCCTGCATGTGGCAAGGCTCGTTGGGTTGGACATCGCCACCGGGCGCATCAATCTCGACGCCATCGACGTGCTCGACGGCACGCCGGTCATCGACATCAAGCCTTACTTCGCCTCGACCGACGCCATACCGGAGGCGACTGTCGAAGGACGCGATGAACGATGACAGCACCAACCGGCCGCCGCCGCGCCATCGCCAAGGCGCTGACCGCCCTTCTGCCGCTGGCGCCCTATGCCGACATGGAGAAGATCCGCACAGACGCCGGCGCGGTGCATATGAAGACCTTGCCGCCAGGCATCGCCGTGTGGCTGGCAACCATTGCCCACATCCGCCACATGCACACCGATTACGAAAAGCTGCTGGCCGAGGGCTATGACCGCGACTCCGCCCGGTTCTTCGTCATCGAGCAGACCAACATCGTGCTCACCCGCTGGCGCGCGACACGCCTGCTCGACGCCGACGATGAAGAGGAATGAGGCGCAGCCCGCCTAGACTGTTTCGAAATTCGCTCTGGTGAGTCAGCTGGTGGTGTTTTCGAGAACCGGAGCGCAGCGGACATTTGGGTCCGTGAGCACCGGAAGCGCAGAAAACGCCATCAGATGGCCGCCGGAGTAGGATTTCCAAACAGTCTTACTGCCGGGTCAGCACGGCGATCGCATTGTAAGGCTGGCCGTCGGCCTGGCCGACCCAGGTCCAGGACAGGTTCCCCTTGAAAAACCGGACGGTGATATCGCCGCCATCGATGCACTTGTCCTGGCCATAGGTGATGCTCTCGTGGAACTCCGCTGACGTCTCATCCTGCGACGTCTGCGACAGCGATCCGCCGCAGCCGAGTGACGGATAGTCGATCGACGCGCCGTCATCCCTGATCGTCATGGCGATCGACCAGTCGGCGCCGGCGTCACCCGCCGGGCTCTGGTGGCCGCTGCCGACCCAAGTGCCGGTCAGCGTCTGCGCCGGCACGTTTACCGCGCAAGGTACATTCTGGAAGATCGGCGTCAGTTCGCTGCCGGTCTGCTCGCAGCGATAGGTCTGGCCGTTTTGGCAGAGCTCGTCGCCTTCTTTCGTGCATTGCGCGCTGGCTTCACCCGCGGTGGCGAAGATCATCATGGTTGCGATGACAGCCCCAAGCTTGCCCATATCCCCTCCAGCTCAGTGTCCCTCGACCATAAGGCAATTCCAATCCAGTGTATCGGCCAGATCGTCATGGAGGACGAACAGCACCGAGGAGTTGGCTCTATGCCTTCTACCCGGCGCCGATAGGCTGATGATCCTGCGCGAGGAGGCCCCGATGGACCAGACGACGGCAACACAGGCTTCAAAGCCGCTGCCAGCGGTGAGCGATCGCCATGTCGACCCGCATGCCTATCCCGAGGGCATCGCCTTCCTCGACGGCCAGTACCTGCCGATGTCGCAAGCCAAGATCTCGGTGCTGGATTGGGGCTTCCTGCATTCCGACGCCACCTACGACACGGTGCATGTCTGGGACGGCCGCTTCTTCCGCCTCGATCTGCATCTCGATCGCTTCTTCGGCGGGCTGGAAAAACTGCGCATGGCGATCCCCTTCGACAGGGATGGCGTGGCTGAAATCCTGCACAATTGCGTGGCGCTGTCCGGCCATCGCGCCGCCTATGTCGAGATGCTGTGCACGCGCGGCGCCTCGCCGACCTTCAGCCGCGATCCGCGCCAGGCGATCAACCGCTTCATGGCCTTCGCCGTGCCCTTCGGCTCGGTCGCCAATGCCGAGCAGTTGCAACGCGGCCTGCGCGTCGCCATCAGCGACAAGATGCGCATCCCGCCGGCTTCGATCGATCCGGCAATCAAGAACTACCACTGGCTCGACCTGGTGCGCGGCCTCTACGATGCCTATGACCGCGGCGCCGAGACCGCGCTCCTCCTCGACTTCAACGGCAACGCCGCCGAAGGGCCAGGCTTCAACGTCTTCTGCGTCAAGGGCGGCAGACTGTCGACGCCGGCCATCGGCGTGCTGCCCGGCATCACAAGGCGCACCGTCTTCGATCTCTGTGGCGAGGAAGGTCTTGTCGCCACCGCGGCCGATGTCAGCGTCGCCGCGCTCAAGGCGGCCGACGAGGTCTTCATCACCTCAACCGCCGGCGGCATCATGCCGGTGACGGAGATCGATGGCGCGGCGATCGCCGATGGCAAGATCGGGCCTATCACCAGCCGGCTGATGGCACTCTACTGGCGAAAGCACGACGATCCGGCGTGGTCGTCTCAGGTGAATTACCCCTGATCAAAGGGCCTCTTGTTCAAAAAGATTTCCCCTCGCCTCTGGAAAACCGCGCCATAGACCGTATATGCCCGAAAGCGGAGAAGCCTCCGCTTCCACCCAAAATCACGCCCGCAGGGGCAAGGATTCCACATCATGACAAACAAGGTTTGGTTCATCACCGGATCGTCGAAGGGTTTTGGCCGCGTCTGGGCCGAGGCCGCTTTGGCGCGTGGCGACCGCGTTGCCGCGACAGCCCGTGACGCCGGCACGCTCGCCGATCTGGTCGAGAAGTATGGCGACAACATCGCCGCGATAAAGCTCGACGTCACCGACAAGAAAGCCGTCGATGCCGCTGTCGCCGAGGCGCACAAGCGTTTTGGCCGGCTCGACGTCGTCATCAACAATGCCGGCTACGGCCATTTCGGCGCCATCGAGGAAGTCAGCGAGCAGGAAGCCCGCGACCAGATCGAAACCAATGTGTTCGGCGCTCTGTGGGTCACGCAGGCGGTCCTGCCGATCATGCGGGCACAGGGGTCCGGCCACATCATCCAGATTTCGTCGATCGGCGGCGTCAATGCCTTCGCCTCGCTCGGCCTCTACCACGCCTCGAAATGGGCGCTGGAGGCCTTCAGCCAGTCGCTGAGCATCGAGGTTGGGGAATTCGGCATCCATGTCACGCTGGTCGAGCCGGGCGGCTTCTCCACCGACTGGTCCGGCGCCTCCGCCAAGGTGTCCAAGCCGATCGAGGCCTATGCGCCCGCCCGCGCCAAGATGGCCGAGCGCCGCGCCAACTCGGTCGCCGGCGATCCCGAAGCCACCGGTCCGGCGATGCTGGCCATCGTCGACGCGGCCGAGCCGCCGCTCAGAGTGTTCTTCGGTGACGGCGGCCTGCCGATGATCCGCCAGGAATACGCCAACCGCCTCGCCACCTGGGACAAATGGGACCACGTGTCGGTCATGGCGCAAGGCGCCAGGAAGAACCGCAAGGGCTGAGGCCCGGCGCTTCTGCTACGCCGTTCATCGGCGGCGTAGCCCTTCGGCCACGATGAGAACGCGCGGCTATGCCTGATAAATCCACTGTTCCGGCACTCGCGCCGAAATCTCTTCGCCGGCCCTGATCGTTCCGGGCTTCTCGACCCAGGCGACGACACCACGCAACCGCTTTGCCATTTTGGGGAACAACAGCGCGCCGGCTTCGATGTCGGCCATTCCGGCATTTTCAGCGATCGACCGCCCAGCAATGCGGCATGGTCCGTTCTGGGCGTCGACCTTCAGGGTCACGCCATCCTTGAAGAACAGCAGCGTGCCGGCCGGCAGCATCGACAGATGCGGCACGCCTTCGACCACCAGATTGGCGCCGATCCATTCCGGCTTGATCTCGGCCAAGCCCATCCGCTCGGCGACGATGGCCAGTTCATCCGCAGCCACGATCGATAGCTGCCGCTCGTTGCGCATTTCGGTGCCGCGCGGATACCAGGGTTCGCGCCCGCCCGAGCGCCGTGTCGATCCGGCGTGGAAATCGCCCAAAATGCCGTCGAAGCCGAGCCGCAACTCCTCCACCGGTTTTGTCTGGAAATGATCCGCTGGCGCGACATAGAGCGCTGCCGCGAGGGCGGAGAGCTTCTTGGCAGGGATGATTTCGACCGGTTTCTCGGCCTCGGGGAAGAGATCCAGCATGGCGTTCCGTCCTTGAATCATGCTTCCCGTTTTTGCTCTTCGGCCGGCAAGGCCGCAAGAGCGGTTTGGGCCAAAAGGCGCAACTCTTCGACCGATGCACCGTCCCGCGCCTGGATCGACATGCCGTTCATGACGCCGGCGATATATTTGGCGAAGCTTTCGACGGAGAAGCCTTCCGGCAGATCGCCCACCGCCCTCCCCTTGGCCAGCCGCTCCGCGATCGCCGCCTCACTCGCCTTGCGATAGGCCTTGAGTTCATCCGCAATGGCTTGCGCCTGCGGCGAGGCCGCCAGGGCACCGCTGACGAAAAGGCAGCCGCCGGGCTTGCCGGGCCTGGAATAGGCCTCCGCCGCCCCCAGCAGCAACCGCCGGATCGCCTCCCGTGTCGAGACCGGCGCGCTCAGCGCCTCCAGCGCAAAGCTGATCTCCGTCTCGTGGTAGCGCGTCAGCGCCTTGCGGAACAAAGTCTCCTTGTCGGTGAAGGCGTTGTAGATCTGCGGCGGCGTCAGCCCCATCGCCTCCCGCAGCATGGCCAGCGACGTCGCCTCATAGCCATGCTCCCAGAACAGATGCATAGCCGCATCCAGTGCCCGGTCGGGGTCGAACGCGCGCGGCCGGCCGCCGCGCGGCTTTTCCAAATTATCCATAGTGATCGATACGAAACCCGTTGACTTGCTCACTCCACATAACGTAACAATTGATACGAAACATGGCAAGGCGGAAGACGATCTTCCGGCAAGGCCGTGCAGCCCGAGGACAAGGAGAGACCGAATGCCCATTACCGTGACCGCGCCGGAAAGCGTCCTGACAGAGGCCGGAGAGCGCGAGATCCTGCCCCGCCTCAGCGCCGCCCTTATCGAGGCCTCCGGCGCCAGCGGCAATTCCTTCTTCACGTCGATCGTCGGCGGCACAGTCCATGTCCTGCCGCCGCACCACATTTATGCCGGCGGCACCAATCGGCCCGTGGTGATGGTCGAGTTGAAATTGCCCAATATCGGCCTTGGCTCGATCGAGGCCCGCCAGGTCTTCATCACCACGGCCGCCGGGATTGTCGCCGAACTCTGCGTGCCCGAGCACAGGCCCGAAAACACCTGGATCAACATCGTCAACGCGCCCGACGGCGGCTGGGGCATCGGCGACAGGCAATTTACCGGCGATGCTCTCATTGCCGCCGCCACCGCCGCCGCGCACTGATCTGATAGGGAAGATTTAATGCGGCTCTCCCCTTCGCTGTTTTTCACCACCAATTGCGAGCCGGCACTGGCCTTCTACGAACAGTGCGGCCTTGGCCGGGCAACGATCCTGCTGCGCTGGGGTGACAACGGCATGCCGGTGCGCACAGAAACCATGCGCGGAAAAATCCTGCACGCGCGCTTCGAAGGCCCGGGCGTCTTGTTCCATGCCTCCGACAATGACGATGCGGAGCCCATGAAAGGCTCCGCCATGGTGCTCGATTTCGACGACCTCGTCGCCATGCAGGACCTCTTCTCCCGCATGGCCGTCGGTGGCCGCATCACTGTGCCCCTGGCGCGGCAATATTGGGGGAGCAGCTTCGGCATGCTGGTCGACGCCTATGGCGTGCAGTGGATGTTCGCCAGTGAATGAAGAAGGGATCACGATCTTCTTACCGGAAATGGGAATTGGTGCCGCATTGCCGCCGCGTCGGATCGCTTTCATGGTGGTCTGATGCATGTCGCCCAAAAGTGACCTCGGTTTTGGGAAAACGACATGCATAAAAAGACCTGACACTGCGGAGGCACTCATGCGACCGGTGACGATAATCGGGCTGCTCTGGCTCGTCTGGGTGGTCACCTGGATTGCGGCTGCCGTGTGGGCTGATCCGGCTCAAAAACGCGCCACCATCGGCGCGGAGGTCCGCTATCGCATCTTCTGGCTGGCGGGCACCGTCCTGCTGTTCGTCCCGGCGCACGGCTACGAAGGCAGGCTGAGATTGTGGACTCCGACCTTGGCCGAGGCCTGGGTTTGCATCGCCCTGATCGCCATCGGCCTCATCTTCTCGTGGTGGGCACGCATCCATCTGGGCAGGCTGTGGTCGGCCTCGGTCACCGCGAAGGCAGACCACCGTGTGGTCGATACAGGCCCCTATGGGCTGGTCCGGCATCCGATCTACACAGGATTGCTGCTGGCGCTTCTTGCCACCATGGCGGCGAAAGGCACTGTCTGGGGCATTGCAGGTGTCGCACTGCTCACTATCGGCATCATCATCAAGGCAAAGCTCGAGGAACGTTTCCTGCGCGGCGAACTTGGCCCTGCCTATGACGATTACGCGCGGCGGGTGCCGATGCTGGTTCCCTTTACGCCGGCCTGACACGGCAAGGCGCGTTGGAACGCCGGCTCAGCCCGATTTTCTCGCCCCGCTGCCTTGCCGAAAATGGTCGACGGCACCGTCAATTTGAACCCAATCATGTTTCGACTGTTCGAAGACCGAGCGGACAGGAGGCGGGTAGTTCGGGTCAGCCAGCGCGCCGACGGCGACGCCGATCATCGACGGCAGCCTGTCGGCTTTCCAATAGACCGTCGAGCCGCAGTTGGAACAAAAGTAGTTGTGCACCTTGCCGCCGCTCGCCGCCTCACGGGTGAATTCCTTCGCGGTTCCAGAGATGGCGACGGCGTCGGCAGGATAAAAGGCACCGACGCCGAAGGGTGAGCCGGTTCTGCGCTGGCAGTCGAGACAATGGCAGGCGACAACCAGTTTTGACGGTTCTTGAAGCGTCAGCGTGAGAGCGCCGCAACTGCATCGGGCATCAACCATTGGAAACTCTCCTTTCTGAAACGAGATCGCGTCGATTCAAGCCGAGCCCCAACACGGGTTGCGTCGAGGGTCAGGTCAGGCTGAATGGGAGTGGAAAACGGGCGCGAAGCGGCCGAACTGCGGACGAAGGTCCGAATGGCCTTTCAGGCCAGCGTCAGCGCGACATCGCTTAGAGCATTCGGATAAGCGCGCCGCCTATCGAATACCCCGCGCCGAAGGCGCAGATCAAGCCGAAATCACCGGGCTTCATGTCGGCATGGTTCTCCGACAGCGCGACGATGGCGCCGGCACCCGCCGTGTTGCCGAGCCGCTCCAGCACCATCGGCGCACGGTCGTGATCGACATCGTGGCCGAACGACAGTTTCAGGATCATCGCATTCATGCGCGCATTGGCCTGATGCAGCCAGAAGCGCCGGACGGCCTGTGGCGTCAGACCGTGCTCGGCCAGGAACTCGACGATGAATTTTTGGCCGGCGACGGTGACTTCCTTGAACACCTTGTTGCCGACCTGTTTGATCAGATTGCCTTCCAGGTTGATCATGTAGGGATCATCCTGGGCGGTGCGGGTGTGGTAGCCCAGATTGGTGCGGATGTTGTTCGACATCTGCGTCCACAGGCGGGTGTCCAACACCTCGAAACGCCCCGGCCGTTTGTCGCCCTGGGCAAGTCCCTCCACCACCATCGACACCGAGGCGTCGCCGAAGATGAAATGCGTCTGCCGGTCGCGGAAATTGAGATGGCCGGTGATGATTTCCGGCGTCGTCACCAGGATGCGCTTGTGCGCGCCCGAGCGCACCAGATTGACGGCCATATGCAGCGCAGCCGCCGCGGACGAACAACCAAGCCCCATGTCGAAGCCCGCGCCCTTGGTCCCCAACGCCTCCTGCATTTCGATGGCGATCGCCGGATAGGGCCGCTGGTGATGCGAGGCTGAGCAGATGATCAGGTCGATCTGGGACGGTTCAAGTCCGGCATGGTCGAGCGCTTTCCTGGCCGAGGCGATGCCGAATTCGGCTTCCAGCGACAGCGCATCATCCGGCCGCGCCGGAATGCGCGGCGTCATGCGGGTCGGATCGAGAATGCCTTCGCGCTCGATGACATGGCGGGATTTCACGCCTGAGGCATGGACGATGAAGTCGCTGTCGGATTTCTGCAGCAAGGGCTCGTCGGTGCCCTGGCGCCGCGCGTTCTCGGTGTCGACCCAGCTGTTGAAGCTCTCGACCAGTTCTTCATTCGTGATGACAGCTTCAGGAATTTCAGCGCCGATGCCGCTGATGATGACGCGATGCATGTTTCAGTCAGTCCCATCCGCAGCATTGCGGCTTCATGTGGGCGCCGAAACGCTTCGGCGCAACACTTTTCTCATCCGGCCGGTTTACGCCGGCTTAAACCAAAGGTTTTGGCCGGCTTGAATCCGATCTCACCAGGCGCACAGCTTGGTGTTGGTCTGCGGGTTGTTCCAGCAGGCGCCGTCGTCGCGGCTGCGAACAAACTGTCCCGGCAACGGCACGTTGCGGCGGCCGAGATTGACATAGCCATAGGCAAAGCCCGGCCCATCGATCTCCAACACATAGGTCGGATAGCCCGGCGCCGAGATGCGGAAGCTGCCGGCATCGTCGATCGCGCGATAGCTGCACGCGAAATAGCCGTCATCCGTGGTGAAGCAGCGCGCCCGCTTGGCTTCCGCCGAAACCGAGAACGCCAGAAGTGCGGCCGCGCACACGCCGCCACCGTAAAGCAATCTTTTCAAAGTCATCATTCACCCCCTGCCACACGGGCCATCGTGATCCCACGCGATGAGTTGGGCACGGCGGTTAAACCGGGTCAAGCCGCCGCAAAGGGCCGCACACAAAGTGGGTAATTCTTTCCTAGCCTGCCCGCTTGGCGACTATGAAGATGCGCGGGAAGCGGAGCAGCACCTTGCCGTTGGCGGTCTTCGGATAAGCCTTGGCAATCTTTGCGGTGTAGCTGTCGAGGAAGATTTTGCGCTCGTCGGCATCGAGCGGATCAAGGAACGGCTTCAGCCCCGTCGACTTCACCCATTCGACGATCGCCTCGGCATCGGCCAGCGGATGGTTGTAGACGGTGTGCCAGATGTCGAGCCGGTCGGAGAGCGGCGACAAGAGGTCATAGTAGAACGACACCGGCCGCAGCGGCGCGCGCGCCGCATCCTTGATCTTCGCCGCGAACGGCACTTCTGCCGCTGTTTCCCGCATCAGCCGGTGCGAATCCTCGGCCATATTGTCCGGCATCTGGATGGCGAGCGCGCCACCAGGGGCGAGAAAGCCCATCAGCCGCTGGAAGACTGCCGGATGCTCGGGCAGCCACTGGAACACCGCGTTGGCGAAGATCACATTGACCGGCTCGGCCGGCTGCCATGTCGATGCATCGGCAAGATCGAAGCTGACATTGGGCAGGCGCGCCCTCGCCTTCTCGATCATGTCGGGCGAGGTGTCGAAGCCGCTCACCTGCGCATCCGGCCAGCGCTCTACCAGAAGCTCTGTCGAGTTGCCGGGCCCGCAACCTATGTCGACGACCCGGCGCGGAAAATCGACCGGCACTTGCGCTGCGAGATCACGCGCCGGCCGCGTGCGCTCGTCCTCGAATTTCAGATATTGGGCGGCGGACCAGTCAGCCATTTGAACTCCTCATATCGCCTTGAGAATTCGCCGCCCCGGTTTGTCCCCTACCGCGTCAGCCTCTTGTAGGTCATGCGGTGCGGGTTGACGGCTTCGGGCCCGAGCCGACGGATCTTGTCCTGCTCGTAGTCCTCGAAATTGCCCTCGAACCATTCGACATGGCTGTCACCCTCGAAGGCGAGGATGTGCGTGGCCAGACGATCGAGGAACATGCGATCGTGCGAGATGATGACCGCGCAGCCACCGAAATTTTCCAGCGCGTCTTCGAGTGCGGCAAGCGTTTCTGTGTCGAGATCGTTGGTCGGTTCGTCGAGCAGCAGCACATTGCCGCCGGTCTTCAGCATCTTGGCCAGGTGCACGCGGTTGCGCTGGCCGCCGGAGAGATTGCCGACCTTCTGCTGCTGGTCACCGCCGCGGAAGTTGAATGATGCGCAATAGGCGCGCGTGTTGGCCTCGAACTTGCCGAGCTTGACCACTTCGGCGCCGCCCGAGATTTCTTCCCACACCGTCTTCGACGGATCAAGCGCATCGCGGCTCTGGTCGACATAACCGAGCTTGACCGTCTCGCCGACGCGGATGGTGCCGGCATCGGGCTTTTCCTGGCCGGTGATCATGCGGAACAGCGTCGTCTTGCCGGCGCCGTTCGGGCCGATGACACCGACAATTCCGCCCGGCGGCAGCTTGAATTCCAGGCCCTCGATCAGCAGCGTGTCGCCAAAACCCTTCGACAGGCCGTCGACCTCGATCACCACATTGCCGAGCCGCTCGCCATGCGGGATGACGATCTGCGTGTCGGTCGGGCGGCGCTTGTCGGCTGCATCCAGCAGGTCCTGGAAGGCCTGGATACGTGCCTTGGATTTGGTCTGGCGGGCCTTCGGGCTCGACTGGATCCACTCGCGCTCGCGGCCGATGGCACGCTGGCGGGCATCGTCCTCGCGGCCTTCCTGCTTGAGGCGCTTGGCCTTGGCTTCGAGATATTTGGTGTAGTTGCCCTCATAGGGAATGCCGCGGCCGCGATCGAGTTCGAGAATCCAGCCGGTGACGTTGTCGAGGAAGTAGCGATCGTGGGTGATGATCATCACGGCGCCGGGATAGGCGCGCAGATGCTTTTCCAGCCACGCCGTGGTTTCTGCGTCGAGATGGTTGGTCGGTTCGTCGAGCAGCAGAAGGTCGGGCTGGCGCAGCAGGAGCTGGCAAAGCGCGACGCGGCGGCGCTCACCGCCCGAAAGCTTGGTGACATCGGCATCCTTGGGCGGGCAGCCCAGCGCTTCCATCGCCATTTCGACCTGCTGTTCGAGATCCCACAGGTTCAGCCGGTCCATCTCGTCCTGGAGCTTGGCCGACTCGTCGGCCGTCTCGTCGGAATAGTTCATCATCAGTTCGTTGTAGCGTTCGATGATAGCGGTCTTGGCGGCGACGCCTTCCATGATGTTCTCGAACACCGTCTTCTTCGGGTCGAGCGCCGGCTCCTGCGCCAGGTAGCCGACGGTGGCGCCTTCGGCCAGCCACGCCTCGCCGCTCCACTCCTTGTCGATGCCGGCCATGATCTTGAGGATCGTCGACTTGCCGGCGCCGTTGGGGCCGAGAATGCCGATCTTGGCATCGGGATAGAAGGACAGATGAATGTTCTCGAGCACCTTCTTGGTGCCATAGGCCTTGTTGAGGCCGGCCATGTGATAGATGAACTGGCGTGCCACGCGCGCTTTTCCCTGAAAACTGACTGGATTGTCGAATTGAATGGAGGTTGGGCGCTATGTAGGCGATGCGGGGCCGAACGGCAATCGCTTTTGCCAGATCAAGCCGAACACACGGTCAAGTGTGCGCCGACCGCCGAAGTTTTCCACCGGTCGCGAGGCATGTTGAAATCTCTGGTTAACCCTTCCGCGTCAAAACAGGATCGGGGTGGAATCGCTGGCTGGCCGCGATTCCGGTAGAGAAAGCGGATCGACGGCATTGCTGAACAGTTTCCTGCTCCTTGCCGAAGCGGTCGTCTACTTCAGCGTCATGGTGACGCTTTTCCGCTTCCGCAAGCGCATTGGCCTCGGCGTCTTCGTCTGCGCGCTCGGCGTCATGCATTTCCTGGAAACCTATCTCGCCAGCGTCTTTTACGTCGCGCTGCCATTCGGCCTGGTCTCGCCGGGCTCGGCGGTGCTGTTTTCGGGCAAGCTGGTGATGCTGCTCCTGCTCTACATCAAGGAGGACGCCGCCACCGTGCGCCAGCCGATCTACGGCCTGCTGCTCGGCAATGCGTTGATGATCGGGCTGGTGCTGCTTTTGCGCCTGCACGTCATCGCACCGCTCCCCGACGGCAAGCTTCCCGACATCGGCTTCATCGACGAGATGGGCTGGCTGATGGTGTGGGGCACGACCCTGCTGTTCATCGACGCCATCCTGATCATCCTGCTTTATGAAAAGCTTGGCCGGCACCTGCGCCAGGCGCAATTCGCGCGCATCCTGATTTGCGTCGCTTGCGTGCTGACCTTCGACCAGGCCGGTTTCTTCACGGCGCTGCATTTCGTCGCCGGCGCGCCGATCGCGGTCTTCTTCGGCGGCTGGTTCGCCAAGATGGCGGCGGCGCTGACCTTCAGCGCCATGCTCGTGGCTTATCTCAAATGGTTCGAGGCCCGTGACATTCCGCTGCCGCGCGGGCTGACCGATATTTTCGAAACGCTGACCTATCGCGAACGCTATGAAGCGCTGGTCGAACATGTCGGCCGCGACGGCCTGACCGGCCTGCTGCACCGCGGCCGCTTCGACGCCGACGGTGAAGCCGCTGTCGAGGTCAGCCTGCGCACGGCGAGGCCGCTCAGCCTGCTGATCGTCGATGTTGACCATTTCAAGTCGATCAACGACCGTTTCGGCCATGCCGAAGGCGACAAGGTGCTGAAGGCGCTCGCAAGCCTGCTTCGCGAAGTGGCGAGCGCCGAAGACCAGGTGTTCCGGATCGGCGGCGAGGAATTCGCCATCCTGAGTTCGCGCCCGCATCCGGTCGCCAGGCTGTTTGGCGAGAGCATCCGCCACGCTGTCAAGGCATCGGCCGCCACCAGCCGCTTCGAGCTGACCGTCAGCGCCGGCGTTTCAACCGTCGGCGAAACGACACGCTGCCTTGCCGATCTGTTCGCGCTCGCCGACCAGCGCCTCTACAAGGCGAAGTCGACAGGACGCGATCGCGTCGTCGGCGAGCCGGGCGGCCACGAGCCCGACACCGCCACTGCCTGGACGAAGTCGGCGCAGTTCTGATCTACGATTTTCTCTGTCGCGCAATACCTGTTCGCGTCGAGACCGCCATCAGCGCGATCGCCAGCCATTTCAGCGCCGTGATGATCGGCCCGGCCTGGATGTCATAGGCGATGAACAAAAGAATGCCCGGCACCAGCAGCCCGCACATGATCAGCATGATGCGGTTGATCTGCCAGGACACTTTTGCGGCCAGCGCCTCATCGCCGGCAGCGGGGGCCAGCGCCGCGCGCACCGTCTTGCCGCCCAGCAGCATGGCCGAGAGGCGCATCGAGATCGGCAGGCCGAGCCCGATGATGAGGAAGGCGCAGGCGGCCAGAAGCAGCGAAAACTTCAGCGCGCTGGTTTCAGCCGGCACCGGAAACAGCCGCGTCGCAAGCGGCAGGAAGACGCCGAAAATGCCGAGCGCGGCGATGGCGATGAAGATCACCGCGTTGACGATGGTGAACAGCTGGTAGGTCCCGGTGCCGATCGGCTCGGACAGCGTGCGCATGCGCGCCCACTCGGCATCGCTGTAGGAAAAACCCGGCCACTCCATCCGGGCGTCGTTGATCGAAACCATGCCCTTGGCCCAGAAGGCCAGCCGCGCCAGCGCGCTGCTTGTTATGCCATTCATTGCCGCCCCCGTTCAATGATGCCGGGACAGCATAGCACCAGTTCACTGGCCGGCGACAGCCGCGACGGCGTATCGAAAGCCCGCGGCGTCCTTACTGGAACCCGATCGCGTCAACGGTGCCGGTCGGGCAACCGGCCTTGTTGGTCGGCACGGAGGCAAGCAGCAAGTCCTTGAGCGAAGAATTCGGGCCGATTGGGCCGGCAAGGCCGAGCGTCAGTTCGCCGATCAGCCGCCGGCCGTTCGAAGGATCGATGACGCAGGATACCCGCACGCGATCCCCTGCTCCGGCGCCGAAGGCGGTGTCGAAGGCGCCGCGGATCTGGTCCGCCGTCAGCTTGCCGCCAATGGTCTTGGCGAAGAGTTCACGCACCGGCGAGGCGTTGACCTGCCGCATCAGGCCGAGCGCATCGGAAAAATACTCCTGCTGGCTCTTGCCATAGCAGGTGCCGTGCTTGATCCATTCATGCCGTTCCAACTGGGAGGCCGTGCCCGGCATCACCTGATCGAGCTCCTTGCGGGTGCCGGCCTCCAGATTGACCGGCGGCAGGTCCTTCCAATGGGCCGGATTGTCGTTGGCCTTGTCGCCTGCCGCCACCTGGCAATAGAAATTGCCGTTCGGCTGCGGCCACAGGCCGTGCAAGGTGAAGTTGGTGGCATCGAACTCGTTCGGGTTTTGCGCCTTGCATTCGGTCTTGTTCGACTTGGTCTCGCAAAAAGCCGGCTGCCAGCTCAGCGCGAAGACATATTCGGGTTTTCCCGCCGCGGCCGGCTTGCCTTGCCCGCCAGGGGCCGCCGGCACCGTCGCCGCACTGCTGCCCGACAGATGGCCGCAAGTGACCTTCACCCAGCGCCGCTCCGGATCGGCGCCCGGCACCAGGATCAGATAATGCGTCGGCGCATCCTTGTTGCCGGCAAGCAACTGGTAGCTCTGTCCGGCATCGGTCGAGACATTGCCGGGGTTCTTGCCGTTCTTGATGGCCTGCGTTGCCGGGCAGGCCGCGTCGGCAACGAAGGTGCCGCTCATCTTGACTTCGGCATGCGCAGCATTGGCCAGCGAAACCGCCAGCATGGCCAATCCGAAAACGACACCAATGCGCATGACAAATCCCCGGCTGAGAAAGTGGGCGACAGACTGAAGCTGTCTCCATGTCAGAATTGCGATATTTTGCTGGCCCGTGGCAAGAAAGATCGTCGCGCAAAAACAGTTGCTGTGGATTGACGCAAAACCGGCGTCAGCGCAAACAAAACCAACAACGATAAAATGAGGGAGAGAGGGCGGCCGTGCCTTTCAATCAGCAACGCATGGTCCGCTCACCGACCGGCGCCGATCTCAATCTCCTGGTCAAGCAGGCTGACAGCAAGCCACGCGCCGTCGTCCAGATCAATCATGGGCTGGCCGAGCACGCCGCGCGCTATGCCCGCTTTGCCGATTTTCTCTCTACGCGCGGCTTCCACGTCTATGTCCATGACCATCGCGGTCATGGCGCGACCAAGGCGCCAGACGCACCGCTCGGTAGATTCGCCGATAGGGATGGCTCGGCCAAGGTGATCGCCGATGTCGATGCCATCCAAGACCTCATCGCCGGCGAATGCCCTGATCTGCCGGTCATCCTTTTCGGCCATTCGATGGGCGCGTCGGTGGCGCTGAACTACCTTCTGAGCCACTCCCCGCGCGTCCATGCCGCCGCGATCTGGAACGGCAATTTTTCGCAAGGCCTGCTTGGCCAGGTGGCGCTCGGCGTCCTAGCCTGGGAACGGATGCGGCTGGGCTCCGATGTCCCCTCCCGCCTGCTGCCGAGACTCACCTTCCAGGCTTGGGGCAAGGCGGTGCCCAACCACCGCACGCTGTTCGACTGGCTGTCGCGCGACGAGGCGGAGGTGGCGAAATATATCGCCGATCCGCTGTGCGGCTGGGATGCCTCGATCTCGATGTGGCGCGACGTGGTCTCGATGGCGCTGAACGGCGGCAAGGATGCCGCCTTCGCCGACGTCCGGCGCGACCTTCCCGTCGCCATCGTCGGCGGCGACAAAGACCCCGCTTCGGACTATGGCAAAGGCATCACCCACCTTGCCAACCGCATGCGCAGGATGGGCTTTTCGAATCTCGTTTCAAAGATTTACACCGACACTCGCCACGAAAGCCTGAACGAGGTGAACCGCGACATCATCATGGACGATTTCGCCGCCTGGGCCGACAGCGTGCTGAAATAGCGACCCGCATCCGTTTCGAACCGGCCCGTTGGCCCATCGCAAGGGCCGTGACAGCCGCGGCCCGGCTTGATAGAGGCTCTGCTTTCGCAGCAATCACGGTGATTTATGGCCGAACCACCCCTGAAAGGCGTCCGCGTCGTCGAACTCGCCCGCATCCTTGCCGGGCCCTGGGCCGGGCAATTGCTTGCCGATCTCGGCGCCGATGTCATCAAGGTCGAAAGCCCAGATGGCGGCGACGACACCCGCAAATGGGGACCGCCCTTCGTCATGAGCCATGACGGCGAGAACCTGTCGGCCGCCTATTACCATTCCTGCAATCGCGGCAAGCGTTCCATCGCCATCGATTTCTCGACGCCGGAGGGGGCGGAAACCATCCGCCGGCTGGTCGCCACGTCGGACGTGCTGATCGAGAACTTCAAGCTCGGCGGATTGAAAAAATACGGGCTCGACTATGACAGCCTGCGCAAGATCAACCCGCGCCTCGTCTATTGCTCCATCACCGGCTTCGGCCAGGACGGACCTTACGCGCCGCGCGCCGGCTACGACTTCATCATCCAGGCCATGGCCGGCATGATGTCGATCACCGGCGAAGTCGGGCGTGAGCCGCAAAAGGCCGGCGTCGCCATCTCCGACATCTTCACCGGGCTCTATTCGGTCATCGCCATCCAGGCCGCGTTGCGGCATGCCGACCGGACCGGCGAAGGCCAGCATATCGACATGGCGCTGTTCGACACCCAGATCTCGGCGCTCGGCAACCAGAACCTCAACTATCTCGTCTCCGGCAAGTCGCCGGTGCAGATGGGCAATGCGCATATGAACATCGCGCCTTACGAAGTGGTGCCGGTCCGCGACGGCCACATCATCCTGGCGGTCGGCAATGACGGTCAGTTCGCCAAATTCTGCGCCGCCGTCGGATTGGATGAGCTGTCGACCAATCCCGACTTCGCCACCAATCCGGCCCGGGTCGCCAACCGGGTGAAGCTGCGCGAACGCATCGTCGAGGTGCTGAGCACGGTCGATCGCGACCCGCTGCTGGCAAAGCTGGAGGCGGCAAGCGTGCCGGCGAGCCCGATCAACACTATCGGCCAGATGTTCGCCGACCCGCAGACGATCGCGCGCGGCATGCGGCTCGACCTCGACGACGGCCATGGCAACCGTCTGCCCTCGGTACGCGCGCCGATGGTGATGTCTGAAACACCGCTGGTCTATGAACGCCCCTCGCCGCGCCTTGGCGAACACACGCAAGAAATCCTTGCCGAACTGGAGAGGTTTGGGAAATGAAGACCGGTGGACAACTGATCGTCGAAGCGCTGGAAGCCAACGGCACCGACCGCATCTTCTGCGTGCCGGGCGAATCCTATCTGGCGGTGCTCGACGCGCTGCACGACTCGGCGATCCGCACCATCGTCTGCCGCCAGGAAGGCGGCGCCGCGATGATGGCCGACTGCCAGGGGCGGCTGACCGGCAAGCCCGGCATCTGCTTCGTCACCCGCGGCCCCGGCGCCACCAACGCCTCCGCCGGTATCCACATTGCCATGCAGGATTCGGTGCCGCTCATCCTGTTCATCGGCCAGGTCGCCAGCCATGCCAAGGAACGCGAGGCGTTCCAGGAGGTGGACTATAAGAGGTTCTTCGGCGACATCGCCAAATGGGTGGTCGAGATCGACGACGCCGCGCGCATCCCCGAATTCGTCACCCGCGCCTTCGCGGTGGCGACGTCGGGCCGGCCTGGGCCGGTCGTCATCTCGCTGCCTGAAGACATGCTGACCAGCGAGGTCGAGGCGCCGGCAGCGCTTCCCCACACGCCGGTCGAGACCTATCCCGGCGGGGCCGAACTCGACGCGCTGGAAAGGCTGCTTGCCGGCGCCAAGCGGCCGTTCGTCATCCTCGGCGGCACGCGCTGGAATGAGGAAGCCGTCGCGCGCATGCGCGCAATATCGGAGGCATGGTCGCTCCCCGTCGGCTGCTCCTTCCGCCGCCAGATGCTGTTCGACCATCTTCATGCGAACTACGCCGGCGATGTCGGCATCGGCATCAATCCGAAGCTGGCGGCCCAGATCAAGGCGGCCGACGTCGTGCTGTTGATCGGCGGCCGCATGGGCGAGATGCCCTCCTCGGACTACACGCTGCTGAAAAGCCCCTACCCCGATCAGGCGCTGGTGCATGTCCATGCCGACGCCGGCGAACTCGGCCGCGTCTACCGGCCGACGCTGGCGATCAACGCCTCGCCCGCCGCCTTCGTCGAGGCTTTCGCCAAGCGCAAGCCGGCCGGCACGCCATCCTGGGCAGCCGAGACGGCGAAAGCGCATAGCGCCTACCTCGAATGGTCGACACCGCCGCAGACGGGTCCGGGCGACGTGCAGATGGGCCCGATCATGACATATCTGGAACAGGTATTGCCGGACGATGCCATCTTCGCCAACGGCGCCGGCAACTACGCCACCTGGGTGCACCGCTTCCATCGCTTCCGCCGCTTTGCCACGCAAGCGGCACCAACCTCCGGCTCTATGGGTTATGGCACCCCTGCCGCGGTCGCCGCCAAGGCACTTTATCCGGATCGCACCGTGATCGCCTTCGCCGGCGACGGCTGCTTCCTGATGAACGGCCAGGAATTCGCCACCGCCGTGCAATACGACCTGCCGATCATCGTGATCGTCGTCAACAACGGCATTTACGGCACCATCCGCATGCACCAGGAGCGCGAATATCCCGGCCGCGTCGTTGCCACCGATCTCAAAAACCCCGACTTCGCGTCGCTGGCGCGCGCCTATGGCGGCCATGGCGAGACGGTTGAGAAGACGGCCGATTTCGCGCCGGCCTTCGAGCGTGCCCGGGCCAGCGGGAAGCCGGCCATCGTCGAAATCAGGCTCGATCCCGAAGCGATCACGCCGACCCGGACGATGACGCAAATCCGCGACAAGGCGTGATCCAAACAAAAAAGGGGCGGTCGCCCGCCCCTTTTTCTAAGCGGTTTCCGCTATTTCGCTGCCTCGATTTGGCCGCGGATCTCGCCGTCCTTGTTGGCTGCGGTGTGGACGTTGACATAGTAGTTGCCGGCCGCCAGGTCGGCTGCCTGGGCGTCCGTCAGCGTTGCCGACCCCTTGATCGGGCTCTTAAGCTTGCCCTTGAAGGGGATGACGGGAGCGGCGCTCGCCCCCATCGCAGCCGGGCCGTGAATGTGCGCTGCCGTCGCCGGTCCGCTGAGGCCGGAATATTTGACGTCCCAACTGAGCTTCTTCTTGGTGGTATCGAAGGTGAGCGTAGCGGTGCCTTTGCCCTTGGTGGTGACGGGCGGACTCTGCTGGCTGCCATCGAGCGTCGCCTTGTATTTCACCACCTCGGCCATGGCCGGCGATGCGAGCAGGAAAGCGGTCGAAACGGCCAGCGCCGAAAATACCGGCAGGAAAGAATGTGTGCGCATGAATAACCTCCGATTGGCTGTCGCATGGGTCACGGTCCCCCGACGCGCGCATGCTCCAACGCAACGGTTGGGCGGCGCAATGTTTCCCTGCACACGTTTTTGTGACCGGGAAAACAAGAAGGGCCGATCGCTCGCCCCTTTTCAGTTTCGAGAAGAGAGCCGTCAGACCGCCGCCAGCGCCTGCGTCAGGTCGGCGATCAGATCGTCGGGATGCTCGACACCGATTGACAGCCTGACCGTGGTCTCCAGCACGCCGATGCGCTGCCGCACGTCGAAGGGAATCCCGGAATGGGTCATGGCCGCCGGATGGCTGGCGAGCGACTCCGTGCCGCCGAGGCTCACCGCCAGCTTGAAGATCTGCAGGGCGTTGAGAAAGGCGAAAGCCGCCTTCTCTCCGCCTTTGATGTCGAAGGAAAAGGTCGAGCCGGCGCCACTGCATTGCCTGAGATAGGCGCGCCCCGCCGGCGTATCCTCGCCGAGGAAGGGCAGATAATGCACCTTCTCGACCTTGGCGTGATCGCGCAGAAATTCGGCGACCAGGCGCGCATTGTCGTTGGCACGCTCCATGCGGATCGACAACGTTTCCAGCGAACGGCCGAGCATCCAGCAGGAATGCGGGTCGAGTTGCGTGCCGATGGCGCCGCGCAGCGCCTTGATCGGCTTGGTGACCACCTTGCTGCCCATGGCCGCGCCCGCGATCAGGTCGGAATGGCCGCCGACATATTTGGTCAGCGAATAGACGGAGACATCGGCGCCGTGGTCGATCGGCCGCTGGAACACCGGGCCAAGCAGCGTGTTGTCGCAGACGATAATCGGCGTCGACCCTTGGCCTGCACCGATCTCGTCGGCGATCGTCCGCATCAGCGCGATATCGACCAGGCTGTTGGTCGGGTTTGACGGCGTCTCGATCAGGATGACCGAAACACGCCCCTTCGCCACCGCGGCATCGGCCGCCGCCCGCACCGCCTTCTCGTCGACGCCATCGGCGAAGCCGACAGCGCCGATGCCGAAGCCGGACAGCGTGCGGGTCAGCAGCGTCTCGGTGCCGCCATAAAGCGGTTGCGAGTGCAGGATGACATCGCCCGGGCGGGCATGGGCGAGGAGTGTGGTGGCGATCGCCGACATCCCAGACGAAAACAGGATGCAGGCGTCCGTTCCCTCATAGATCGCCAGCCGGTCCTCGACGATCTCGCTGTTGGGATGATTGAAGCGCGAATAAACAAGGCCGGATGCCGTGCCGCTCGGCGGCTCCTTGCGACCCGACGTGTAGTCGAAGAAGTCACGTCCCTCTTCCGCCGATTTGAACACGAAGGTCGAGGTCAGGAACACCGGCGGCTTGACCGCGCCTTCCGAAAGCTGCGGGTCGAAACCGTAGCTCAGCATCAGCGTCTCCGGATGGAGCTTGTGGTTGCCGATATGGGTTTTCGACGGGCGTGGCGCGGTCATGGCCTTTTCCTGCGTTCAAGGGATATCGGACCGCAATTTATGCGATCCCGATCAGCCAGTCCTTGCTATTCTTGGGCTCGCATGGCTGCATGCCGGCAACAAATTGCCGCGAGAGAGCAAAAATGCAGCAGAAGATAGCTGACGATTTCGACCTCAGGATTCTCAGGGAATTGCGGGCCGACGCCCGCATTACCAACAATGAGCTTGCCGAGCGCATCGGCCTGTCGCCGTCGCCTTGCCTCAGGCGCGTGCGGCGGCTGGAGGAGACCGGCGTCATCAGGGGCTACACCACGCTGGTCGACCCCGCCGCCTTCGGCTGGAGCATGGTCGCCATCGCCACCATCCGGCTCAGCCGCCAGAACGAGGACGAGATTGTGATGTTCGAGGACGCGATCCGCGGCTGGGAAGAGGTGCTGGAGTGCCATCTCGTCACCGGCTCGCGCGACTATGTACTGAAGGTGGTGACGGGCAGCCTGGAACAATACGAGCGCTTCATCAAGGAGAAGATCGCGCGGCTGAAATGCGTCGCCTCGATCGAGACCAGCTTCGTCATGAACACCATAAAGGAACGGCGCCTCTGACACTTGGCCAGAGGCGCCGGTCTTAACATCGAGATATTCCAGCCAGGCTTACTTGATCGCCTTGTCGGTGATCGCGGTGGTATAGGCGCCTTTCGGCTCCTTGGTGATGATCTTCTGGTCGAGCAGCGCCTTGGCGGTACGCTCATAGGTCGCCGGATCGAGCTTGCCGTCGGCATTGTCGACCAGCTTGGCGACTTCGCTCATCATGCGCTTCTGGTGATTCTCGTCCTGGCCGCCGCCGTCCATGACGATGCCGGCAGCCTCGTCATTGTTGTCGACGGCGTATTTCCAGCCCTTCATCGAGGCGCGCACGAAACGCACCATCTTGTCGGCGAAGGCCGGGTCCTTGAGCTTGTCCTCAGAGGCATAGAGCCCGTCCTCGAGCAGGTCGTTGCCCATCGCCGAATAGTTGAAAACGGTCAACTGTTCCGGCTTGTAGCCGGCGTCGATCAGCTGCCAGTACTCGTTGTAGGTCATGACCGAGATGCAATCCGCCTGCTTCTGGATCAGCGGCTGCACGTCGAAGCTCTGCTTGAGAACAGTGACGCCGTCCGGGCCGCCATCGGTCTTGAGGCCAAGCTTGTTCATCCAGGCATAGAACGGATACTCATTGCCGAAGAACCAGACGCCCAGCGTATGACCCTTGAAGTCGGCTTCGGTCTTGATCGGGCCGTCCTTCGGGCAGACCAGCTCCATGCCGGCCTTCTTGAACGGCTGGGCGATGTTGACCAGCGGCACACCCTTTTCGCGCGCGGCGAGCGCACCGCCCATCCAGTCAACGATGACGTCGGCGCCGCCGCCGGCGATCACCTGCTCGGGCGCGATGTCCGGGCCGCCCGGCTTGATATCGACGTCGAGGCCTTCGGCCTCATAGAAACCCTTGGCCTTGGCGACATAGTAGCCGGCAAACTGCGCCTGCGTGACCCATTTCAGCTGCAACGTCACCTTGTCGGCGGCCATTGCCTGGAACGCGGCCAGCGACATTGCGCCGGCCAGAACGGGAATAATCAGTCTTTTCATCTTTTTACCCTCTGAGGTTAGCACCCTTAAACCCACCGCCCCTATCCACCACGGACAGAGGGATGCCAAAACGTGACGGCTCTTTCGACAAGAGCGACCACGCCATAAAAGACCGAACCCGCAAGTGCTGCAACTGCGATTTCGGCCCAGACCATGTCGATGTTCATCCGCCCGACCTCAGTCGAAATGCGGAAGCCCATGCCGACGACGGGCGTGCCGAAGAACTCGGCGACGATGGCGCCGATCAGCGCCAGCGTCGAGTTGATCTTCAGCGCGTTGAAGATGAAGGGAGCCGCCGCCGGCAGCCTGAGCTTGATCAGCGTCGGCCAGTAGCCCGACGCATAGGTGCGCATCAGGTCGCGCTCCATATGGCCGGAGGCGGCAAGGCCTGCGACCGTGTTCACCAGCATCGGGAAGAACGTCATGATGATGACGACCGCCGCCTTGGACTGCCAGTCGAAGCCGAACCACATCACCATGATGGGCGCCACGCCGATGATCGGCAGGGCCGAAACCATGTTGCCGATCGGCAGGAGCCCACGCCGCAGGAACGGCACGCGGTCGGCAAGGATCGCGGTGATGAAGCCGGCGCCGCTGCCGACGACATAACCGAAGATCACCGCCTTGAAGATGGTCTGCCGCACATCCGCCCCGAGCACCGGCAGCGAACCGGCAATGCGCGCACCGATGGCGCTGGGCGGCGGCAGCAGGATGAAGGGGATGCCGGCGCCCCGCGTCACCGCTTCCCAGATGATCAGGATCCAGGCGCCGAAGATGGCGGGGATGATCAGGCGAAGGGCGATCCTGGCCCACTTCTCAATGGGCTGCAACGATGACAGCACTGCCACACCTCGCCAAGCGAGCAGCCAAGCGCTGGTCAGGAGCAAAAAGTATGGCGCCAGCGTCGCAAGGTTGATCCCAAGCACCCAGGCCGCAATCAAGGCCATGAGATATGGAACCAACACTTCACCTTCGAAACTGCCAATCCCGCGGATCAACAACCAGGCGACGAGATGTGCGCCGATAAGGAGCACCAGCGCTTCGACGGCGGGGCCTAACCTGATCATCGAGATCAAGCTAGTCAACACAGCCAAGCTGATCATCGGCCCCCAACTTTGCCAATAATTTAAGCCAGCATTGGGATCCTTAAAGACAACGGCAATCAAGCAAAGCACAATCGCCAGCACCGCCTGCCAGGAGGGTCTCAGCCAGTTCATGCCGGCCTCCCGCCCATGGCGCGGTCGACGATGCGGCCGGCAATGCCGACCACCATGACCAGAAGCGCCGCCACGATCGAACCGGCGACCAGCGCCGACCAGATGTCGATGGACTGGCTGTAGTAGGCGCCGGCGAGCAGCTTGGCGCCGATGCCGGCTACCGCACCGGTCGGCAGTTCGCCGACAATGGCGCCGACCAGGCTCGCGGCCACCGCCACCTTCATCGAAGTGAACAGGAACGGCACCGAGGCCGGCACGCGCAGTTTCCAGAAGGTTTGCGAGGGGCTGGCATTGTAGGTGTGCATCAGGTCGAGATGCATGATTTCGGGCGAGCGCAGCCCCTTCACCATGCCGACGGTGACCGGGAAGAACGACAGATAGGTCGAGATCATCGCCTTCGGGATCAGGCCGGTGATGCCGATAGCCGCGAGCACCACGATGATCATCGGCGCCACCGCCAGGATCGGGATGGTCTGCGAGGCGATGATCCACGGCATCAGGCTGCGGTCGAGCGTCGCCACATGCACGATGCCGACGGCGATGATGATGCCGAGCGCGGTGCCAAAGGCAAAGCCGAGCAGCGTCGACGACAGCGTCACCCAGGCGTTGTAGACGAGGCTGCGGCTCGAATTGATGGGCCGCAGGAAAGTGTTTTCGAAGAAGTTCACCGCCACCTGATGCGGCGCCGGCAGCGTCGGCTTCGGCTGCGCCAGCGTCTTGCCGATGAACTCGACCGCGCCGGGCGTCTCGTTCGCACGGGTGTCGAGATCGCGCTGGAATGGCGCGTTGAGGATGACGGCGAAGACGTACCAGAGCACGACCACGCCGGCGAGGATGGAGGTGACGGGGACGAGCTTGTCGCGGAAGGAGTCCATCTAGCGGGCCGCCTCAATCATCATAGCTGTGCCCTGCCCGCAGCCCATCCCGCACCCGCGCGGCGATCGCCAAAAACTCCGGCGTCTCGCGGATGTCGAGCGGCCGCTCCTTGGGCAGCGTCGATTCGATGATGTCGCTGACCCGGCCCGGGCGCGGCGACATGACGACGATGCGCGTCGACAGATACACGGCTTCCGGGATGGAGTGGGTGACGAAGCAGATGGTCTTGTTGGTCCGCGCCCACAGTTGCAGCAATTGCTCGTTGAGGTGGTCGCGCACGATCTCGTCCAGCGCCCCGAACGGCTCGTCCATCAAAAGCAGGTCGGCATCGAAGGCAAGCGCGCGGGCGATCGAGGCGCGCTGCTGCATGCCGCCCGACAGCTGCCACGGGTATTTCTTCTCGAAGCCTGAGAGGTTGACGAGGTCGAGCGTGCGCTTGATGCGCTCTGCCTGCTCCGCCCTGGACAGGCCCATGATCTCCAGCGGCAGGCCGACATTGCGTTCGATGGTGCGCCAGGGAAACAGCGCAGCGGCCTGGAAGACATAGCCATAGGCGCGTTTCTCGCGCGCCTGCTCCGCGGTCATGCCGTTGACCGAGATCGTCCCCGAGGTCGGCTTCTCCAGATCGGCGATGACACGCAGCAGCGTGGTCTTGCCGCAGCCCGACGGTCCGATGAAGGAGACGAACTCGCCCTTGCCGATGGTCAGGTCGACATTGGACAGCGCCTGCACCGGCCCGTCATTGGTCTGGAAGGTGAGGCCAAGTTTGCTTGCCGCGACGACGGCTGGCGAAATCCCTGTCATCGACCGTTGCCTGCCTGTTCCCGCCACAGCGGCGCCGGCCGGAATCCGATTGCTTTTATCGCGATGTTGTTTTCCACTTACCCTGTCCCATTTGGCCCTGTCCCACTAAGCCTGTCCCACTCAAATCGACGCCCGGAGTTCCCGATGTCGCCCACTTGTCATCTTATCCGCCCTGAAAGCACTTATGAAGGCAAGCAGGGTTTGACCTATTTCGCCGGCATCGCCACCGAGTCGGTCGGCTCCTCCGGCATCTGCATGCACGTGCTCACCATGCCGCCCGGCGCCCGCGCCAAGGCGCATCTGCACGAGAACCATGAAACGGCGATCTACGTGCTCTCCGGCGAGGTCCATACTTGGTATGGCGACCGGCTCGAGCACCACATCGTCGTCAAGGCTGGCGACCTCTTCTACATTCCGGCCGGCGTGCCGCATCTGCCGGCCAATCTGAGCAACGCTCCCTCTTCGGCCGTCATTGCGCGCACCGATCCCAACGAACAGGAAAGCGTCGTCCTGCTGCCGGAACTGGATGCGCTGGTCGCCTGAGGTCGACGGGATCGCGGTCATTTGCACCGCGAGACTTCCCCCATGACGTTGCCGTCCGCATCGGTGATCGTCAGCTTCTTGGCGTTCTTGGCACTGCGCTTGATGGTGAAATTGGTCGGCGCCTGTCCGTCTTCGCCTTCGGCCTCACATGTCGCCGTCACCACCAGCGATCCGTCAGCCTGCGCTTGCGTCTTCGTGAACGTGCAGGCGCTGGCGGCGGTGATCAATTCCTTGTCGGTCAAAAGCAGCATCTGATCGGCGGCGACTTCCTGGCCGTTGCGGTTGATGCAGCCATATTTGTCGCCATAGGGCTTCGACAGGTCGATGCCTGCCGCGAAAGCCTGACCGGCAGCTAAAACGACAACCATCGCAACAGACAAACCAAAACCGCGCATACTCATCCCCCAGATCCCATTGCTCAAAACGTCAAGAACATGATTGCAGCGGCCCCAGTTCTTCCAGGCCGGGAATGGTGACGAAGAAACCATCCCCTCCCTTGTTGGTGACCACAATCGTTTCGATCGTCGTCCCCGCCTCGCCCTCGGCCGAACAGGTTGCATCAAGCGATTGCGTACCCGGCGCCGACGTCAACTGCTGCTCGAACCGGCAACCACCGCCATAGGTTTCGATGCCTTCCGCGGTCAGCAGGATATAGGCATCGCTGTCCTGATAACCGGCCTTTACGCCGGCACAACCGACATCATTGCCCCAGGAGCCGGCCAGCACGCCGGCCGCGGTCGCCGGACCACCGGCAACTGCCGCCAGGACCACCAGGATGAGCGCGGCGGAACGCGCCAAGCCTAGACCCCCGTCGCCGGGATGCCGGTGCGTTCCACCTTGCGCGGCGCGGTGATGTCTTTCCACGTCGACAGCGCCCGGTTGACCGCGGCGTTCGGCTCGCGGCCGACGAATTGGCCATGGCCGGGCTTCGCCTTCACCTCGGCTTCCTCGATCGACAGTTCGCCGCGCGAGAAGACGAAGCGCGGCAGGCCGGTCACTTCGAACCCTTCGAAGACATTGTAGTCGATGACAGACTGCTGCTTCTTCGACGAGATCGTCTTCTTCCGCTTCGGATCCCAGACGACGATGTCGGCATCCGCGCCTTCGACGATCGCGCCCTTCTTCGGATACATGTTCAGGATCTTGGCGATGTTGGTCGAGGTCACCGCGACGAACTCGTTCATCGTCAGCCGACCGGTGTTGACGCCCGTGGTCCACAGCACCGGCAAACGGTCCTCGAGGCCGCCAGTGCCGTTCGGGATCTTGGTGAAATCGCTGACGCCGTTGCGTTTCTGCTTGGTGGTGAAGGCGCAATGGTCGGTCGCGACAACCTGCAGCGATCCGGCCTGCAGGCCGGCCCACAGCGAATCCTGATGCAGCTTGTTGCGGAAGGGCGGGCTCATCACGCGGCGCGCCGCATGATCCCAGTCCTTGTTGAAATATTCGCTCTCATCGAGCGTCAAATGCTGGATCAGCGGCTCGCCGAAGACGCGCATGCCCTTCTGCCGCGCCCGGCGGATCGCCTCGTGCGCCTGCTCGCAGGAGACATGCACGACATAGAGCGGCACGCCGGCCATGTCGGCGATCATGATGGCGCGGTTGGTCGCCTCGCCTTCCACTTCCGGCGGACGCGAATAGGCGTGACCCTCGGGGCCGTTGTTGCCGGCGGCGAGCAGTTTTTGCGAGAGCGCTGCAACCACGTCGCCATTCTCGGCATGCACCAGCGGCAGCGCGCCAAGGTCGGCGCAGCGCTGGAACGACGCATACATCTCGTCGTCATCCACCATCAGCGCGCCCTTATAGGCCATGAAGTGCTTGAACGAGGTGATGCCCTTGTCGACGACGGTCGCCATCTCGTCGAACACCTGCTTGCCCCACCAGGTGATGGCCATGTGGAAGGAATAATCGCAGGCAGCTTTCGACGTCTTGTTGTCCCACATCTGCAGGGCTTCAAGCAGCGATTGCTGCGGCGCCGGCAGGCAGAAATCCACCACCATCGTGGTACCGCCCGCGAGCGCTGCCCGCGTGCCGGATTCGAAATCGTCGGCCGAATAGGTGCCCATGAACGGCATTTCGAGATGGGTGTGCGGGTCGATGCCGCCCGGCATGACATAGCAGCCGGTGGCGTCGTACTCATGGTCGCCGTGCAGGTCCGAGCCGATGGCGACGATCTTGCCGTGGCTGAACAGCACATCGGCCTTCCAGCTGCGGTCGGCGGTGACGACGGTGCCGTTCTTGATGACTTTGGTCATTTTCTGTTCCCTTGTTCTCTTCGCGCTTCTTTATGAGCGGCGTTTGGAATCTAGATGGCTAAGCTCACTCCACGATGACAGCCGTCTCCACCACCGCGTGGAAGAGCACGTCGGCGCCCGCCGAAGCCCATTCCTTGGTGATTTCCTCGGCCTCGTTGTGTGACAACCCGTCAACGCAAGGGCACATCACCATGGCGGTCGGCGCGACGCGGTTGATCCAGCAGGCATCGTGGCCGGCCCCCGAGACGATGTTGCGGTGGGTATAGCCGAGGCGGTCGGCGGCATCGCGGATGGCCTTCACGCAGCCGGCATCGAAGGTCACCGGGTCGAAATGACCGACCTGCTCGATCTTGTATTGGATGTCGAGCGCCTCGCAGATCGTGTCGATGCCTTCGCGGATGCGGCCATCCATGGCGTCCAGCACCTCCTTCTCGGGCGAGCGGATGTCGATGGTGAAGACGGTGCGGCCGGCGATGATGTTGCGCGAGTTCGGGAACACTTCCATGTGGCCGACCGCGCCGACGGCGTCGGGCTGGTAGTCCATAGCGATCTCGTGCACCAGCTCGATCACCCGGGCCATGCCGAGCCCGGCATTGCGGCGCTTGGGCATCGGCGTCGAGCCGGTATGGGCTTCCTTGCCGGTCAGCGTCACCTGCAGCCATTTCAGGCCCTGGCCATGGGTGACGACGCCGATATCGATGCCTTCGTCCTCAAGGATCGGCCCCTGCTCGATATGCAGTTCGAAGAAGGCGTGGATCTTGCGGTCGCCGACCTTCTCGGTGCCCTTCCAGCCGATGCGCTCGAGCTCCTCGCCGAATTTCTTGCCCTGCTTGTCGGTGTGCTCGTAGACATCGGCCTGTTCGAGCACGCCGGCGAACACGCCCGACGCCATCATCGCCGGCGCGAAGCGCGCGCCTTCCTCGTTCGTCCAGTTGGTGACGACGATCGGATGTTTTGTCTTGATGTCGAGATCGTTGAGCGAGCGCACGATCTCCAGGCCGCCAAGAACGCCGAGCACACCGTCATATTTGCCGCCGGTCGGCTGCGTATCGAGATGGCTGCCGACATAG
Source organism: Mesorhizobium sp. CNPSo 4671 (assembly GCF_057784245.1). NCBI lineage: Bacteria > Pseudomonadati > Pseudomonadota > Alphaproteobacteria > Hyphomicrobiales > Phyllobacteriaceae > Mesorhizobium > Mesorhizobium sp. CNPSo 4671. Next base: position 246,254 of record NZ_JBWLUW010000003.1, on the reverse strand, counting down.
ACCGGCGGCAGGCTGGGATCGGTGCCTTCGCGGCGGGCAAACATCGTGCCCATCTCGTCGACGCCCATTTCGAGCCCGGCGGCATCGCACCAGCGCTTGAACAGATGCCGGCCCTCGCCGTCCTCGTCGGTCACGGTCTGGCGATTGTTGCCGCCGGCAACGCCGGGGCCGATCTTCGCCATCTCCATCAGGGAGTCCCACAAACGGTCTGAATTGATTCGCAGATTCTCGCCTGGGGCGGCCATTCAAAGTCCTTTCATTTCATGTCGCCAAGCGGGCGGCGGTTCCCGCTGCCGCCCGCTTGGGTGGATAGGATTAGTCGATCGACCTCAGCACTTCGCGCACATGGTCGATCAGTTCGTTGATCTGGCCCTTGGTGATGATCAGCGGCGGCGACAGCGCGATGATGTCGCCGGTGGTGCGGATCAGCGCGCCGCGCTCGAACGCCTTGACGAAGGCCGAGAAGGCACGCTTGGTCGGGCTGCCGGCGATCGGTGCCAGTTCGATCGCGCCGATCAGGCCGATGTTTCTGATGTCGATGACATGCGGCTCGCCCTTCAGCGAGTGCAGCGCGTCCTCCCAATAGGGCGCCAGTTCCTCGCCACGGGTGAGCAGGCCCTCTTCCTTGTAGGTGTCGAGCGTGCCCAGGGCCGCGGCGCAGGCAATCGGATTGCCCGAATAGGTGTAGCCGTGGAAGAACTCGATCATGTGCTCGGGGCCGGTCATGAAGGCGTCGTGGATTTCCTTCTTCACGAACACCGCGCCCATCGGGATGACGCCGTTGGAGACGCCCTTGGCGGTGGTCATGATATCAGGCGTGACACCGAAATAGTCAGCGCCGAAGGGCGCGCCGAGACGGCCGAAACCGGTGATGACCTCGTCGAAGATCAACAGGATGCCGTGTTTGGTACAGATTTCGCGCAGCTTCTGCAGATAGCCCTTCGGCGGCAGGATGACGCCGGTGGAGCCGGCGACCGGCTCGACGATGACGGCGGCGATGGTCGAGGCGTCATGCAATGTGACGATGCGCTCCAGCTCGTTGGCGAGCTCCGCGCCATATTCCGGCACGCCCTTGGAGAAGGCGTTCTTCTCCGGCAGATGCGTGTGCGGCATGTGGTCGACGCCGCCGAGCAGCGTGCCGAACATCTTGCGGTTGGAGACGATGCCGCCAACCGAGATGCCGCCGAAATTGACGCCGTGATAGCCGCGCTCGCGGCCGATGAGGCGGGTGCGCGCGCCCTCGCCCTTCATCCGGTGATAGGCGATCGCCATCTTCAGCGCCGTCTCGACCGATTCCGAACCGGAATTGGTGAAGAAGACATGGTCCATGCCCTTGGGCGCGAGGTCGACCAGGCGGTTGGCCAGCTCGAACACGATGGGATGGCCCATTTGGAAGGCCGGCGCGTAGTCGAGTTCGGCGGCCTGATGCTGGATCGCCTCGGTGATCTTCGGGCGGCAGTGGCCGGCATTGACGCACCAGAGGCCGGCGGTGCCGTCCAGCACCTTGCGGCCGTCGCTGGTGGTGTAATGCATGTCCTTGGCGGACACGAACATGCGTGGCGCCTGCTTGAACTGCCGGTTCGCCGTGAACGGCATCCAGAATGCGCTGAGATCGTTCGGCGTGACTTTCAGCCGGTTGGACATGACCAAGACTTCCCCTTGTAACCTGTTTCGGTGCGTCCAACGCTTGGTCTTTGCGCCGTTTTCATGCTACGCAAATTTTTGACCGATTGGACAAACGTTAGCACCGCCCTGTCGGCGGTCAAGGGATTACTAGCGGAAATGCGGCTCCTGAAGTGCGTTCCACAGCCCAGAGAAAAACTGGTCCAGAGAATTGGTCCAGATGACCTTGAATGCGAGATTTGGCAACACGAGGGTTCGCAACGGTGAACACCGGCACGGAAGCGCCTCGCCGCACCCGCATCCAGCAGGAAAAGCGAGAACTTATCCTGGAGGCGGCACTCGAAGTGTTCTCCACCCATGGCTTCCGCGGTTCGACCATCGACCAGATCGCCGAAGCCGCCGGCATGTCGAAGCCGAACCTGCTCTATTACTTCCGCCGCAAGGAAGACATTCACGAGACGTTGATGCAGCGCCTGCTCGACACCTGGCTGGCGCCGCTGCGCGAGCTCGACGACATCGGCGACCCGATGACCGAACTCAGGAGCTACATCAGGCGCAAGCTCGAAATGGCGCGCGATTTTCCACGCGAGAGCCGGCTCTTCGCCAATGAAATCCTGCAAGGGGCGCCGCGCATCATGCCGCTGCTGGCCGGCGAGTTGAAGACGCTGGTCGACGAGAAGGCCGCCGTCATCAAGGGCTGGATGCGTGCCGGCAAGATCGCCCGGACTGACCCCTGGCACCTGATCTTCTCGATCTGGGCAACCACGCAGCACTATGCCGATTTCGACGTCCAGGTCCGCGCCGTGCTCGGACCGAACCGCGGCGGCGACGGCCGCTTCGAGGACGCGGCACGGTTCCTGGAGCAGTTGTTTCTTGAGGGGCTGAAGCCGAGGGGCTGACCCCTCTCAGGCGCTGCGCCGCTCGGCCGGAAGGTCGTCCAGCAGTTTCTGCAGCTTGGCGATCGAGTTCTGCTCGGCGAGCGGCGTGTAGACGATCAGCTTCATATCGGAGCCGTCATCGATCGACAGGCTCATATGCTCGAACACCATCGGGCCGGCGATCGGATGGCGCAGATGCTTCATGCCGGACAAGCGGTGCACGACGTCGCGTTGCGGCCACCATTCCCGGAATTCGGGACTTGAGCGCATCATCAGCGCGATCAGCCGCTCGAAATCCGGATCGCCGACATATTTCGCGCTCTCGGCGCGGAACGCGGCAAGAGTCGCGCGGGCGAGCTGTTCCCAGTCGGCCAGCAAATGCCGCCGGTGCGGATCGGTGAACACGCCGTGGATGATGTTGCGGGCGTCGCCCTCAAGCAGGCCATAATCGCCGAAAATAGCAACGGCGCCGTCATTCCAGGCCAGCACGTCCCAGCGCGGGCCGACGACATAGGCAGGCTGCAGCACCAGGCTTTGCAGCATATGCAGCAACGGGCCATCGACCTTTCCAGCCGCAATGCGACGTCGCTCCGGCTGCTGACGGCCGGCAAGCGTGAAGAGATGCCGTTTCTCCGCGGCGTCGAGGCGCAGCGCCCCGCACAGCGCCGTCAGCACCTCCACGGAAGGCCGCACGTCCCTGCCCTGCTCCAGCCAGGTGTACCAGGTGGTGCCGACGCCTGCGATCATCGCCACCTCCTCGCGGCGCAGGCCTGGCGTGCGCCGTCTGAGGCCGGTCGTGATGCCGGTCGCCGAGGGCGTCAGCCTTTCGCGGCGTGAGCGCAGGAAAGCGCCGAGTTCGCGCCGGCGGCTGTCTTCAGCGGAATGAGGGGGAGCGTCCATGATGTCTATTATAGCAGTACTGATACCAGGATAAAGTTTGAACTGTTTGAGATCCGTGGGACGTCCCATCTTGCGTCTGGAGCAACAGACAGGAGGCTCCCGACATGGACCTGAAAGACAAGACAATCCTCATCACCGGCTCGACCGACGGCGTCGGCCGCGTCGTCGCGCAAAGGCTGGGTGCCGCCGGCGCCCGCGTGCTGGTGCACGGCCGCGATGCCGCGCGTGGCAAGGCCGTGGTCGCCGAAATCGAGGCCGCCGGCGGCAGAGCCGAGTTCTTCGCCGCCGACCTCGCCTCGCTGGCCGAAGTTCGCCGCCTTGCCGAGGCCGTGCGTGCCCGAACGGACCGGCTCGACATCCTCATCAACAATGCCGGCATCGGCACGGCAGGCGCCAAAAGACAGATCAGCGCCGATGGCTACGAACTGCGTTTCGCGGTCAACTATCTCGCCGGCTTCCTGCTGACCTCGGAACTTCTGCCGCTGCTGAAGGCGAGCGCGCCGGCGCGCATCGTCAATGTCGCCTCGGCGGGCCAGCAGGCGATCGACTTCAGCGATGTCATGCTGACCCATGGCTATAGCGGCGTGCGCGCCTACTGTCAGAGCAAGCTGGCGCAGATCCTGTTCACCGTCGATCTGGCGGAGGAACTGAAAGGCACCGGCGTCACCGTCAATGCGCTGCATCCGGCGAGCTACATGAACACCACCATGGTCAGGCAGGCCGGCGTGACGCCATGGAGCTCTGTCGAAACCGGCGCCGACGCCATCGTCAACCTCGCCACCTCACCCGCGCTTGAAGGGCGCAGCGGCCACTATTTCGACGGCCTGCGTGAATCCCGTGCCGACGCCCAGGCCTACGACGCCAGGGCAAGACAACAATTGCGAAGCCTGAGCCTCGACCTTGTCGGCTTGGCTTCCGCAGAACAGAAGGAACAGCATTCATGACCGACAGAACCGAACACACAGTCATCATCGGCGGCTCGTCCGGCATCGGCCTGGCTACGGCGCGAAAACTGCTTGGCCCGGGCATGAAGGTGACGATCACCGGCCGCAACCAGGACAAGCTCATCAGCGCCTGGAAAAGCCTTGGCGGCGCCGCCCACAAGGCCGCATTCGATGCGTCGAAGCCGGACGAAGTTCGCCAATTCTTCGAGTGCCTCGGCCCGTTCGACCACCTCGTTCTGGCCGCAAGCGGCGGCAAGGGTCTTGGCCCCTTCGAGACCCTCGACCTTGCCGATATCGGCAGCGGCGTCGAGGAGAAGGTGCGGCCGCAACTGTCCTGCCTGCAGGCCGCCTTGCCGACGCTCAACAGATCGGGATCGGTCACCTTCATCTCGGCGGTGTCGGCGCAGGTCACCATGCCCGGCGTCGCCGGCATCGGTGCCGTCAACGGCATGCTGCTGACCGTAACGCCGATCCTGGCTGTCGAACTGAAGCCGCTGCGCGTCAACGTCGTGGCCCCCGGCGTCATCGACACGCCGTGGTGGGACTTTTTGCCGGACGAGCAGCGGCAGGCGGTTTTTGCCGAATATGCCGGCAAGACGCCGGTGGGCAGGATTGGCCGCGCCGAGGACGTCGCCTCGGCGATAGCCTTCCTCGTCTCCAACGGTTTCATGACCGGCCAGGTGCTGACCTGCGATGGTGGCCTGCGGTTCGCGGCGTGACCTCAGCCTTTAAACGGACTGCGCGATCAGCGTCAGGAAACCGCCCGTCAGCGCGACATTGCCGACGAAGCCGTTTATGCGCGCCGCGCGGTCCGGGCCTTGGTGATCCCAGAAATTGTGGAACATCGGCGTGGCCGCGATCAGGAACAGCACCAGCACCGCGCAGGCGAGTGTCACCCAAAGGCCAGCTATCACCAGGGCTCCGGCAATGACTTGGAGCACAATGCCGGCCCACAGCGCCAGCCGCGCCTGCGGCACGCCGCGCGCGGCCATCAGCCCGGTGAGGAAAGCCGCGTTCTGGATGTTGCGCAGGCCGGCGAAGACGAAGGCGCCGCCGAGCAACAGGCGGCCGAGAAACAACAAGGTCGATGGTAAATCGGCAGGCATAAAACACTCCCCTTGAACACAGTTGGAGCGCCGACTCCTCGACGGCGCTCCCATGGCAACAAGAAAAATCAGGCTGCCTTGGCGGCTGGCATCGGATGAATGGCCTGGAACGGAATGCACAGCCGGTTCCAGGTGTTGATCATGCCGAGCGCGACGGACAGCTTGACCAGTTCCTCTTCCGAGAAATGCTCGAGCGTGCGGGCATAGAGCTCATCCGAGACGCCATTGTTGGCGATCAGGGTCACCGCCTCCGTCCAGGCGAAGGCGGCGCGCTCACGTTCGGAAAACAGCGGCGATTCCTTCCAGGCCGCGACGAGATAGAGCCGCTGCTCGGTTTCGCCGTCGCGCCGCGCCTCGCGGCTGTGCATCTCGACGCAGTAGGAACAGCCATTGATCTGCGAAGCCCTGAGCTTGATCAGGTGCAGCAGGCCGACCTCCAGCCCGCATTCGTCGACCGCCTTGTTGAGCGCCGACACCGACTTCATGATCTCGGGCGCCTTGGCGAAAAATTGAAGTCTCTGTTTCATCTGATGTCCTTTCACATCTGCTTTGAAGGGGTTGAACTGGGTTTCTGCGGCCGCTGGTGGCGCGCGACGAAGGCACAGCTGGCGGCAAAGGATCTCGGATCGCCTTCGGCCGCGTAGTTCGCCACGACGTCGGAGAGCTTCACTTCGGCCAGCGCCGCCCGATAGGCGCGCTCGGCCTTGAGCATCGCGGCATTGATGCCGCAGGGTTTGACATAGGCCGAAGCATCGAGCTTGACCGGACCGTTGCGGCGGATTTCGCCACAGCGAAACGCCGGCTCACGCCCCTCGATGGCCAAGACGATGTCGAGCAGCGTGATGCGTTCGGCCGGCCGGGCCAGCCGGTAGCCGCCCGCGGGACCCGGCACCGATTCCAGGATGCGCGCGGCGGTCAGCATGTTGAGGTGCTTCAGGAGATAGCTCGACGACAGGCCGAAACACTCGGCCAGCGCCGCACCCGGCATGGTGCTGTTGCCCTCGACGCTTGCCAGCGTGGCCGCGCAGTGGATGGCCGCTTCAACGCCCTCGCCCAGCTTCATAATGCCAACCTCCTATTCATGGATATCTTTTATCGTGGATAATTTTTATCTGCAATAGGAAAAATGGAGCCCCCTGCTTTTGAAACGAGAATACGTTGGTGATTGGCGAAATCGGCGATGACGGCGCCTTTCTCCCCGTCACTATACGGGGAGAAATGCCCGGCAGGGCAATGAGGGGCAGCGCCAACTTTGCGATCTAATGGCTAGGACCATACAAAAGCGCCCTGTGCGAACACACAGGGCGCTTGCGCCAGATCGTCAGGGACGCATGAAATGCGGGGGACTGGCGGGCAGATCATCTCAAGGTCGCGCTGCCCCTCATCCGCCTGCCGGCACCTTCTCCCCGTATAATGACGGGGAGAAGGGAACTGCTGCAACCTCGGCGCCCTTCTCGTGACGAATCCCTACTCCGCCGCCACCTTGGCCATCGGGTTGTTCGGGTGCGTCGTCCAGTTGGCGTAGATCGGCGACACCGGCTTGCCGGTGCGCTCATCCATCGCGCCGGCGGCCAACGGTTCCATGGTGATGCAATTGTCGACCGGGCAGACATTGACGCACAGATTGCAGCCGACGCACTCGGCCTCGATCACTTCAAAGTGTCTCACGCCATTGACCATGTTGGTGATCGCCTGGTGCGAGGTGTCCTCGCAGGCAATGTGGCAGCGTCCGCATTTGATGCAGGCGTCCTGGTCGATACGCGCCTTGGCGACATAGTTGAGGTTGAGATACTGCCAGTCGGTGACGTTGGGCGTGGCGCGGCCGATAATGTCGTCGAGCGAGCGGTGGCCTTTCTCGTCCATCCAGTTTTCCAGACCGGCGATCATCTCCTGGACGATCTTGAAGCCGTAGGTCATCGCCGCCGTGCAGACCTGCACATTGCCGGCGCCGAGCGCCAGGAATTCGGCCGCGTCGCGCCAGGTGGTGATGCCGCCAATGCCCGAGATCGGGAGGCCGCGCGTTTCGGGATCGCGCGCGATTTCGGCCACCATGTTCATGGCGATCGGCTTCACGGCCGGGCCGCAATAGCCGCCATGCGTGCCCTTGCCGTCGATGGTCGGCATCGGCGCGAAACTGTCGAGGTCGACGCCGGTGATCGAATTGATGGTGTTGATCAGCGACACCGCATCTGTTCCACCTGCATGAGCAGCCCGCGCGGGCTTGCGGATGTCGGTGATGTTGGGCGTCAGCTTGGTGATGACGGGCATGCGCGTGTACTGCTTGCACCAGCGCACCACCATTTCGATATATTCCGGCACCTGGCCGACAGCCGCACCCATGCCTCGTTCCGACATGCCGTGCGGGCAGCCGAAATTGAGCTCGATGCCGTCGGCGCCGGTCTCCTCGACCAGCGGCAGGATGGCTTTCCAGCTTGCCTCTTCGCAGGGAACCATGATCGAGGCGATGAGCGCGCGGTCGGGCCAATCCATCTTGACCTGCTTCATCTCGCGCAGATTGGTCTGCAGGTCGCGGTCGGTGATCAGCTCGATGTTGTTGAGGCCGAGCAGACGGCGGTCGGCACCCCAGATCGCGCCGTAGCGCGGGCCGTTGACGTTGACCACCGGCGGGCCTTCCTCGCCAAGCGTCTTCCACACCACGCCGCCCCACCCTGCCTTGAAGGCGCGGATGACGTTGTAGGCCTTGTCGGTCGGCGGCGCCGAGGCCAGCCAGAACGGATTTGGCGATTTGATGCCGACGAAATTGTTGCGGAGGTCTGCCATAACAGGTCCCTTTCAGCCGAGACGAAGAAGCAGTTCGACGGGTGCGAGAATGCCGCCTTCAAGCGCGGCGGTGATATTGGCGATCTTGGTGCGGGCATCCTCGCCCATGACAAGGCCGACGCCGGGCGGCGGCGTCTTGCCCTCGGCCTGCGCGGCGGCCATCCGGGCGCGTATCGCGGCGAAGAATTCGACGGCGAAAGCACCGCGCTGCCGCTCAGTGATTACGGAGAAGCTGGAAGCCGTAGCCGCCGAGCGATAGTCGTCGGGCGTGGCGACGAAGGACATGGTCTCATCCGATGCCCATGGCAGCGGATAGGTCAGCGCGCCGGCCTTGAGCCGCATCACATCATAGACCGCAAAAACGCCGCCCGGCCTGAGCACGCGCGCGGCCTCGCTCATCAGCCTTGCCTTGTCGGGAAGGTTCATGCCGACATGCAGGATCATGGCCGCGTCGAAGCTGGCGTTGGCGAATGGCATGTCCAGCGCGCTGCCTTGCACGAAGCGCGTCATCTCGGCCATTCCCGTGCGCTTCGACAGGCTGGTCGCGATGTCGACATAGCTTTGCGTGAGATCGATACCGGTGACATCGGCGCCGACGTCGTTGGCCGCAAAACGGGCGGGACCACCCACTCCCGATCCGATATCAAGCAGCCTGGCTCCCGGCTTCAAACCCATCTGGCCAAGCAGTTCCCTGGTGGCAGCGATACCGCCAATGTGGAATTCGTCGACCGCTTCGAGATCGCCGGCGCGCAGATGGGCAATGTCCACGCCAGTGTCGGCAAGCGCGTCAAGGATACGCTGCTCGAGACCCGATATGTCATAGTGACGGGCGACGCCCGGTTCCACCGTGGCCATGATCCTTATCCCTGCGTCAGACTCCTGTGTATGCTCTCCGCAGCATCCCGCCCTTGCGCCACGGCCGAGACGGTCAGGTCGTCGCCGCCAAAGATGCAGTCGCCGCCGGCCCAGACTTTCGCCAGCGAGGTGCGCCCTTCCGCATCGACCTTGATGCGGCCGCCTTCGAGTTCGATCGCAGCGCCACTGCCATTGAGCGCGGCCGGGACAAAACTCTGGCCGATCGCCTTGAACACCTGGTCGGCGACGAGCGTCAGCGTCTCGCCCGTGCCGGCAAGCTTGTCGCCCCTAAGCGAGGTGTATTCAAGTTCGATGCCCGACACCTTGCCGGCCTCGGCGATCACCCGCTTCGGCTGCAGCCAGTGGCGGATGGTGACGCCGTTGGCGGCGGCCAGATCCTGTTCGAACTCGGAGGCGTTCATGTGCTCCTGGCCGCGCCGGTAGCAGATCGTCACCTCCTCGGCGCCGAGCAGTTTCGACTGCACGGCGGCGTCGATCGCCGTCATGCCGCCGCCAATGACGACGACGCGGCGGCCGACAGGCAGGCCGGAGAGATCGCTGGCCTGGCGCAGTTCGGCAATGAACTCCACCGCATTGGTGACGCCGGCGGCATCCTCGCCATCGGCGCGCAGCGCATTGACGCCGCCGAGCCCCATGCCGAGGAACACCGCGTCGTAATTGCGGATCAGGTCGGAGAGCTGATAGTCGCGGCCGAGCGCCTTGCCGTTCTGGATGTCGATGCCGCCGATCGCGGTGACATAGTCGACCTCGGCCTGGGCGAAATTGTCGACGCTCTTGTAGGCGGCGATGCCGTATTCGTTGAGCCCGCCAGCCTTCGGCCGCGCCTCCAGTATGGTCACGTCATGGCCATGGCGGGCGAGCCGATGCGCGGCGGCAAGGCCGGCCGGACCGGCGCCGACCACGGCGACCGTCTTTCCGGTCGGCTCCGGGCGCGGATAGAACTGCTTGTTCTCGGCCATGGCGACATCGGTGGCATAGCGCTGCAGGCGGCCGATCTGCACCGGCTTGCCTTCCGCCACCTCGCGCACGCAGACCTCTTCGCACAGCGTCTCGGTCGGGCAGACGCGGGCGCACATGCCGCCAAGGATGTTCTGGTCGAAGATGGTTTTGGCCGACCCGATCGGATTGCCGGTCGAGATCTGGCGGATGAACAGCGGAATGTCGATCGAGGTCGGGCACGCATTCATGCACGGTGCGTCGTAGCAGAAATAGCAGCGGTCGGATTCGACCAGCGCCTCATGGTGATCGAGCGGCGGATGCAGGTCGGAGAAATTGTCCGCGTACTGCTCGGCGGCAAGCCGCCCGCCGACGATACCTTCCTTGAACTGGCCGTTTGGCATTGTCAGTTCCCCATGTTTTCGTTTTGGGGAAGGCTAGCACGTTTTATTTTTTTATCAATTGGTCAATTTTCAGCGCAAGTCGCTGAAAAGGCTGAATAAAAACATGAATTTTTTACTCATGTTATGCCGTGGATGGCTGCTCTTGCCGAGGTGGATGGTCCTCGCCGGCTGGCCGGCCATGGAGTGCCCGGATCTCGTCCGCCACCAGTTGCTGCAGCCGCCACAGATTGCGGTCATGGATGCCGAACGCTTCGAGATGGCTGACCGTGTTGTAGAGATATTCGGCGCCGGAGCCGATATGGCCGCAGGCTCTGGCCAAGATGCTCGCCACTCTGTCCAGCGGCTGGCCAAGTGACGTTCCCCGCCCCTTCACGCCAACCCAGAAACCGAGCGCCCGCAGCCCGCCTTGCGCCGTATGCACCGGCAGCCACCGGACCGAACTGACGCTCTCATGGTCGCTGATCTCGCGGCGCAGCAGCCTTTCGATCTGAGCCGGCTTTTCGCCCTCCGGCAAGCGGTAGATCACCCCGTTGCAGCGTCCGCCGCGTTCGAGCGCCATCATCAGCCCCGGCTGCGCGGCGCTGCCGCGCCAGCGCACCATGTCGAGACAGAAGGAGCGGTGCCAGCCGAAGGCCGTGGCGAGCCGTTGCTCGACCGATTCGAATTCCGGTTTCCAGATCAGCGAGCCGTAGGCGAACACCCAGAGCGGCCCCTCGTCGGCTTCACCGGCAAGCCGCATGGCCAGCACCCTGAAATCCTCATCGTTCAGTTCCGTCCAACTTGGATCCGGGCCGGGATCGGCCTCTTCCCTGTGGCACAGTGCGACGAGCTCAGGCGTGAGCGACATCTGGCGTGGCAGCGACATAAGGCGCATGAACAACCCCCTTGCCGTACAGAAATCGAAAACCGCATGGCATGCAACCGGGGAACGCATGTCATGGACAGTCATTATTGTGCGGGCGGTTGTCGGATGTCCGGCTCCAGGATCGTCCTGCGGTGGATCGGACAACGATCGATGCTGAACCGTGAGGAGACCGACCATGCCGAAATCCCCGATGCCCTTCTTCTGGTACGAGCTGATGACTTCAGACCTCGACGCCGCCGAGGCCTTCTACACCAAGGTCGTCCGCTGGACGGCGCAGCCTTTCGACAAGGCGCCCGGCATGCCGCGCTACATCGTCATGAATGTTGGCGAGCGTGGCGTCGGCGGCCTGATGACGATGCCCGAGGACGCCGCCAAGATGGGCATGCCGCCCGCATGGCTTGGTTACATCCACACCAAGGACGTAGACGCCTCGACGAAAGCCTTGAAGGCGGCCGGCGGTGGCATCCACCGTGAACCCAGCGATATTCCGGGCGTCGGCCGCTTTGCCGTCGTCGCCGACCCGCAGGGCGCGACCTTTATGCTCCTGCAGCCGAACGGCCCCGACCAGCCTGTCGTGCCGGCCAGCACACCTGGCCATATAGGCTGGCACGAGCTGTACACCAGCGACTGGAAGGCCGCGTTCGACTTCTATTCCGGCCAGTTCGGCTGGGCCAATGCCGGTGATTTCGACATGGGCCCGATGGGCACCTACCAGACGTTTACGGCCGGCCCCGAATCCGGCGGCGGCATCATGAACAAGCCTGCGCAAATCCCGGCCCCGGTCTGGCAGTTCTATTTCAACGTCACCGGCATCGACGCGGCCGCAAAACGCGTCACCGACAGTGGCGGCAAGATCCTGATGGGGCCGATGGAAGTGCCCGGCGGCAGCTGGATCGTGCAATGCCAGGACCCGCAAGGCGCGCATTTCGCGCTGATGGCGCCGGTGCGCTGACGGCAAAATCACCGCTGACACGAAGCGACGGCCTTGCCTGCCGCCTTACTCCGGCGTCAGCACCGCGACCTTCAGCTCAGGCTTTTTCGCGCCACTGAACTGGACGATGGCCGGTCCGGCTGCGAGCTTGAAGCGCACGCTCTTGCGAATGCCCGGGCAGGTTTTCACGCCGCTATAACCCGCCGACTTGATGGCCTTGCCGTTCTGGATGACATCGACCCAGGCCTCACCCGACAGGCTGATCTGAATGGCCCCCTCGGCCGGGACCTCCACGCTGGCGACGGCGCCGAACGTGCCCTCCGCCGGCGCGCGCTCGGGCGGCAGGGTAAAACCAGCTTTCTCCGCCGGGACCAATGCCAGATCCGCGGCAGCGCCCACCGCCAGCTCCGCTCCAGCCGGCGTGGCAGGCGCCGCGGCAAACAGCGCCTGTTCCCGCGTCACCGGCCATTTGAAGGCCTCGCAGCCGGCGTCCTCCGCCATGGCGAAGCTGGTACCTGCAAGGAGTGCGAATAGGCTGATGACGGCTTTTTTCATGGCAAGGGAACCCACATGTTCAGAGTGTCCATATTGCTACAACCATAGCGATACAAGTGCAACCCAAGCGAGAACAATATCAAAGGGCATACCGGGAAACATTGCCAATCACCGATTGTTGATGGCACGCCATGGGAAGTGAATGGTCCATCGCCGGGCAACAATCTATGGCCGGATCGGGAGGGTGAAAATGGAGTTTTAGATGAAGCTTTTCGAAGGCCTCTTCCGATACCGACCGCAGGCGCTCGGCGTGCTGCGCATCATGACCGCGCTGCAGTTTATCGAGCATGGCAGCCAGAAACTGTTCAACTTCCCCATCAGCGCCGAGCCTCACGCCCTCAACGGGCTGACCGCGACCGCCGGCATCCTCGAATTCGCCGGCGGCATCCTGCTGGCGCTTGGCCTGTTCACTCGGCCCGTCGCGTTCCTCCTGGCCGGCGAAATGGCGATCGCCTATTTCATGGCACACTACCCGCGCGACTTCTTCCCGGCCAACAATGGCGGCGACGCGGCGATCTCCTTCTGCTTCATCTTCCTCTATCTGGTCTTCGCCGGCGCCGGCGCCTTCGCGCTGGACAATCGCAGCAAGGCCTGATGCCCCATGCGGGGGTGAGCCCTCACCCTCGCATCCGTTCGAAATTGGCATCGAACAGCGGCGCCGCCTGGATGCGCGCGGCAAGGCGCTTGCCCAGCAGCTCGATCTCGAAGCCGTCGCTCTCATCGGCGATCTCCTTCGGCACATAGCCGATGGCGACCGACTTTTTCGAGTGATGCGCGTAGCCGCCCGACGTCACCCAGCCGCGTACCGCGCCGCCGAACCAGATCGGCTCGTCGCCGATGACATCGGCGTCGTCTGCATCGACAATGAAGGCACGCAGCCGCAATTTGCCGCCTTGCTTGCGCTCGGCAAGCGCCGCCGCCTTACCGATGAAGTCCGCCTCCTTGCCATAGGCGACGAAGCGGTCGAGCCCGGCTTCGAGCGGCCCGTAGATCGGCCGGTATTCGCGTCCCCATGAGCCGTAATTCTTCTCCAGCCTGAGCGCATTCAGGGCACGCGAGCCGAACAGGCCGATGCCGAATTCTTCGCCCGCCGCCATCAGCGCATGATAGGCCGCGCGCTGATATTCGGGCACCACCCAGATCTCGTAACCGAGATCGCCGGTGTAGCTGACGCGGCCGACCAGGCACGGCGCCATGCCGATATCCATCCTAGCCACCGCCATGAAGGGAAACGCCGCGTTCGAAACATCGGCGCGACTGACCTTGGCCAGCACCTCCCGCGCCTTCGGCCCCGCGATCGCAAGGCCGGTGAGTTTCGCGCCCACCGCCTCGATCTGGACCGAACCGTCCCCAGGCAGATGCGCCTCGAACCAGCGCATATGGTACTGCTCGGCAATGCCGGAGCCGGCAAGGAACCAGCCATCGCTGCCCAGATTGGCCAGCGTGAAATCGCCGATCAGTCTGCCATCTTCTTTCAGCATCGGCGCCAGCGTCATGCGGCCGGGTTTCGGCAGTTTGCAGGCGAGCAGGCGGTCGAGCCAGGCAGCAGCGCCCTCGCCCGTCACCTTGTATTTGGCAAAGCTCGAAATCTCCGCCAGGCCGACGCCGTCGCGGACCGTCGCAACCTCGCTTGCAACATGGGTGAAATCGCTGGAGCGCCGCCAGGAGAACTCGTCCTTGATGCCTTCCGGCGCATACCAGAGCGGCACTTCCAGCCCATAGGCGACGCCAAACTGCGCACCCTTGGCCGACAGAAGATCGTAGACCGGCGTCGTCTTCAGCGGCCGTCCGGCGGGCAGTTCCTCATTGGGGAAGCGGATCGAAAAGCGCCTGGAATAGTTTTCGCGCACCTTGGCGTTGGTGTAGGCCATCGTCGCCCAGTCGCCATAGCGCGCCACATCCATGGCCCAGATGTCGGCGCCGGGGTCGCCCTCGATCATCCAGTTGGACAGCGCCAGCCCGACGCCGCCGCCCTGTGAAAAGCCGGCCATGACGCCGCAGGCGACCCAGAAGCCCGGCAGGCCGCGCACCGGCCCGACCAGCGGATTGCCGTCGGGCGCGAAGGTGAAGGGCCCGTTGATGATCTGCTTAATGCCGGTGTGCTGGAAAGCCGGGAAGTGGCGGAAGCCGACTTCGAGCGACGGCGCGATGCGGTCGATGTCCGGCTCGAGCAGTTCATGGCCGAAATTCCATGGTGTCTGGTGTTCCGACCACGGCTTGTTGGCCTTCTCGTAGGTGCCCATCAGCATGCCGCCGCGTTCCTGGCGCAGATAGAGCTCGCCGTCGAAATCGACGGCGTGGATGATCTCCGTACCCGTCTTGGCGTTCCAGGCGGCGACTTCCGGCATGTCCTCGGTGATCAGGTACATGTGCTCCATGGCCAGCACCGGCAGTTCGAGCCCGACCATGCGGCCGACCTCGCGCGCCCACAGGCCGCCGGCATTGACGACATGTTCAGCCACCACCTCGCCCTTGTTGGTGATGACGTGCCACAGCCCGTCGGGCCGCCGCACAATGTCCTCGACCTTGGTGAAGCGCTCGACCTCGGCGCCGAGTTTTCGCGCGGCCTTGGCATAGGCGTGGGTGACGCCAGAGGGATCGAGATGGCCATCCTCCTTGTTGCGGACAGCGCCGACGAACTGCTTGGGATCGAGCAGCGGCATGATTTCAGCCGCCTCGTTCGGCGAGATCACTTCCAGGTCGATGCCGAGATAGCGGCCCTTGGCGACGACACCGCGCAGCCAGTCCAGCCGCGCCTCGGTCGCGGCGAGCAGCACGCCGCCGGTCAGGTGCACGCCGGTTGCCTGTCCAGACAGCTCCTCGATCTCCTTGTAGAGGCTGATCGTGTATTTCTGCAGCTTAGCGACATTGGGATCGCCATTGATCGTGTGCATGCCGCCCGCCGCATGCCAGGTCGAGCCGGATGTCAGCTCGTCGCGCTCCAGCAGCACCACGTCGGTCCAGCCATGGCGGGCAAGATGGAACAGCACGGAACACCCGACGACCCCGCCGCCGATGACCACGACCTTTGCATGCGATTTCATGAGGTTTTTCTCGTTAATTCAGTGTGTTGGATTGGCGAGATGAATCGGCACGGGAAGCGCCAGGCACCCCCCTATGTCCTGCCGGACATCTCCCCCTCAAGGGGGGAGATTAGCAGTGGCAACCTAGCTGCCCACCTTTCAACGCTGGCGATTGGCGAAAGCAAATGTAACAGCCGATCTCCCCCCTTGAGGGGGAGATGCCCGGCAGGGCAGAGAGGGGTGCCGCGCGCCGACGCTAAAGAACTCACGGCTCGCCCTGCCCGATCGCTTCCTTGCGCCTGGCGACATAGGCCTCCAGCGCCTCACGCACGGCGATATCCATCGCCGGCTCGACATAGTCCTCCAGCGCCTTCTTCCAGAGCCGCGTCGCGCGCGCTGTCGCATCGAGCCCACCGGCCTCCTGCCAGGCCTCGTAATTCTGCCAGTTGGACAGCATCGGCTGGTAGAAGGCGGTGGTGTAACGTTCCAGCGTGTGCGGCTCGCCGAAGAAATGGCCGCCGGTCGGCACCGCGCCCAGCGCCTCGACGGCAAGCTCCGCCTCGTCGACCACGATCGGTCGCAGGAACTCCATCATGTGCTGGATCATCTCGACATCGATAATGAATTTTTCGAACGACGCCGTCAGCCCGCCCTCCTGCCAGCCGGCGGCATGATAGACGAGGTTGCCATGGCCAAGCACCGCGCCCCACAGCGCCATCAGCGTCTCATAGGCGCCTTGCGCGTCCGCCGCGTTGGAGGCCGAGCCGGGTGTTGTCCGGTAAGGCAGCTCATAGCGCCGCGCCAATTGCCCCGAGGCGATGTTGGCCTTGGTGTTTTCCGGCGTGCCGAAGGCCGGCGCGCCGGACTTCATGTCGACATTGGAGGTGAAGGCGCCATACATCACCGGCGCCCCAGGCCGCACCAGCTGCGTCAGCACGACGCCGAACAGCGCCTCGGCATTCTGTTGCGCCAAGGCACCCGCCAGCGTCACCGGGCTCATCGCTCCCATCAGCGTGAACGGGGTCACCGCCACCGACTGGCCGAATTCGGCCATGGTCATCAGCCCCTCGGCCATCATCTCGTCGAAGCGGCGCGGCGAGTTGACCGAGATGATGGTGGCGATGCCCGGATCGTCGCGCATCTGGTCCAGCGTCAGCCCGCGCGCGATCGCCATCATCTCGATGCCGTCGAGCGCCCTGCCCCGGCCGATCGCCGAGACATGGAAACTCTTATCGGTCAGCGTCAGATTGGTGAAGTAGGTGTCGAGATGGCGCGAATTGGCCGGCAGCTCGACCGGCGCGCAGACCTGGTTGCCGAGCATGTGGACGCAGTTGAAATGCTGCGCCAGCCGGGTGAGATCGGCATAGTCGCGCAAATTTCCGGCGCGGCGGCCGCGTTCCATGTCATGCACATTGGGCGGCCCGGCAACCAGCGTGAAATTGATGGTGTTGCCGCCAAGATAGATCGTGTTGGACGGGTTGCGGGGCGTCAGCGTATAGCTGGACCGCGTCGTCTTCAGCGCCTCGGCGACCATGCCACGATCGATGCGGACATTCGCCGAGGCGTGATCAACCACAGCACCCGCCTTCTCGAACAGCGACAGCGCCCTCGGGCTCATTACCTCGATGCCGAAATTTTCCAATATATGCATCGATGCCTGGTGGATCGCCTCGATCTGGTCGGGCGACAGCAACGCCATCGGTGGATAGGGATTGGTCACGCGCCTTTGCGGCAGTTGTGGGATGGGCGCTGGCCCCCGGTTGCTGGTGCGCTCGGCGCCGCGCTTGCGTCTTGGTTCATTCATGCCAAGCATCAAAGCCTTGGCAGGTCGGACGAGCTGTCAGAAATACGCCGTTTACAGGCGTGATTTTAGCCAAGGCGGCATTTTCACAGCGCGTCTTTATAAAAAGCGACATTTGGCGTCGGAATATCGATACAGCATTTTCCCGAGCGCTCGCGCTGGCGAGGCGTTAACGGCGACAGCAAGATTCCCTTTATGATTTCGGCCTATTGCTCATCCAATGCGTAGGTCGAGTTTTAGTAAAATTGTAGCGGTTGGCGTGTTGCTGGCACTTTCGGCCTGCGCGACCGCGCCCAGCCACATCAACAATGTCTGTGCCGTCTTCGACCAGAATGATGGCTGGTTCGACAACTGGCAGTCGGCGGCCGAACGCGCCTCTCGGACATACGGCGTCCCCGTGCCGGTGCTGATGGCGACGGTGCGCAAGGAATCCGGCTTCAAAAGCAACGCCCGGCCGCCGCGCACCAAGCTGTTCGGCTTCATTCCCTGGAAGCACGTGTCCTCGGCCACCGGCTTCTCGCAGGCGCTCGACGGCACATGGTCGCAATATCAGCGCGAAACCGGCAATTGGGCGGCGCGGCGCACCAAATTCGCCGACGCCGTCGATTTCGTCGGCTGGTATCATTCCAAGACAGCAGATACCTACGGCGTCGCGCGCAACGACACCTACAATCTCTACCTCGCCTACTATCTCGGCTGGACCGCCTATGGCCGCGGCAATCGTGGCGACGCCGGCGTGCAGGGTTACGCCCGGGCCACCGACAAGATGGCGCGTGACTACGACGCGCAGCTACGGCAATGCGGAAACTAGCGCCGTCCCGGGTCAGTGTCGCCTTGTCGTATCTTTCGGCTTTTTAACACCGGTTTCGGAGGACTCGTCGCTTACTTTGTGGCGACGGGCTCGCATCCCAGCCTGGCCCTGCTCCACAGCATCGCCGATCGCGTCCGCTTCCGCGGTCGACGATTTGCCACGCGGCCGGTTGGGCGCTGTTCCTGTCGAACCCAGCCCAGTGCCGTGGGCATCTTCCGGCACGCCCTCGTGGGCCGCATGCTCCTTGTCGAACTTGATCACCGGCTCCATCTTGGCCAGCACGTCGTCGGCCAGCCAGCACAGACTCATATGGCCGTCGCCGAGATGCTTGACCGGCGGAACCTTGGTCTCGCACAGATTGTCCGGCACCAGCTTCTTGTAGCCGCAGCGTGTCTGGAACGGGCAGCCGGACGGCGGGTTCATCGCCGAAGGAATGTCGCCTTCCAGCACAATGTGCTTCTTGACCACGCTGGTGTCCGCGATCGGGATCGCCGACAGCAGCGCCTCGGTATAGGGGTGATAGGGCGGCGCGAAGATCTGGTCGGTCGTGCCTTGTTCGACGATGTAGCCCAGATACATGACGACGACGCGGTCGGCGATGTAGCGCACGACCGACAGATCGTGGCTGATGAACAGCATCGTCGTCTTGTTCTTGCGCTGGATGTCCATCAACAGTTCGGTCACCGCCGCCTGCACCGACACGTCGAGCGCCGAGACCGGCTCGTCCGCCACCACCACCTTGGCATCGCCGGCAAAGGCGCGCGCCACGCCGATGCGCTGCTTCTGGCCACCGGACAGCTGGCGCGGCTTGCGCGTCTCGAAGGCGCGCGGCAGCTTCACCAGGTCGAGCAGTTCGAGCATACGCTTGCGGCGGTCGGCGACCGTCTTGCCGACGTTGAATTTCTCAAGCGTGCGGATGATCTGCGAGCCGACCGAATGGCTGGGGTTCAGCGTGTCGAACGGGTTCTGGAACACCATCTGGATCGACGACACGGTTTCGACGCTGCGGCTCTCGATGCCGGTCGACTGGATCTGCTTGTTGCCCAGCGTGACTGTGCCTGAACTCGCCGTCTCTAGTCCGAGCAGCACCTTGGCCAGCGTCGACTTTCCGCAGCCGGATTCACCGACGATGGCGACGGTCTCGGATTCGCGCGCCATGAAGGAGATCGTCTCGTTGGCCTTGACGACGCGGCCCTCGCTCGAGCCGAACACCTCGCTGCCGCCGACTTTGTAGTATTTCCGCAGATCCTCGATCTTGAGCACCGGCGCGCCGGGCACGACGCGCTCATTGACCTTCTTGGCGCCGGGCGGCAGCGCCTCCCAGTCGATCTCGTTGAAGCGCACGCAGCGCGAGAAATGGCCCTCGTGGCCGGCGACCTCGATCATCGGGATTTCGGCGGCGTTGCAGACGCCCTCGACGAAATGGTGGCAACGCGGACCGAAATTGCAGCCCTTGGGCCGCTCATGCGGCAGCGGCAACTGGCCGGGAATGGCAATCAGCGGCCGCGAGTTCTTGTCGGCGCCCGGCAGCGGGATCGAACGGAACAGCCCTTGCGTATAGGGATGGCGCATCCGGTCGAACACGTCCTTGATCTTGCCGGTCTCCACCGCCTCGCCCGAATACATCACGGTGATGCGGTCGCAGGTTTCCAGGATGAGGCCGAGATTGTGCGACACGAAGATCATCGACGTGCCGAATTTTTCGCCCAGCCCTTTGACCAGTTCGACGATGCCCGCCTCCACCGTCACGTCGAGCGCCGTCGTCGGCTCGTCGAGCAGAAGCAGCGCCGGCTTCGACAGCAGCGCCATGGCAATGACGATGCGCTGCTGCTGGCCGCCGGAGAGCTGATGCGGGTACGAGCGCATCATGCGCTCGGGATCGGGAAGCTTGACCGCGCGCACCATTTCGAGCGAGCGTTTGTAGGCCTCTTCCTTCGACACCTTGTCATGGATCAGCGGCACTTCCATCAACTGCTGGCCGACCTTCATCGCCGGATTGAGGCTGGCCATCGGCTCCTGGTAGATCATCGCGATCTTATTGCCACGGATGGCGCGCAGCTCCTCGTCGGAGAGCTCGCCCATGTCCTTGCCCTGGAACTTGATCTTGCCGCCGACGATCTTCCCGATGTTGGAGAGGTCGCGCATGATGCCGAGCGACACGGTCGACTTGCCGCAGCCCGATTCACCGACAATGCCCATCGCTTCGCCAGGCATGACCGTGCAGGAAAAATCCATGACGGCCGGTATCTCGCCCTTGCGGGTGAAAAAGGAGATCGACAGGTTTTCGATCTCGATGATCGGCTCTGCGGGATTTCGAACTGCCTCGTTCATGGGTCGCTCCAATCCAAATTCTACCAGATGCGGGCCAGAGCCCGTCAATCAGTCTTTCATCGATTGTTCGCGCAGCGAGTCGGCGAGCAGGTTCAAGCCCAGCACGAACGACATCAGCGCGATCGTCGGCGGCAGCGCCGGGTGGATGAAGGAACGCAGCAGCCGACTGGCATCCTTGATCGCCGTGCCCCAGTCGGGGCTTTCCGGCGCCAGGCCGAGGCCGAAATAACCGAGCGTGCCGAGCAGAATCGTCGTGTAGCCGATGCGCAGGCAGGCATCGACGATCAGCGGTCCGCGCGCATTGGGCAGGATCTCCCACAGCATGATGTACCAGGGCGATTCACCGCGCGTCTGCGCCGCCGCCACATAGTCGCGTGTCTTGATGTCCATCACCAGGCCGCGCACGATGCGGAACACGCCGGGGCTGGAGGCGAACACCACCGCCACGAAGATGTTCAACTGGTTGGGGTCGATGTGGACGATGTGCAGCGGGTCCCTGTCGAAGACAAGGCCGAGGTAGATCCAGCCGCCGATGATCAGCGTCAGGCCGAGCAGGATGTAGATCCGGTCCGGCCGGTTCTTGAAGCGTGTCCAGAACAGCACGCAGAAGAAAATGATCGGAAACAGGAAGAAGACGCCGGCCAGCGCGTAGGGGATCGGCGTGTCCATGATCCCCGGCGTCACCAGGAGGTAGAACAACAGGATGACCGGGAAGGCCAGCACGAGATTGGCCAGGAACGACAGCACGGTGTCGATCTTGCCGCCGTAATAGCCGGCCGGCAGGCCGAGCGTGATGCCGACCATGAGCGCGAAACCGGTCGCCGCCGGAGCGATGATCAGCACGATCTGGCTGCCATAGACCATGCGCGAAAACACGTCGCGGGCCAGCTTGTCGCCGCCGAACAGATAGACCAGCCCCGATTGCGGCTCGATGGCGCCGGGCAGCGTGTCCTTCATGGCGGGGATCTGCGCCAGCGGATCGAAAGGCGAGATGGTCGAGGCGAAGATCGCCGTGAACAGCCAGAACAGGCAGATGAAGACACCCGCTATGCCGACGCCGCTGTCGAACAATTGGCCGTAGAGCGCGAGCTTCTTCTTGTAGGCGAAGCTCGCCCCCATGACGATGACGAGCGCGATCCACACCGGCCAGAAGCGCGAAAGCACTTCGAGGATGATGGTAAAGGCGCCGATATATTGGACCTGCATCCGCTTCGTCCCCTACTGAACCCTGATACGCGGATTGAGAAACGCGTAGCCGACATCGGAAATGAGCTGCGTGATCAAGACGATGAACACCGAGACCAGCGAGCAGCCAAGCAAAAGGTCGATGTCGTTGTTGCCGGCAGCTTCGACCAGCGTGTAGCCGAAGCCCTGGTAGCGGAACATCACCTCGACGATGACGACACCGGTGAGCAGCCAGGGGAACTGCAGCATGATGACCGTGAAAGGCGCGATCAGCGCGTTGCGCAACGCATGCTTGACCACCACACTGCCGAAGGAGAGGCCCTTCAACCGGGCAGTGCGGATATATTGCTGCGTCATGACCTCGACCATCGAGGCACGCGTCATGCGCGCGATATAGCCGATGCCGTAGATCGCCAGCGTCATCACCGGCAGCGTGAAGTTGTAGAAGGTGATGCCTTGGCTGGCGGACGCCGCCGACCCGTTCAGCCAGCCGAGCCATGAGGCGAAGATGACGGTGAAGATGACCCCCGACACATATTCAGGCGTCGCCGTCGAGGCGATGGATGCGACGGACAGCACCCGGTCGGTTCGCGAACCCTCGCGCATGCCGGCCAGGATGCCTATCAGGAGCGAGATCGGAACCATGACCGCCAGCACCCAGAACATCAGGATGCCGGTCGCGCCAAGTGCCGG
This sequence comes from Mesorhizobium sp. CNPSo 4671, assembly GCF_057784245.1. Lineage (NCBI taxonomy): Bacteria > Pseudomonadati > Pseudomonadota > Alphaproteobacteria > Hyphomicrobiales > Phyllobacteriaceae > Mesorhizobium > Mesorhizobium sp. CNPSo 4671. The sequence continues at coordinate 223,611 of NZ_JBWLUW010000003.1, read as the reverse complement.
AAACAGCTTGGAGGCCACCGTCGCCTTGAATTTGGTCGAGCAGCCGAAATCGCCTTCCAGGACGCCGGCGAAAGTCGGCACCACGGGATCGTTGCAGAAGGTGAAGCGCTGCGCCGGCTTGCCGGTCGCCGGATCGGTCACCGGCTGCTTGGGCAGGACGCCGAGCCACTGGCCGTAACGGATGAAGAAATTCTGCCGGTAGCCATGCTCGACCAGCCAGCTCTCGAGCTGCTCGGCCGATGTGTGCATTTCGGTCTGGCTGATCGCCAGCTTCTTCAGATTGGGCTCGAGGTTGATCAGGAAGAAGACGATCATCGTCAGGCACAGCATCGTCAATGCCATGGTGCCGAGACGCCTGATAATGAAAGAAAGCATGGCGGCCCCCTGCCGACGGGGTTGGGGTTTGAGCCGGCTCCAAGCCTTGTCCACCGTTGCCGGCGGGCTGGCTGTCAGACAGGCCCTCGGATGCAATCAGCGCCTGATTTATTGCATGACCTTGTCCGGGGAGTCCGCAATTTTTTTGCAGTGCACACTCGCGGCTTCAGATCGCTGCAAGAGAACGAGGGGAAAGGGGCGGCGCCCCTTCCCCCTTCGATCCGGATCAGGCCTCGTCGAGCCAGACCTTGCCGTAGTCGTGCTCATAGGTCGGATGCATCTTGTAGTTCTGCACCGCCTTGACCGAGTGGCTGAAGAGCTTGCGCCAGTACGGCTGGATGATGATGCCGGAATCCTGCAGGATCTGCTCGATATCCTTCATCATCTCCTTGCGCTTGGCGGCATCGGCGACCGAAAGCGCTGCGTTGAGCTTGGCATCCCAGTCGGGATTAGACCAGGCTGCCTCGTTCCAGGCTTCGCCGGTGCGGTAGGCGATGGCCAGAACCTGGACGCCGAGCGGGCGCATGTTCCAGTTGGTCATCGACAGCGGATACTTCGTCCAGTCGTTCCAGAACGTCGAGCCTGGCAGCACGGTGCGCTTCACCTTGATGCCAGCGTCGCGCAATTGCGCGGCAATGGCGTCGCCGGTGTTCTTGTGCCAGTCCTCATCGACAGTGATCAGTTCGTGCTCGAAGTCGGCCTGGCCGGCTTCCGCCATCAGTGCCTTCGCCTTGGCCGGATCGCGCTTGATCTTCGGCAGTTCGAAATATTCCGGATGAATGGCGCAGACATGGTGGTTCTCGGCGACAGTGCCGGCATTGCCGTAGCCAAGCTGGAGAACGACGGCGTTGTCGACACCGAGCTGCAGCGCCTGACGCACCTTCTGGTTGTCGTAGGGCTTGTTCTTGATGTTGGTGCGGCAGACGATGGTCGCCGCGGTCACCACTTCCGACTTCACCAGGTTCATGCCGTCGAGGATCGACACGTAGTCGGCCGAGGTCTCGAAGTTGGTGTGCACTTCGCCGGCTTCGAAGGCACTGACCATGGCAGCCGGATCGGTGCCGTAGTCGATGAACTCGATACCGTCGAGGAACACCTCGCCGTCCCACCACTTGTCGTCGGCACGGCGCTTATAGACCACCTTCTGGCCGACATCGTAGGAGACGAGTTCGAACGGTCCGGTGCCGATCGGGCAGGATTTGAAATCGCCACCCTTCTCATCGAAGCTCTTGTGGACGATGAGACCGGGATAGTCGCACATGTTCGGGATGAGCGCGATGTCGGGCTTGGTGAGCTTCAGCACGACCGTATGATCGTCCTTCTTGGTCACTGCGCTTTCGTCGAGCTTGTCGTCCTTGACCAGCGAGCCGAGGCGGCCGGGCATGGAATTGCCTTCGGCTTTCTTGTCGGCCCAGCGCTTCAGGTTGAAGATGACATCGTCGGCGGTGAACGCATCGCCGTTGTTCCAGGTGACGCCCTTGCGCACATGCAGCGTGTATTCGGTGGCGTCGTCATTGACGTCCCAGCTTTCCAGGAGATAGGGACGGAACGTGTATTCGGTGGTGTACTTGACCAGCGGCTCGAGCGCCTGGCGCTCGGCATCCGCGATTTCCGACCAGTCGGCCTTGCGCGGATCCTTCGGATCCTTGATCCATTGCGCGACCTTCAGCGTGCCGCCTTTCTTGCCCTTCACGTCCTCTGCCTTGGCCGGCGTCGGATCGGCGAGGCCGAGCAGGCCGTAGGCCATGGCCGTCGAGGCGCCGAAAACACTGGCCATCGCGAGAAATTCGCGGCGGTCCACATTGCCTGCCTTGGCTTCTTCGGCCATGGCCAGGATGTGATCCGGAACGCGATCGCCATTACTCTTGTAGATCGTCATGACTTAACTCCCATTGTTGGCTTTCCGCCTTTTAACATTCCGCATCCACGCCATGATGTCAAAGACAGCGTGGGATGGGAACATGTTAGCGAATGTGCAACTTTGGAAGGGGGGCGGTTCGCGTGATAACGACAGTCTTGACGCAAATTTGCTAGTGCGCCCAGATTTCGCCTAAATCTCTTTTTGGCGATTAAACTGAGACATTTAGACCAGTTACGACAGCACCAGTCTCGGCCATGGTGAGGGCCAGCCCCTCAATATTCCTTTTCGTAGAAGATGCCGCCCTTGGCCTCGCCGGCGTCCGTCGCCTCGCCACGCAATTTGACGCCGCGCCCGACATTGAGGTCGATGGTCGCCTTGCCCGAACCTGGTTTGTCACCCTTCTGGATGGTCACATAGGTACGGTCGTTGAGGTATTTGCCGGCCGAGACCGCCGTGCCGCCCTGGCTGTCCGTCGTCACGTCGAGATCGTCGACACCGATGGCGCTGCGCAGGTTTTCAAGCAGCGAGGTCGATCCGCCAACGCCGGCCAGCTGCGCGGCGGCTTCGGCCAGTTGCGCGATCTGCAGCGGTGACAGGTTCGACATCGACCGCCCAAAGATCAGTTGCGCCAGCACCTCGTCCTCGGGCAGTGCCGGCACCGAGGAGAAGGTGAATTTCGGATTGGTCGCCTCGCCCGACACCACGATGGTGACGGTGGCGCTGGTCGTCGTCGTGGTCGCGGTCAGGTTGAGGTAGGGCACCAGCGAGCCGGAGAACCCGACCGTGCCTTCGGTGAAGGTCAGCCGCTTGCCGAGGATCGACAGCCGGCCGCGCTGCAGGGTGAAGGTGCCGACCGCCTGCGGCGACGAGGCCGGGCCGGTCAGCCTGAGCGAGCCGCCGAGTTCGGCATCGACACCCCTGCCCTGGATGAAGATCTGGTTCGGCGCGTTGACAGTGACGTCGAGCGCAAGCCCGCTGCCGCCGCTCTTGCCTGATGTCGTCGCCGGACGCAGCGCCTTGTCCTGCGCCCTGACGGCGCCGGGCGCGTTCTTGTGCTTGACGTCCAGAGCCGAGAGCGAGCCGGGCAATTTATCCGGAACCGTGATAACGGTCTTGGCGAGATTGACGGTGCCGGCAACCACCGGTGCCGATGTCAGCGGCCCCTTGATCGTCAGGTCGCCGCCGAGATTGGCGGTCACCACGCGTCCATCCGTATAGCGCCCGTCGGTGAGCTTGATCGAGAGGTCGGCCGGAAAACCTTGCGCCGGGTTGATGCCGACCGTGCCGCTGGCCGACAGGCTGCCGCGCGTCGACAAGGTTCCGGTCAGCCGGTTGATCCTGGCGACGCCGCCGCCGATCGAGACGTCGGCCGTGAGATCGTTGACGGCCAGCCCCGAGCGCGCATCGACGAGCCGCGCACCGGAAGTGTTGACGCTGCCGCCGATGACGGGCGATGTCGCCGGACCGCGCACCTGGACATTGACATTGGCCGTTCCCGTCAGCGCCAGGCCCTGCGCGGCAAGCTTCTGGCTGAGCAGGCCGAACGGTACGGCGCCATTGAAGTCGAGCACCAGCGCCGGCGTGCCCGCCGTCGTCACCGTGCCGCCGCCCTTGAGGCCAAGGCCGGCGCCGTCGCTGACGTTGGCGTTGAAAGTCAGCTTGTTGCCGGCAAAGGTGCCGGAGGAGGATACGCTCACCGCGCCGACACCGGCACCTCGGGTTTGCGACGTCTGCACGCCTGCCGCATCGATATTGAAGGCAACTGCAGGGTTTGCCGGCGCGCCCGTCACCTTCACCGTGCCGGAAATCGAACCGGCGGCGTCGAGGCCCGGCGAGAACGTGTTGGCAAGCGACATCGGCACCTTCGCCAGCGTCGCATTGATATCGAGCGCCTGCCCGACCTTGCCGGTGACCGTCGCCGTGCCGCCGCCAAGGTTGAGCACCAGCCGGTCCAGCGTTGTCGTGCCGTTGGCGATGCTGACCGTCGAGGCCTGGGCGATGGCCGCCTTGATGCCCTGGACGGTCGCCTGGCCGGAAGCGAGCTCGATGGTGGTGGTGCCGTTGGCCACCTTCACCCGGCCAGCCGCCTTGGCCGGAATGCCCTTGACCGTGGCGCCACCGGAAAAGCCGGTCCAGTCGCCGTCGCGCTTAAGATCGACATCGATGCCGCTGATCACGGTGCCACCCGACGTGACAGTGTCGGCGCGGATCTTGCCCGAGATCACCGGTGCGGCGAGATAGTTGGCGATCAGCGCGTCGATGGAAACCGCCTTCGCCCGGAGATCGCCGCGCGTGATCGAAGCGGTGGCCGCCTTGATGGCGACCTGGGGTGCCGCGCCATTCCTGGTGAAGGCGATCGTGCCGCGCACGTCGCCCTCCGCCTTTTCCAGCGCCAGTGCGGCGAGCGGGCCGATATCGGGCAGGTCGAGCGAGATGGTGCCCTCAGGCACGAATTTGTCGTCAAGCGCCAGATCGCCCGAGATCTTGTTCTTGCCCAGCGACAACAACAGGCCGTTGATGGCGCTCTTGCCGTCCGCCGTCGCCAGCACCGCGCTGCCTTGCAAGGCCTGTCCCGCGACATTGCCGGTCAGCTGCACATTCGCCGCCGGGTTGGCGGCATCCGCCTTGCCGGTGGCGATGAGCTTCAGTCCGGTGATCTCGCGCTCCGCCACCAGCAGCCGATCGCTATTGACCGTCAGCGACAGGTCAGGCGCCATGGCCGGCCCCTGAGCATTCACTGTGAAGGCGATGGCGCCCTTGGCGTCTTTGGACAACAGCGAGATGTCGGCGAGAGCGCCGGTGATGTCGGCAGCCAGCTTGTTGTCGGCAAGGCTCGCCTGCCCCTGCGCGGTCAGCGCGCCCGAGACCAGCTTCAGCCCATCGACATTGATACTGCCATTGGGGTCACGCTTCAGCGTGGCGCTGATCTGCGCGCGTTCGCCAAGCATGCCGCGCGCCGCCGCCGGCAAGGCCGATGACGGGGCATCCGCACTCAGCGTGAGGTTGATAGCGCCATCGCGCAACGACACCTGGCCGGCGACCTGGCTGTTCAGCGCATCGCTCTTGAGCGAGCCGCTGTCGATGGCGACGCCGTCCGACGTCAGCCGGGCGTTCAGCGCGGCCGTCACCTTGCCGGCGATGAGCGGTGCGATGGCGGCATTGTCGAGACCGACCTTGTCCACCGACACCGTACCGGAAACCGGTCCGGCACGATTCTTGAGATCGAACGCGTCCGAATGCAGCACCAAGACAAGCCCGTCCACTCTCGCCGGGCTGGTGGTCACTGAAGGCAGGATGGCGGAGACATCCAGGCGGGCCTGCGTGCTCTCGCCCGCCACCTTTGCCGACAAGGACTTGACCTCCATCTTGACCGGGCTCTCAGCACTGCCGACCGTCAGCGGCAGGCTGGGGCCGGATGAGGTGAGATCCAGCGCAAAATCGCTGGCGCCGTTGGGATTGATGGTACCCGAAGCCGTGCCGGAGATCTTGTCACCGGTCAGCGTCGCATGGTCGAGGGCGACTCCGCCAGTCAAGGTATAGCTGCCGGCCGCATCGACAGCGAGTGGCCCGAGCCCGGCCTGACGGGTCTGGCTGGTTTCGGCGCCGGCAAGCTGCGCATCGAACCGGACTTCGGGGGTGGCCGGCGTTCCAGTCACTTGCGCGGTGCCACCGAGCGTACCCGCGGCATCGAGCCCGGCCACAAAATCATTGGCCAGGGCCGCCGGCAACGCCGAGACTTTTGCCGCAAGATCGAGCGTCTGGCCAGCGGCGCCAGACAGCGTCACCGAACCGCCACCGACATCGAGCGCCAGTTTTTCGATGCTGGTCGTGCCATTGGCGATGGTCAGGGTCGAGGGTTCAGCGATTGCCGCCTTGATGCCGCGAACCGTCGCTTCGCCCGAGGCGATCTCGACACTGGTGGTGCCCTGAGCGATCTTGACCCGGCCGGCCGCTGTCGCCGGAATGCCCGCGATCGTCGCGCCGCCAGTGAAATTGGTCCAGTCGCCGTCGCGCTTCAGGTCGACGCCGATGCCGCTGACTTCGGTGGCGCCCGAGGTGACGCTGTCGGCCTTGATGGTGCCCGAAATCGCCGGCGCCTTGAGATAGTTGGCTATCAGCGCGTTGACGGCGATCGTCTTGGCCGTCACCTCGCCGCGCGCGATCGAGGTGCTCTTGGCATCGATGGTGACGGAGGGCGCCTCGCCGTCCTTGGCGAAGTTGATGGTGCCGTTGATGTCACCCGTCACCTGCTGGCCGGCGAGTGCCGCCAACTGGTCGATTGCCGGTGCCGCCAGCGTCAACGTGCCGAGCGGCATGAACTTGTCATCCAGCGCCAGGTCGCCCGAGACCTTGTTGTCGCCCAGCGAGACCAGGAAACCTTTGATCGAGCGCTTGCCCTCGCTCGTCACCAGCGCCGCCTTGACGTCGAGCGGCTGGTCGTTGACGGCACCGGTCAGCGAAACATCGGCCGAAGGGCTGGCTATGTCGGCCTTGCCGCTTGCCGTCAGCTTGATCGCCTTCACCGTCCGGCCCGAGGCCGTCAGGCTGTCGCTGTCGGCGGAGACGGTGAAATCCGGAGCCGAGCGTGGGCCGCTTGCCGACAGCGCGAAATCGACACCGCCGGCAACCGGCACGCCCACCATCGGCGACAGCACCGAAACGTCGCCCAGCGTACCCTTGATGTCGGCCTGGATGTCGCTGCCCTGCGCGCTGGCGGTGCCGCTGGCGCTCAGCGAACCGGAGGTCAACGAGATCGAATTGGCGGCAAAGGCCCCCTGCGGATCGCGCGTCGCGGCGGCCGAGAATTTCACCCGCTCGCCGAGCACCGAGCTGATCTGCGGCGGCAAGGCGGTCGACACGGCGTCGGCATTCATCTTGAGTTGCATCGACAGGTCGGCGAGCGCCACCGTCATGGTCAGCGAAGCGTTGAGCGCATCGGAGCGCAGCGTGCCCTGGTCTATTGCGATGGCGTCCTTGCTCAGCGATCCCCCGAGGTCGACGTCGACCTTGCCGGTGATCAGCGGCGCTAGCGTCGCCACGTCGGTCTTCAGGCCACCCGCGGTCAGCTTGACGGCAAACGGCCCGGCGCGGTTCTGGATGTCGAAGCCGTCGGAATGGATCTGCGCCGCAAGATCGTTGAGCTGGGTGCCGCCCGCCACCACCGAAACCAGCGAGGCACCGATGTCGATGATCGGCGCCTTGCCGTCGCCAAAGGCGCGGGCGGTGATGTTCCGGATAACCACCGTGATCGGCTGTGCTGCATTGCCCACGGTGATCGGCACAGGTGCGCCTTTGGCGGCAATTTCAACCGACAAATCGCTGGCGCCGGCCGGGTCGGCTATGCCGGTCGCAGTACCATGGATGGCATCGCTTTCGATGCTGGCCCGGTCGACACTGATGCCGCCAGCTGTCGTGGCGGTGCCGGCGACATCGAAGCTGGTCTTGCCGGCAAACAGCGGCCGCAGATTTTCCGGCAGGAAAGGCGCGAACTGGCCGTCGCCTTTGGCCTCGACGTGATTGCCCTTGTCGGTGAGTTGATGACGGCCCGTCAGCTGCGTGACGATCTTGCCGTCGACCATGAATGTGGCAATGCCGTTCCAGTTGGCAAGCGGTCCCGTGCCGGAGACGGCTATGTCGACCGGCGGCGTGTCGGGCAGCTTGAGCAGATTGGCGATGATGCCGCCTGCCGGCTCCGACGCCTTGAGGTCGAGGTCGAGCCTGTTGTCATCCGGCGCGAAGTGGATCTTGGCGTCGACATTGCCTTGCTTGCCGTCATGGCGGGTGACGTTGAGCGTCGTTTCGACCGCCAGCGGCGCGGCATCGGCCTTGAGCATTCCCTTGGCGGCGAGTTCGGCGATGCCGCTGCCGGCCAGCTGCTGGCCAAGGGCGATTTCCGGCAGGTCGATCTCTCTGATGTCGATGGAAACCGGCAGCGTCGTCGCGCCGCCACTCGGCGCCGGCGGCTGCGTGCCGGCCACCGGCAGGCGTGCCAGTTCGATGCGCTCGGCCGCGATGCGGTCGGCGGAGAAGCTTTTCGACAAAAGCGAAAGCGGCGACCAGTCGACGGCGACCTTGCGTGCCACCAGCCAGGCGCCCTGGCGGTCTTCCAGCACCACATGATCGACGCTGAGCGCGCCCGACCAGATGCCGTCAATGCCACTGACGGTGACCTTGCGGTCGTCGTTGGAGGCCAGCCGCGAAATGATGCCGGCGAGATTGTCGCGTCCGCGCTCGGTCTTGGTCAGCACAACCAGTGCGCCAATCGCGCCCGCGACCGCGATCAGCAGCGTGTAAAGAAGAATGCGAAGGATGCGCCGGACCGTCTTCATGTCAAAATGCCTGTCCGATGCCGGCATAGATGCCGAAATGCGGATCACTGGGATCGCGGTTGAGCGGCACGGCGGCATCGATGCGCAGCGGGCCGAACGGCGTCACGTAGCGCAGGCCGACGCCGGCACCGACCTTGACGTCGGAGAAATTGGGAACCGACCTGGTCGACACCGTGCCGGCATCGAGGAACGGCACGATGCCGATCGTGTCGGTGACGGCGATACGCATTTCGACCGAGGTCTCGAAGAAGGACAGGCCGCCGATCGGCTGGCCGGTGAAGTCCTTGGGGCCGATGCCCTGATAGGCATAGCCGCGCACCGAACCGCCACCGCCGGAGTAGAAACGCCGGTCCGCCGGAACGTTCTCCAGCCCGGTGCCGACGATCGAGCCGGCGGCGACGCGCTCGGCCAGCACGAATTTCGAGGCCGTATCCAGCGACTGATAGGCCGATCCCTCGCCCTTCAGCTTGAGGAAGGCAGCACCACTCATGATGTCGTAGCTCGGCTCGGCATAGGCCAGCACCCGGAAGCCGCTGGTCGGGTTCAGCCTGCTGTCCCTGTTGTCGTAGACATATTGCAGCGGAATGCTGGCGATCAGATAGGTGTGCTTGCCGAAGGCATCCGTGATCCTGGAATAGTCGAGCGCCACTTCGGCCGACACGGTCTGCTTCTTGTCCAGTTCGTAAGACAGGCCGGTGCTGCCCTTCACCGAGAAATGGTCGTACGCGTCCGGATGCTCGAGCACGGTCTTCACACTGGCAAAGAACTTCGATGCCGGCCCGATCACGCCGGGTTTCTCGAACATGATGCCGGCATTGTAGTTCAGCTCGGACAGATTGTTGTTGCCGATACCGCTGATGGCGCCGTCGATGCGCAGCTTTTCCGCGTGACCAAACAGATTGCGGTGCCCCCAATAACCTTCCAGACCAAGGCCTTCGGTATTCGAGAAGGTGCCGCCCAGCCCGAAATAGCGCGGCTTGCGTTCGCTGACCTGGACGCCGATCGGAATGTTGCCGTCGGCGTCGAGCTTGTCGGCTTCCTTGAACGTCACGCTGTTGAAGACCTCCAGCGCCAGCAGCCTGTCACGCGCGTCGCTAATCTCCTGCGGCGAGTACTGCTTGCCGCGTTTCAACCCGGTCATGTATTCGGTGAAGTCGCGGTCGACCTTCTCCGTGCCTTCCACCGTGGTTGCGCCATAGCCGGCGACCGGCCCGGCGGCGACCGTCAACGTCACGTCGAGCGTCGAGGTGGCATGGTCGGCGACGATCTGCCGATCGGTCACCTTGGCCAACGGCCTGCCCTGCTCCTTCAGCGTCCGCACGATCAGCGCCTCGGCCTTGAGCACCGCGCCGGACCCGGCGTCGCCACCCGATATCAGGCCATAGTCGGCGCTCATCAGCCCCGCCGCGTCGCCTTCCAGCCTGATCGTGCCAAGCGTGAATTTGGGACCGGCGGCGATATTGATCGCCACCGGAATGGGCTGCGGCCCTTTGAATTCGGCGTCCGGCGGCAATTCGTCGATCGGCTTGCCGTCGATGGTGATGGTGACCACGCCCTCGTAACGGGCATCGGCGTAAAGGGCCGCGACCAGCTGTTCACGGTCGCTGCGCGCCTTGGCCATCAGCCCGAGCGAGCCCGAAACCGGGCGGTCCTCGTCGCTTTTCAGCGCCGAGGCGTTTTCAAGCTTCTTGATAAGGTCCTTGTCGGCATCGGGCGCCGTGATGGTCACGGCATAGCGCAGCGGATCGACGATGTCGGCGTCCTCGTCGTTGGACGATCCCCACAGCTTGATGCCGAAAAGCTCGAAAGCAGCCGCAGGCTGTGATTCGGCAACCAGCGCGGTCGCGCACATCATGGCCAAGAGCAGGGCGCGCGGAAGAGCGCGCCCTGGCGCGGTCCCTCCTGACATCTGCTCTTCATGCGCCGGCATTAAGACAACCTAGGTTACAAAACTAAAATTGGAATGAAGTTCTGAAGCGCTCGTAAAGGGGCCACAATCCAATTGTCTGAAATAGGACGGGCTTGGAATTCACACCTTTTGCGTCGCCGCAAGAATGCGTGATCCCCTGTCCTATGGAGGTACTACCGGTCATCGGCCGGAAAGGAAACCGTTGGCAGGCGGAACCCTGCCGCGTCCTGTGTTGACAAGCTTGACTGAAGCTTGAACATGCCTGGACGTCTGCAATTGTCTGGAGGGTGTTATGGCAATGCGCGCGGCTCGTGGTCTGTCGATCCTGATCCTTCTCTTCTTCGCCTGGGCCAACGTCTTAGCCTGGAACGGCGTCGCGCAGGCGGCCGAGGCCCGGCGAATCGCAACGACGGACAATTCCGACTATTTCGGCTTTGATCTCCGATCCGACCAGAATGTCACCCTCGACCAGTGCAAGACGACATGCCTTGGCGATCCGGCCTGCCGCGCTTTTACCTACAACACCAAGGCCAAATGGTGCTTTCTCAAATCCGACTACAATCAGCTGAAACCGTTCAGCGGCGCGATCGCCGGCAAGATCGTCAACATCGACGGCGATCCCGATATCGGCGCCCCGCCGGAACTCGCCTTCTTCCCCAACTGGATGGCCGATCAGGCCCAGCAATACCGCAACAGGCTGCTTGGCCCGGCCTTTGACAAACCGACCGAAGGCATGGCGGCCCTGATCAGCTCCGCCGAACAGGCCATGCTGACGGGCGACCATCGCTCCGCGATGCAGAAATACGAGGCCGCGGTCTCGGTGATGCCCGACGATGGCCAGCTCTGGCTCAATCTGGCGCGTGAAACGCTGGCCGTGCAGCCCGCCGCCAACACCTCCGAAGCGTCCACCTTGCCGATGAACGCCACTTCGGCCGCTTTCAACGCCTATAAGCTCTTGCGCACCACCAAGACGCGCGCGGACGTGCTGGCGCTGCTTGGCGCCGGCCTCGACAAGCGCGATCTCTACCGCCCGGCCTTGCAGGCCTATGAGGCGAGCCTTGCGCTGGTGACGTCGCCGGCCGTGCAGGCCGACTATGCGGACCTCAAGGCCCGCAAGGGTTTCCGTGTCATCGACCACAGTGTCGACGCCGACACCAGCGCGCCGCGCATCTGCGCGCAATTCTCCGAGGAACTGGTCAAGACCGGCGTCGACTATGCGCAGTTCGTGACCGTCGACAACGCGCCGCCGAAGGGCGTCGAGGCCAAGGACAAGCAGATCTGCGTCGAAGGGCTCGAACACGGCCAGCATTACGATGTCACCTTCCGGGCCGGCTTGCCGGCGGCCATCGGCGAAGTGACCGCCGCTCCCGTGGTGCTGTCGATCTATGTACAGGACCGCGCCCCGTCCGCCCGCTTCACCGGCGACAGTTTCGTGCTGCCGGCCGGCGCGCGCCGCGGCATTCCGGTCGTTACCGTCAACATGAACGCCGCCGAGATGAAGCTCTATCGCATCGGCGACCGTTCGCTGGCGCAGCTTCTGTCGGGCTACCAGTTCCTGCACCAGCTCGACGGCTACGACATCTCCAACATTTCCGAGCAGATGGGCGCACCGGTCTGGCAGGGCCAGCTCGACATCGTCAACGACCTTAACAAGGAGGTCACCACCTCCTTCCCGGTCGACCAGGCCCTGCCGCAGCGCAAGCCCGGCGTCTATGTGCTGACCGCCCAGGCCGTCAACGACAAGAGCGACGATTACGGTCAGATGGCCACACAGTGGTTCGTCGTCTCCGACATCGGCCTGTCGACCTATACCGGCCAGGACGGGCTCAATGTCTTCGCCCGTTCGCTGGGCTCCGCCAAGCCAATTGCCGGCGCCGAACTGACACTGGTTGCCAGGAACAACGAGGTTCTCGGCACCGCGACGTCGGATGCCGATGGCCACGCCGTCTTCAATCCCGGCCTGACGCGCGGCGACGGCGGCATGGTGCCGGCCGTGCTGATGGCCAAGCAGGGCGACAATGATTTCGTCTTCCTCGACATGTCCAAGGCCGGCTTCGACCTGTCCGACCGCGGTGTCACCGGACGCGCGGCGCCCGGCGCGCTCGACGTCTATGCCTGGACCGAGCGCGGCATCTACCGCGCCGGCGAGGATGTCCATGTCGCGGCCCTTGCCCGCGATGGCGCCGCCAAGGCGGTCGAGAACCTGCCGCTGACCTTCATCTTCTCACGGCCCGATGGTGTCGAGGACCGCCGCATCGTCAGCGACGGCGCTTCGGCCGGTGGCCATGCCGTCGACCTGCCGCTTGAACCCAACGCCATGCGCGGCACCTGGTCGGTGTCGATCTACACCGATCCGAAGCAGCCGGCTGTCGCCAGCCAGATGTTCCTGGTCGAGGATTTCGTGCCGGATCGCATCGAATTCGACATGAAGGCCGACAAGCAGGAAATCGAGCGCGGCGAAACCGCAAACATCAACATTGACGGCCGCTTCCTCTATGGCGCGCCGGCGGCGGGCCTGGCGCTGGAAGGCGAGCTGACGCTGTCGACGGCGCGCGACTGGGATCGCTTCCCCAACTTCTCCTTCGGCCTCGCTGACGAGCAGTCTGCGGAGCCCACGGTCACGCCACTCACCAACCTGCCCGTGGTTGGCGATGACGGCAAGGCGACCTTCCCGATCTCGGTCGACCAGTTGCCCTCGACGACCAAGCTGGTCAACGGCAAGGTGACGGTGCGCATGCGCGAAACCGGCGGCCGCGCCATCGAGCGCTCGCTCAACATCGGCATCCGCCCGCAGGGCCATATGATCGGCATCCGTCCGGACTTCGCCGATGGTGAGGTTCCGCAGGGCGGCACGGCCAAGTTCAGCCTGATCGCCGTCGATCCGGCCGGCAAGCGCGAGGCGCTGAAAGGCGCGCAGTGGACGCTGGTCAAGGTCGAACGTAATTACCAGTGGTACCGTAACAACAACTCCTGGAACTACGAGCCGGTCTCCTTGACCAAGTCGATCGCCAACGGCCAGATCGACCTCAACGCCGATGGCGACGCCACCGTCTCCGTGCCGGTGGACTGGGGCCAGTACCGGCTCGAGGTCGAAACCTCCGATCCCGAAGGTCCGGCCACCAGCTACGAGTTCGACGCCGGCTGGTATGTCGCCTCCACCACCACCGAAACGCCTGACGGCCTGGAAATCGCCCTCGACAAGGACAACTATGCCGCGGGCCAGGTGGCCAAGCTGAAGGTCTCGCCGCATTTTGCCGGCGAACTTCTGATCAATATCGGCTCCGACAAGCTCTTGAAGACCATCACGGCAACGGTGCCTGCCGGCGGCAGCACCGTCGACATCCCGGTCGGCGACGACTGGGGCGCCGGCGCCTATGTCACCGCCACCCTGTTCCGGCCGGGCGATGCGCAGGAAACGCGCATGCCGGCCCGCGCCATCGGCGTGAAATGGCTGACGGTCGATCCGGGCGCCAAGAAGCTCGCCGTCACGTTGACGCCGCCGGACAAGACGATGCCGCGCCAGCAGCTGTCGATCCCGGTTTCCGTGGCCGGCGTGCAGCCGGGCACAAACGCCTATGTCATGGTCGCCGCCGTCGATGTCGGCATCCTCAACCTGACCAACTACAAGGCGCCGGACCCGGAGAACTGGTTCTTCGGCCAGCGCATGCTGGGCATGGAGATCCGCGACATCTATGGCCGCCTGATCGATGGCTCGCTCGGCACCACCGGCAAGCTCAGGACCGGCGGTGACGGCGCCAACATGCAGGCGCAAGGCAGCCCGCCGACCGAAAAGCTGGTCGCCTTCTTCTCCGGTCCCGTTCAGCTCGACGCCGACGGCAAGGCACGGATCGACTTCGACATCCCGCAGTTCAACGGCACCGTGCGCGTCATGGCTGTCGCCTGGACCAAGGATGCGGTCGGCCATGCCCAGTCGGACGTGATCGTGCGCGATCCCGTCGTCATCACCGCCGGCCTGCCGCGCTTCCTGGCGCCCGGCGACGCCGCCGTCATGCGGCTCGACGTGGCCGACACCGACGGCCCGGCCGGCGACTATGCCTTCTCGATCGACACGACAGGCGACCTGTCGACGGGCGACAAGCCCCTGCCCCAGAAGCTGACGCTCGCCCAGGGCAAGCGCCAGACGCTGACCGTGCCGCTGATCGCCAAGACGCCTGGCAATGCCTCGCTCACCATCAAGCTGGCGCATGCCGATGGCACCAAGGTCGAGCAGACGCTCTACGTGCCGGTGCGCCCGGCGCAATTGCCGGTCACCACGCGGCTTGTGGTCGACCTCAAGGGCAATGGCGGCGCGCTACGCGTCGACAAGGAACTGCTTGCGGCAAGCCTGCTGGAAGGCGCTTCCGTCAGCGTCGGCGTTTCGCAGGCGGCGGCCTTCGACGTTCCGTCACTGCTGATGACGCTCGACCGCTACCCCTATGGTTGCGCCGAACAGACGACCAGTCGCGCCATGCCGCTCCTCTATGTCAACGAGATGGCGTCGGGCATCGGCATGGAAAGCGATCCCGACCTGCATGGCCGTATCCAGGATGCCATCTACAAGGTGCTGAGCTACCAGTCCTCGAGCGGCAGCTTCGGCCTGTGGGGTCCGGGTTCCGGCGATCTGTGGCTCGATGCCTATGTCAGCGAGTTCCTGACCAGGGCGCGCGAGCAGAAATACGACGTGCCGGCGCTTGCCATGAACCAGGCGCTGAGCAATCTGCAGAACTCGCTCGGCTACGACCAGAGCGTCCAGGACCGCGGCAGCGAGATCGCCTACGCCCTCTACGTTCTGGCCCGCAACAAGAAGGCCTCGATCGGCGATCTGCGCTACTATGCCGACACCCAGCTCGAAGCCTTCTCGAGTCCGATGGCCGTTGCCCAGCTGGCGGCGAGTCTTGCGCTCTATGGCGACACTCAGCGCTCGGAGGCGACGTTCAAGACCGCGCTGCAGCTCGCCAAGTCGCAGACCGACTACGACTGGTACCGCTCCGATTACGGCTCGGCGCTGCGTGACGGCGCGGCGATGCTGTCGCTGGCGGCGGAATCGAAGCCGGTTTCGTCGATCGTGCCGGAACTGATCAAGCTGGTGACCAGGGAACGCGCCGAAGTGCGCTGGACCAGCACCCAGGACGATTCCTGGATGCTGCTGGCGGCTCGCGCGCTGAAGGAAGGCAATGACTCGATCACGCTGACCGTCAATGGCGCGCCGCATTCGGGCGGCTATTCCAACCAGGTCAACGGTTCCGAACTCGTTGACAGCCCGCTCGAAATCGCCAACACCGGCAAGACCCCGCTGCAGGCCGTCGTCACCACCGTGGCGTCGCCGATCCAGCCCTTGCCGGCCGGCGGTGACGGCTTCACCATCGACCGCACCTACTACAAGCTCGATGGCACCGAAGCCAATGTGACGGAGGCCACCCAGAACGAACGCTATGTCGTCGTGCTCAAGGTCACCGAACAGAACAGCTGGCCGTCGCGCCTGCTGGTTACCGACCTGTTGCCGGCCGGCTTCGAGATCGACAATCCGGGCCTGGTCTCCAGCGCCCAATTGACGAACTTCTCCTGGCTGGCACAGACTGACGCCGCCCATCTCGAATTCCGCGACGACCGTTTCGTCGCGGCGTTCAACCCGGCCGACGGCGACCACGACCACAATCTGACGCTCGCCTATGTCGTGCGCGCCGTGACGCCGGGCACCTATGCTCACCCGGCGGCAACGGTGGAAGACATGTACCGGCCGCAATTCTCGGCCCGCACCGCCACCGGCATGATGGAGATCAAGGCGCCGTAAGGTGCCTTGGCGAAGATGAACACGCCGATGCCCGCAACAGTTGCCTTCTCCTCGTTCAACGGGGAGAAGGTGCCGGTCCACCCTCCGCAGCTGCAGCGCAGCTGCTGCGGAGGACGGGCAGGCGGATGAGGGGCAGCGCCATGCTCTCCAGAAAATTTCTCCGTCGAGCAGGTATCGCCGCCGCCTCCCTGGTGGGTTTTGCGGCGGTCGCCACAGCTACCCTGTGGGAACTCGACCGCGCCTTCCCGCCCCCTTTGCCGGCGGAACTCACGGTCTCCACCGAAGTCCAGGACCGCGACGGCCAGCTGTTGCGCGCCTTCGCCACGCCTGATGGCTACTGGCGGCTCGAAACCCGGCTCGACCAGGTCGACAAGCAGTTCGTCGATATGCTGGTCACCTATGAGGACAAGCGCTTCTGGGATCATCAGGGCGTCGACGTGCTGGCGATTTGCCGCGCTGCCGGCCAGTTCGCCACCAGTGGCCACATCGTCTCCGGCGGCTCGACGCTGTCGATGCAGCTTGCCCGCCTCATCGAGCCGCGCGAAAGCCGCAGCCTCGGCTCCAAGATCAAGCAGATACTGCGCGCCATCCAGATCGAGCGGCGGCTGTCGAAGAATGAGATCCTCGAGCGCTATCTCACGCTGGCCCCCTATGGCGGTAACCTCGAAGGCGTGCGTGCGGCTTCACTCGCCTATTTCGGCAAGGAGCCGAAACGGCTCACCGTTTCCGAAGCCGCTTTGCTCGTCGCCTTGCCCCAATTGCCGGAAAAGCGCCGGCCCGACCGCAACCTCGAAATCGCCCACGCCGCCCGCGACCGCGTACTGACCCGCATGGTTTCCTCGGGTCTGATTGGCGAACGCGAGGCGGCGCGCGCCGCCCTTGACGATGTGTCTGGTCTGCGCCGCACCTTGCCGGCGCTCGCCGCGCACGCCGCCTATGCGATGCTGCCCAGGGCCGTTCCCGGCCAGCCGCTCAAACTGACCATCCGCAAGAGCGTCCAGGAAGGCCTGGAACAAGTGGCGCGCGACGCCGCAACCAAGCTTGGGCCGCGTCTGTCGGTCGCCATGGTGCTGGCCGACTCGCGCACCGGCGACATTCTGGGCGAAGTCGGCTCGGCCAATTTCTTCGACGCCAGCCGTTCCGGCTGGATCGACATGACCAAGATCGTGCGCTCGCCCGGCTCGACGCTGAAACCGTTCATCTATGGCCTCGCCTTTGAACAGGGGCTAGTGGCGCAGGAAACGCTGATCGAGGACAGCCCGGTCGATTTCGGCGGCTACCGGCCAAAGAATTTCGACATGGGCTACCAGGGCGATGTCTCGATCCGCCAGGCGCTGCAATTGTCGCTCAACGTGCCGGCGATCCGCGTGCTCGACGCCGTCGGTCCGGCGCGGCTGACCGCGCGCTTCCGCCAGGCCGGCGTCAACCCGATCCTGCCGATCAACGAAGCGCCCGGCCTGGCCATCGGCCTCGGCGGCGTTGGCGTCACACTGCGCGACCTCGTCCAGCTCTATACGGGCCTCGCCAATGGCGGCAAGACGCACACGCTGCATGACGGCACCGAGCCCGCCAATGCCGAACGCACCACCGCCACCATCCTCAACGACCAGGCGAACTGGCAGATCATCGACATCCTCTCGGGGGTGAAACCGCCGGAGGGCGCCTTGCAGCGCGGCATCGCCTACAAGACCGGCACGTCCTACGGCTACCGCGACGCCTGGTCGGTCGGCTTTGACGGCCGCTATGTCTTGGGTGTCTGGGTCGGGCGTCCCGACGCCAGCGCCGTGCCGGGCCTATCCGGCTATGTCTCGGCCGCTCCCATCCTGTTCGAGGGCTTCGTCCGTTCGGGCCTGGCCACCGTGCCGCTGCCGGGCAAGCCGCCAGGCGCCTTCACCCCCAAGCGCGAGGACCTGCCGGTGACGCTCGCGCGCTTCGGCGCCGGCGCGGACGGGCTGGTGCAGGCGACACCGACCGAACCCGCGCCAACCATCATCTTCCCGCCGGATGGCGCCCGCGTCGACCTTGCCACGAATTCCGCCGACGCCACGCCGCTGGTGCTGAAACTGCAAGGCGGCCGTGCACCGTTCCGCTGGCTGGCCAACGGCAAGCCGCTGGTTGGCCTCGACCGCCGCCGCACCGCGACATGGCAACCGGACGGTGCTGGCTATTCGACGTTGACCGTCATCGACGCGGTCGGGCGAGCGGCAAGCGTGAAAGTGTTTGTTGAATAGAGTGCGCCAGGCGATTCTGCGCGTTGGCTTTTACGCGCTGACGGCTGTCGTTCCCGTTTTGCAGGCATATGCCGACCCCCTCCCCGCCGGCTTCGTCCGCCTCGCCGATATCGCCCCGTCGATCCGCCAGGATATCCGCTACGCTGGCACCGGTAATTTCCTGCATCGCAAGGTGAAAGG
Organism: Mesorhizobium sp. CNPSo 4671; assembly: GCF_057784245.1. Classification (NCBI taxonomy): domain Bacteria; kingdom Pseudomonadati; phylum Pseudomonadota; class Alphaproteobacteria; order Hyphomicrobiales; family Phyllobacteriaceae; genus Mesorhizobium; species Mesorhizobium sp. CNPSo 4671. The sequence continues at coordinate 204,935 of NZ_JBWLUW010000003.1, read as the reverse complement.
CTACGACGCACCGATCTGCATTCTCACCTTGCAGGCGGCGCAAGCACTTGCCGGCATCCAGCAGGCAATCACCGCTCGAGGCCTGACGCTAGTCGTGTTCGACTGCTACCGCCCTGCCCGTGCCGTCGCCGACATGGGCGAATGGACACGCAAAGGCGGACCGCCCGATCCGCAATGGCACCCCAGGGTTCGGCGTGGCGACCTCATCGCCAAGGGCTATGTCGGCGAACTGTCGACCCATTCGCGCGGCTCGACCGTCGATGTCGCGATTGCGAGGACCGACGGTCCATCCGCCTCCAAGCCGGCTTGTGGCGCCATCGATGCCGCTACGCTCGACTTCGGTACCGGCTTCGACTGTTTCGATCCGATGAGCGAGACGGCGCACCGCCCGCCCGGCAGTCAAGCGGCAGCAAACCGCAAGTTGCTCGTCGAGACCATGCTTGCCGGCGGTTTCAGGAACTATGCCCGCGAATGGTGGCATTTTACGCTCGAGCACGAGCCCTTTCCAAAGCAGCGCTTCGATTTCCCGGTGAGCGCCGAGTAACTGCCGGACCAAGCCCGAAACGACCTTGCCTCGGCATCGCGCGTCTCTAGATAGACCTCGAATCCGCGCCGAGCGCCAGCGAGGAAAATATTTCCCCGCGCAACGGAAGATCGTCCAAGATTTTCTTCAGGAGGGCAAAAAAGGCAACATTCGATGCATCTAATTTCTATCAATTCGCTAGATTTGGCGCGGGTTCAACGGAGGCAGAAATGACCAAACCTCATTTCCGGAAACTGCTCGGCGCACTGGTCGCCACATCTGTCCAGTTCGGCACGCTCGGTTTCGCGTTCGCCGACACCACCATCCTCAACGTGTCCTACGATCCGACGCGTGAGCTCTACAAGGCCTATGACGAGGCCTTCGCCGCCCACTGGAAAGCCGAGACCGGCGAGACGGTGACCATCCAGCAGTCGCATGGCGGATCGGGCGCCCAGGCGCGTGCAGTGATCGACGGCCTCGACGCCGACGTGGTGACGCTGGCACTCGAGGGCGATATCAACGCCATCGTCTCCAAATCGAAGAAGATCAATCCCGACTGGCGCAAGAAATTCGAAAACAATTCCGCGCCTTACACCTCGACCATCATCTTCCTGGTCCGCAAGGGCAATCCCAAGGGCATCCACGACTGGAGCGACCTGATCAAGGACGGCACCCAGGTGATCACGCCCAACCCGAAGACCTCCGGCGGCGCCCGCTGGAATTATCTCGCGGCCTGGGCCTACGCCAACGCCAACGATGGCGGCGACGAAGCCAAGACCAAGGAATTTGTCGGCAAGCTCTACGCCAACGCCCCGGTTCTCGACACTGGCGCGCGCGGCTCGACCGTCACCTTCGCGCAAAAGGGCATCGGCGACGTGCTGATCGGCTGGGAAAACGACGCCTATCTGGCACTCGATGAATTCGGCGCCGACAATTTTGAGATCGTTTATCCGCCGACGTCGATCCTGGCCGAACCGCCGGTTGCGATCGTCGACGCCAATGTCGATGCCAAGGGCACGCGCAAGGTGGCCGAAGCCTATCTCGGCTGGCTCTATTCCAAGGAAGGCCAGACGATCATCGCCAAGAACCACTATCGCCCGGCCAAGCCCGAACTGGTGGCGCCGGCCGATCTGCCCAAGACGCCCGATATCAAGCTGATCTCCATCGACGACCCGCTTTTCGGCGGCTGGAAGAAGGCCCAGCCTTATCATTTCGGCGACGGTGGTATATTCGACCAGATCTATAAGCCGGCCCAGTGAGGTTCGGCAGTGCCGGAGAAGCTCGCAAATGGCTTCTTCAGCGAAAATCTGGTTGAGTAAGAAGGGACAATCCAGAATTCCATGACCACAGCACCCGCGCAGGCGGGGTGGCGATTCAGGCAGCCGAGTGTCATTCCGGGTTTCGGATTGACGCTCGGCTTCTCGCTTGCCTACCTCACCCTCATCATCCTCATTCCGCTCTCCGGGCTGGTCTGGCGCTCGGCCTCTCTCGGCTGGGCTGAATTCTGGGCGATCGCCAGCGACCGCCGCACCATCAATGCGTTGGAAATCAGCTTCGGCACCGCCTTCCTCGCGGCAGCCGTCAATGTCGTCTTCGGCACGCTGGTTGCCTGGGTGCTGGTGCGCTACCGCTTTCCGGGCCGCCGCATCGTCGATGCCATGGTCGACTTGCCTTTCGCGCTGCCGACCGCGGTGGCCGGCATTGCGCTGACCACGCTCTATGCGCCGAACGGCTGGATCGGCAAATTGCTGATGCCGCTCGGCATCAAGGTCGCCTACACGCCGCTCGGCATCGTCGTCGCACTTGTCTTCATCGGTCTGCCCTTCGTCGTGCGCACCGTGCAGCCGATCATGGAAGAGATCGACAAGGAGGTGGAGGAAGCCGCCGCCACGCTTGGCGCCAGCCGCTTCCAGATCATCACCCGCGTGCTGTTTCCAGGCCTGGCGCCGGCCATCATCACCGGCTTTTCGCTGGCCTTCGCGCGTGGCGTCGGCGAATACGGCTCGGTCATCTTCATTGCCGGCAATCTGCCTTACAAATCCGAGATCGCGCCGCTTCTGATCGTCATCCGGCTGGAGGAATACAACTACCCAGCGGCGACGGCGATCGCTGCGATCATGCTGGCGCTGTCGTTCGTCATGCTTCTGGTGGTCAATCTCGTGCAGACATGGAGCCGCAAGCGCTATGGCTGATCCCGAAATCAAATCCTACGAACCGTATCATGAGAGCCGCTCGGCGGCGGTGACCGAAAGCCGGCCGGCACAGGCCGTGCTGATGGCCATCGCTTTCGCTTTCCTCGGCGTCTTCCTGCTCCTGCCGCTGATCATCGTCTTCCACGAGGCGCTGGCGAAAGGCGTCGGTGCCTATACGCAAGCATTGGGCGAACCGGACGCACGTTCGGCCATCCACCTGACGCTGCTTGTCGCTGCGATCTCGGTGCCGCTCAATGTCGTCTTCGGCATCTCCGCCGCCTGGGCCATCGCCAAGTTCGAGTTCAAGGGCAAGGCGTTTCTCACCACGCTGATCGACCTGCCCTTCTCGGTCTCGCCGGTCATTTCAGGCCTGGTCTATGTGCTGCTGTTCGGCGCTCAAGGGTTGCTCGGCGAGTGGCTGAAGGCACACGGCATCCAGATCCTGTTCGCCGTGCCAGGCATTGTGCTGGCCACCGTCTTCGTCACCTTCCCGTTTGTCGCCCGCGAACTGATCCCGCTGATGCAGGAACAGGGCAATGGCGATGAGGAGGCCGCCCTTTCGCTCGGCGCCAATGGCTGGCAGACCTTCTGGTATGTGACCTTGCCCAACGTCAAATGGGGACTGCTTTACGGCGTGCTCCTGTGCAACGCCCGGGCCATGGGCGAATTCGGCGCCGTGTCGGTGGTGTCGGGCCATATACGCGGCCTGACCAACACCATGCCGCTGCATGTCGAAATCCTCTACAACGAGTACAACGCGGTCGGCGCTTTTGCCGTCGCCTCATTGCTTGCCGGGCTGGCGCTCGTCACGCTGGTCTTGAAAACACTGCTCGAGATGCGCTACGGCGCCGAACTCGCCGCGACGCGCGGACACTGACAGAGGGATTTGTATGGAAGTTCGCGTTGCCAATGTGCGCAAGGAGTTCGAGCGGTTTCCGGCGCTCCACGACGTGTCGCTTGATATCAAATCGGGCGAACTGATCGCCTTGCTGGGGCCGTCCGGCTCCGGCAAGACGACGCTGCTCAGGCTGATCGCCGGGCTGGAGCGGCCGACCCGTGGAAAAATCTTCTTCGGCGACGAGGACGCCTCGCAGAAGTCGATCCAGGAGCGCAATGTCGGCTTCGTCTTCCAGCACTACGCGCTGTTCCGGCACATGACCGTGGCCGACAATATCGGCTTCGGCCTGAAAGTCCGGCATGGGTCCTCGCGGCCGCCGGCGCAGGAAATCCGCCGCCGCGCCTCCGAGCTTCTCGATCTCGTCCAGCTTTCCGGACTGGAGAAACGCTATCCGGCACAGCTCTCCGGAGGCCAGCGCCAACGTGTCGCACTGGCGCGCGCCATGGCGATCGAACCCAAGGTGCTGCTGCTCGACGAGCCGTTCGGCGCGCTCGATGCGCAGGTGCGCCGTGAACTGCGCCGCTGGCTGCGCGAGATCCATGACCGCACCGGCCACACCACCGTCTTCGTTACCCACGACCAGGAAGAGGCGCTGGAACTCGCCGATCGCGTCGTGGTGATGAGCCAGGGCCGCATCGAGCAGGTCGGCACCGCCGACGATATCTACGACACGCCAAACTCACCCTTCGTCTATGGCTTCATTGGCGAATCGAGCTCGCTTCCGGTCAAGGTCGAGAATGGCGAGATCTGGCTCGCTGATCGCCCGATCGGGCTGTCCGCACCACACGCGCCCGAGGGTGACGCGACGCTCTATTTCCGTCCGCACGATGTCGAACTGCTCGACGGCTGCAGCGGCTGCATCGCCGGCACGGTCGCCGCCAGCCGCCGCGTCGCCGGAACACGGCGCGTCGAACTTGAAATCGGCGGCGAGCGCCAGCGGGTCGAGATCGAGCTGCCGGTCGGCCATCCCGCCGCGCAGAAAAGCCGGGTGGCGTTCCGACCCGGCCGCTGGAAGCTGTTTCCGGCGGCTTGATCTCGAGGTCGGCGCTATTCCAGCCAGTTCTCGACCTTCAGCTTCCGTATCCGGGTGAACTCCCCGATGTTGGCCGTCACCAAAATGGCGCCTAATACGCAGGCGTGAGCGGCAATAAAAAGGTCATTGTGGCCAATGGGTTGGCCAACGGCCTCCAGCTCGGTGCGAAGCGCGCCGTACTCGGCATCCACCGGCACATCGAGCGGCAAGACAGGGATTTCAGCCAGCAGGTCCTCGACCTTCTTGAGCAGCTTGGCCGAGCCTTTCCTGGCGCAGCCATACCGCAATTCAGAGGCGACGACGATGCTGGTACACACAGCGGCGTCTCCCTCGCGCACCATTGCACTGGCAGCCTTGCCGGCCGGGTTCCGGATCATGTCGCTGATGATGTTCGTATCCAGCATGAACCGCATCAAAAAATGTCCTCGGCTTCGACAGGCGCATCGTCGATCTCGGGAAAGTCGTCCTCAGGACCAAGCGGCGCCTCTTTCGCCCATTGGGCGAGCAGCGCGGCAAGGCCGGGTTTGCGGACCGGCTCAATGATCAGGCGGTCGCCTTCACGGCTGATCAGAACCCTGTCGCCAGGGAGCTCGAATTCGACAGGAATGCGCACCGCCTGGCTGCGGTTGTTGCGGAACAGTTTCGCCTCCTTCGGTGGCGGCGTTGCAGTGTGGCGATGTTGGGGCATGACTGCCTCCGTTTGTATATGCCATATGTATATGCCAAACAGCAGCTCCAGGCAAGCAACAGAAAAACGCAGGCCGAAGTCTGGAACAGAATTCTAAGGAACCGTTGTGTTGGCTATATCTTTTCTCGCGGCAAGGTCGCGGAGCCATCCCCCATGCCTCGCCCCGCCCCCTGCGCCACGGCTATGGTCGAGCCATAACGCATTGCATCCGGAGCCTTTTTCATGAAGCGATTTTTCCTCGGCATTGCCACCGTTGCCGGCCTGATCCTCGCATCCTCCCAAGCTTGGTCGGCCGACAAGCTGCTCAACGCCTCCTATGATGTCGGCCGCGAACTGTTCGTTCAGGTCAACAAGGCCTTCATCGCCGGGCATCCGGGCGTCACCGTCGACCAGTCGCATGCCGGCACCTCGGCGCAGGCGCGCGCCATCGCCGAAGGGCTGGGCGCCGATGTCGTCACCTTCAATCAGGTCACCGACGTCGATTTCCTGGTCAAGAAGGGGTTCGTCTCCGCCGACTGGCAGAAGGACTTTCCCAACAACGCCTCGCCCTTCTATTCGCTGCCTTCCTTCCTTGTTCGCGCCGGCAACCCCAAGCACATCAAGGACTGGAACGATCTGGTGCGCGACGACGTGCAGGTGATCTTCCCCAACCCCAAAACCTCGGGCAATGCGCGCTACACCTATCTGGCCGCCACCGCTTACGCCAAGGAGGCGTTCAAGGGCGATGATGCCAAGGTGAAAGAGTTCATCACCAAGCTGTTCAACAATGTGCCGATCTTCGACACGGGCGGCCGCGCCGCGACCACCACCTTCGTGCAGCGTGAGATCGGCGACGTGCTGATCACCTTCGAGTCCGAGACGCGCGGCATCCGCAAGGAATATGGCGACGACAAATTCGAGCAGGTCACGCCCTCGGTCAGCCTGCTGGCGGAATTCCCGGTAGCGATCGTCGACAAGGTCGCCGACGAGCACGGCACGCGCGATCTGGCCAAGACCTATCTCGATTTCCTCTACACACCCGAAGGCCAGGACATCCTCGCCCAGAACGGCAACCGGGTGCGTGACGCTGCCGTCGCCGCCAAATACAAAGCCGATTTCCCGGAGGTACGCCTGCTGACGGTGGAAGACGTCTTCGGTGGCTGGGACAAGATCCAGAAAGAGCATTTCGCCGCCGGCGGCCTGCTCGACCAGGCCTATGGCAGCCGCTGACGGCTACAGCATACAAAGAACAGCTAAGGGAAAGCCGGCAATGAGCCGGCTTTCTTCGTTTTTGCCATCGGCCATGACAAATACGGCGCCATCCCGGCAAAACGTTACAAAGAATCAACGCGTTTATGCCTAACGTGCCATTTGGTGTCTTGTTTTCGCGAAATGCCATCGCACGGCGAAACCGTCATTATTTGCACACAAACAGCCGCCAGATGCGGGGTGGTTGGGGCTTCAAGGGTTGACTCGGGCATGCTGACAAAAAAAGGCAAGTACGGCCTCAAGGCCCTCGTGCATCTGTCCGGCCTGCCGGCGGGCCAATTGGCCTTCGTCAACGACATCGCCGTCGCCAACAACATCCCGAAGAAATTCCTCGATGCCATTCTCGGCGAATTGCGCAATGCCGGCTTCGTCCTGAGCCGCAAGGGCAAGGAAGGCGGCTATCGGCTTGCCCGCCCGGCCTCCGAGATCAAGATCGGCCATGTCGTTCGCGTGCTGGACGGGCCGCTGGCGCCGATACCTTGCGCCAGCCGCACGCAGTACCAGCGCTGCGAGGATTGCGACGAGGCGACCTGCCAGGTCCGGCACATGATGCTGGAAGTGCGCCAGGCGATCGCCGAGGTGCTGGATAACAGAAGCCTCGCCGCCATGCGCGATGCCGACAACGACGATTTCCCGGTCGAGCTGTCGTCGCAAATCTGAGCCTCTGCGTGGCGCCCGGCGTCGCAAGGTTGCACGGTCCATGCCAACGCAGTAAAGCGGTCTTGGACAACAGGCTGGACCGATGAGGCTGTCGTGGTTCGCAAAATCCCGCAACCACAAGCCGCCATCCGCGGCCACCTTCCGCAGTGAAATCATCGCCGACATTCTCGTTCCGGAACGGGCAGAGGATGTACGCTTCTTCAGCCGCAAGGTCATCCACCCCGGCAGGGTGCGCCGGTTCTCGAACCAGGATTTGCGCGAAAGCCTGCTCGCCGCCTTCTATCTTCTGGTTGCGGCTTCAATGCCAATCCGCTGGTGGGCGTCGATCTGCGACCGGATGTCCAGGCTTCGCCTGAAACGCCATATGCGCAAGCAATTTCCTGGCTACGCAGCCGCGACGCGCGCAGTGCTTGGCGGCAGCATCGACGCGCGCAAGCTGTTCGAGGCATTGCTCGCGGCGCGCCACCGCCGCCGGCTGCAGCTTGCCGCGCACATTGCCGGCTTCCGATGGGCCCCGACAATCCGGCTGGAGGGACAGGAGGGACTGCAGGCGGCCTTGCAGCGCGGCCACGGCGCCATCGTCTGGTGCGACCAGTTCACCTCCCAGACCATCTTCGGCAAGCGCGCCCTGCACGAGGCGGGCGTCGAGGCACATCAGGTGAGTGTCAATTCCCACGGCGTCTCGGAATCGGGGTTCGGTCTGCGTTTCCTCAACCTGCCGCTGGTTAAGGTCGAGAACCGCTACCTCAAGAGCCGCATCGTCTTCGAGCGCGACGACGCCTATCAGGTCACCATCCGCATCCAGAAGATCCTGAAACGCAATGGCGTGGTGCTGATGACCAACACCATCCATGCAGGCTCGACCTTCACGGAGGTCGCGATCGGCCAAAGCGGCTGGACGCATCTTGCGTCGGCGCCGGCGAATTTCGCCGCAAGGGGCAAGGCAGCGCTGTTTGCCATGTCGACCTTCGAGACCGTCCCCTTCCGCGAATACCGGGCCGTCATCAGCCCGGAGCTGTTGCCGGCTGAAGCGGAGATGGGACGGGATGGAGCCAAGGACATGGTGCTGCAGGCACGCTATATCCTGCTCAAGCGCGACCGGCTGCTCGAAGCGCTGAAACTGTTTCCCGAACAGATGCTGATCTGGTCCGGCAGCCGCAGGCTGACGGAAGCCTCGGACCATACCATGACAGCCGACGATACCGGCTCATGACCTGGCCAGCAGCCGGATCGCGTCCGCAACGGCATCGGCAACCGGACGCGTCGCATCGATTGTCAGGGCCCGCTCATCCCTCCCCGGCGGCTCCAGTATGGCAAACTGGCTGTTGACCAGGCTTGCCGGCATGAAATGGCCTTTGCGGCTGGCGACCCGCTCACGCGCCGTCGCCGGATCGATCTCCAGATAGAGGAAGACGATGTCGGCGCAAAAACCGCGCAGGCGTTCGCGATAGCTGCGCTTCAGCGCCGAGCAGGCCGCGACCACGCCCTGCCCTTCGCGGATCGATGCCGCGATACGCCCGCCGATCGCGTCGAGCCAGCCCTCGCGCAACTGGTCGGTGAGCGGCTCGCCGCTTGCCATGCGCGCCACATTCTCCGGCGGATGGAGCCGGTCGCCCTCGATGAAGACGGCATTCAGCGTGGCCGCCAGCGCGATGCCGACAGCCGACTTGCCGCAGCCGGCGACGCCCATCACGACGATGGCCGGAGGCACCGAGCCGGCAGCGCCCGTCGGCGCCTGCGCTGCTTTTTCACCCACTGTCAGCGGCTTGCCGGCGCGCGGCCGTAGAGCAACAGCATGGCGACGATGACGACGCCATAGATGATCTGCCGCCCCGCCTCCGGCATCTGCATGACCGACAGGATGGATTGCAGCAGCGTGATCAGGATGACGCCGGCGACGGTGCCGAGATAGGAGCCGCGCCCGCCGAGGATTGAGGTGCCGCCCAGCACCACGGCGGCGATGGACGGCAAGAGATAGGCATCGCCCATCGACTGAGCCGCCTTGGAGGCATAGCCGGCCAGAAGCACACCACCAAAGGCGGAGAGCCCGCCGGAGACGGCGAAGGCGATCATCACCACGCGCCTTGTGTCGATGCCCGAGAGATAGGCGGCGCGCTCGCGGTTGCCGATGCCGTAGACCGTGCGGCCAAAGCCGGTGCGGGTCAGCACGAACACCATTGCCGCCCCGATCAGGGCCCAGATGATGACGGCGTTGGGCACGCCGGGGATGGCAAAGCCGGTGGCGAGGTAGCGCATGGCGCCGGTGGCCGAATCCTGAGGCGAGAAGCCGCCGGTATAGACAACCATCAACCCTTGCGCGACGGCGTTGGTGGCGAGCGTGATGATCATCGAGGGAATGCGCAGATAGGCGACGCCGATACCGTTGACGATACCGATCAGCACGCCGCAGAAGATGCCGAACGGGATAGCCAACACCACCCCGGCCGGACCGTAGGCGGCCGCCGCGCAAGCCATCATCGCGCCGGCCGCGACCGACCACGGCACCGACAGATCGATTTGGCCGAGCAGGACAACCAGCATCATGCCGGTGGCGATGACGCCGAGGAACGAGGCCACCTTGAGCTGCTGCAGCAGATATTCAGGCGACAGGAAACTTCTGGAATAGAGACTGCCGAGGAACAGCAACAACACGATGCAGGCAAAGGCCGTCAGCACCGCCGGGTCGGCGCGGCGGATGAATTTCGGCATTCGGCCGGCAATGCCGCCGTTGCTCTTCCCAACCATCGGCGTCGTTTCGCTCACAGGAACCACTCCAGCCGGTTGCGGACCCGAAACAGGGCGAAGGCGCCGAGGCTGACGGCGACCAGCAGGATAACGCCCTGGAACAGCGGCTGCCAGAGCGGATCGAAATCGAACACGAACAACAGATCGCCGATGGTGCGGAAGGCCAGCGCGCCGAAGATGGCGCCGATGGCGCTGCCCTTGCCGCCGAACAGCGAGACGCCGCCGAGCACCACGGCGGCGATCGAGAACAGCGTGTAGGCGTTGCCGCTGGCATAGGCCGCATCGCCCGTATAGGTGAAGAAGGTCAGGAAAAGCCCGCCGATCGCGGCCAGCAGCCCGGCCAGCGTGTAGGCGGCGAACTTGCCGCGCCTTATCGGAACGCCCGACATATAGGCCGCCGTCTCCGAAGACCCCGCCGCGTAGGCGGCCCGGCCAAGCACCGAGCGGCTGAACGGCACCCAGATCACCAGTACGATGGCGAGCAGCACGACGAGGCTCGCCGGCACCACGTCGAAGACGCGGCCGGTCATCGCATCGGCCAGATCCTCATTAACCGAACCGCCCGGGAAGGGCCGCAGCAAGAGGCCGATGCCGTAATAGACGGCCCCGGTTGCGATGGTGGCGACGATCGGCTGCAGCCGGCCGTAGATGACGATGGCGCCGTTGATGGCGCCGCAGAGAAGGCCGACCGCCAGCACGGCGATGACGCCGAGCGTCGTCTGCATCGGCGTGCCCACCACCAGCCAGGAGGCCAGGCAGTTGGTGAGGAGAAAGATCATGCCGACGGACAGGTCGATGCCGGCGGTGATGACCACCAGCGTCTGTGCCATGGCGACGAAGGCGAGCAGCACGCCCTTGTTCGCCGCCGTCTGCACCACATTGGCGGTGAAGCCGGCCGGATGGTTCGAGGTGTAGATGACGAACATGACGATGAAGATGCCGAGCGCCAGCAGTGTTCCGCGCTGCTCGGCCAGCCAATAGCGCCAATCCTTCACGCGTCTGCTCCCAGGCCCACCGGGCTCTCCTCGCCATGGATGTTGAGCGCGCTTGATATCAGCGCCCGCTCGGTGATCTCGGCACCGACCAGCTCGCGCTTGACCGCGCCGTCATATAGCACCAGCACGCGGTCGCAGCAGCCGATCAGCTCGTCATAGTCGGTCGAATAGAACAGGATCGCCGCACCGGCATCCGCCAGCTTGCGCATCAGCTGGTAGAGTTCCTGCTTGGTGCCGACATCGATGCCGCGCGTCGGGTCGTTGAGCAGGATGATGCGCGGCTGGCGCATCAGCCACTTGGCGATAACCACCTTCTGCTGGTTACCGCCCGACAGCGCGCCGACCGGAATGTCGAGACCCGCCGTCTTGATGGCCAGAAGGCCGACCATGTCGTCGATCAGCCGCTGCTCGGCGGCGCGGTCGATGATGCCGCCTTTGGACAGCCGGTCGAGCGCGGCGAAGGACAGGTTTTCGCGCACCGTCATCGGCAGCATCAACCCTTCGGTCTTGCGGTCTTCCGGGATCAGCGCCATGCCGATGTCATCCTGCCGCGCCTTGGCGGGACTGCTGATCGTCACCGGCCTGCCGTCGATTAGCACCTCGCCGGAAAGGCCGCGCAGCACGCCGAAGAAAGCGAGCAGCAATTCGCGCTGTCCCTGGCCGTCGAGACCGCCGAGGCCGACCACCTCGCCTGCCCTGACGGTCAGCGAGATGTTGTCCAGCCGGTCGGTCCACGAGAGCTTGCGGGCTTCGAGCCTGGGTGCGGCTGAAGCCGGCACGGCCGCAGGCTTGGGCGGGAAGATGTGACTGTATTCGCGGCCGATCATCAATTCGACCACCTCATTGTCGCTCTTCGAGCCGGCCTTGTAGCTGGCGACGTTGCGGCCGTTGCGGAACACCGTGCACTGATCGGCGAGTTCCGCGATCTCGTTCATGCGATGCGAGATGTAGAGCAGTGCCAGCCCTTCCCTGCGCAACCGCTTCAGCACGCCAAAAATGTTCGAGACATCCGCCGCCGCGAGCGCGGACGTCGCCTCGTCGAGGATCAGGATACGCGGCTTTCTGGCGAGCGCCTTGGCGATCTCGACCATCTGCCGGCGCGACAAGGGCAAGTCCTTGACCAACGCCAACGGGTGGATGTCGCCCGCGCCCGCGCGGGCAAGCGCTTCCTCCGCGATACGGCGTTGCGCCTTGCGGTCGATCATGCCGAAGCGTTTGGGCGGATCTGATATGACGATGTTGTCGGCAACGCTGAGTTCGGGAACCAGCGACAGTTCCTGGAAGATACAGACGATGCCTGCCTGGTTGGCGGCAGCAGGCGAAGCGAAGGTCACCTCACGGCCATCCAGCGTCATGCGGCCTTCGTCGGCCGCGACAACGCCCGCCATCACCTTGATCAGCGTCGATTTGCCGGCGCCGTTTTCGCCAAGGATGGCGTGGATGCTGCCGGATGTGACGACAAGCTCCGCCTTTTCCAGCGCCCGCACGCCACCATAGCGCTTGGATATGCCTTCCATCTGGAAGAGCGGAACCGCAGCGTCCATAGGCCCTCCCGAGGCACTTTGACGACCAGAGATATCGAGTGGCCGGCGCCGTGAGAGAATCCCACGGCGCCGGGAGTGCAGTCTACTGGTCCGCCTTGGTCTGGCCCATGATTTCCTGTGCGGTGAAATTGATGCCGCAGGTCGGGAAGGAATTGCCGACGAAGAAATTGTCGGACTGGTCGGGGAAGAAATCCTGACCCGCCTTGAAGTTGGGATCCTCGACGATCGCCAGCGGCAGCTTGACCGACTGCGGGACGACATTGCCTTCAAGCGCTGCGATCGCCGTCTTGATGGCAACCGCCACCTGCGCCGGGCCGGTACCGGCTGACGAGCATTTCAGCCCGTCGGCCGCGTGGGCCGCGCAGAACTTGCGGAAGCCGTTCTCGGTCTCCCCGCCGAACGGCACGAACGGATGCTTGGCATCGATCATCGCCTGCACGATGCCGGTGTCACCGCCCTGTCCTGTGACGCCGTCGAAGGGGCCGTTGGTGGCAATCGCGTCGGCCGAAGCCTTTTGCGCAACGCCGTCATCCCACTTGCCGACGACCTCGGTGACCGCCCATTTCTTGCCGGAGGCGTCGAGCACTTCATGGATGCCGTTGTGGCGGTCGGTGTCGACCGATGTCCCGGCAACGCCGCGCACTTCGAGCACCTTGCCGCCATTCGGCACATGCGAGACCAGCCATTTGCCCCACAGCTCGCCAAGACCCTTCTGGTCGACGTTGACGTTGATGGCGTCCTTGGTGTCGAGAATGTTGTCGAAGGCAACCAGCACGACGCCGGCTTCCTTGGCGCGCTTGATCACCGGCCCGAAGGCGGTCGGGTTCTGAGCGTTGACGACGATCGCGTCGTAGCCGGAATCAATGAAGTTGTTGATCGCCGAAATCTGCGCCGGCACGTCTTCGCCGGTCGAGACGACCTTGAATTCCTTCAGCTTCGCCGCGACATCCTTCTGCGCCGCATAGGCCTTCGCGGTCTGCACCATCTGGATACGCCAGGTGTTTGCGATATAGCCGTTGGCAAGCGCAATGCGGTATGGGCCGGCCTTCTTGGGAAACTTGAAGAACAGTGTGTCAGCGGCCCAGGGTGCGAAGCAATCCGGCTCGGCAGCCGGGCCCTTGACGATTTCAGGGCCTGCGGCAATCGCCGACGAGCTCAACATAACGAATGCAGTGGCGGCAACGATGCCACCGACAAGTGACTTGATCATCGATAATCCTCCCAGTTGCAGTTCTGATTTGTCGGTTCAGTTTTTGTGGAATTTTCGCGCTTCTGGGCGGCTCCTCCGCCTTGCCCAGTCGCGCCTGCCAGGTGCCGAAGACCTCCGCGCCCCCTCCCTTTGCCGTCCCCTTCAGCCGGTGAAATTTATCATATTATCCATAATAAACAAGCGTGAGCTGTTGCTTATGTATAATAAACAGACCCAGCGCCTGGTTGGCGATACTCGTTCAGGGAAAATGGTAGCGCTACCATGACGTGGTGTAAAGCGCCATTTGCAGGCCTTCTCGAGAGCCTGTTCAGCGCGCCGTGCTCTCCCGGCGCATGAGCTCGAAGCCGAGGTCGATGATCCGCTGCTGCGGCCTGTCACCGGCGATCGCCGCCAGCGCCAAGGCGACCGCGCGCCTGCCGATATCGTAGCGGTAGGTGCGGATGCTGGTAATCGAGGGAAAGGCCACCTGCATCATGTCGAGATCGTTGAAGCCGACGATACCGATCGTCTTCGGCACGTCGATCGAGGCCCGATGGCACTCGAACAGCACGCCGAGCGCGATGTCGTCATTGTTGCAGAACACGCCATCGAGCGTCGGCATCTTGGCCAGCGCGTCGCGGAACAATTCGCGGCCGAGCGGCACGCTGGACAGCACGGGCGTGGTGGTGACCAGCCGTGGGTCGAACAGGCCGGCCTTCTCCATCGCCGCGCGATAGCCGGCAAGGCGCCGCTGCGAGCGCGGGTCCATGCGCGCGCCAATGAAGCCGATCCGCCGGTAGCCCGCCTCGATCAGGTGTTCGGTCGCCGTCCTACCGCCATCGAAATGCGAGAAGCCGACCAGCATGTCGACCGGATCTGGCCCGGTCTCCATCACCTGCACCACCGGGCAACCGGCATTTTCGAGCAGTTTCCGCGAGGTTGGCGTCTGGTCGATGCCGGCCACGATGAGTGCTGCCGGCCGCTGCGAACCGAACACCTGTAAGAGCCGCTCTTCCTCGAGGCCGGAATAGTGCGTGTTGCCGAGCTGGATGCGGAAAGGGCTGTCCGACAGGCTGTCATAGATGCCGCGCACCACTTCGGCGAAGACGTTGTTGGTGAGCGACGGCACCAGCACGCCGAACACTTCGGCGCGCGCCGAGGCCAGCGCCCTTGCATTGGGATCCGGCACATAGCCGAGCTCATCGACGGCAGCCTGGATCTGGCGGCGCAAATCCTGGCTGACGCGCTCCGGCTCGCGTAGCGCGCGCGACACGGTGATGGCGCCGACGCCGGCCTTGCGCGCGACATCCGCTATGGTCGGGCGGCCGCCGCCCCGGCGCGAGCGCGGCTTGATCAAGGCCAAGGCCCGTACGCATGGCCGAAGTGCATCCGCAATAGGATTGTCTCAGCTGTTGCCATCTCACCGGCCTGTTGCCCCTTGGTCTCTGGGGTCGCGCAGTGCCTGCCCGTTGTCAAGCCGAGGTGCCTCGGGCGGCCACGCCCGCCGCTTTCCTCAGGCTGCCACGACAGTCCTTTGCCTTGCCTTCCACATGAAGAGCCCGACGGCCAGTATGTTCAGCAGATTCCAGGCGATGCCGTTGAGGAAGGCAGCGGCGTAGGAACCGGTCAGGTCGTAGATCCAGCCCGACATCCAGCCGCCGATCGCCATGCCGAAAATCGTCGCCATCATGACGATGCCGATACGCTGGCCGGCCTCCTTGGCGGGCAGATATTCGCGCACGATGATCGCATAGCAAGGCACGATGCCGCCTTGCGACAGGCCGAACACCAGCGACACGACATAAAGCGAGGCGAGCCCGTCGAACGGGATGTAAAACAGCAGCGACAGGCATTGCAGCACCGAACCGATGATCAGAGTTTTCGCGCCGCCGATGCGATCGGCGATAAAGCCGGAGGCAAGCCGGCTGGCGACGCCAGCCGCCATCATGATCGACAGCATGTCGGCGCCGTGCGCCATGCCGTAGCCGAGATCCATGCAATAGGCGACGATGTGCACCTGCGGCATCGACATCGCCACGCAGCAGCCGAGGCCGGCGATGACCAGCAGCACCTGCAACGCCGCCGGCGACATGGGAATCGGCTGCACCGACCGGCTTCCCGGCGAGCCGGCGGCGGCCTCCGGAGCGCCGCGCCGCAACATCAACACCAGCGGCACCATGGTGACCAGGCAGAAGATGCCGATCGCCGCATAGGTGAAGCGCCAGCCTTCAGCCTTGATCAGCGTCGGCATAATGGTGGGCCAGAGCGCGCCGGCGAGATAGTTGCCGGCGGCCGCCGCCGTGACCGCGACGCCGCGCCGGCGGTTGAACCAGTGCGAGATGTCGGCGATCAGCGGCCCGAAGATCACCGACGTGCCAACGCCGATCAGCACGCCTTGCGCAAGGGTGAATTGCAGGATCGAGGTCGACAGCGCGGCGAGCAGGAGGCCGGCCGAGAGCGCCACGGAAGAAATCAGCGCCGGGATCCAATAGCCCATGCGATCGATGGCGCGGCCGACCAGCACGTTGCCGGCGGCGAAGCCCACCATGGTCGCTGTGTAGGGCATGGACGCCGCGGCGCGGTCGACACCGAACTCCGCCTGCACGGCGGGCAGCACCACGACGACGGCCCACATGCCGACCGCGCCGATCGTCGCCAGCACCATCGAGATGGCCAGCCGCATCCAGGCGTAGGAGCTGTCGATGCCGGGGCTCGGCCGGCTCAGGTCGGTTCGGGTCAAAGGCGTTTCCTGTCGGCGGTCTCGAAAACCGGCCGCCGTTTGCGCCACTATCGGCACATTCTCGGGACGCAGCAGCGCCACGGCGGGCAAATCCGTGGCTCCAGAGCGGACAAGGTGGCGGGAACAGACGCCAATGTCTGGAGTTTTCCGATCAGCAAGCCCGCAAAGGAGTCCCAGCCATGACAGCCGCCAAGAAGTGGTCAGCCGAGGTGACCGAGCACAGCGACGCGATGGATCTGGAGGATCACATCTTCGAATCCGACGATGCCAAAAAGATCGCCGCCTCGCTGAAGCGGTCGGCCGAAAACAGCCACCGCCGCAAGGCCGAACCCTTCCAGTCAGCCATGTCGATGCTGAATTTCTACATCAATCGCGCCGGCAAGAATCTTCCCGCCACGCGCAGGCAAGTGCTCGAGCACGCCAAGGATGAACTGCGCGTGGTCTTCGGCCGCGAGAAGGAAGATT
This sequence comes from Mesorhizobium sp. CNPSo 4671, assembly GCF_057784245.1. Taxonomy (NCBI): domain Bacteria; kingdom Pseudomonadati; phylum Pseudomonadota; class Alphaproteobacteria; order Hyphomicrobiales; family Phyllobacteriaceae; genus Mesorhizobium; species Mesorhizobium sp. CNPSo 4671. The sequence continues at coordinate 188,015 of NZ_JBWLUW010000003.1, read as the reverse complement.
AGCGGCCTAGCGTGATTTGATCACGTGGTCGGTGTTGGCCAGCAATTTCCGCACCGCAGCGCGTGCTGCATCCGGGCGCTGCAGCCGGATGTTCTTCTCGATCGCCTCATGCAGCTTCTGCGCATGGTTGAGGTCGTCGACCGCCCGCGTCGTATAGGCGAACAGGTGATCGAACGCGGATTCGATCAGCACGCCGAGCGGCACCAGAAGGTCATTGCCCGAGGCCCGCAGGATGGCGAGGTGGAAGCGCGTGTCGGCGCGCGTGCGCTCCTGCAGGCTGGCCGCCTCCCCCATCTCGCGGCAGGCCTGGCTGATCTCGGCCATCTGTTCGTCGGTCCGCCGCAGGGCGGCGAAGGCCGTCGCTTCCGGCTCGATGATGTGGCGGAATTCCTGCACCGTCTTCAGGAACACCTCGCGGTCGGGCGATGTCGCGTACCAGGCAAGCACGTCGCGGTCGAGCAGGTTCCAGCGTTCTTTCGGCTCGACCCAGCTGCCGATCTTGGGACGTGAAGCCAAAAGGCTCTTGGCCATCAGCATCTTGATTGCCTCGCGTACCGCCGAGCGGCTGACGCTGAAGGTCTCCGACCATTTGGCCTCGTTGGGCAGGATGGTGCCGGGCGGATAATCGCCGCGCACGATCCGCAGGCCAATTTCGCTGGCCAGCGATGTGTGCACGCTGGCGCCGGGAATGCGTGCCGCGTCGGGTCGACGAACGCCAGCCTGGCGCTCGCCGGATGCCGGCTTCTTCGGCGGTTTTTCCTTGTTCGGCTTTGCGTCCCGCATATGCTTCAGAAAGGCCGGTTTGCGGAAGCTGTCAAGCACCACGGAACGCTTGGGCCGCAAAGCGCGCCGCTATACACAAGCCAGCCTCATTTAGCCGCTTGCTCAACCAGTTTTTACATATTTGCGCCAACTATGTTCCGGGCGGAAGCCGAGCATGTCGCGCGCCTTGCGGTTCGACAGCAGCGTCTCGTATTCGCCGAGTTCTGCCTTGACCGGCACGTTGGGATAAAACCGCTTCAGGAGTTCGGCCGTCGGCAGGTCGGACGAAGTGTCGTCATTGGCGGCGTTGAACACCTGGTAGCCGAGCCCGTCCTTTTCGATGGCGCGCAGCGTGATCTGGCCGAGGTCGCGCGCATCGATATAGCTCCAGGCGATGCGCTTGCGGAAACCGGGATCGGCGAACCATTTCGGGAACAGCGAATACTCATGCGGCTCGATGACATTGCCGATGCGCAGCGCGTAGATATCGGTGCCGTTGCGCTGCGCGAAGGCACGCGCGGTCTTCTCGTTGACGATTTTCGACAGCGCATAGCTGTCCATCGGGTCGACGTCATACTCCTCGTCGAGCGGGAAATATTTGGGATCGCGCGGCTCGTTGGCGAAGACCAGGCCATAGGTCGTCTCACTGGAGGCGACGATCACCTTGCGGATGCCGAGCTTCACCGCCGCCTCGATGACATTGTAGGTGCCCATGGCATTGATGCGGAACACCTCATTGTCCGGCGTGATCATGATGCGCGGGATGGCGGCGAAATGCACCACCGCGTCCACCGGCTGCGGGCGCAGCGACGGATCGAACTCATGCAGGCCCATATAGCTCGACAGCGCGTTGAACACCTGCCCGCTGTCGGTGATGTCGGTGATCAGCGTGCGCACCTTGGGATTGTCGAGCGGCTTGGTGTCGATGTTGAGCACCTGGCAGCCCTGCTCGACAAGATATTGCACGACATGACGCCCAGCCTTGCCGCTGCCGCCGGTGAACATGATCCGCTTCGTCATTCTGGTCTCCACTACAGGCTCTGGAACAACCGTCTATTGTCAGACAATATTGCTTTCTGCAACCGCATATGGCTAAAACGCCAGTGCAATTATCGATAATCCGGGATAGGACGACGACATGAACACCACCACCGCGCGCGAAAAGATCGGCTTCATCGGCCTTGGCCTGATGGGGCACGGCATCGCCAAGAACATCGTCGACAAGGGCTATCCCCTGACATTCCTTGGCCGCAAGAACCGCAAGCCGGCGGAGGATCTGCTGGGCCGGGGCGCCAAGGAAGCCGCCACCTCGCGCGATGTCGCGGCAGCGTCCGACATCGTCTTCATCTGCGTCACCGGGTCGCGCGAAGTGGAAGCCATCATCCGCGGCCCTGGCGGCCTCAAGGAAGGCTTGAAAGAAGGCTCGGTCGTCGTCGACTGCTCGACCTCGGATCCGGTCTCGACCGTGGCGCTTGCGGCCGAACTCAAGGCGCTGGGCATCGACTATGTCGACGCGCCGCTCAGCCGCACGCCGAAAGAGGCCTGGGAAGGCACGCTCGACGCTATGGTCGGCGCGCCCGACGCCCTCTTCGCCAGGGTCAAGCCGGTGATCGAAACCTGGGCCGGCCGCATCGTCCATATAGGCGACACCGGCGACGGCCACCGCATGAAACTGCTCAACAATTTCATCTCGCTGGGCTACGCCGCCATCTATTCCGAGGCCTTGGCTTTGGCCGAAAAGGTCGGCATCTCGCCGCCGCGCTTCGACAGCGTCATACGCAACGGCCGCATGGATTGCGGCTTCTACCAGACCTTCATGCGCTGGACGCTGGAAGGCGACCGCGACGCCCATAAATTCACCATCGCCAACGCCTTCAAGGACCTGACTTATCTCGAGTCCATGGCGGGTGCGGCCGGCATCGCCAACCCGCTCGGCAACGCCACCAAGAATTCCTTCGCCGGAGCCCATGCCACCGGTCCGGCCGAGCAGTTCGTGCCGATGCTGGCAACGCATATCGCCAAGGTCAACGGCGTCGACCTGATGCCGACCAAGGATGGCAAGAAGCAGACGATTTAAGGCTCAAACTCTTTGTTTTGACGCAATTTCCAAGGGAAAGCGCTACGCGCTTTCCCGGGAAAACAGCTTCACACTTTTCCTGGAATTGCTCTGGCGGCCGGACGGCTTACCGCCGCCGGCTTCCAATCCCCTCATCGGTGTCGGCGAGCAGCTTGTGCACGGCGTTGCGCGCGGCCGCCGGCCGTTGCAGGCGGATGTTCTTCTCGATCGCCTCGTGCAGCTTCTGCGCCCGGTTCTGGTCGCCGACCTGGCGTGTCGTGAAGACGAAGAGATGGTCGAGTGCGGACTCAATCAGCACGCCGAGCGGCACCAAAAGGTCGTTGCCCGAGGCCCGCAGGATGGCGAGGTGAAAGCGGGTATCGGCGCGGATGCGTTCCGGCAGGTTCGCCGCCTCGCCCATCTCGCGGCAGGCGAGGCTGATCTCGGCCATCTGCTCGTCGCTGCGCCGCATGGCGGCAAAGGCGGAGGCTTCCGGTTCGATGATGTGGCGGAATTCCTGCACGGTGCGCAGGAAGGCTTCGCGGTCGGGTGCGGTCGCGTACCAGGCAAGCACATCACGGTCGAGCAGGTTCCAGCGCTCCTTCGGCTCGACCCAGCTGCCGATCTTGGGGCGTGATGCCAAAAGGCTCTTGGCCATCAGCATCTTGATCGCCTCGCGCACCGCCGAGCGGCTGACGTTGAAGGTTTCGGCCCATTTGGCCTCATTGGGCAGGATGCTGCCGGGCGGATAGTCGCCGCGCACGATCCGCAGACCAATCTCGCTGGCGAGCGAGACATGAACGCTGGACCCGGGAAAGTGTACCGCATCCGCCCTGCGCACGACCGCCGGATCGCGGTTGGCTTGCGCCTTGGCCCGGCTGGCTTGTTTCTTTGCCTTTTCGTCCGGCATTCACGTTCCAGTAGGTCGGCCGTCTGTCACCCGGATTGATCCGGAGCTGCACGGCGCCGATCCCGTTGCCGAAATCCAAACTACGGACGCATCAAGGCCGGAGCCCGTTGCCCCTCGCCACAGCGTCTTGTCCAGGAATTCAAAGGGACGGGGCGCCCGCTGCCGAGCGCCCCGAAATCATCAGCTTACTTCTGGATGCAGGTGTCGACCGTGTCCTTGGTGCATTCGTCGAGACCGGTGAACACCGGATCGGCGACCTTGGTGCCCTTGATGAGATCGATCATCACCGAAGGCGCCTTGTAGCCCATTTCGAAGGGCCGCTGGCCGACCAGCGCGGTGACCAGGCCATCCCTGGCGATCGCTACTTCGTCGCCGATCGTGTCGGCGGCGCCGATGACGAAGTCGTTCTTGGCTATCCGGTCCTTGAGCGGCCCGAACAGATCGCGATAGGGCTGCGGCGCGCCGAACAGCGGCCAGCCGCCCATGATGCCGAAGGCATCGAGCTTGGGATTGGCGGCGAGGATGTCGGTCATCGCCTGCACGCCCTTGGCACCGTCATCATTGGTGAACACCGGACAGCCGGCAACTTCCGTCCAGCCGCCTTCACCGGCAAGTGCAGCGAGGCCTTCCTTGCCCGACAGGGCGTCTCGCATGCCTTGGGCACGGCGCAGGATGTTGTCGGCCGCGGGATTGCCCTCGATGGTGCAGATCGTGCCGCCATTCGGCTTGCCCTTCTTGATATACTCGCCGATCTTGTGACCCATCAGATAGTTGTCGGTGCCGAGATAGGTTTTGCGAAGTGCTGCATCTTCCTTGCTGAGGTCGGCGTCGACGGTCATGATCGGGATCGTCGGATTGGCGGTCTTGATCGTCTGCGCGATCAGCGGCGCGTTGGACGGTGAAATCGCCATCGCCACCGTGTCGGCCTTGCTCAGCATATCCTGGACGATCTGTGCCTCGCCGGCCTCATCGGAAGTCGACGCCGGACCGGTGTAGAAGCACTCATATTCCGAGCTGGCGTTTTCCTTGTTCCATTTCTCGCAGCCCTGATGAATGGCTTCGAAGAATGGATTGTCGAGACCTTTCACCACGATGACGAGCTGCTTCTTGGCCAAAGCCGGCCCGGCGCCCAGCGCCATGGCGGCGACGGCGGCGAGCAATACTGTTTTCCTCATGTCAGTCCTCCCTTGGAAACAGACGGACACGGCGTGCCCGCCATACAAATCGACCTGATGCGAGATGGCAGAGCCAACGCTCGTGCCGCCGGGCAAGGCCGATAAGCATTTTCAGATGCGACCGGACCGGCAACGTGCCGGAACAGCCGATAACCTCCCGCCGGTCCCGCTGCAACGACGGCTTGGGACCAGGTATCTTTCTCCGACCATCAACTAATAACGGCGCGGCGCCAACGTCAATTGCTATTTGTCCTACAAAACGGATTTTTCGGAACCGCATGTCACTATTCGTCTGACAAATAGCCTATTTCGACAATTGACGCACGCGCGAGCATTCGCGTAAATGCCGCTCAACGTTGCTTCCGGGAGGAATGGGGAGCACGATGTAAGAGCTGTGAGCCGGAACAGGCAGGCAGCAAGGCATGGGGAGGCTATAGGCTGGTGGCGGTTCTCGAACTCACCAATATCTCGAAGCATTTTGGCGCCATCCAGGCGGTCAACGACGTGTCGCTGTCGATCGAACCCGGCCAGGTCGTCGGCCTGATGGGCGACAATGGCGCGGGCAAGTCGACACTGGTCAAGATGATCGCCGGCAATTTCCACCCAAGCCATGGCATCATGCGCATGGACGGCAAGGAATTGATCCTGAACAAGCCGGCGGAAGCCCGCCAGCACGGCATTGAGATCGTCCACCAGGATCTTGCGCTCTGCAACAATCTGACGGCCGCCGCCAATGTCTATCTCGGCCGTGAGCTGCGGCGCGGCGTCGGCCCGTTCCGCATCCTCGACTATGCCGCGATGTACAGGCGCGCCGGCCAGCTCTTTGCCGAATTGAAATCCGAGACCCGCCCGCGCGATCTCGTCAAGCAGATGTCGGGCGGCCAGCGCCAGGCGGTTGCGATCGCCCGCACCATGCTGTCGCAGGCCAAGATCGTGCTGATGGACGAACCGACGGCGGCGATCTCGGTCAGGCAAGTCGCCGAAGTGCTCAACCTGATCCGCCATCTGCGCGACCAGGGCATCGCGGTTGTGCTGATCAGCCACCGCATGCCCGACGTGTTCGACGTCGCCGACCGCGTTATCGTCATGCGGCGCGGACGCAAGGTCGCCGACAAGACAATCGCCTCGAGCTCGCCCGAGGAAGTCACCGGGCTCATCACTGGCGCCATCGAGCAGGTCTCGTAAGCGCGGCTAATTTCACCAGGCTGGCGCGTATCGCAGCCGGCAGGAAAGGTCGACAATGGCAGTCACCCTTGACCAGACGATCGCACAGAAGCAGCACAGTTTCCTGTCGCGGCTGTTCTCCACCCAGACCTTCTGGGTCGTGATAGCCGTCATCCTCGCCTGCATTTTCCTGTCGTTCGCCACCGACGCCTTCGCGACGTCGAAGAACCTCTACAACATCACCCGAAACATCACCTTCGTCGCCATCATCGCGCTCGGCATGACCTTCGTCATCATCACCGGCGGCATCGACCTGTCGGTCGGCTCGGTGCTGTGCCTGTCGTCGATGGTACTGGCCGTTACCATGCATGCCGGCTACTCGATCGAAATCGGCATCCTGGCCTCGATCGCCACCGCGCTTGCCATCGGCGCTTTCAACGGCATTCTGATCGCCTATCTCGGCTTCCCGCCCTTCGTGGTGACGCTCGGCATGCTGTCGATTGCCCGCAGCCTGGCCATGGTCGCCTCCAACAACACGGTCGTCTTTCAGTTCGGGCCGGACCACGACAAGTTGCTGGCGCTCGGCGGCGGCGCCTGGGTGTTTGGTATCGCCAATCCCGTGCTCTACATGATCCTGCTGGCGCTGATCACCGGCTTCATCCTGCGTTGGACCAAATTCGGCCGCCACATCTTCGCCATTGGCGGCAATGAGCACGCGGCAACGCTGACCGGCGTTCCCGTGAAGCAGATCAAGGTCGCGGTTTACATGATCTCGGCGCTGTCGGCGGGCATTGCCGGCATCATCCAGACCGGCTGGCTGGGCGCCGTCACCACCAATCTCGGCACCGGCATGGAATTGCAGGTCATCGCCGCCACCGTCATCGGCGGCGCCAACCTAGCCGGCGGCGTCGGCACCGCCTTCGGCGCCATTGTCGGTGCGGCCCTCATCGAGGTGATCCGCAACAGCCTTGGCCTGCTTGGCATCAACGCCTTCTGGCAGGGCGTGTTCATCGGCGGCGCCATCCTGCTGGCGGTGCTGTTCGACCGCATCCGCAATTTCAGGCGCAGCGACTGACGTTCAGGCGCGCCTTTCCTTCTCCCCTTGCGGGGAGAAGGGGAAACCTATCGCTCAGTCTGAAAATCGGCCGAAGCGGTCCGCCATGGCTACCGGCCAACAGCCGATATCTTGACGGAAACCGGAAACCGGCCGCACAATCCTCGATGCAGGCGAAGGGAGGCCAGTCGTCTGCGGGAGGATATACCCATGACGGACGCGATCAGGCTCTACTGGGGCCGGTTCGGACATGTTTCTGTCTTGAATGTCGCAAGCGACTTCGTCACCCATGCCCATGTCGAGGCTCATCTGATCATCTGGCTCGAAGGCACCGCCGGCGAGATGACCATCGGCCGCGAAACGGTCCGGCTTGGACCATGCACTGCCGCCGGCATCAATTCCTTCCAGCCGCACAGCCATGTCCTGTCGCAGAACGGGCAGAACGGCCGGCCGGGCCTGTTCCTCGCCTTCTACATCGATCCCGACTGGGCGCGCCGCCGCCGCGACCTGCCCTCCTCCGCGCCGCTGTTTGCCCAGGCCGCGATCACGCTGGAGCCCTGGCTGCACCAAGCCGCCGCCAGCCTGCTCGACCATCTGACAGACAATGAAAGCGTCGACGATGTCGCCAATTACGAGATCGAGCGCTTCATCGATTCGGTGCTCGATGCCGCCGATGCCTCGGCGCCGCAGGAGGCGCGCACCCGCATCAACACCATGCAGGATTTCCGTGTCCGCAAGGCCATCCAGCTGATGAAGGCCAATGTCTGCGAGCGCATTTCCTTCGACGACGTGGCCCGCAGCGTCGGCCTGTCGCGGCCGCATTTCTTCGCTCTGTTCAAGGAACAGACCAATCTGACGCCCAACGTCTACTGGAACACGCTGCGCATGGAGGAAGCGGTGCGGCAGCTGCAGTGGTCGCAGGAGCCGCTGATCTCGGTCGCCTGCAATCTCGGCTTCACCACGCAGGGCAATTTCTCGCGCTTCTTCCGCGACCATGTCGGCGTGCCGCCGACTCTTTACCGCGAGGCCGCACGGGCGAATGCCTGAGCCGGCCTGCCGGGCCCGTATTTTCAGACTCCTTGATACGCGCGCAAGACGCATTGATAAGCGTCGCTCGTGCCACCGCCCTACCCTTGCCAGACTGTCGCATTCGCAAGGGAACGTCCTATGGCAAAAGTCACCATCTCCAGCGTCATCGACGCGCCGGTCGAAAAAGTCTGGGCGCGCATACGCGACTTCAACGGCCTGCCGGGCTGGCATCCGCGCATGGTCGAGAGCCATATCGAGGATGGCAAGGACGCCGCAACCATCGGCTGCGTGCGCAATTTCGAGCTGATCACCGGCGCGCGGCTGCGCGAAAAACTGCTCGATTTCTCCGATGACAATTTCCTCGTCAGCTATTCCATCCTGGAAACGCCGCAGCCGCTGACCAACCACAAGGCGACGCTGCAATTGCGCCGCGTCACCGATGGCGACCGCACCTATGCCGAATGGACCGCCAGCTTCGATGCGGCACCCGAGGAAGCCGACAAGATCGCCGCCGGCATGGGCGCCAACGTCTTCCAGGGTGGCTTCAATGCCCTGAAGAGCCATTTTGCCGGTCAGAGATGAAGGAGCGGGCCATGGCGCTGGCACTGCAGACTTTTGCAACGGTGAAGGACGCGAACACGGCACTGAAAGCCCAGGGCACGCGCTATCTCGGCGGGGGTACACTCGTGGTCCGCGCGGCCAATGAAGGCGATGTTTCGGTCTCCGGCCTTGTCAGGTCGACCGACCCGACCCTGTCGGCTGTCACTGTTGCCGGCGGCAAGGTCCGCATCGGCGCCTCGGTGACGATGGCGGCAATCGCCCGTCATCCGGATCTTGGCGCGCTCGCCAAGGCCGCGCGCGCCGTCGGCGGCCCGGCAATCCGCAACATGGCGACCGTCGGTGGCAATCTGTTCGCGCCGGCGCCGTATGGCGATTTCGCCGTGGCCTTGCTGGCGCTTGACGCCACGGTCGGCACCGAGGACGGAGAGACACCGATCGGGACCTTCCTGGCCGGGCGGGACGGCAGCCGTGCCATCGTCACGTCAATCAGCTTCACGCTGCCGAAGGCCGACAGCTTCCGCTTCCTGAAAGTGTCGCGGGTCAAGCCCAAGGGCGTCTCGGTGCTCAGCATCGCCGCCGTTCTGGAACAGGCTGCCGATGGCACCGTGTCCTCGGCGCGGATCGCGCTCGGCTGCATGGCCGACCGGCCGATACGGGCCGGGGCGGCGGAAAAGGCGCTCAGGGGAAAGGCGCTTGACCAGAACGGCATCGCGGCGACGCTGGCCGCCGCCACCGAAGGCATCGCGCCGATCACCGATCCGATCGCCAGCGCCTGGTATCGCGCTGAAGTCCTGCCGGTCCATCTCGGCCGGCTGCTGCTGAGCTGAAATCACCCGTTGGGGGGCGCGCGTCTGCCCGATCCGTCGGGCAGGCGCGCAAGGAGGAAACATGGCGAAGGTCCCGGTTCAATTCACGCTCAACGGCTCGGAAAAGGCCGAATTCATCGACAGCGGCACGACGCTGCTCAACGCCTTGCGCGACAAGATCGGCGACACCTCGCCGAAAGGCGGCTGCCACCAGGGCACTTGCGGCGCCTGCTCGGTCATCGTCGACGGCGAACTCCGGCTCTCCTGCCTGACGCTGGCTGAAACGTGCAACGGGACAACAATCACGACGACGTCGGGACTGTCGGAAAGTGGCGTCCTGCATCCGCTGCAGCGCGCCTTCCTCGACACCTTCGCCACGCAATGCGGCTTCTGCACACCGGGCATGATCATGGCCGCCAAGGTGCTGCTCGACCACACACCCAACCCCAGCCGCGACGAGGTGGTCGAGGCGCTGTCCGGCAACATCTGCCGCTGCACCGGCTACGAGCCGATCATACAGGCGGTGCTGACGGCCGCCCGCGCCAATTCGCAGCACGCGGCCTGAGGGGAAGCAACATGGAACTGCGGAAAAACTACTTCGCCGATGTCCGCAAGGACGATCTGCACGAGATCGGCCAGCCCCGGCCCCGCTCGGATTCGCCCGGCCATGTCACCGGCAAAACAGCCTTTTTCGCCGACCGCACCTTTCCCGGCATGCTGCATCTGAAGATGGTGCGCAGCCCGCACCACCATGCCCGCATCCGCTCGATAGACACCTCGCAGGCGGAGAAGCATCCGGGCGTCGTCAAGGTGCTCACCGCCAAGGACGTGCCGCATAATGTCTACACCATCCTGATCCTGATCCAGATCGGACCGGAGGACGAGACGGTGCTGGCCGACGGCAAGGTGCGCTGGAAGGGCGAAGCCGTGGTGGCGGTGCTGGCCGAGACCGAACGCGCCGCGCAGGAAGCCGCCGCCAAGGTCAAGGTCGACTACGAGGTGCTGCCGGCCGTCTTCGACATGGAGGAGGCGCTGAAGCCCGGCGCGCCGCTGGTCAATGAATATCACGGCCAGAACTATTATCTCTATGACAGCGGCGAATGCCGCAAGGTGCGCTTCGGCGATGTCGAGGCGGGCTTTGCCGGCGCCGACCACATCCTCGAACAGAGCTACCAGTCCTCGCCGATCGAGCATGCACCGACCGAGACCACCGGCTGCGTGGTGATGCCCGAGGGCAACGACCGCTTCACCTGCTACACCAACACGCAAGCGATGTTCTTCACCCTCGACAACGCCTCGATCATCTTGCAGATGCCGGGCAGCAAGCTGCATTTCGTCGGCGGCACGGTGGGCGGCGGTTTTGGCGGCAAGGTCGACGTTATCGTCGAGCCGATCGCCATTCTCGGCGCCAAGCTCACCGGCCGCCCGGTGTCCTTCATCTACAGCCGCGAAGAGGAGATGCAGATCTCGTCGCCCCGCGCCGCCGAAAAGGTCGTCATCAAGGACGGCGTGATGAAGGATGGCCGCATCATCGCGCGCAAGGTTACCGGCTACACCGATGCCGGCGCTTATTCGCGCCATTCGCCCTATGGCGCGCAGAAGGGCGCCGGGCACTATCCAGGCCCCTACACCATTCCCAATGTCTGGATCGACACCTACTGCGTCTACACCAACCGCACGCCGTCGTCGGCCATGCGCGGTTTCGGCGTCACCATCGGCGATTTCGCGCTGGAGGTGCAGATGGACAAGCTGGCGCGGCTGATCGGCATGGACCCGCTCGAATTCCGCTTCATCAACGCCTATCGCGACGGCGACATGAAGGCGCATCGCCAGCCCACCGAGGGTGCCGCGCTGATCGAATGCATGCAGGAAGCCTCGCGCGCCGCCAACTGGCCGGTGGCGGAGAAATTCATGGCGATGTCCTCCTACAAGAAGGGAGCCTGATATGGCGATCCGGCGTGGACGCGGCGTTGCCGCCATCAACTACCCCACTGGCATGAATCTCGGCGGCGACCCGACCCAGGCGCTGGTGCATTCGACGCCGACCGGCAATTTCATGGTGACGCTGTCCTCGGTCGATCTCGGCCAGGGCATGAAGCAGATCATGGCGCAGATCTGCGCCGAGACGATCGGCGTGCCCACCGACCGCGTCGTCGTCGACACCGCCGACACCGATACCGGCCCGCATTGCATGGGCACCTTCGCCTCACGCGGCACCCACCGCGCCGGCAACGCCGTCATCCAGGCCGCCAGGGAAGCACGCCAGGTGATGCTGGAAGTGGCGGCCGAGGAACTGGAGGTCAACGCCTCCGACCTCGAGACCGACGGCCAAGGCAACATTCTGGTCAAGGGCGCGCCGCAGAAATCGATCTCGATCTTCGATGTCGCGCTGTCGGCGCATTTCAAGCGCGGCCGCTCGATCTCGGGACGCGGCATGTTCCTGATCCCGCGCTCCTATCCGGAAAAGGAGACCGGCGCGATGAAGCCCTCGACTTGCTACGCGCACGCCTGCACCGTGGCCGAAGTCGAGGTCGACGACGAGACCGGCGAAGTGACCGTGCTGACCGTGAAGAACGTCTTCGAGATCGGCCGGGCGCTGAACCCGAAAATGGTCGAACAGCAGCTCGTCGGCGGCTCCTGGATGGGCATCAGCCACGCGCTCTACGAGACGACAGAGCCCTACTACCCCAACCGCGATCATGGCGGCACCGACTTCAACCAGTACCTGATGCCAGGCCCGGGCGATCTCGCGCAAACCGAAATCATCGTGCTGGAGCGGCCCTCGGCGGATGGGCCCTACGGTGCCAAGGGCCCCGGCGAAATGTGCGCCAATCCGCAGATCCCGGCGGTCGCCAACGCCGTCTTCGACGCTGTCGGCGTGCGTATCGACACGCTGCCGATCACGCCGGAGCGCATCCTGCGCGCGCTCAAGGCGCAAGCGGCGAACTGACATGCCCGAGGTGAACGCCGAGACTGTCGCGACCTCGCCGGAGGCGGTGGCGCAGCATCTCGCCGCCTCGCGCTATCTGGCCGACGACAGCCTGGCCACCGCCATCTTCCTGGCGATCCGCCTGGGCAAGCCGCTGCTGCTCGAGGGCGCGCCGGGCGTCGGCAAGACCGAAGCGGCCAAGGCAATCGCCGAACTGCTCGGCCGCGATCTGGTGCGGCTGCAGTGCTATGAAGGTATCGATGCCGCACATGCGCTCTATGAATGGAATTACCAGCGCCAGTTGCTCGCCATCCGCCATGCCGGCGAGCACGAGATCGACATCTATGACGACCGTTTCCTGATCGCCCGCCCGCTCCTGCAGGTGCTGAAGGCGCCGGAGCAACGCGTGCTGCTGGTCGACGAAATCGACCGTTCCGACCATGAATTCGAGGCGCTGCTCTTGGAATTCCTCTCCGATTTCCAGATCAGCATCCCCGAGCGCGGCACCATTCGTGCCGAGGCACAACCGATCGTCATCTTGACCTCCAACCGCACGCGCGAACTCGCCGAAGCGCTGCGCCGGCGCTGCGTCTACCACTGGATCGGCTACCCCGACGCCGAGCGCGAAGCCGCCATCATCATGCTGCGCGCCGGCGATGTCGCTGAGGCCACCGCACGCGCCGTGGCGGCAGCCCTCCAGACCATCCGCGCTCGCCCGCTGGCCAAGCCGCCCGGCATCGCCGAGGCCGTCGAATGGGCCAATGCCGCAACCATCCTCGAAAAAGGCGGCAGCCCGTGGCCGGAAGCCTTCCGCCGCGCCATCGGCGTGCTGATCAAGGACGAGGAGGACCTGTCCTACATCGCGCCCGAGCTCGGCCGGATCGTCGAGGAGGCGATGGGGTGAGCCGGGACCTCATTTCGCAACGCTGGCGGGGCAGCACCCCTCTCTGTCCTGCCGGACATCTCCCCCTCAAGGGGGGAGATCAGCGGTCATTTCGGCTTTCGCCAATCTCCAGCGTCGCAGAACCAGGCGAAGCGTCAAAGCTGCCAATCTCCCCCCTTGAGGGGGAGATGTCCGGCAGGACAGAGGGGGGCGACACGGAATGATGCGGGAAACAAGCCTGCCCCGCGCCGCCGCGCCCTTCCTTAGCTTCGCCCGCCTGCTGCGCCGCCATGGCTTCCCCATCGCGCCCGACCAGGTCTCCGGCTTCATGCAAGCCGTATCACTGCTCGGCCCACGTTCAATGTCTGACATCCATGAAGCCGCCCTTGCCACATTGGCACCCCCGCCCGATCGCCGCGACGAATTCGAAGCGCATTTCCAGAGCCATTTCTACGGCAACACTTCAGCCGTGGTCGAAGCCGACGCCGACGAGGAAACCCGCATCAAGGATGATGGTGGCGCCGACGACGAGCGGATCGAGGCCGAGCACAGCCAGGAAGGCGGCGAGCTGTCTTCGGCCCTGGAGCAGTTGAGCACACGCGATTTCCAGCGCGACGACGACAGGCTGACCGCCTTCCGCCGCAAACTATCATCCGCCCTGCCTGCCCGCCGCTCCTTCCGCACGGTGCGCACGCATTCGCGCGGCAAGCTCGACCTGCGCCGCTCGCTGCGCGAAATCGTCAGCGCCGATGGCGACGTGCCCTGGCCGCTGCTGCGCCGCCGCCAGACCGCGCCGCGCAAGCTGCTGCTCTTGATCGACGTCTCCGGCTCGATGAAGCTGCACACGGCGGACTATCTCAAGCTGGCGCATGCCGCCGTGCAAGGCGCCGACCGCGCCGAGATCTTCACCTTCGGCACGCGGCTGACCCGCATCACCTCGGCCCTGCGCATCCATGACCGCGACCAGGCGCTGGCCCGCGCTGCGGCCCAGGTCGACGACTGGGACGGCGGCACCCGCATGGGGCCGACCCTGCTCGCCTTCCTCTCCGTTCCGCGCTTTTCCGCCTTCGCGCGCGGTGCGGCAGTCGTGATCCTCTCCGATGCGCTGGAACGCGGCGACCATGCCGAGCTGGAAACAGCCATGCGCCGGCTGAGCGCCCGCGCCTTCCGGCTGTCACTGGCCACACCTTTGGCCGGCGACCCGCGCTTCCGGCCAGCCACGGCAGCACTGCGCGCCATCCTGCCTTACCTCGATGATCTCATCGACGGCTCGTCGGTGACCAGCCTCACCGATTTCATCCTGTCGCTGGCCCGCCCTGCTCCGGCGGCGGCGACAATCTGGAAGAGGGTTTCGTGATGCAGAAAGCCATCGACGCACATTTCCATATCTGGCGCCAACAGGACCAACCCTGGCTGGTCGGGCCGATGGTACCGCGCATCTTCGGCCCCTACGAGCCGATCCGCCGCGACTACCCGATCGGGGAGTTCCTCGAAGACCAGAAAGGCTCGGGCGTCGAAAAGGCAGTCTATGTCCAGACCAACTGGGCGAAGGAGGATTTCGAGAAGGAAGTCGCCTTCCTGCAGAAGACCGCCGACGAGACCGGCTGGCCGCATGCCATCGTCGGCTATGCCGACATGACGGTCGACGATGTCAGGCCGCAGATCGACAGGCTGATGAAATACAAGCTGCTGCGCGGCGTGCGCATGCAACTCCACTGGCACGAAACACCGGCCTTTCGCTTCGCCGCCTCGGCGGATCAGGTCATCGACCCCAAGGTGCGCGCCAATGTCGCCAGGTTGAAAGACTATGGCCTGTCCTTCGACCTGCAGCTCTTCCCCGCCCAGATGAAGGACGGGCTGGCGCTGGTCGGCGAGAATCCGCAAACCAATTTCATCCTCACCCATGCCGGCATGCTGACCGGCATGGAGCCGGAAACCACCGAGGCCTGGAAGGCCGGCCTGCGCACGCTCTCAGCCGCGCCCAATCTCTACGCCAAGCTGTCCGGTCTCGGCACCTTCGTCCACCGCAACGACCCGACGCTCATCGCCTTCATCGTCGACAACGCGATCGACATTCTGGGCTCGGACCACCTGATGTTCGGCGCGAACTTCCCGATCGAGAAGCTCTGGACCAGCCACGCCGAACTGATCAAGGCGCACCGCGATGCGGTGGCGAAACATGGCGCGGAAGCCGAGGCCGATATTTTCTGGAACACGGCGGATCGCGTGTATCGGCCGGTGTAATGCGATGCTTCATTTCACCTCGAATTGCGGATCGACCGGGATCTGCATCGCCGTCACCAGATGGTTGGTCTGGCCAGCGAGCCCGATGATCGACACCAGCTCGCCATGCTGCGCGTCGGTCATGCCCTTGGCGCGGGCGGCGGCCGTATGCGAATGGACGCAGTAGGAGCAACCATTGGCGGTCGACACCGCGATATAGATCATCTCCTTGGTCAACGGATCGATGGCACTGTCTGCGACCATCACCACTTTCAGCTGTTCCCACACCCGCTTCAGCGACGCCGGATCATTGGCCAGCCCGCGCCAGAAATTGTTGACGAAATCCGATTTGCGCGTCGCCCTGATGTCATCGAACACAGCCTTGACCGCCGGGATTTGTTCGACCTCGGCATCGCTGAGGAGTCTTGTGGTGGCCATGGTGTGGTCCTTTCGTTGAAGCGGTGGATCAGGTCGTTGAATCAGGTCGCGAGCAAAGATGGCTAACCGGCTTTTCTGATTCAGCTTTCATGCGCATTGGACCAGAACCGTGGAGGTTTGCGGAGCCCCCCTCACCTTCGTCATCCTAGGGCGAAGCAGCCGCGAAGCGGCGTCGCGGAGACCCTGGGATCCATGTCGCGACCTTAGCCGTAGAGTGCAGCGGAGCAGAGTTCTGCACTGTGGCGGCGCTCCTGAGTCCCGGCATGGATCCTCGGGTCTGCGCTGCGTCGCTAGGCTCCTTGCTTCGCCCGTGGATGACGAAGGGAGCGACAACTCGGCCAATTGTCGACGCACGCACCAGTCAGCACCCTAATGCACAGCGGCATACATGATCTTCTCCTCCGTCGCCTCCGCGGGTGAGAATTCTTCGACGATGCGCCCTTGCCGGCAGACCAAAATCCGATCCGACAGGTTCATGATCTCCGGCAGATAGGACGAGATGACGACCACGGCCAACCCCTCATCGGCAAGCCGGTTGATGATCTGGTGGATCTCGGCGATCGCGCCGACATCGACGCCGCGCGTCGGCTCGTCGAAGATGACGATGCGCGGCTGCTGCACCAGCCCCTTGCCGATCACCACCTTCTGCTGGTTGCCGCCGGAAAGCTCGACCACGCGCGCATTGTCGTTGATCGCCTTGATGTTCAGCGTCTTCGTCCACTCGGCCAACAGCGTGCGCATCTCTTGCTGGTTGATCACCCAGGCCTTCTCGCGGCCAGCTGCCAAGAGCCCGCCGAACAGGTTCTCGGCAATGCCCATCGTCTCGAAAATGCCTTCGCTCTTGCGGTCCTCGGTGACGTAGACGATGCCGTCGGCCACCGCCTCGCTCGGCACGAGATAGCGTACGGGCTTGTCATCGAGCTCGATCGCCCCGCCACGCAAAAAATCGCGCTTGTAGATGCCCGACACGATCTTGAAGGTCTCGGTGCGGCCGGAACCGATCAGCCCGAACACACCGGTGATCTGGCCCTCGAAGATCGAGAAGGAATTGTTGCGCACGACATTGCTCATCGAAATGTCCTGCACCGACAGCACTTTCTTGCCGGCCTTGCGCAGTTTCGCCTCGTCGCGCTGGCGGTAGATCTGCCCCGACAGCGTGCGCCCGACCATGGCGGCAACGATCTTGTCGCGGTCGAAGGCCGACGTGTCGTCGGTGATCACCAGTTCGCCATCGCGCAAAATGGTGATGCGGTCGGCAATGGCAAGCGCCTCTTCCAGCGCATGGCTGATGAAGACGATCGAGACGCTGCTCGCCTTCAGCCGGCGGATCAGCGCGAAGAAGTGGCGCTTTTCTTCCGGCGTCAGCGTCGCCGTCGGCTCGTCGAAGATGATGATCTCAGCATTGTGGTGCACCGCGCGCGCGATCTCGACCATCTGCCGCTTGGCCGCGCCCAGCGTCGCCACCATGGCGTTCGGATCGACCGGGAAATTCAGCGACTGCAGGAACTGCTGTGCTGAAATATACGTGCCGCGCAGCCGGTTGAGGAATTTTTCAGTACCGAGATAGAGGTTCTGCGCCACGGTCATCGACGGCACCAGGCTGGTTTCCTGGAACACCATGGCGATGCCGGCTTCGAGAGCCGCATGCGGCGAGGCGTAGGCGATCTCGCGCCCCTTGTGGAACATCTTGCCGGATGTGGCATCGACCACGCCGGCGATGATCTTGGTCAGGGTCGATTTGCCGGCGCCATTCTCACCGAGCAGCGCGTGGATCTCGCCCTTGCGCAGGTCGAAGCTGACATTCTTGACCGCGGGCACGCCGCGATAGTTTTTGGTGACGTTTTCGAGGCGAACGATCAGTTCCATCAAAAACCTCCCGAAGCGAGGTCGACAGTCAGCACGCAGTCGCCACCCTTGGAAGCGACGAGCAGCCGGCCGCCCTTTTCGGCGACGCTGCAGATGCCGTGACGCGTGCCGTTGGCGCGGCTGTGCAGGCTGAACTGTGGCTGCATCTTTGCGTCGAGCCTGACCACCAATCCGTAGGACCGGCTCGGCGACCACGGCTTGTGGATGCCCATGGTGCGGATGCCGCCGCATTGCAGCGGCTCGAGGAAACTGCGGTTGGAGGCCAGCGCCGGCGCGATCCAGTAGGCCGGCGGCACCTGGTCGATCATGTCCTGCCGGTAGTGGGTTTCCTGCAGCACGAATTCGATCAGCCGGTTGCGCGGTGCAAACAGCGCCAGCCAGGCGCCGCCATCGGCAGCCGGCGCAAGCCGTGCGGGATAGCCGGGCAGATGCGTCAGCACCGTCGAACGGCTGCCGGTCGCACCATCGAAGCGGATGAGTTGATGGCGCCAGCTTTCGCTGACGAGCACATCCCTGCCGACGGGTTGGAGCCCATAGGGAAAGGCCAGATCGCCTGATACCTTGCGGAACGCACCGCCCGTCGCGTCCCGTTTCCAAAGCGAACCGGACGCCCCCTTCTTCATCAGGTCGGCGGCCCATTGCGACGGCGCATGCTCGGCCGAACCATTGGCCAACCACAGCGTGCCGTCCCCGGCAAAGGCGAGCGCGGTGATGCAACTGACATCGGCCGGCAGCGAAACCTCCTTGCCCGACATCAGCAGTTTGCCGCTTTCGAGCGCCACCGTCAGCTCGCCCGACGGCGATAGTGCCAACGCCGTGATCGGCGACGGAAAGGTCTCGATCACTTGGGGTTCGGCTCCGGCGGCAAGCGAATAGACCGCGTTGCCGCTCGAGGCGAGCAGCCCGTCCCCCGAAGCAACCAGATTGTCCGGTTCCGTTAGCTCGGCAAATGCCGGCGCATCATCGAGTCGCGTGTTGGGCCGAAAGGCGCCATCGAGCGGCGGGATGGTCATCGCCTTGCCGCGAAACATGTCCAGGATCGGATCGAGGATCATGGCTTTGCTCCCCAATAGGAAGCCGGGCTGGTCCAGTTCTGGTCGGCGCCCGAGATCTTGTAGCGGCCGATGCGGTTGTTGAGGATGCCGCCGACGAAGAGATAACCCTTGTGTTCGCGCATCGAGGTCACCATCGGGTGCGCGTCGCCGGTGAGGTCGCCCAGCGCCTCGACGATGCCGCCCTTCTCCGTAAATTTCACCACGCCGCCGGTGTTGATGTTGGGGAACAGCCATTCGTCCTGCGGCAGCCGGCGGGTCATGCGCTTGCGCATGTCGGGATGGCGCAGCGAGAGATCGAAGCTCGGTGTGCGCATGCCGAGCCACGCCATCCAGTAATTGCCGTCCGACGCCCGGTTGATGTTGTCGGGATAGCCCGGCATGTCGCGGACAACGCATTCGGCGGTGCCGGCCTTCGGCCCTTCCAGCCAGTAGCGATGCACGCGGCAGGCCCAGCTTTCGGCGAAGAACAGCGATTTGCCGTCATGCGCAATGCACACGCCATTGGTGTAGCGGTAGCCGTCGAGCAGCGTCTTGGTCGAACCGTCCTTCGGATCGTAGACCAGCAGCCGGCCGGTGGCGCGGTTCTCGATCGAATCCAGCGCCCAATCGTGGGCGTCATAGCGCTTGGTCGAATCCGTGAAATAGATGCGCCCGTCCGGCGCGATGTCGCAGTCATTGGGGTCGCGCAGCCGCGCATCGTCGACGATCGAGGTCCAGGAGCGCGACGTCTCCGCCGACAGACGCTTCACCTCGCGCTCCGGCGAGACGGAGTAGAGCCCCATGGCGCCGACGCAGCTGATCAGATTGCCCGATTTGTCAAAGGCCAGACCCAGCGGGAAGCCGCCGATGTGGGCGAACACTTCCGATTTCACATAATCCGGCGCGAAGAAGCGCACGATCTCGCCATGGCGCGTGCCGCAATAAAGATGGTCGTCGCGGTCGAGGATGACGTCCTCGGGTCCTTCCAGTTCGCCGAGCCCGATATGGTCGGCCGCCGACAGCCGGTTGTCGAGTGCGTAAGGCGTGCCGGAGCCCGGCACCGCCGACTGTGTCTCGCCCATCTTGAGGTAGACCGGCGCGACATAGACCTCGTTCAGCACCTTGTGGCGGTTCTTCAGCCAGCGGATGTCGATGGTCACCGCCACCGCCAGCATGATGCCGAGCACCATCTGGTTGGTGCCGGTGCCATAGCCCAGCCGGATCAGCCCGTTGGTCATGGTCAAGACGATGATGGCGCCCATCAGCCCCTTGATCACCGAGCCGCGCCCGCCGCCGAGGCTGACGCCACCAACCACCGCTGCCGTCAGTGCCATGATCTCGAGGTTGAGACCGGTACCCGGCCCTGCGCCACTCAGGCGGCAGGCGATGAGGAAGCCGCCGATCGAAGCGCAGAAGCCGGAGAAGACATAGGTCATGAACACGGTACGGCGCACGCGGATGCCGGCATTGTGCGCCGATCGCCGGGAGCCGCCGACGGCCAGCACATGCCAGCCGGGCCGCGAGCGCGTCAGCGCGATATGGGTGACGATGGCAAGAATGATGGCGAGCCAGACCGAGACGGACAGGCCCCAGAAGGTGCTGTCGCCGATGAAGTCGAGCACATCCGAAGTGGCGGTCGAAAGCTGCACGTCGGCTGCATAAGTGGTGACGAGGATGTCGAACAGCGCCCGGCCGAAGATGAAGGTGACCAGCGTGGTGAGAAAGGCGCGCAGCCGCAGATACCCGACGAGGTAACCGTTGATGGCGCCGAAGATCAGGCCGGTGGCGAGCGAGGCGGCCAGCGCCAGCCAGATCGACTGTTCGAGGATGAAGAAGACATAGACGGCGGAGAAGCAGGACAGCGCGAAGATCGAGCCGACCGACAGATCGATGCCGCCGCCCAGCATCACCACCGTCATGCCGGTGACGACCATGGAGAATTCGCCGAGCTGGCGGGTCGATTCCTGCAGCGCGTTCAGCTTGAAGAAGCCGGGAATGACCGAGCCGAAAGTCGCCAATGTCACCACCAGCGCCAGGAACGGAATGGCGTTGTCGGTCCAGCGTTTGGTCAGGATCTCGCCGACCAGATGGTCGGGCACGAGATTGTAGCGCCATGACTGGAGGCGTTCACGAAGGGACATGGAAGAACGCCTTGATATGCACGAGGGTGATCAATTCGAACCGCGCCTGGCGAGCGCCAGCGAGAAAGCCGAAGCCAGCAGCGCCCCGCCGCAGACCCGCTCCAGCCAGTGCGCATAGCGGGACCGGATGAGCCGTACTCCACGCGCGCCAACCAGCGCATAGCCGACCATGATCGCCAGCTCGGTAACCGAAAACGCCAGCGTCAGGACAGCAAACTGCTGGAGCTGCGGCTGAGCCGGATCGACAAACTGCGGCAGCAACGCCGAGAAAAACAGATAGGCCTTCGGATTGGTGATCGCGACGACCATGCTCCTCAGCCCGATCGCCAGCGCCGACCGCTCCGGATCGGATTGCGTCCGTTGCGCCATGGACGCCAGGGCCTCGCGGGAACGGAGCATCTTGATGCCAAGCCAGGCCAAATAGGCAGCGCCGACATATTTCAGCACCGAGAACCAGAATTCCGAGGCGGCGAGAAGCACGCCCAGCCCAGCTGCAACCGCAACGATCAGGATCAGGTCTGAAACCAGCACCCCGACCATGCCAGCGAAGGCGCGACGCATGCCGAAGCGCGAGCCGTTGACAAGCGCCAGGATCACGTCTGGACCGGGAGTCGCAACAGCGACAAATGTCACAGCCACAAAAGCCAGAACGGTGGTGATATGCATGCCGCCTCACACGGTTTGGTGGTCGAGCCGAAAATGCTATGGCGGCGGATATCCGCCGCCACGCTTTCATTTGTCCATTGGGCCTACTTCGCCGCCGCCTCGGCCTGCAGAGCCTTCAGGTCCCAGCAGCTGTCGGGCTTGAGGTCGGCCTTGGTCGTCGCCTTCTCCAGCGTGTAGATGTAGGTGTGCGAGGTGCCGGCCGGCTGGCCGCTCTGCAGCAGGAACTTGATGATGGCGTTCATGTCGCCCGACTGGCGGGCTAGCTCTGTCATGACGACCGCGCCATAGGTGCCGTCGGCCAGCTTGTCGCAATCGGCCGCCTTCTCGCCGCCGCCGGTGGTGACCAGGAACACCTTGCCGTCGAGCTTGGCGTCGCGGATAGCGGCCGATGCGCCGGTGGCGTCACCATCCCAGAAATCGATGATCGAGCAGATGTCCGGGTTCTGCTGCAGCATCGTCGTCGTTACGTTGCGCGAGGTCGTCGCATCCCAGTTGGAGTCGGGCTTGGCCACCACCTTGAAGTCGGGATGCTTGTCCAGCACTTTCATGATGCCGGCATATTGATAGAGGCTGGACGAGTTCGCCTGGTCGCCCTGCACCAGGCCGATCTTCTTCGACGAGTTTTCACCGCAGCCCTTGATCGCCGCTTCGGCCTCGAGCTGGCCGAGCCGGTCCCAGTCGCTGCCGACAAAGGCGTCGGCCGGGAAGTTGGCGGGATTGTCGACCAAAAGCACGTAAGTTCCGGCGGCCTGCGCCTTCTTCATCAGCTTGGAATAGGAGTTGAGATCCGGTGCGTGGATGATCAGCACGTCGGGCCTGGTGTCGGAGGAAATGGCGTCGGTGATGGCCTGCGCGCCGGCATCGACCACCCAGTTCGGATCGCGCGTCTCGAAGGTGCCGCCCCAGGCGTCGACCTCCTTCTTCAGATAGTGCGCCCAGCCTTGCGCCAAGTCGAAGCCCATCGCCAGCGGTACCAGCATGACGCGCTTGCCCTTGAGCGCCTGTGCATAGGCGGCCGGGCCCGGATCATCGGCGGCGAAGGTCGGCGCCACGAAGGCGGTAACGGCGAGCGCCGTCGCGGCGGCCATAAGTGTCTTGATCAGTCTCATGTCACGTCCTCTGGTTCGGTTTTCATTGCCGGCCGATCGTCGCGATCGCGCCGGGTACTCCGAGCAAGATGGGCTAGCCCATCTGCTCTAAATGTCGCCCTGCTGCGCGGTCTGCTCGTCGCGCGGATTGATGATACCGTCGACGATGATGGCCCCGAGCAGGATCGCCGCCTTGATCAGGTTCTGGTAGAGCAGCGGAATGTCGATGATGGTCATGGCGTTGAGCAGGATGCCGATCAGCGCTGCCCCCACCAGCACATTGCGCACCCCGCCTCGCCCGCCGGACAGGCCGATGCCGCCGATCACCGCCACCAGCACGATGTCGTAGAGCAGCGTCGAGTTGACGACGCGCGTGTTGATCGAATGCAGGCTGGCCGCCGTCAGCAGGCCGGCGATCAGCGCCACAAAGGCCGAGAGCACATAGCGCAGCACCAGCATCGGCCGCACCGGAATGCCGATGTTGCGGGCGGCGACAGGATTGTCACCGGCAAAATAGATGTAGCGGCCCCATTTTGTGTAGCGAAGGAACAGGAAGAACAGGAAAGCCAGCCCCGCGAAGACGAACACCTCGATCGGGATGTCGAGGAAGCGCAGGCCGCCGAGCAACTCGACCCAATGGCCCTGCGGCACCGGCACGGCATCCTGCGTGATCAGTTGCGAGCGCACATAGCCGAAGACGAAGGAGCCGGTGGCTAGCGTCACGAAGATCGCCGGCACGTCGGCATAGGCGACGAGAAAGCCGTTGAGCAGGCCGATGGCGAGCACGCCGGACAGCACATAGGCGAAAGCCAGCCCGTCCGAAGTTCCGGTGTTGAGCAGTTGCAGATACCAGGCGACCGACATCGCCATGATCGCCACCGCGGACAGATCGATGCCGCGCCCGATGATGACGACCGCCATGCCGAGCGCCAATATGCCCAGCACCGACACCGAGCGGACAATGGCGACGAGGTTGTTGGGGTCGATGAAGCCCGGCAGGCCGATGGCAGCGGCAGCGAACAGCACCACCGCAATGGCAAAGACAATGCCTTCCTGATTCAGGCTCCTGAGATTTGGCCAGCCAATCGCGTTCATGTCTGCATTCGCCCCGATGGCAGCGCTGCCATCCCGAAAGCAAAGGCTAATCGGCTCGGCGCCGGTTCGTCAAATGAATCCGCGTTCAGAATGCGGTCTTGTGCCGATATTTGCCGAGTGGACGCATCGATTGCCGAAACTGGCGCAATGCTCGGAAACTCCTGCGTTTTTGGCAATTGATTGCACGAACGCAGCCATTCGCGAAAGCGCTTCATCAAGGCGAAAGGATGAGGCGGAATTTATCTCCGCACCAGCCAAATAATCCGATTTTCAGTTCCCCGGCACGTGGCCGGAAACCTCGGCACCGGCGCCGGGCGGCAGCACCAGAAAACGCAGGGCCGCGACCAGCCCGATGGCGCCGATCACGAAAAAGGCGATTCGAAAATCGACGAGGTCGAGAGCAGGCTGGGCTCTTGCGATCTGCGACAGATTGAGAACCGCCGCCGCCACGGCAACGCCGAACAGCATCGCCACCTGCTGCAGCATCGAGGATAGCGTCGCCGCCGAACTGCGCTGCGCCGCATCGATATCGGCGAAGGCCAGCGTGTTGAGCGCGGTAAACTGCATCGAGCGCGACAGGCCGGCGATCAGCATCAGCGCCACGACCAGCGCCTGCGGTGTTTGCGGCGAGATCGCCCCGCAAGCCATGATCGAGGCCGAAGCGATGATGCCGTTGACCACCATCACCGAGCGGAACCCGAACCGCCGCAGCGTTGGCGTCGTCACCGTCTTCATGCCGAGATTGCCGAGGAAATAGGCCAGGATCATCAGGCCGGCATCGACGGGCGAGAGGCCGAAACCAACCTGGAACAAAAGCGGCAGCAGGAACGGCGTCGCGTTGATCGCCACCCGGAAGATGGTGCCGGCAGCAAGTGTCGAGATGGCAAAGGTCAGCACCTTGAAGGAAGAAAGGTCGAGCAGCGGATGCGGCGCGCGCCGCAGATGCCGCACCGCCAGCCAGCCGACAACGATGCCCGCCGCGATCAGGCCCACGGTCGGCAGCATGCCATCCTCGGGATGCGCGATGCGCTCGAGTCCGTAGAGCAGGCAGGCGAGCCCGAGCGAGGTCAGGAAAAACCCAGGCCAGTCCAACGGCTTGGGATCGGCCTCGCGATCGCCGGGGATGAAGCGGGCGACCAGCGCCAGCCCGACCAGCCCAAGCGGGATGTTGATGAAGAAATTCCAGTGCCAGGACAGGTAGGTGGTGATGAAGCCGCCGAGCACTGGCCCTACGACGGGCGCGAACAATGCCGGCCATGTGATCAGCGCGGTGGCGTTGAGCAGTTCGGATTTCGAGGCGTTGCGCAGGACGAGAATGCGGCCGACCGGCGTCATTAGCGCGCTGCCCAGCCCCTGCACGGCGCGAGCGGCGACGAATTGGGTCAAATTCCCGGAGAAGCCGCAGGCGAGCGAGGCCAGCGTGAACAGCGCGATCGCAACGAGAAAGATGTTGCGCGCGCCGAAGCGGTCGGCGAGCCAGCCCGAAAGCGGCACGAACACCGCCATGGTCAGCATGTAGACGGTGATGCCGATGCTCATCGCCACCGCCGGCACGCCGAAGGACTGGCCCATCTGCGGCAGCGAGGTCGAGATGATCGTCGAATCCAGCAGCTGCATGAAGAAGGCGATGGCCACGATCAGTGCCACGCGCCGCGCATTGGTGGCCGTTTCGGGTAAGGCTTCGGTGTCGGGAATGGCAGTCATGTCGGTCCGGTTTGAACAGCATTTAGCCGGCAGCGTCCAGACACAGCGCAACAAACTTTCGTGTCACGCCGCGGCCTGCTATGGGATGGGCGGGGTGACCGAGGAAAGTACGCGCATAAATGAAGCCCATCTATATCGATTATCTCAATGCCCTCGACATCGAAGCGCTAGATATGACCGATGGCGAAATCATCGCCGCTGTCGAGGCTGGCCTGGTGGCGCAAGGCAAGGGCCAGACGGTGATCGAGCCGCGCGTGCATCTGGAGCCCGACCCCACCTTCCACGGCCATTTCAACGTGCTGCGTGGCTACGTCGCGCCGCTCGACACGGCGGGCGTGAAAATCGTCGGTGACTATGTCGACAACTATCTGCACGGCCTGCCCTCGGAATTCGGCATCCTTAATCTGTTCGACCCGCGCACCGGCACACCGCGCGCCATTCTCGACGCCACCGTCATCACCGACATGCGCACCGGCGCCGTCACCGCCATCGGGGCAAAACATCTGGCAAGGAAGAATTCCAAGGTGCTCGCCCATATCGGCGCGCGCGGCACGGCCTATTGGAACGTGCGGCTGCTCGACCATCTCTTCGATTTCGATGAAATCCGCGTCCATTCGCGCCGGCCGGAAAGCCGCGACGGCTTTGCCGCCAAGCTCTCCGCTGATCTCGGCAAGAAGGTTACGGCCGTGGTCGACTGGGAGAGCTGCGTCAAGGGCGCCGACATCGTCGTCGAGGCCTCGCGTCTGCCCGAGCCGCAGCCGCTGCTCAAGACCGAATGGATCAAGCCCGGCGCGCTGGTCGTGCCCTATGGCACGATGAGCGCGGTGGAGCTGTCGCTGACCGACATCATGCAGAAGATGGTCGTCGACGACTGGGGCCAGTGCAAGGGCGGCAAGTTCGGCTCGCTGCGCGCCCATGTCGAGACCGGCCGGTTGAGCGAAACGACGCTGCATGCCGAACTCGGCCAGATCGCCGCCGGTCTCAGGCCGGGCAGACAGGGCGACGACGAGACCATCCTGTTCTGGCATCGCGGCCTATCACTGTCCGACATTGCGTTGGGCAAGGCGATGCTGGCCAAGGCAGGCGAAAAGGGCATCGGCCAGAGGCTGCGTTTCGCATGAGCGCGCTCGTCCTTACCGGAGCCGGTGTCAGTGTCAGCGATGTAGCTACTGTGGCCCGCGAAACGCGCAAGGTGGAGATCGGACCCGAAATCATCGGCAGGCTGGACAAGGCGCGAAAAGTGCTCGACCAGGCCGCCGCCTCCGGTCAGCAGATCTACGGCCTCAACACCGGGCTTGGCGCCAATCTCGGCACCTCAGTCGAAGGCGACGCCAGCGCCTTCCAACGTCAGTTGCTTGAGGGCCGCAGCGGAGCGGTCGGCGAAACCCTGCCGGTCGAGACCGTGCGGGCCACCATGGTCGCCCGCGCCTCGATGCTGTCGGCCGGCGGCTCCGGCCTGTCGCCCGCCGTGTTCACCGCTCTGGTCGATGCGCTCAATGCCGGCGTCCATCCGGTGATGCCTTCGCTCGGCTCGATCGGCGCCGGCGACCTCGTGCTGATGACCGCGCTTGCCCGTCTGCTGATCGGCGAAGGCGAAGCCGATTACCAGGGCCGCCGCATGCCGGCGGCCAAGGCGCTGATGATGGCCCGCCTCGCCCCGATCAGCCTGGCGCCGAAAGATGGACTGTCCCTGATCAACGCCTCGGCGGTCTCCTCCGGCAGCGGCGCCCTTGCGATAGCGGATGCGCTGTCGGCGCTGGCCCAGCAGCAGCAGGCCGGCGCGCTGACCATGGAAGGCTTTGGCGCCAACCGCACCATCCTCGATCCGCGCCTGCAGATGGCGCGGCCGGCCGCTGGACAGCAGGAGGCGGCGAAAGCCCTGCACGACCTTCTCGCCCGCGACGAGATGCCGGCGCCCACCACCTTGCAGGACCCGCTGTCGATCCGCTGCATGCCGTCGATCCACGGCGCGCTGATCGAGGCGATCGGTCAGGCAAAACGCGCCGTCGAGATCGAACTCAACGCCGCCGCCGACAACCCGCTCGTGCTCGGTGACGACGAATTGGTGATGTCGACCGGCAACTTCCACACGGCGGCACTTTCGCTTGCTTTCGAGACGCTCAGCCTGGCGATCGCGCAATGCGCCGCCGCGAGCGTCGCCCGCTTCATCCAGCTCACCGGTTCGGGCCGCAACGGGCTGAGCAAATATCTGTCGCCCATCGGTGGCGCATCGGCCGGTTTCGTGCCGCTGCAGAAGACAGCAACATCGATCCTGGCCGCCATCCGCCACAAGGCCAATCCGGTGATGCTCGATTTTCTCCCGGTTTCGGAAGGCGTCGAGGATCACGCGACCCAATCGCTCCTCGCCGTCTCGAAATGCGCGGGGATGATCGCGCTGTGGCGGCGGCTGATCGCCTTCGAGCTGATGGCCGCCGCCCAGGCCGTCGACCTGCGTGAAGGGTTGACGCTGGCACCACGCACCGGCGCGATCTATGCAGCAGTGCGCGCGCATGTATCGATGCTGAAGGACGACCGGCCGCTGGGGGCCGACGCCGAGGTGCTTCACGCCATGCTCGCCGACGGAGCGTGGCGAGGCGCTTCGACAGTCGACAAAGAAACCGAAATAGTCAGCTCTTTGCGCCTACCCTTTTCAGGAACAGACTGAGCTCGGCCGGCTCCATGTGCACAACGTGCCTGTCCTCGGGATAGGCGCCGCTGTTGACGTCGGCGACATATTCCGAGAAGGCCGCCACCCGCTCCGCCTGCAGCCGGTCATACTCGGCGGCGAAGTTGCGGTAGACCTTGGAGTGGCGTGGCATGTGGCCCCGGTTCTGGCCAAGGATGTCGTCGGCGAACAGATATTGCGCGTCGCAGCCGGTGCCCGCCCCCATCGACAGCATGATCAGCGAGGTCCGCTCCGAAATTGCCTTGGCGACCTCGACCGGCACCACCTCGATCTCGGCGCCGACGGCGCCCGCAGCTTCCAGCTGCTTCACCGCCTCGAAAACCTCCAAGGCGGTGTCGGCAGTCTTGCCGACCGCCTTGAAGCCGCCGGTCCAAGTGGCGCGGGACGGAATGAGGCCGACATGGCCTATGACGGGGATGGCGTCGTCCGCCATGCGCTTGATCGTGGCATAGCCGGCGCTGCAATAGACCGCGTCGGCGCTTGCCTTGTAGAGCCGGAAGGCCCAGCGCACGAAATCATCCGCCGTGCCGATCTCGAAGAAGTTTTCGCCCGGCATGGTGAACAGGCTGGGCGCGGCATCGCGATACTGAGGGTTGAGCACCAGTTCAGGCGGCACCGAGACGATGTCGACCCCTGCCCGTTCGGCGGCCTCCGCCTCGTCCAGGTTAAGCACGCGCAGCATGGTAAGCTGGCGCTTGCCCTTCATCGCGCGCAGATCGGCGACGGTCGGTCTCTTTCGGCTCATTAAAACGTCCCCTCTGTGATGCTGGATCGGTTGCCGCGTCAGATCTGGATCATCACCTTACCGGCCTCGATCTTCACCGGATAGGTCACGAGATTGACGCAGACCGGCGCGCCCTTGGCCTGGCCGGTCTTGTAATTGAAGCGGCCATTGTGCTTCGGGCATTCGATGATGTCGTCCATCACCAGCCCGTCGGCCAGATGCGCCTTCTCATGCGTGCAATAGCCGTCCGTGGCGAAGAACTCGTCATCGAGCGAGCGGTAGACCGCGAAGCTGCGGCCGCCATGATCGAAGCGGATGACATCCTCTTCATCGATATCGTCCACCGCGCACGCTTCAACCCAGTCGGCCATATCGGTCTCCTCAGCTATTCGGCCGCAGCCGACATATCGACCTCGTGGAACTCGCCGCGATAGGGCCTGGCCGTCGGCGGCAATTCGCGCTTGAGATAAAAATCCTCGTATTTCAGCTGCCTGAGCAGCACCGGCCAGACCTCGCGATAGGCATGCCACATGGACGGGTTCGGCTCCGGCAGGTCGTGCTTGATCAGCTCGTGCAGCCTGGGCAGCGCGTGATACGGCACCATCGGGAACATGTGGTGTTCGACATGGTAGTTCATGTTCCAGTAGATGAACCGGCTGATCGGGTTCATGTAGACCGTGCGGGTGTTGAGCCGGTGGTCGACCACATCGTCGGCCAGCCCGATATGCTGCAGCAAGCCGGTCGTCACCATGTGCCAGGTGCCGTAAAGGCGCGGCAGGCCGATCAGCACCAGCGGGATCCATGACCCCAGCGCGATCGCGATAGCGATCGTCGCAACGTACACGGCCATGTGCCAGCGGGCGGCGACCACCGCCTTGTGCTGTTCCATTTCCGGGATGTAGCTCTTCTCCTCGTCCGACAGCGTGCCGAAGGCCTGGCGCACCAGCGTTGGCAGCGAATAGCGGAAATCGAGAATGCCGGTGAAGGCCAGTCCCGCCTTCAACAGGTCGGGCGGACGCATGACGGCGATCTCGGCATCGCGGCCGACAATGATCGTGTCGGTGTGGTGGCGGGCATGGCTCCAGCGCCATTGCACTGGATTGCGCATCAGCATGAAGGACGCGATGTGGTAGACGACATCGTTCATCCAGCGCGTGCGGAAGGCCGTGCCGTGGCCGCATTCATGCCAGCGCGAGTCGCTCGACGAGCCGTAGAGCACGCCATAGACGAACAGGAACGGCACCACCCACCACGTGCCCCAGAACCAGACGATGCCGGCGGCCGAGCCCAGGATCGCAGCGATCCAGATGATGGTGTCGCGGATCGCCGGGCCGTCGGAGCGCTGCATCAGCTCCTTCATCGCCTTGCGCGGCACGTCGGTGTGGTACCACTCAGCCGAGGCCAGGCCAGTCTCGATCGCGGCCCGCGTGCTCTCGCCGACCAGGCTATAGTCGCGTTTTTTGCCCATCACACCGACCTCCGGTTTCCGGCCCGCCAGCCGGAGCATTCCTGTCGCATCATGCCCCCAATCTCGGAAAATTTCCCGACGGCCTGGGATAATCCTGCTCCGGCTGCCTGGCGATCGCGCCGATCCTGCCTTCCGCCGCCGCAATCTCCCCGGCGCCATCGAGGACACGAAACACCGCATCGTAGGCCCGGGCTTCGCCATGCTCCAGCCAGATCATCTCGCCGCGTTCACGCGCGGCGAGATCGCCGAGCACATGATGGGTCGAGGGCTCTATGCCCAGCGCATACTGCCCGGCCTGGAAATTCTGCCACTGATAGGCGCAGGGCAGTTGGTCCTTGCGCGTCACCACTTCGAAGCCGAGGCCAAGCCGGTCGTTGACCACTGCCACCGGCACTTGGCCTTTATCGTCGGCGCCCATCTCGTGCTGCCAGACCTGCTCGCTGAACCCCAGCTGCGGCGCCGGCGCCGTGCGGTAGCCGACCTTCTGCGCCTCATAGCGCTCGCCGGTATGGCCAGCCCAGACCACGTCGCGGATCGGCGCCAGATAGCGCGAGCCCTGGTCGAGCAAGGGATGGCTGACATTGATGTGGTAGAAATACATATGCGGCGTACGGTTGAAGCCGTGATTGACGACACGGTCGGAAAGCCGGATCTCGTTGCCGCCGACATCGGCCTCGATGCGACGGATGAGATGCAGATCTTCGCCGAACACCGCCGCCTGCTGGACGATGCCTTCGGCCCACAGCACGCAGCGGTCGCCATCCCAGCGCTCGCCATAGCCGGCCAGCCGCGCCGGGATGGTGCCGACGCGGCCGTGCAGCGAATGGGTGACGGTCTTCTTGCCGGGGTAGTTGTAGTTTTCGGCCGGCACGTCTTCGCGACCCAGTATATGGTCGAGGCCGCAGGTGACCAGCAGGCCGGAAAAGGAGCGAGCCCAGGCGAGCCCGCTCTCCCCTTCATAATCGTGCAGGCCCGGATGGCGAAAACCGCTCGGCGAATGCCAGCCGATCGCCTGGCCCTTAAAGTCGCAATCGGCGATATCAAGCGCCCGGTCGACCAGCGCGGTAAAGCGCAGGCCGGAGCCGGTGCGGAACTCCAGCATGCGGATGCCGCGTTCCACGCCGTCGCCAAGCGTCATCAGCCGCACGCCGGCGAATTGCGACAGCATGCCGGACCGCTCCGCCACTTGCCGTCGCGACAGCGTCTTGCCGTAAAGCTCTACCATGCGACGCCCTTCACTTTGCCCTCGCCTCCTTAAGCAGGGCCGACATATCGGCGCCGGTGATGATGCTTTCCACGGTCAGGAGATCGGTGTCGGCGACGATCTGTTCGGCGACGATTTCGCCGCGGCGCATGACGATGATGCGGTCGGCGACCTGAAACACGTGATGGATGTTGTGGGTGATGAGCAGCACCGAATGGCCGGCGTCGCGCACCTCCTTGACGAAGCGCAGCACGCCATGGGTTTCCTCGACGCCGAGATTGTTTGTCGGCTCGTCGAGGATGATCACCTTGGCGGCGAACTGCATGGCGCGCGAAATAGCGATCGACTGGCGCTCGCCGCCCGACAGCGTCGAGACCAGCGCATCGGCGTCGAGCTTCTTCGAGATGCCGACACGCTTGAGCAGTTCGGAAGCAGCCTTGCGCAACTTCGCCAGATCGAGCGGCGCGAACACGCCGAGCCAGCCGAAATTAACCGGCTCGCGGCCGAGGAAGAGATTGCGCGAGATGCTGAGATCCGGCGCCAGCGACGTGTCCTGGTGGATGGTCTCGATGCCGAGGTCCATCGCATCGCGGGTCGAGCGGATCGAAACTTTTTCGCCGCGCACATAGATATCGCCGCGGTCGATGGGGAACACGCCCGAGATCGCCTTGATCAGCGTCGATTTGCCGGCGCCATTGTCGCCGAGCAGCGCCACCACTTCGCCTTCCCTGAGTGTCAGCGAGGCATTCTTCAGCGCGCGCACGCTGCCGAAGGATTTTTGCAGGTTCTGCAGCCGCAGTACTTCCATCGTCAGCTCCTTGCAGCGTTCTTCTGCAGCAGAGCGTGCAGGATGAGCATGGCGAGGATGATGAGGCCGACGAAGATGTTGTAGGCGAGCCCCGGCACACCGATCAGCACGATGCCGTTGCGGATGGCGCGCAGCATCAGCGCGCCGACAATGGTGCCGAGGATGGTGCCGCGCCCGCCGGTCAGCGCCGTGCCGCCGACCACCACCATGGCGATCACTTCCAGCTCGTAGCCGGTGCCGGCCACCGGCGAAGCGGCCGAGATGCGGAAGGCGCTGATCATACCGGCAAGGCCCGCCAGCACCGATGTCGCGATGAACAACCAGATCTTGACGGCGTCCGCCGGCACGCCGCGCGCCACCGCCGCGTTGCGATTGCTGCCGATGGCGCTGATCCAGTTGCCGAGCTTGGCGTAGCGCAGGATGTAGATGGCAAACAGCGACAGGCCGATGAACCACCACAGCGAGGTGTAGAAGCGGAACGAGCCGATGTTGAAGCTGCCGGCCAGCAGCGTCACGAAGAAGCCGGGCTGGTCCCAGGATTTCAGCGGAAACCCTTGCGTGATGTAGAGCGCCGCGCCGCGCACGACGAGCAGCATCGACAGCGTCACCAGGAAAGACGAAATGCCGATCTTGGTGACGATCAGCCCGTTGATCGCGCCGATCGCGATGCACAGGACAAGCCCGGCCAGCAACGCGAGGCCGATGTCCCAGCCGGCGTTCTGCACCAGCAGCATCACCACCACCGGCGCCAGGCCGAACACCGCGCCGACGGAGAGATCGAATTCGCCCGCCGTCAGAAGCAACGTCATGCCGAGCGCGATGATGCCGAGCTCGGGCAGGAACGCCATCATGTTGGAGATGTTGAGTGGCGACAGGAAATTGGCGTCGGCGACAGCGAACACAGCCAGCAGGACAATGAGAATGACGAGCGAGGAGAATTGCGGCGAGCGTATCAGGCTCGATCTGCGTTTCCCGACAGGCATCTCGTCTTCTGCGGCGATCGTCATGACTGTTTGAACCATGCTTGAAAGACGCCCGCCGCCTTCACAGCGGGCGCTGCTTTTCTTACTTCTTGTCGTAAAGCTTCAGGATCGGGTCGACGCTGGAGGCGTCGTAGAGACCGAAAGTGTGGATGTCGTAGCCGATCGGCTCGCCCGAAGCGGCAAGACCGAGCAGCGCCACCGGCATGAAGCCTTGCGCCGACGGATACTGCCAGGCGGCGGCGTTGACGAAGCCGTCCTTGACGGCCTGCGCCGTCTCCTTGGAGTTACCCCAGCCGACGACCGGGATCTTGCCGGCCGGCACGCCCGCGCCGTCGAACACACGCTTGACGCTGGCCGCCACGGAATCGCCCAGCGCAATGATCGCCGGCGGATTGTTGGCGACCATGTAGTCGGTCATCTTGGCGATGATGCCGGCCGGATCGGTGCCGCAATCGACGACGTCATATTTGATCCCCAACGGATCGAAAACGCTGGCAATGCCTTCGGTTTCCAGTTGCTGATAGCTGGCGCCGGGAACCTCGACTGGCAGGAACACCTTGTCGCCCTGCTTCACCATCTTGTGGTCGACCAGGTACTTGGCCCAGATGACGCCGGCCTCCTTGAGGTCGGCGCCGACATAGGCCTGGCGGCCCGTCGCTGGATCGTCGGTGTTGAAGAACACGATCGGAATGCCGGCGGCCTTCGCCGCCTTCACTTCCTCGGTCCACAGGCCGGGCTGCGCCGATGTGGTGGCGATGCCGTCGGGCTTGGCCGCCAATGCTGAATTGAAGGCCTCCTTCTGCGCCGCCATGTCGCCGCCGCTGAAGGAGATCTTGCAGGTCACCTTGAGCTGGTCGCAGGCTTTTGTGGCGCCGGCGTTCCAGTCGATCCAGAAGGCATCCGAAGGTCCGCCATGCGACAGCAGGTAAAACGTCTTCTGGCCGTCCTGCGCCTGCGCGGCCGAGCCGAACGCGACGCCGGCAAGCACCGTCGTGGCGGCCGCCAATTTCAATGCGAATTTCAACATCTTGTTTCCTCCACTTCGTGTCGTGCAAGTGCTGGCGCCGCCTTTCAAAGGCAGCGCCACCGCATCTCAAAGCCCGTTGGCGCGGAACTTCCCGTCGAGGAATTTTTTGGCGCGCGGCACGTCGTCTTCCGACAGATGCTCGATGATGACCGGGATGTTCGGGTGCTTTTCCGCCAGCCGCTTGAGGTAGAGGTCGTAGTTCAGCGAGCCGAGGCCCGGCGCCGGCAGTTCGATCTCGCCGACACCGCGGAACGTATGGCTTTCCATCGCATCGGCGTCGCCGATATCGGCGTGCTTCTCGGACTTGTCGTCACCCGAGCGCTTGACGTCCTTGGCGTGCGCGATTTTGATCTTGTCGGTCAGCGTGTCGAACACCTGGTTCAGGATCTGGTCCATCCTGTCGATGTTGTGGGTCTCGAAATAGTTGGTCGGATCCATCAACAGGCCAAGGCCGGGATGGTCGACCTGCGCGAACATCTTCACCGTTTCCTCGACCGAGCCGACGACGTTGTTGACATAGGTTTCGAGCAGGAAGACCGCGCCGTGGTCGTAAGCCGTCTGAGCGAGGTCAGCGATCACCTTGCGGCATTCCTCAAAACCTTCCTCGGTCTTGTTCTTGGGGTGATGCACCCAGTCGGACTCGGTGTTGTAGGTCCCGGTTTCCGAGATCACATAGGGCGAGCCGAAATGGCGGGCGTTGCGGATGATCTCCTTGAGATAGCCGACCCGCCTGTCGCGCTCGGCCTTGTCCGGATGGATGATGTTGGTATAGCCCGACACGCAGCAGACCGGCAGATTGTGGTCGCGGAGGACGTCGCGCACCTTCTTCGCCTTGTCCTTGGTGATCTGCCCGGCCGAGAGGTCGACATCCCTAAAGTGGAGATCGAGCTGCACCGTGTTGAAACCGAGGCCGCGGATCTTCTTCGCCGTCTCTTCGAGGCCGTACGGGAAATAGCCCGTGAAAATACCTGCCTGCATCATGGTGTGAATTCCTCCCTGTAAGCGATTCAGTTGTCTGGTGTTTCCAGTTGCGGTGATCAGATAGCGATTTCGGAAAGCTTGACCGTGCGCCCCGATGCCATCGAGCGGTAGCCCGCTTCGACCAGCGCCATGGTCTTGACGTTGTCGGCGACGGAGAGCGCCGGCGGCGTGCCGGTCTTCACCGCGTGCTGCAGCTGCTCCATGACGCCGATGAAAGCATGCGGGAACCACATCGTGTCCCAGCTTGGGCTGACCCATTCGCCGCCGGTGGTCTCCGCCGAGGCATAGGTCAATGTCGACGCTGCACCGGTCGGCCAGCCGATCGTGCCCTTGGCGACGCCCTTGGTGCCGTCGACGCGCCAGTTGATGTGCTGGTCGTCCTTGTATCCTTCCTGGCGTGGGCCGGACCAGACATCCTCCAGCGACACGGCAAGCACGCCGGACGGGAAACGCAGCGTCGACACGGTGATGCCGTCGGAATGGTCGAATGTCGTGCGCGGGTCTTTGCGCGTGAGTGTTGTGATCTCATCGGGATCACCGAACAGGAAGCGCAGCACGTCGAGATGGTGCACGCTCATATTGGCAAGCGTCAGCCGGTCGTAGCCCTGAAGGAAGGTCTGCCAGTGCGGGATGGCGTGCATGTCGATCTGCGCGAAGACGATATCGCCCAGCGCGCCGCTGTCCATGATCTGCTTCAACACGCGC
The DNA here is from genome assembly GCF_057784245.1 of Mesorhizobium sp. CNPSo 4671. Classification (NCBI taxonomy): domain Bacteria; kingdom Pseudomonadati; phylum Pseudomonadota; class Alphaproteobacteria; order Hyphomicrobiales; family Phyllobacteriaceae; genus Mesorhizobium; species Mesorhizobium sp. CNPSo 4671. The sequence goes on along the minus strand of NZ_JBWLUW010000003.1, from coordinate 151,845 downwards.
ATCGACTGGTCGTAGCGCATGTTCTGGTTGACCGAGAGGATCTTGCCGGCCTTCGCCGCCTCGTCGCGCAGCTTCACGGCTTCCTCGACCGACAGCGCCAAGGGCTTCTGCGCCAGGATCGCCTTGATGTGCTTCTGTTTCAGCGCATGGCGGATCAGCGCCGGCTGCAGGTCGGGCGGAAAGGCAAGGTCGATGATCTCGACAGTCTCGTCCTCGATCAGTTGTTCCGGCGTGTCGTGCACGGTCGGGATGCCCCAGCGCGTGGCGACCTTCTGAGCATTGGCCTTGGTGCGTGAGGCGATCGCCACCACCGGGAACCCAGCCTCCTTGTAAGCAGCGAGATGGCACTCGGCCATGATCATGCCGGCGCCGACGCAACCGATCCTGTATTCCTTCGTGCGGACCTTAACGTCCGGCTCGAAGCCTTTGCCTGCCATGTCTTCCTCCCGAAATTCTGTCCTTGCGGCCGCAGTCATCGTGCCAGCGCTCCCCCGCTCTGTCCGAAATAATGCACGCGGGCCGGCTCGCAGGATATCGCCACCATCGCATCGGGCCTGATGTCGGGCTGGCCGCGCAACAGCGCCTTGAGCCGCGCCTGCCCGGCGGCGAGCGTCACGACGGTGTAGCCGCCGAGCGGCTCGACCTCGAACACCCGCGCCGGGCGGCCCTGGCCGCCATCCTCTTTTCCATCAATGGGCCACGGCCTGACCTTGATATCCTCCGGCCTCAGCCCGATCTCGACGGCATCGGCGGGAGCCGCCTTGTCAACAATGCGGATCGTGCCTTCGGCGGCTTCGACGCCGCCCTCGCCCCGGGCCGATTTGAGGATATTCATCATGGGCGAGCCAAGCAGCCGCGCCACATAGGTGCTGGCCGGACGGTCATAGATCTCGGCCGGCGCGCCAATCTGCCTGATCCTACCGTTCTCCAATATGGCGATGCGGTCGGCGATCGACATCGCCTCTTCCTGGTCGTGGGTGACATAGATCAGCGTCTTGCCGAGCTCGCGCTGGATGCGCTTCAGCTCGACACGCGTCTCCTCGCGCAGCCGCGCGTCGAGCGCCGAGATCGGGTCATCCATCAGATAGGCGTTGGGGTCGCGCACCAGCGCACGCGCGATCGCCACACGCTGGCGCTCGCCGCCCGAAAGCTGCGCCGGCGGCTTGTGCAGGATGTGGCCGATATGCAGCTTGGCCGCGACGTCGGCGACCCGCTTTTTGATCTGGAGCTCGGCAACGCCGCGTTCGACCAGCGGAAAGCGCACATTGTCGAGCGCGCTCATATGCGGGAACAGCGCGAGGTTCTGGAACACCATCGCCACATTGCGCTCGGCCGGCGACATCGCGTTGACCGGTCTGCCGCCGATAAGGATTTCGCCGGCGTCTGGGCTCTCCAGCCCCAGCACCAGGCGCAGGATCGTCGACTTGCCCGACAGCGGCGGCCCGAAGAAACAGAAGAACTCGTTGTCGTTGACGGTGAACGAGGCGTCGTCGACGGCGAGCGTTGTGCCGTAGCGCTTGGTCACATTGCGAAAGACGATGTCGGCCATGGCTCAACCTGCCTTCATCGCAAGGCCGCTGGCGGCGTCGAAAATACGGACCGACGACGCCGCAGGCGCGACGATCGCGGTTTGCCCGATCGAGAGCCCGACATCATTGTCGAAGACCGCCTTCACCGCGCCATCGCCCTGGCCGAGATGGACGATGGTGCGCGCACCAATGCGCTCGACGAAGGTGACAGGCATGGCAAGCCCGCGCCTATCCTGCGCCAGGGCCACCTGCTCCGGCCGGAAGCCGTAGAGCACGTCGCCACGTGCGCCGCGCAAGGTCGCCGCCAACGCGTCCGGCAGCGGCGGCGTCACACCCATCGGCCCGAGATCGACGACCAGCCCACGGTCGCTTTCCGCCGGTCTGCCCTTGAGCAGGTTCATGCCCGGCGCGCCGATGAAGCGGGCGACGAAGACATTGGCCGGATTGTTGTAGACTTCGAGCGGTGTGCCGACCTGCTGCAGAACGCCGTGATCCATGACGGCGATGCGGTCGGCCATGGTCATGGCTTCGAGCTGGTCGTGGGTGACATAGACCATGGTCTGCTTGAACTGGCGCTGCAGCTGCTTCAGCTCGGTGCGCATGACGGCCCGGAAGGCGGCGTCGACATTGGAGAGCGGCTCGTCGAGCAGGAAGATCGCCGGCTCCATGATCGCCGAGCGGCCGATCGCCACGCGCTGCAGGATGTTGACCGACAGCCGGTCGGCCTTGCGGTCGAGCAGCGGCGTCAGTTGCAGCAGCTCGGCGATTGCGCCGACGCGGCGATCGATCTCGGCCTTCGCCGCACCGCGCATCCTCGGCCCGTAGGCAAGGTTTTGGCGCACCGTCATATGGGTGAAGATGGCGTAATTCTGGAAGACGAAGCCGACGCCGCGTCGCCCCATCGGCACGCCGGCCATGTCGCGTTCGCCAAACAGGATCTTGCCACTGGTCGGCTCTTCCATGCCGGCGATCATGTTCATCGTCGTCGACTTGCCGCAGCCTGACGGCCCAAGCAGCGCCATGAATTCGCCGTCCGCTATGTCGAGGTCCATGGTCTTCAGCGCGGTGAAGTCGCCGAATGTCTTGGTGAGGTTACGCAGCTGGATCGCGCTCATGCCGCAACCTCCCTCGCCCGCGCCATGCGCTTCATGGCGAACACGGCAACGATGGAGAGCACGATCAGGATAGCCAGCGCGATCGCCGCCACATAGCCCCATATCAGGTCCTGCGTGGTGACCTTGTAGATGTAGACGGAGATCGTTTCGGTGGCGACGCCGGGGCCGCCGCCGGTCATGATGTAAAGCGTGTCGAAGATCTTGAAGTTCTCGATCACCCGGATCGCCAGCGCGATGATGATGATGGTCTTCATCTTCGGCAGCACGATGGTGACGAAGCGCTGCCAGGGATTGGCGCCAAGCAAGGTTGCCGCCTTGATCTGGTCCTCCGGCACACCGACCAGACCGGCCAGCAGGATGAGGAACATCAGCGGCGTCCACTGCCAGATGTCGGCGATCATCACCGCGATCAGCGCCAGGGTTGGGTCCGACAGCCAGGCGATGGTGACGGGAGAACCGGTAAGCGAAGACAGGATGTCGTTCACCGGGCCGCCAGACTGGAACAGCATAAAGAACATGTAGCCGGCCACCGCCGGCACCACCATCATCGGCATCAGCAGGATCGAATAGAAGATGCGCTTGCCAGGAAAATCGTCGGCGAATAGCGTCGCCAGCGCCAGGCCGAGCAGGAACTCCGCCGGCACGCAGACGAGCATGACGATCGCCGTGCGCTTCAGTGCGCTCCAGAAGCGGGCATCGGCGGCGAGATCGGTGTAGTTGGCGAAACTGTTCCACATCTCCCAGGCATTCCACCAGCCGAGGCCCGAGAGCGGCGACCAGTCGGTGACGCTGATGTAGAGCTGCATCAGAAGTGGAAAGGCCGAAATGAACAGAACCAGGATCTGCGCCGGCAGCGTCAGCCGGAAGCCCAGCCGGGCGCCCTCGTTGCGCAGGGCCGGCTTCGCACGCGCGGCGCCCATTTGGTCCTCCGAAACAGTCACGGTCACCGCGCTCATTGCTTGAGCGCCCCAAAAGTCAGCCCGCGCACCAGATGGCGTTGGATGGCGATGCCCATGATGACCGGAGGCACGGCGGCGATCAGGCCGAGCGCCGCCTTGGCGCCATAGAGCTGGCCGGTCATCGAGGACGACAGCGAGGCCATGTAAACGGGGATGGTCACCCATTCGCGCGTCGTCAGAAGCAGCGCGATCAGATAGTCCGACCAATTGAGGATGAAGACGAAGAGGGCGGCACTGGCGAGCGGCGCGCGCATCATCGGCAGCGTGATGCGGGTGAAGACGCGCAGCCGCGAACAGCCCTCGACAAGTGCTGCCTCCTCGATCTCGCGCGGCATGTCGTCGAAGAAGGTCTTCATCAGCCAGAAGGCGAACGGCAGAGTGACGATGCCGTAGATCAGCGCCAGACCCCACCAGCTGTCCGTGAAGTTCAGAAAGGCCCACATGATCATGACAGGGATCATCACCGCCATCGGCGGAAACAGCCGCAACTGGATCAGCGCCAGCGGCAGGTTCTGGCCGGAGCCGAAACGCGACAGCCCGTAGGCCGCCGCCGTGCCCGCCGACATGGCGATCGCGGTGCCGAACACGGCCGACAGCAGCGACGACAGGATCGGCTTCAGCGCGGTGCGGTCGAGCGCCACGATCAGGCTGTTGGTGGATTCGCCGAAGACGAAGCGGAAATTGCTGAGCGTCGGGTTCTTCGGCCACCATGTCAGGTCGGCACCGGTCGCCGACCATTCGGCGATCGGCTTGAAGGCCATCGACACCATCCACAGGATCGGCACCAGCGTCACCGCCATGGCCGCGAGGATCGCGGCGTAGCGGAATATCTCGAAAGGAACGGAACGCTTCATCTGGCTGCTTTGCTGGTCGCGTTGCTGACGAAGGGGAAGAGCTTCCGCCCCTCCCCTCCGGCTCTGATCCAGGGAGATGGATCAGCTGATCGGATCGAGAACGGTCGGCCAGGCCTCCTTGTTGGTTCTGATGGCTTCGAGCAATTTGTCCTCACCGATGCGCCGGGCGATCTTCTTCCACTCGGTCTCGGTGTCGGCCATCGCCTGTTCAGCGGTCTTGGCCTTGGTCAGAGAAGCCATCAGGTTTTCGTCGAGCGCATTGTGGAAGGCGGTGGCGCCGGGATAGTTGATGGTCGGCACCGTGCGGGCAACCGTCTCGCGCACCACATCCATGTGGTAGGCATGATAGGTCTGGCGCACCAGCGGATCGGAGAAATCCGAAAGCCGGAACGGATCGAGATAGCCGCCGGGATTAGCGCTCATCCAGGCATAGATGCGGGCCGAGCCGAGCCATTGCAGCAGGAGGTAGGCCACCTCAGGGTTTTTTGACTGCGACGAGACCATGCCGGTCAGCGAGAACCACAGCACCGAGCGGCTGATCAGCTTGCCGTCGATCTCGCGGCCGGGCGGCAGCATCGAGCCGATCTTGCCGGTGACCTGGGAATCCTTGTTGCCGGCATTGTCGAGGAATTTCGGCAGGTTGGAGAAGGCGCAGGTCATCGCCGCACCGCCCTTGGCGAAATTGCCATACTGCTCCGGCCAACCCCACGAGATCGCATCCGGCGAATGATGGACCAGCGATTCCACATATTCGTTGGTGGCGGCGATGCCATGCTCGGAATTGATCAGCGGCTTGCCGTCGTCGCCGAACAGGAACTGGTTGGGCGACGCCATCGAGACATAGCGCTGGTACCAGTTGGTGTAGCCCCAGCCCTGGTTGCGCAAATCGGTCGAGCCGAACAGGCCCTTGTCGGGACGCTGGAAGAAGGCGGCGATGTCGCCGTGCTGCTTCCAGGTCTTGGGCGGCGCCAGATCGTAGCCGTATTTTTCCTTGAAGGCCTTCTGCTCGGCGGCGTCGCCGAACAAATCGGTGCGGTAGACCCAGGTCTGGAAGTCGCCGTCCAGCGACACGCCATAGTTCGAGCCGCGATATTTGTTGAGCAGCGACACGCCCTTGGCGCCGTCGACATAGCCGGTCTTGGGATCGTCCCATTCGGGCTTGTACTGGGCGACGAAGTCGTCGAGCTTGGCAATACCGCCGGTTTCGGCGAGATCGCCAAGGCGGTTCCATTCGGTGGAATAGATGTCATAGGCCCCACCCTTGGTGGAGATGTCCTGCATCGTCTTGGTGAATTCCTGGCCGTTCGGCAGGCCGACGATCTCGATCGGAATGCCGGTCTCCTTTTCCCAGAGTTCCTTGATCGACGGCGCGCCGGCCGGGAAAGGTTGCGTCAGCTGGCCGATCGAACCGTCCGACAGGCCGAGCACGATCTTGGCCGGCGCCTTGCCGGCGCCCTTCAGCGCCTTGGCCGCCTCGATGGCGCGGCCTTCCGGCGTGTCGGCGCCATACTGGTAACGCTCGGCACCCTCGAAGCCGGTAGGGCCGCCGATCATGCCCGGTGCCAGCGCGTCGGCCGCAAAGGCGCGGCCGGGACGAATGAATTGCGGTGCGATACCGGCCGCGGCCACGAACGCCGCCGCCTTTCCTCCGGACGCCAGCAACCGGCGCCGCGATATGCGGATCAGATCAGACATTGGAATTCCTCCCTCAGGGCTCAATGTTTCCTCCACGAGCCCATGAGGGATATTGACGGCAGGATCGGAAGGCTGTCAACATCATAAATAATCAAAATACCTCACAACATCGCAACGAGGCGAGGAAATGCGTCATACCGGGGTCCATATACCGCTCCAGATGCCTCGATTTGATGGGAAATGTGTCTTCCCGTCCCGGAACAGCCGTGCCGGGCGACCTGATTTAGCCCGGCGGCTTGCGCTTCGGCCAAGGCCGGATACATCATTTCCCATCAGAATCGCCGATGGCGAGGAGTCGTGGCCATCGGGCCGGCTGCCGGCATTGCGTGATCCTGATGCGTTGAGGAGATGAAAGACGGTGCGTTCCACCCTGACCGACATAGCCCGGGAAGCCGGCGTTTCCGCCGCCACCGTCGACCGCGTGCTGAACAACCGCCCTGGGGTCAGGGCGCGCACGCGCGAGATTGTGCTCGAAATGGCGCAGCGCCTCGGCTACATCGCCGAAGGCCCGAACGGAACCCCGCCAAAACCCTCGCCCGGCGAGGTCATCCGGCTTGACTTCGCGCTGCCGGCCGGCACCAATTCCTTCATCAAGATGCTGCACCGGCACATCGAGGCGCAGGCTTTGGCGCGACCGGATCTCGACGTCCACATCGCCACCATAGAAGGCTTCAATCCCGACCGGCTCGCCCGCCTGCTGCAGGATTTGCGCGGACAGACGCAAGGCGTCGGCGTCATCGCGCTCGACCATCCGACGGTACGCGAGGCGCTCCGCTCGCTGTCGGCCAACGACGTCAAGGTGGTGACCATCGCCTCCGACATCCTGCATGTGCCGAGGGTCGCCTATATCGGCATCGACAACCGCGCCGCCGGCCGGCTGGCCGGCTATCTGCTCAACCGCTTCATGGGGCCGGAACGCCCCGGCAAGGTGGCGCTGTTCGCCGGCTCGCTCTCCTATCGCGGCCATGAGGAGCGCGAGATGGGGTTCCGGCACATATTGACCGAGGAATCCCCCAATCTCGAGATCGTCGAGATGCGCGAAATGCTCGACGACCGCGAAAAGGCCTATTTGGAGGCGTCAGCGCTTCTGGACCGGCACCCCGATCTTGCCGCGATCTACAATGTCGGCGCCGGCAACACCGGCATCGCCCGCGCCCTCAAGGAGCGCGGCCGCGCGCAATCCATGGTCTTCCTCGGCCATGAAGTGACGGACGGCACCAAGGATCTTCTGCTCGACGGCACGCTCGACGCGGTCATCGACCAGAACCCACGCGTCGAGGCGCGCGAGGCGCTCAACACGCTGACCCATGCGGTCCGGGGGCTGCCCTATGAATTGCACCAGCCAAGGCTGCAGGTGATCTTCAAGGAGAATATCCCGGAGATCTGAGCGGCTAGCTTTCTGTTTTAGCTCTGACGATCGCCCGGCCGTCCGCACCAGTGCCGATCGCTACCCTGTCGCCGGAAACAAGTCCGGCAGCGTCGCACACCACCAGCGGCATGCTGATCCCATAAAGAAACTCGGCAACGATGGCGCCCACCGCCAGGATCGGGTCAGGACGCTCCATCAAGATACCCGCCGGCGCTGTCCCCCTACGGATCGCTTCGGCCAGAACCGAGGACGAGGACGACGACCCTCGCCCACTCGGCATGACGAGAATCATGCCGGCGACATTCTGGCCAAGGCCCGGATGCGAATGGTCAATGATCTCGCCGGTCTCGGCATCGATGCCGCCCCAGAAGCTGAGCGGCTGCGAAAACACCAGCGCCTGGCCTTCGGCCTCGCCGACCAGCTGGAAGCTGCCGGATCGTTCTGCCGACCGCGTCATGAGGCACTCCGCACGACATGCCCGACCGCGGCGGAGCGGATGCAATCCTTCATGTCGGCAAAGGCGACGGTCACGCCGATATTGCCCGGCGCGTAGTGCGCCCATTTGCCGGAATTGGTCATGACAACGCCGTCGAGCCGCTCGAGGATGGAGGTGACATAGGTGCAGGTGTCGGCGACCGGGATCAGGCCGAACGCCTCCATGCCGGCCAGCGCGCCTTCCTCCTGCAGCCGCGTCAGCGTCGCGCGTCCGGTGTTGACATAGATCGGGATGCCCCTGCCCGGTGCTGCCTCGCGCAGCAGCGGCAACAGGCGCATCCATTCCTCATGGGAAAAGTGCGGCGTGCCGAGCGACACGGCCGCCAGCGTTGCGCCGTCGGGCACTCCGGACAGCCTGGCCAACGCGTGGTCAATATCAGCGCGGCTGATGCGGATCGTCTCTTCCGGTGCATGACCCTGGAACGCCTCATCGAGCGTTCTCGCCTCCGGCGTGATGCCGACCGCATGAAACAGCGCCACGGCACCGGTCGTCGCGGCCGCCGCGCCCAGTGCCTTCAACTGATCCTCGTCACGCGGCTTCGGCACGCCTGAGATCACCGGTATCCGGTCGCCACTGGCTTGCCCGATGATCAGCCCGACACCGACGAACAGGCTGTCGCTCGGCTCCGCGTCAGGAATGGCCAGTTCGAATAGGATGCGGCCACGCCGGTTTTCCCTGAGATGCAGACCCCAGGCCGGCGCGCGTCCGGTCATGGCGCAGCACAAATCGATGAAATCGCCATAGCGGTTGGTGCGCGCGCCAATCACCGAATTGGCGAAGACGATGGCGTTGGATTCGCCCCAGGCGATCTGCTGGCCGAATTCAGGCCGGAAGCGTGTCTGGTAGGGCGCGCAAGTAAAGGTCGCCTGGCAGCCCAGTTCCATATGCGCCTTCATCAGCCGCCGCGCCGGCACCTCTTCCGCTGCCGGCATCTTCACCATGCCGGGATGGATGAGGTCGAACGAGCCGACATTGAGCGTCGTCGGCACTTGCACGCGGCCGCCGCCCTCGACCAGCCGTTCGACGAAATCGAGCCCGGCCTTGCCGTGATAGAGGCAGCCATCGATATGAGCGCCCATGATGTCGAGCAGGCCCTGTGCGCCGATCGCGTTGGAAAAGGCGACGAGGATTTTCATCGCGGCGGCGGCCGACAGGCCTTGCTCGCCATCGAGCATGGATCGGTCCTGCGCGGTCAATTCCAGTGTCATCGGAAAACTCCGGGCTTATGCCCGGCTATGCTGTTCCTCATTGCCTGCTATCTGGCAAGAGCCAGAACGAGGATCAGCTCGCAGCAATCAACACCGTACTTTCCGGCGACCAGCGCAGCACCACATCCTGCCCTTCGGCCAGCCTGTCGGCACCGGTGTTCTGCACGATGACCTTCAGCGTCTGGCCGGCACGCTCGACGAAGTACGTGCTGTTGTTGCCGGCGAAAATGCGCTTCGAGACTTGGCCCTTCAGCATGTTGGCATCGCTATCCAAAGCCCCGGCATCGGTGGCGATGCGGATGCGTTCGGGCCGAACGGCACAGCTGGCCTTGGCGCCGGCGGCAAGCGTCGCGCCCACGCCGGCAGCGATCGCCGTGCCATCCGGCAGCCTGATGCCATTACCCGTCGAGTCGCCGCGAAAAATGTTGGCGTCGCCGAGGAAGGTCGCGGCGAATTCGCTTTTCGGCCGGTCGTAGATTTCCTCCGGCGGCCCCTCCTGCACCATCCTGCCGTCGCGCAGGATGCCGATGCGATCGCTCATCGTCAGCGCCTCTTCCTGGTCGTGGGTGACGAAGATGGTGGTGATGCTGATCTCGCGCTGGATGCGCTTGAGCTCGATCTGCATGTCGACGCGCAGTGCCTTGTCGAGCGCACCGAGCGGCTCGTCGAGCAACAGCACGCGCGGCTTGGTGACGATGGCGCGCGCCAGCGCGACGCGCTGGCGCTGGCCACCGGAGAGCTGGTGCGGCCGGCGGCCGCCGAGCTTGCCCAATTGCACGAGGTCAAGCGCGCGCTGCACTTCCGCTGCGATCACCGCCTTGGCCTCACCGCGCACCGACAGGCCGAAGGCAACATTGTCGGCGACGCTCATATTCGGAAACAACGCGTAGTTCTGGAACACCATGCCGATGCGCCGCTTTTCGACCGGCACGCGCTCGACGCTCTCGCCACCGATGGAAATGCGGCCGGTATCGGGAAAATCGAAACCTGCGATCTGGCGCAGCAGCGTAGTCTTGCCGCTGCCTGATGGTCCGAGCAGCGCGTAGAACCCACCATCGGCGAAATCGATGGAGACATCGTCCAGCGCCTTGTGCGCGCCAAAGCTGCGGGAGACGTTGGATACCTGCACGCCGGCCATTATTTCTCTCCGCCGAATTTGAAGAACCGCGCCGTGAGCAGCATCAGCGCCATCGACACGACAATGATGATGGTCGAGACCGCGTTGATCTCGGGCGTAAAACCCTTGCGGATCGCGGCGTAGATTTCGACCGGCAGCGTCGTCTGGCCGGGCGTCGACAGGAAGTAGGAGACGACGAACTGGTCGAACGACACGGCAAACGCAAACAGCCCGCCGGCGATGACGCCCGGCATGATCCAGGGCAGCGTCACCCGCATTGTGACCTGCCACTGGTTGGCGCCGAGCGAGCGCGCCGCCTCTTCCAGTTCCGGCGCGAAGGTCTGCAGGCGGGCCGAGACGACGACGATGACATAGGGTAGCGCCAGCGCGACATGGCCAAGCAGGATGGCGAACAGGCCGCGACCGATGCCGACGCCGAAGAAGAAGATCAGCATCGCCGTGCCGGTGATCAGCCACGGAATGGCGATTGGCGGGAACAGCAGCGCTTGCAGCACTTTCTTGCCGCGAAACTCATAGCGATAGAGTGCCAGCGACGCCGCGGAGCCCAGCACCACGCTGATGATGGTGGTGATGATTGCGATCTCGAGGCTGTTCCAGGTCGCCGATATCAGCTGGTCGTTCTGCCACAGCGAGGCGTACCATTCCGTCGTCCACTCGAACGGCAATTGGTAGAAGGGCGAGACGTTGAACGACATCAGCGCCATGATGATGATGGGCAGATAAAGGAAGGCGAGCAGCAGGAAGATGTAGAGGCGGCCAAACCATTCGAGGATGCGGGTCGTCATCATCACGCGGCCCTCCGCAGCACTGGTGAGGCGACCGCCAGGATGACCAGCACGACGGCCAGCAGGATGAAGGACAGCGCGGCTCCCAGCGGCCAGTTGAAGACGGCGACGAACTGGTCCTCGATCACTGTTCCGTAGAAGGTGCCGGTGCGCCCACCAAGAATGCGCGGCTCCATGAACGAGCCTACCACGGGCACGAAGATCAGTGCCGCGCCCGCCACCAGTCCGGGCATCGACAGCGGGATGATCACCCGCTTCAGCACCTGCAGCCGCGAGGCGCCGAGCGAGCGCCCGGCCTCGATCAGCGAGTCGTCGATCGCCTGCAAGGTGAGATAGCAGGTCAGCACCATATAGGGCACGTAGGAGTGCACCAGGCCGATGATGACGGCGGGATAGGAATACATCAGATCGATGTTGATCTTGAACGGCAGCACGGCGTTGAGCGCCGTATCGAGGATGCCCCCCTCGCGCAAAACCATCGCCCAGGAAAAGATGCGCACCAGTCCGTTCGACCAGAAGGGCAGGATGACGAGGAGAAAAATCGCCTCGCGACTGCGTCCCTTCAGCACCTTGGCGAGCACATAGGCGGCGGGATAGCCGATGACGACGCACCACAAAGTCACCTCTAGCCCAAGCCGCAGCGAGGCCAGCAGCAGCGTGAGATAAAGGCTCTGCGAGAAGAAGGCGGCGTAGTTGCCAAGCGTGAAAGCCCAGGGCTTTCCCGACAGCGGCAGATCGGTCATGAAGGAGAAGAAAACCATGGCCGAAAGCGGCAGGAAGATCGCCACTGTCAGCCAGAGATAGGCCGGCGCCAACAGCGGCAGAGCCGATCTCAGTCCGCTGCGCGATGCGGTCGCTCCCTCCACTGCCATGAGACCCTCCTCCCCAGGATTGAAGGACCAGCCGGCGCGAACCGCCGGCTGGTTCGGACGTGAGCTTTATTTCACGTCGACCTTGAGCTGCTGCCACAGCGCCAGATAGGCCTCGCGCTGGGCGTCGGTGATCGGCGCCTGGAACTGGATGCGCTTGGCGACCTCGGGATCGCCCATCACCTTGCGGTTGAAGGCGTCCTCGGGCAGCGCTTCCACCGCCTTGGTGTTGGCCGAGACGGGAGCGCCGACCTTGGTGACCCATTCGACATAGAATTTCGGGTCGATCATCCAGTTGATGAAGGCCTGCGCGCCTTCGACGTTCTTGGAGCCGACCGGAATGGAGAAGGCATCCAGCCAGGCGACGGCGCCCTCCTGCGGGATGACAAGCGAAACCGGCAGCTTGAAATGCGTCTTGGCACGGTCGGCCGAACCGCTCCAGTAAGTGCCGATGTCGATCTGGTTGGAAGCGACCATCTGGTTCCAGTCGTTCTCCGAGCTCCAGAAGGTCTTGATCTGCGGCATCAGCGAGGTGAGCTTCGTCTTGACCGCATCCATATCCTTGATGTCGTTGATGTTCTGGCCGGTGGCGATGGCGCCGAACTGCACCGCCTCGACCGCGTCGTCGCGAATGACGACGCGGCCCTTATGCGCGGGATCCCACATTTCGGCGATCGATGTCGGCGGCTTGTCGAAGGACTTTTCGTTGATGGCGAGCGCCGTCAGGCCCCACACCCACGGCACGCCATAGACCTTGCCGTCATGGTCGAGCATCGGTGAGCCGGCCTTGTCCTTGCTGATGTCGGCATAGTTCGGCAGTTTCGACACATCAATCGGCTGGATCAGCTTTTCCGCCATCGCCTGGTCGTTGAAGGCGGCGTTGATCATGACCACGTCGTAGAGGCCGGGATTGGTCCGGATCTTGGTCAGCATTTCCTGTTCGGAATTGAAGAAGTCGTTGACGACCTTGTTGCCGGTCGCCTTTTCGAAAGCCGCTACGGCCCAGGGTTCGTCGGCGCCGTAGCCTTTCCAGTTGAGCACATGCACTTCGGCGGCACTGGCGGCCAGCGTGAGTGCGGTGGTGAAGACGGCGGTCGCCGTCAAGAGAGCAGTCAGTCTTGGCATGCGCATGTTGGTTCCTCTCTTTGTTTGCCCGCTTGGCGGGGCTTGTCAGGCTGTCTGATGGGCCTTCTGGTTCTGGCCCGGCGCGCCGGTCGCGGCGGCCTGGCTCAGGAAAGTCTGGATTTCGGCATGGCTGGGCGCCGATGAACCGCCATGGCGGGTGACCGAAATGGCGGCCGCCGCATTGGCGTAGCGCGCCGCTTCAAAAGGCTGCACGCCCCGCGCCAGCGCGCTGACGAAAGCGCCGATATGGGTGTCTCCGGCGCCGTTGGTGTCGACGGCATCGACTTTGAACCCGGCGACGGTCTGCGCCGTGCCGTCGGCCAGCCTGATATGGCATCCCTTGGCGGCAGAGCGGATGACGACACCGGCCGCTTGCGGACAATGCGCGGCAAGCAGCCGCGCCGCGAGGCTCTCGACATCGCCCTGACCGGCAATTTCGGCGGCTTCCGCCGCGTTGCAGCTCAGCCATGCGGTGCGGGCAAGCACCCGCGACAGGACGGGGCGCGGAATGTCTGAAATGACCGGCGTCGGGTCGAAGACGAAAGGAATGTTTGCTGGCAGCGCCTCGATCCAATCGGTGAGCGCGTCGCGGCTGCCCGCATAGCTCAGCGCATAGCCTGAGGTGAACACCCAATCACCCGGCGCTACTGCCACGGGTGCCATCATGTCGAGGGTGAGAATGCTCTCCGCGCCCGGCCACGACACGAAAGTGCGTTCGGCGTCGCTCGAGATCATGGCGACGCAATTGCCGCTGTCCATCGCAGGCGATGGCGGCGTCAGCGTCTCGATGCCCTCGGCAGCGAAGGCGGCGCGCAGGAAATCGCCATTCGGCCCGCTGCCGAGCTGACCGCCGAACACCACCTTCATGCCGGTGCGGCTGGCCGCCACCATCATGTTGAAGCCGCCGCCGGCGACCTGGGCAAAGCTCGATGCCGTCTTCTCGGTGCCCGGCGCCGGCAAGGCGTCGATGCGGTAGACATAGTCGACCACCGCGCTGCCGATATGGACGAGACGCCCGCTCATGCCGCCGCGTCCTTGTCTGGGCCAGTCTTGCCTAAGTCGGTCTTGTCAGGGCGGCCTTTGGAGATCCGTGTCGCCACAAGATCGGCGGCTAACGCCTGAACCTCCGCCATGTCGATGCCTTTGAGGCCGGCTACGCGATCCCCAGGCAATCGTGAAAAGCCCGTGCAGGCGCCGGCCATGCCGGCAGCGATGGCGCCGATCGTGTCGGTGTCGCCGCCGAGATTGGCGCTGATAACAGCCGCTTGCCAGGGGTCACCGTCGGCGACTTCCAGCACCGCGAAGGCCGCCGGAACAGATTCCTGGCTGGCGACGCCGGTGCCGACCAGATCGGTGATCAGTCGGATCGCATCTCTCGTCACCTTGCCGCGCACCAGATCCTGCGCCCAGACGATCCGCGCGGCGATGTCGCCGCCGGTCACCCAATGGCCAAGCGTCGCCCCTCGCCGCGCCGCAGCAATGGCACTGTCGGAGGCGGCGCGCCAGTCACCCCCGGCAACGCCGCGGCTGACGGCGGCCGCAACCGCTGCGGCCGATGCTATGGCGATCGAGGTGTTGTGCGTTGCCCGGCAGGTCTCCGCCACCTTGGCGACGAATGCATCGAGCGGCTCCAGCGGCATCATGATGCCGACCGGCGCGATACGCATCGCAGCCCCATTGGTGTCGCCGCTGCGCCCCGCTTCCTCGGCCGGCACACCATTGTTGATGGCGTCGATGGCACGCTTGGTCGAAGGACCCAGCAGATCGTAGCTGCCGCGCGCCTTCACCTCGCGCTCCCAGTCGAGCAGCGCGTTAACCCAGCGCGCATGATCGAAGCGCTCGCCGGATTCGACCAGAATGCGGCCAAGCAGCAGCGCCTGTTCGGTATCGTCGGTGATGGTGCCGGCCAGTAGCCCCTTCGACACCGGATGGTCGGCGAAGGGCGCGATGAAATCCTCGACATGGCCGTAGAGTTCGGCAATTCGGGCCGGCGACAGAAGCTGCGTCGGCATGCCGAGCGCGTCTCCCAGCGCTCCGCCGACAAGCGCACCCATTGCGCGGTCAAGAGTGAGATTGTCCGGCATCGCTCAGAACCTCATATGCAGCGCGAAATGCGCGGGATTGAGCAGGCTGGTAACATATTCGATCGGCCGGTCGTCGGCCGCACGCGTCAGCCGGCGGCCGCGCAGGAACGGCGTGCCTTGCGGGCAACCGAGGATCGCCGCATCCTCGGCGTTGAGCATCTCGATGCCGACCCATTCCTCGCCATGGTCGGGGATGAGGCCGGCGCCACGCAGCGTCTGGTGCAGCGAGCCTTCGCGCAGGCCGCGTAGCGGCACATCCTCCAGCTCCGGCGACAACGGCAGGCGGCTGCGCTCGATGGAGATCGCATGGCCGTCGCTGGCATTGGTGCGCACCCGGTCGACGGCGATGAAGAACGGGCTTTCGATCTCCAGCAAGGCAGCGAGATCGGCATCTTCGATGACCTCCAGCCGCAACGTCCTGGTCTCGGCATTGGCGCCGGCATTGGCGAGCGCCCGTGACCAGCCGATCGAATCGTCAACCGGCTTGCCATCGAAGGTGACGAAGGAGCCGATGCCGACCTTGGTGGTGATCAGCCCGCGGCTGGACAGTTCCTCGAGGCCCTTGCGGACCGTGTTTCGGCTGACGGAGAAACGCTGGACGAGCTCGTTCTCGCTTTGCAGGCGATCGCCGAAGCCGAGCACGCCGGAGCGGATTTCATGCTCCAGAACGGTCGCGATCTGCTCGGGCTTGCCCGTGCCGGGAGACAGTTGAACCGCGCGCCGCTTCATATTCATACCTGTTCAGTGAACCTGTATAGTCCTGTTCAATATATGGCCATAAACCTCATGTCAATGCGATACCAAGACAGGTTAGAAAGCCCGCAGTGGGTCCCGACAGTGTGATAGGCTCCCGTCGAAGGAGCACCATGTCCCATTCAACAGAGCACAAAAATCCGAAGCTGATCGTCGTGGTCGCGTTCGATCGCGGCGAGGACGGTGAATTGTTTCCGGCCTTCGGCCCAGCCGACCAGCAGAGCGAGGACCGCGCCATACGCACCGCGAGGGCTCTGGCGCCAAAACATGTCGGCGTCATCGCCTGGAGCCGCGATGCCGACCCGACACTTGGCGACTACGGACCGCCGACCACGCTTTTTGTCAGTGGCGACGTGCCGGCCATGGAGTAGCCGGCCGCCTTGGCTGGGTCGAGAAAATAAAAAATGATTTTAATTTATATTCACATATAGGAACAGATTTCTCTCGAAGCCGTTTATCTGCAGGTCGTTTATTCCAATGACCTCTACGAAAGGAATTCCCCAATGAACTTCAAGATGCTCACGATGGGCGCGATGGCGCTTGCAATGATGACCGGTTCGGCGCTGGCCGCTGCCAGTGGCACCTCCGCGCTCGACAATCCTGAAAAGATGGCGCCCTTCTATACGGACTCCGGCATGAAGACCATGAAGTCCGAAAAGGAATTCAAGACCGCCTGGATGGCCATGAAGGAAGAAGACCGCGCAGGCATGACGAAGGAATGCGGCGACAAGGCCATCGCCAAGTCGCATGACGATTTCTGCAAGATGACCAAGCAGCTCGGCGGCGCGAACTGACGCACCGCGATTTGGGCTAAGGCCTGGATGAACAGCTGGACGAAGGCGGGCCGAGTGCCCGCCTTTTCCGTGACAATACGGGACATCACGTCATCGTGGCCGGCGATTCACTTCGCGACAACGGCGCGGCAAAGGTGTAACATCAACCCTCAGAGCGGCAGAACGCCACTCGTCTGGCTTTTGCCCATGTTTCAACCCATCGCGAATATCGAGGATGCGCAGACGCTGGCGCAGGCGATCGTCAACACGATCACCGAGCCGTTCCTGGTCCTCGATGAGAAATTTCGCGTGCTGGCCGCCAGCCGCTCCTTCTACAAGACATTTGAAGTCGACCCCGCGCAAACCCAGGGCTCGCTGCTCTACGCGCTAGGCGACGGCCAGTGGGATATTCCGGCCCTTCGCCTGCTGCTGGAGACCATTATTCCCGAGAAGACCGCCATGGACGGCTTCGAGGTCGAGCATGATTTCCCGCGGATCGGCCGCCGCACCATGCTGCTCAATGCCCGCAAGGTGCTTTACGACCACAGTTCAGCGATCACCATCCTTCTCGCCTTCAACGATATCACCGCCCGTCGGGTGATCGAGAGAGAGAAAGAGGAACTGCTCAAGCGCACGGAAGATCTGCTCCACCAAAAGGACGTGCTGCTGCGCGAGATGGAGCACCGGGTTGCCAACAGCCTGCAGATCATCGCCAGCATCCTGCTGCTGAAGGCGCGCTCGGTCACTTCTGAAGAGACGCGCCAGCATCTCAAGGACGCCCATCAACGCGTCCTGTCCGTGGCCGAAGTGCAGCGCCATCTCCACACCTCGGTCGGCATCGACGAGATCGATGTCGGCTCCTACCTTTCGAAACTGTGCGGCAGCCTCGCCACTTCGATGGTTGGCGAGGCCCAGCCGATCGAAGTCACCGCTACGACCGAAGGCGGCAGGATGGATTCGCAAAAGGCAGTCAGCCTCGGACTGATCGTCACCGAATTGGTGCTCAACGCCATCAAATATGCCTTCCCCAAGGAAAAGGACGGCGCTCGGATCCAGGTGAGCTACGAGACCGCGGGCAGCGACTGGAAACTGACGGTTTCGGACAATGGCGTCGGCAAGATCGCGAACGACGTACCGGCCACCGGCCTTGGAACAGCCATCGTGGAGGCGCTGGTGAAACAGCTCGAAGCCAAGGTGGAAGTCATCAGCGACAACGACGGCACCAGCGTCTCGGTCACCCGGGCAACGTTCACCTCACGGGTGCCGCGCGCGGCGTAAGAGCCGCTACCAGGAGGCCTGCCTTCCCGCCAGCGCCTCGATCCTGATCCAATTCCGTTCAGGCCGCGCGATCGATGCGGCGGATGACCTTGATCGCCTCTGCTTCGGCGATGCCGATCAACGCATCTATGCCCTGGATGGTCTCGATATGGCCACGAGCCGCCACCATCCGCCGCAGAACGTAAAGATCATCGCGAATTTCGCAGGGTGTCGTTCTGAGTGTTGCGGGCATTGTGGGCAGCCTTCCGCAAACTCAACTGTCTCGACGCCAGCCGGCTCCCTCGGCTTCAACGCAAAAGCCCGCTCCGGATACCGGAGCGGGCCTTGGAGGAGGATGAAGGGGTGGGACCCTCTCCTCTTGTTTCCACGGGGGGTGTGGACCGAAATCAATATACGAGATTCGCGCCGGATTTCGGATCACAAGCCGGCTTGCTTCCATCACGATCCGGTGCGCTCCCTTTGTTTGGCAGTCACGAGATCGCGATGATCCGAAGTCTTGCGAGCCTCTAAATCCGCCCTAGCACGACAAGGATGATGAGGATCAGCAGCACAAGCCCGAGCCCGCCGCCGCCATAGTAGCCGGTTCCATAGAACGGTCCGCCGCCGAGCCCGCTGAAGCCGCCCAGCAGCGCAATGACAAGGATGATGATGAGTATAGTGCCCAAGCTCATGGTTCCCGCTCCTATTAGGCGCTGATGCGCCGGTTAGAGCACCGCCGCATGCGGTGTTTCGAGACGAGAACGCTCGGGCAGCCTTACTGTTCCGCCAATTGCGGCATGGCGTCCACGCGAAAGGATATTTGCCGGCGAATGAGACGGCTCAGACAGATACAGGGCGGGAAAGCGCTCAACACGCAGGAAGCCCGCCTGAGTGGCGGGCTTCCGACCGGACGGAGGCCAGGAGAGTGCTGTCAAAGCCTCACGGCTGGTTGTGCACTTCCACTCCCGGCGGTCTTGGCCTCAACGGCGGGCAATCAGCAGGCAGAGCTGACGCAGATCGCGGTCATAGGCGCCTTCGCTGCTGAGCACGTCGACACAGCGCTTCTTCATGCGCGCCACCTGGCTGTTGGACATCTGCGCCACGACGCCGGGCAGGCTCGGTTGGGTGGGATTGCTTGGATTGGTGCCGCCACCCATGCCCACGCCGACATCGGCGCCAATGTCGCCGGTGCCTCCGACGTTGGCGCTGGCTTCGGCATCGATGTCACCACTGCCACCGACAGCAGCGCCAAGCCCGGCACTGGTGCCGTTGGAGCCGCCTACATTGGCGCCGGCCTCGGCATTGATGCCACCGCCGCCACCGACAGAAGCACCAACACCAGCGTTGGCACCACCGCTACCGCCGAACGAAGCGCCAACGCCGGCATTGACGCCGCCGTTGCCGCCCACCGAGGCGCCGACGCTGAGCCCAGCTGTGCTTGCCGGCATGGAAAGAACGAGGACCATTGCACTACCCGCCAACACACGGGCGACTGCTTTGATGGTAGAAGCCATGACACTCTCCTGTTGTCGTTGCGCTAAGACAGCCGGCGTACACCGACTGCAAATTTAGCTACGCGGCAGGCGAGCTTCAGTTTCAAATCGGCACATACTTGCACAGATGATGGTATTTATTTCTGAAAATCGTAAACTATAAAAGTGATAAAACTATAATACATATGTAAAAAATATTCTATATCGAGAGCGATAATCATCGATATATTTCATAATTTGGAACGAAAGCCGATTCCATAGGGAATCGCCACACGTGTCATTGCTGACAGACATCCCGCTTGGCGCATGCCGTGAAGATTGGACATCGGTCACATGGCAGTGCTCGTCAGCACCTGCAGAACCCAGCGGGCGGCATTGGAAAACCAGGCAGTCGACAGGCGTGAAGCAGTTTCAGGAAATGCGGGAACCGGCTTTCCGGCAGGCGAACCGCCCTAAACAAGCCAAATAGGATCGGCCACTCCAGCCTTTCAATCGACAGTCTTGCCCTCAGAATAGGCGGTAGAACAGCCTGTAGCGCACACGCTCCATGTAAGCGCGATACTCCGGCTCAGCGGCCAGAAGGGCCTCCTCACGCAGGATACGATACAGCTGCATATAGGTGATGACCGCATACACCGCGAGGTTGTGGAAGGAAAAGGCCGACAACAGATAGAGCACATGGCCGGCAAGGTAGCCGGCATAGATCGGATGCCGCACAATCCGGTAGGCGCCACCCGTCATCACGCCGCGATTGCCAGGCAGGATCGCAAAGGAACGGCCAAGCGATATCTTGCCCCAGATGACAAACAACAGCGCAACAAACTGCAGCGGCGCGGCGACATAGACCGGAACAAGCGCTATGCCAGGCTGAAGGCTGACCAACGCGACACCGAAACTAGCGGTCACGGAGACGATGACCGTAAGCAGGTTCCAGTCACGCGTCACCGGACGCCGCGACAGAAGCAGCCAGGTGAAAGTGAGTATCTCGGAAATCGCCACCAGCGCGGCGTTGAGCCGGGTCGGGTCGTCCACGAGCTGAGACACGCCGCGATAGACGAACAGCCCCGCGCAGGCCAGGGCACAAAGGCGAAAGAAGCCCTCGCGCAGGTCGACCAGTATGTCATGCCTTCGCGCGGCGGAGAAAAATCCGCCCTCATTACTATGCGAAAACGCTTCACTTTTTGACGTGAGCAACGCAAGCACCCCGATGATCCCTCGGAAGGACCATTGCACGCAACCATTGCCGGGGGGTTAACCGGCAAGATCGGATCGGCATCAAACGGGGTGACGCCTCCGAAAGCATACGGGGGGCAGGACACCCCCCCGGACGCCAACCTAACGGAGTAGGCCGGGCGCTACCATTGATGCGTATCCAGCCTCATCCCAAGTCCAGATTTGCGAAATACCTCGCAAAATCAGGACGCTTCGTCAGAACCTTGCCATCAGCGTCGCGCAGAATGCCGGCGGTGAAGAGATAGTCGCCGATCGCGTCCATCTTGGCTGGATCCATCGTGCCGATGGCGCCGTTTGCTCCGCGTAGATAGTGTCCGTCGATCAGCGCTTTCAGCGACGCTTCGATCAATGCCGGGTTGGTCAGGGCATCCTTGTTGGCAGCGATCAGCAGCGCGGCGGCTTCCCCGGGATGATCGACGGTGAACTGATAGCCGCGTCGCGTTGCCTGGATAAAGGCCGCCGCCAATGCCGGGTTTGCCTGCAGATAGGCTTCGCTCGACGAGATCAGCGTCGTGTGTTCGTCGGGCACGCCGTAATCGGCATAGACGAAGCTGCGCTGCTTGATGCCTTTGAGTTCGGCCTCGACTCCTTCCCAGGTCGAGACTTCGAGCGTGAAGTCGACGGAGCCGTTGGCCAGCGCTTCATAGGCGGAGGTGCCGAGAGTCACCGTTTCGAAATTGCCCTTGCCGCCATCGTGGCGGATGATGGTCGAGATCAGCGCGTTTTCCCAGGCGCTGCCGAAACCGCCATAGGTCAGGCCGTCAAGGTCCTTCGGGCTTTTGATCTCGCTGCGCGCGGCATTGAAGACCACGCGGCCGGTTTCGGACTGCACCACGGCATAGACGGCCTTCAAATCGGCCCCGGCGGTCTTCTGGGTGAACAGGCTGATCGTGCCGTTGATGCCGAAATCGGCGACGCGGTTGGCGACCAGCGTGCCGGCGCCGGTGTCGCTGTAGGGCAGGATGTCGACCTCGAGGCCGGCCTCGCGGTAAAAACCCTTGTCGCGGGCGACGAACAGCCCGATATGGTTGGTGTTGACCGTCCAGTCCAGCGCGACGGTGACTTTTTGTGTTGCCGCGAAGGAGCGGTTCGATCCGGCGATCAGCGGAAATCCGCTGGCGAGGGTGAGCAGCAAGGCCTGCCGGCGCGTCAAGTCAGTCATGGTCATGTCCTTTGGATGGTTGCGGGTTGAGCAAAATGTCGAGGATCTCGGCCTCGAGTGCGCTGGCCTGTTGCGCGGCGGCGCCGGTCGGATCGCGCGGGCGCGGCAACGGCACTCTGATTTCACGCAACACACGGGCCGGACGCGCCGACAGCACGTAGATACGGTCGGACAGGAACACGGCCTCGCGCACATCGTGGGTGATCAGCAGCGCCGTCCAGCGATGGTGCCGCCACATCTGCTCGAGCCAGCGCTGCATGGCCGCGCGGGTCAGCGCGTCGAGCGCGCCGAACGGCTCGTCGAGCAAAAGCATGTCGCGCTCCTGCACCACCGTGCGCAAGAGCGCCGCGCGCTGGCGCATGCCGCCCGAAAGCTGTGCCGGAAAATGCCGCTCGAAACCAGCAAGCCCGAACTCGGCAAAAAGCGGGGCGACGCGCGCCCGCGCCGCCTTTCGCCTGATGCCTTGCACTTCGAGCCCAAGCGTCGCGTTGTCGAGGATGCGCCGCCACGGCATCAGCGCGTCGCGCTGCGGCATGAAGGCAAAATGCCTGCCATGATCGTCGAGCGACGCGCCGTCGAACAACATCTCGCCCTCGCCATGCTCGGCACCCGTCAGGAGTTGGAACAGCGTCGACTTGCCGGCGCCTGAAGGCCCAAGGATCGAGACGAATTCGCCGGCACCGACGCTGAGCGAAATGTCGGCGAGCACGTCGAGCCCGCCAAACGCTTTGCGTACACACCGCAATTCGAGCCGGCTCATCCCTGCGCCCCCTTCCCTGCCGGCTGCCGGCCGGCCCGTTCCCAGGGCATGGCGAGGCGCTGCAGCAACGCCGTCAGCCCGAACAGGATCAGCGTCAGCGCGGCACTGACACCGACAGCGGCGAGCACCAGATCGGGGCGGAAATTGTTCTTGGCGTTGAGCATGTAGATGCCCAGCCCCTTCGCCGCGCCGGCATATTCGGCGAAGATGGCGCCGACCACGGCATAGGTGATGGAGATCCGCAGGCCGGCGAAGAAATAGGGCAGCGCCGAAGGCAGCCGCGCCAGCACGAAGACACGCCAGCGCCCTGCCCCCATGGCGCGCAGCATCTGGCCGATCTCGATCTCGGTCGCCTCATAGCCCTGCACCAGGGCCACCAGCATCGGGAAGAAGGTGACCAGCGCCACCAGCATGATCTTCGGCGCCAGCCCGAAGCCGAACCACAGCACCACCAGCGGCGCGATCGCCACCAGCGGCAAGGTCTGGCTGACGATGAAGACGGGAAACAGCGCACGCCGCAGCGGCTGGAAGAAGTCGACCAGCATCGACAGCGCGAAGGCGGCGCCGAGCGAGCAGGCAAAGCCGATCAGCGTCGCGCGGATGGTGGGAATGGCGTTGTCGATCAGCGCCTCGCGATTGAGCATCGCCTGCTCGAAGACGCGTGAGGGCGCCGGCAGAATCGTCGGCTTGATACCGGAATAGGTGGCGTAGAGCTCCCACGCCACGAGGAGCAACCCGATGGAGATGATGGCGGGCGCTGCCTTGGCAAGGGAGCCCGCGAGCGGGCGCGACACGACTGATGATAAGACCACGGGCATAACCTTTGACGGCGCGCGGAAGCGCACCTGGTTTTAGACAGCCGACGGGCTGTTGGCCGAAACCGTGACGTCGAGGGTTACGTGGCCGGCGCCCGGCCCGAAGCGGCAAAAGGCTTCGTTCAGCGCCGAAAAGACCGCACCGGTATCGCCGCGCAGTTTGGTGCAGAAGTTCTTGGAGCGATCGTAGACGCCGGACTGTTTCAGGAAATCGATGCAGCCGTAGATCTCGTCCATATGGTCGCCGGTGCCCATCACATAGAGCGAGAATTGCGCCGCCGCCGGCTGGCCGGTGGCGGCAGCATTGCGCACCGCGCTGATTGCGGCTTCCTTGCGCGGGCCGAGCGGCCCGACAGGTCCGCCAAACGCGTCGGAGCGGCAGATCGGATCGTCCGGCTCGCCCGGGCAGCCGCGCGAAATGGCGGCCGACAGCACGCAATGCTTGCCGCTCCGCGCCGCCGCCACGAACAGATCGCGCAGCGCCGGGAACAACACTTCGGGCGGCCCGACCAGCAAGGTCGAGATGTCGTCGGTCTCTATCCTGAGCCTGTCCCGGTAGGGATCGAGCGCGCCGAGCGCGCCCAGGATAACGCCGACGAAATCGTCAGCCATGGGGTATAGGGAAATCTGTGCGCCTGAAAACATAGCCCGCCTCGCTCCGCTGGTATTACCCAGATCAGCTTCTAGGGTCTGTGGGCTTGCCGCCCCCGTCTCAGCCCCGACCGTACGGAGCACCCCTGTGGATGGGCGCGTTAAAGCACCATTCGGACCGAAGGGGAAGCCGTTTTTTTCAACGCACTGCGCCAACTCTCACGCTTGCCCGTCTTCCACCTTGCCGAAAAGCCGGATTTCAGGGGGCGACTTTCTGACTGGAGCGCGCGCGAACGTGGCGTGCAGTTTCACGAGCCGTTTGAGCAGGCGGCTATAGGTGAGATACCGGACCCTGCCGTCGGCAAGATCGAACTCCACGCTCCCCCATCGTCTGACTGGCACATGTCCGGTCGGCGGACCGAGCCGCCTGATCTGGAACCCCAGCCTGACCTTGTGCCCGGCGACATCCAGATAGATGCCTGGAACAGTGCCCAGCACATGCCACATCAGGGCAACATGCTCGATCGACATCTCAGGCGAGATCATCGTGTGGGCCGCCTTCAGCCGCGCCCAGACGAAATCACCGGCCGGCTGCCGCATTCCCGAAAGGCTGCCTTTACAGTAGGCGGGAGCCACCTCACTCACCAGCGCGCGCATCGCCCTCGCCACGCTGTCGGTCAGGGTCTGCAGCGACACCCAGTCTGCTTCGGAAAACGACACCTGCCCGAGAATGTCGCCATCATCGAAATCGGCGGACATCTTGTGCAACGTCACACCGCCATGAACGGCGTGCTGGCCGTCCACGGCCAGGCGGTGGAGAGGATGCGGACCCCGGTAGTTGGGCAACAGTGCCGGGTGAAGATTGAGGCCGCCCTTGGCAAAGGTGCCGAGCAAATCCTGTGGTATCAGTGCTGGAAACGCGAAGCAGATCAACACATCGGCCTTGGTCTCAGACAACTGGCTGGCGAGTGTGCCCCAATCATAGGGCCGGCCAAATTCGATCAGCCTTGCCGGCGTGTTGCCGATATAGCGTTTGAGCTGCAATCTTCGTCTCAGCCCTCGGCGAAAATTGCTGACGCTAAAATGTTTTTGGCGTTGGCGGATTCCCGGCACCACAATCGCGTCGATCAGATGGCCTGCTTCAAGCCATCCTGACAACAGCGGCCCGGTGTAAGGGGTTATGTCGAGCACGAACACCGCGGAAAGCCGGCCCGACCTGGTCTGCGGGCTCAAAAGCACCGGCCGTTCAAGGCGCAAACCATGCCAACCCCCGTCGAGGGACATTCGAACGGCAAGCCAGCCTCATCAGGCAGGCCTGGCCGGGTTTGCAAAATAAGTCGGTCGGTCAGGGAGCCTTGACAATCGAAGACGGCACCGTGGCGGTGACGTCGGAAAGCCGCGCGCCTCTCGCCAGAAGTGGCTTCTCATAGATTTTCTTCATGCGTATCTCCTGAAGCAAATCAGCATACGCAGTTGGCCAGCAACGCCACCAACTGTCAATCGCCAAGCGGCGACTGACAGTTGGCATTCACGCGGTCACAGGAGTTATGCCGCCTTGCTTCTGGAAAGCGATCCGCAAACCTTACGAGACGGCCTTCTCGCGCACCGGCAGCTTCCAGCCCGGCCTGACGAAATGGCAGGTATAGCCGTTGGGATATTTCTCCAGATAATCCTGGTGCTCTGGTTCGGCCTCCCAGAAGGCACCCGCCGGCGCGACTTCCGTGACGACCTTGCCGGGCCACAGGCCGGAAGCATCGACATCGGCGATGGTGTCTTCGGCGACGCGCTTTTGCTCGTCGCTCGTATAGTAGATCGCCGACCGGTAGCTCATCCCAACGTCGTTGCCCTGACGGTTGCGTGTCGTCGGATCGTGGATTTGGAAAAAGCGCTCCAGCAGCGTGCGATAGCTGATCACGGCCGGATCGAAATTGATCTCGATGGCTTCGGCATGGGTGCCGTGGTTGCGGTAGGTGGCGTTGGCTACATCGCCGCCGCTATAGCCGACACGGGTGGAGATGACGCCGGGGTAGCGCCGTATCAGATCCTGCATGCCCCAGAAACAACCACCTGCAAGCACTGCGCGTTCGATCGAAGTCGCCATGTCACGTCTCCTCAAAAGGCAATTCCATTTGTGTAGCGGTTTCCCGTCCGGAATTGCGCAGACAAAATTGGATTTCCCAATAAATGGGCATTGTCGCCTGCTTCGTCCAGTCGCATGGAGACGAACGCGGCCATGCGCGAACGATATTGCGACGCGGCCAAGGGATCGAACCGCTTCAGCTGCGCGGATGCCGGGTCCGGCTGTCGGCGTCAAGCGGCAGATACCGCGTGCCGGGCGGAATGGCGGCAAAGCTGATTGGCACGGGCGGCGCCGTGCGCGACCAGTTGAAAAGAACGGTCTTGACCGGGAGGTTGCCCAGCCATACCCGCAGTTGCGGCGGCACGCCACGACCCGGCCAAACCATCAGCATGCCGTGCTCGCGCAACCGCTGCCTGGTGATCCAGGGCGCGAACCGGGTATCGAGGTCGGTGAAGATCGACGGCTTGTCATAGGCATTGAGGCCGGCCAGCATGGCCAATTGGGTATCGCCGCCGACAATGTCGAGCCGGCCAGGCGCGGCCGCATGCCAGACCGCCTCGGCCTCGTCCGAGATCGGCTGCGCCGGCCAGCAGACGGCGTCCAGGCGCCCCCGCACATTGCAGCCCGTCCAGCGGAGGGTCGCATAGGCGCCCGACATGGTAACGATGCAAAGGAAGGCACAGATCGCCAGCCTTCGCATCTCGATGGCGCCGAGCCGGTGGCCGAGAAAGGCAAGCACCGTGACACTAACAAGATTGTACATCGGCGCCCCCCAGGACTCGCCGGTGCCGGTGAACAACGAGGCCACCATGACCAGGGTCGCAGGCCCAAGCCCCATCCACACGAGATAGACCAGAATGCCGCGTTCGACGGGAGCTTCGGGAGCGGGCGAGCGCCGCAGCAGCCCCGATATCGCCAGCACTAGGAGAAAGCCGGAGAGCCCGGCCAGCTGGACGCCGATATAGTAGAGGCGCGCGCGGTGTTCGGTTACCCACGCGTCGCGGTCGGCGAAATAGGTCAGCGGCAGGAAATCGATGCGGTAGAGCGCGATGGCCAGCGGCGCAGCCACCGCTAGAAAAACGGCAAAGCCGAGCCACGGCCAAGGCGTCGCCAGCCGGCTGCGCGCGCGCGCGTCGTACAGCAGCCAGAGCGCGCCGAAAGCAAGCAGCAGGCCGGTGGAGAACTTGGCATAGAGCCCGACGCCCGACACCAGTCCGAGCGCCAGCCACCAGCCAGGCCCGCCACCACGGCCGGCGCGCCAAAGCAGCCAGCATATGGCCGCCCAGAACGGCATCTGCGCATAGTCATGATTGAATTGCGGGGTCGGCCAGCCGAAGAAATAGACCGACGGCATCAAAAGCACGGCAGCCAGCGCCCGGCTTTGTCCGAGCATGTCTCTGGCCAGCAGATAGACCAGGACGAAGGTCGACGAAATCGTCAGCTGGGCGAGCAAATATTGCGGCCAGTGGAATGATCCGGTCAGAAGATGGCTGGTTTCGAGCAGCCAGCCGGGAAGCTGCGGGTGCTTGTAGGTCAAAAGCACCCATTCGCGGCCCCACATGAACCCTTCCACCACATCGCCGGGCGGCGCGGGGTCGATCAATGCCGGCACCACCGTCCAGCACACGATCTGCACCAGGCACAGAAGCGCCAGCAAATACCAGGGATGGCGAAGCAGGCCGGGCCAGACCGATGACGAGTCGAGGCCGGCGGCAGTCAGCCCCGCCGGCGCCCAACCATCCATGGAGTCGTCTATTCCCACCATGCGGCGCTTAAACCACATCGTCCGGTTTGCCGAACAGCCCCAACCTCAAAGCTTACGAAAAAGTATACTTGCAGGCCATTGCAAGACCAAGATTGAGCGGGAGTTTCGGCGCTCCGTTGCCCCTCCCCGGCAGAACAGCCCGCCCATCTGATCCTATCTGAACATCCCGGATATTCGATGCGTCACCAGCATGCCGTCATCCACCACCGCGCGCTCGACTTCTGGCTGGCGCGTGCGGCCGTCCTCGTCATCATCTGTTTGCAGCTCCTGGTGATCAACGATCTCTCGTTTGGGCCCCGCTGGCTGGCGCCGGCGCTGGAGGCCGCCCTGCTCGTGCCTCTGTCGGTCGCCACCGCCTGGACACAGGTCGCCACCCAGAAGGCGGTCGAGCAGGAGCACTGGTATCTGGTCGGCCGGTTTCGCGTCATGATCCGCAGGACGGCGCTGGTGATGACCGGCGTCGTCAGCATCATGAATTGCGGTTCGCTGGTGTTCCTGGTGCGCGCCTTGTTGGCGGGCCATGCCGGGGCCAGCGGCCAGACGCTGCTCATCGACGCGCTCAACATCTGGGTCACCAATGTCATCGTCTTTGCCTTGTGGTTCTGGAGCACCGACCGCGGCGGGCCGCCGACCTGCGGCCTCGTCAAACGCGCCCAATCCGATTTCCTGTTCCCGCAAATGACCTTGAACGATCGTGATATCCGCGACTGGCTGCCAGGCTTCGTCGACTATTTCTTCCTCGCTTTCACCAATGCGACGGCGTTTTCGCCGACCGACACCTTGCCGCTTTCCCAACGCGCCAAGCTTTTGATGATGGCCGAGGCGATGATCTCGCTGCTGACGATCGCACTGGTCGCGGCCCGCGCCGTCAACATCCTCGCCTAGGCCCAAAATGCAAAATAGCGCGCCCGGCGAACCGGAGCGGGCTATTGGATGGTCTGCGATGGTCTCGAAGCTGGAGCGCGCGGACGGTCCCCTCAATCCGCGCCGAGGTCGCGCTCGAAGACCACCTGGTCGCGTAGCGGAATGCCGTTCACAGCCGAGCCTTCGGGGTAACCGGTCGATGGCCCGAACGCATCCTGCACGATGCGAAACATCCGAAAGCCCTGTCTCTGGTAAAATCGCAGATTGCCGATATCGGCCGCCGCGGTCGAAACGATCAGGCGCCGGCCGTTGCGCTCGCGGCAGCGGGTGATTGCCGCCGCCACAAGGGCACGCCCCAACCCCTCGCTCTGCCTTGCCGGGCGGACCGCCAGGCTCTTGAGTTCGAAGACACCGCCCTCGCCTGTCTCTATGAGCTGCGCATGGCCGACAATCCTGTTGCCATCGCGCGCAACCAGCACCTCGCCCTTGTCGATATAGCTGGAAACCTGCGTGGGAGAATCGTCGGCAAGGGTAAACAGCGGCAGCAATATTTCGCGGTCCCCGTCATATCGTTCAATCTGCATCCGTAAGCCCAGGCTGGATCAATGCCGCCGCGAACTCGGCAGCCCTGCTCCGGGATATAGCAGCGGCCGGTCAGGACCCACAAACGCAAAAAAAACCCGCCCCGGCGTGAGCCGGCACGGGCTTGGGTCGATCGAGCCGTCCGGTACGGATTTTCGACGCCAGGCAAAGCCTGGAGCTATTGCTCCGGGGCTGGCCTGAACTTCCGCACGATCACCTCGAACAAAATATCCGAAAGGCGGCAACGATCGCCGCGCGCTCGTCAGGCGAATAATGCGCGGCATCGTCGATGGTCATGAAGGTGACGTGACGGGTCATTCTCGTGTAGTCCGATCAAGCTGCATAGTTGATAGCGATGGGGATCGGTGCGAAGTTGGCGAACGACTTTGGGGGGAAACATGATCCGCATAGCATTGGTTATAGCTATTGCAGTTAGCTCAGCCGCCTGCACGACCCAGTCAAACGTGCCCTATTCCAGCAAGAAGACAACTTGCACAAATCAAGCCTCATCTTTGCAAATCCCCGGCGGGAAAATCGTGCCGATCAACAGAAATGTCTGTATTCCAGACACGCCAAACAAGGCATGCGTGGAATACTGGAACCGTGCCCTGGGTCAATCCGAAGTCAGGTGTATGCCGCTTACCCGGAAATCCACCGATCCCAAGGCCCGCGCCAGGCAGCTTGCGGGCAGCCAATATCCTTGATTCCTCTTCGTCAGTTGATTTTCCCCATCCTCTCCACCTCCCCCGCCGATAAAAACAACAGTACCACATCCGACATACCCAGCAGCGGCGTGAACGTCACGATCGTGATCCCGCCCGTCGCATTGGTGCGGGTCAGGCCTTCGGAATAGATGTCGAGCGGCGGTTCCTCGTCGAACCAGACGCCGTGCAGCGTCTCGCCCTGCCATTTCTCGCGACCCTTCTCGAAGCTCTTGAACGACAGCACGCTCTCGCCGGCCTGCACATCGCCGCCGCCGCCATGGCGCACCACGACACTGTCGAGCGCGCCCGGCGCGCCGCGGCCCATGATGGTGTCGACAATGGCATCGGCGGGGATCATGCCGGTGCCCCAGGCCGCCTGCTGCTGCGGCGGGCCGACCAGCACGCGCTGCGGGTTGTCGCGCGTGCCCTCACCGGTGACGCCGGCGGCCCACAGCCGCACCGGCGTGTCGAAAACCTTGCCTTGCCACCACTGGGGATAACGGCCGGTCAGATGCATCGCCCATTCGGCACCGCCGGCCCGGGTCTTGCCGAGCTGGTTGCCGGCCATGAACAGCCTTTCGCGGTTGACCGCCCCTGCCGCGTGAAACTCCGCCTGGCGAAAATACGGTTTGTAGGCCGCCAGCTGGTTGCTGCGGCGCCTACGGTCAAGCTCCGCCAGCAGCGCCAGATATTCCGTCTTCGCGGTGATCGGCGGGCTCTTCGAGGAACGGTTTGACGACGGCTTCGAGGCTGCGGATACGGCTGCGGATCTCTTCATCGCTCAGGGCATCCAGATGGTTGATGGCGACATCGAATTCCTTGGGCAGCACCGACAGCACGATCTTCAGATACTGGTCCGGCTTGTCGGCCCGCACCTCGGCGATGACGCCGGCGCCATGCGTGCGGAAGTCCGCGCGCACGGCAGCCAGGAAATCGTCGCCCAGCGTCTTCTTCGTTCGCTTCGGACGGGGTTTTTGCGCGACCGCCCCGCGGGCGGGCTTGCGCCTTGCTGGCCTCGCCTTGCCGCGCGTCGGCCTGTCGGCGGTGTCATCAGCCATCGACCTGGTCCATCGTCTCTGCAGCGGCATCGCTGGCCGCCCTGCCCGCCTTCGGCATCGATCCGGCCGGCTTCCTCGATCGGATTTTTTTCTTCGCTCGCTTGGCGCGCTTCGGCTTTGCCGCGGCAGGTTTCGCGGCACCAGCGCGTTTTGCCACGCTGGCCTGCGCCTTGAGCCGCGCCAGCACGAGACCGATGGCCTGGCCGCCGATGCCGGCTTGCGGAAAACCAAAGCCACCGGCCGCGTCCCGCACCATGCCGATCAGCACGCCGGGAGCGACCAACTCGACCCGGCCCAGACGCGGCTGCGGCGCCGCGCCTTCGAACGCGCCAATGGCGCTGACGATTTCGCGGCCTTCATCGTCGGTGATGATCGTGGCGTAGCGTTGGGTCATTGGATCCTCGCAAAGGTCGCGTTCCGTCGCGCCCCCCTCTGTCCTGCCGCACATCTCCCCCACAAGTGGGGAGATTGGCTGTCATCCCGGCCTTCGCCAATCACCGACGTGGCAGGACGGGCGCCGCCGCCAAAGCTGCCGATCTCCCCACCTGTGGGGGTTGAGGAGTGGTCCGCGCAGCGGACGGAAAGCCAATTGCTTGGCTTTCCGAATGACGAACGTCCGGCAGGACAGAGGGGGGCGCTGTCCCGCCAACGTATAAGTTGGCGGCCGGGCGGTTCGGCTAACAAGGCGCCAGAAACACAAAACCCGCCTCGGCGGCGGGTCGTAGGCGCAAATCAGCACCATGGACAAATATGTAGCACGGCTGCCCTCACCCGGTCAACGATTTTCTGAGAAAATATTCCTATCCCATCTTCCCGCGCCAAGGCGAAGGCGCAATCGGCATCGCTCCGGGAGCGCGCTAAAAGACAAAAACCCGCCTCGCGGCGGGTCGTCGGCGCAAATCAGCACCATGGGCAAAATGATAGCACAACTGCCCTCACCGGACAACCGCAGCAGCACCACCGGCGGCCCGAAACCCGCATTGGCTAGCCGGCTTTTCATCGGCCGGCCGCTGTGGGATCATCAGTTGAAGCTCATGGAATGATTCGCGTCGCACCGCTTGTCGGAGAGGACGATGGACAGACCAGCCATGGCATCCGTGTTCAGGATGCGGCATGCTCCAGCCTCGGTTTCCGGTGTGCGCAGCACCGGCCAGGGCCAGGCCGACCCCGTCATCCGCGTGAACTCGCTCGGCGACGCGATCCGTTTCGTCGCCAGTGCTTTTCCCCACTACGACATCAGTGCCGTCGCCATCACCTGCAATGATCCGTCCATCCCGCGCCTCGGCAGCCTGGAGGTCAAGGCGGTGTGGCGCGAATATGGCGAGCGCCTGACGCAGGAATAGAACACGGTCCCGAAAGGTGGAATCCGGCTTCGCCCACGCCATTACCCGATAGCGTCACGGAAAACGTCTTCGCGCTTTTGCCGTCGCGATGGTTTTGCCGCTGCCATCGAGCGCCTTCACCGATATCTCGTACATATGCGGCCTGGGCGGACAGGGTCCGCGATAGCTGAAGGCTCCATAGGGCAAGGTTTTCTGGCCGCCGAAGACCACGGTGCCGCCGCCATGCTTGAAGTCGGGCGCGTCCGTATCGACCATCTTGAACGCCAGCGTCTTCGTCCCGGCAGGAACGCCGGAAAGCGTGATCGGCGGCGACTTCGGATCGAAACACTTGACCGTCGGGCCCCATTCGAAGTTCATCGCCATGTCGGCGGACGCGGCCGTCGTCATCGCCACGGCAAAACCAAAGGCTAGTACAAGACGCAAAACGACCTCCCTGCTTAGCATCCGGCCCTGGCGATCATAGTCTCTTTTCGCACGCAAGGCATCGCGGCGAGGCTCGCGACCGACGGGCAAGACGTCCACGAGCCCGCCAAACGGCTTGCGCGCCGGATCGGAAACGCGGCTGGCGCGTTTCAGCTTTGGTCAATGGAGGGAACAACCATCATGAACGTCGCCAATCTGCAACTCGAAGGCCTGCTGATGGCCGTCGCATCGATCAACCACGTGCTGGTTCGCAAGGGGCTGCTGACATCCGAGGAGATCGACATCGCCTTGCGCAAGGCCGAGGCCAGCGAAACCGGTGAGGAGCGATCCAATGGCATGTCGGCGTCGAGCCGCGACGCCGTCAACTTCCCGATCCGGCTGCTGGAACTCGCCAATCAGTGCCAGCCCGAGGCCGACATGCCGTCCTTCTCGAAACTGGCGCGCATGGTCGGCCAGATGAAGGAGCCCTACAACGATCAGATGTGAGGTTCTCACGCCCTGCCCGGCCAGCCCAGGTTCAGCGCCAGCACCCTGCCCGGCCCTTGCACGGCGGCGAACAGCAGGCCGGCCATGAACGAAAAATGGTCGACGAAGAAGCCGAACTCGGCCTGGTTGCCGGCCCAGTGGCTGGGGCCGTGGAAGGAGAAGCCGAGGAAGAGCACATAGGCCGCTGCGACCAAGGCCGCCTGGGTGAAGAAGGCGCCGCTCAGGAAACACAGCACCAGCGCCACCTCCAGGATCGCCGCGCACCAGGCGAGGAAGAGCGGGAAGGGAAAGCCGGCGGCGGCGATGAAGCCTGCGGTGGCCCCCATGCCCATGAACTTGAACGTCACCGCCATCAGGAAGACGGCGGCAAAGATCAGGCGGGCAATGAGAAGGGCCGCGGTCTGCCACGGCGATTGGGTGAGGTCCGACATGCTGTCTCTCCGAGGTTTGCGATGGATTTCGACCCAAGGACGGGCGACGCCGTGCAGTTCCGACACGGGCGCGGGATTTTTTGTCCGCAAGCGCTGCCACGATGGATGTCGGCGCCGGTCTGGCACTCGCGGACAGGACGCCGTGCCCGGCTCCAACCTTGCGGCGGCGTGACCCGCGGGCTATTCCTCGCAAGGGGTGCTTGATCAGTTTGTGAGGAGAGCCAGCGGATGGCGACGGTCCGGTATCTCGTCAGCGATGTCGAGTTGGCAATAGCATTTTACACCCGGCATCTGGGTTTCGTGCTGCGGCAGCAGTTCGGTCCGGCAATGGCCATCCTGAAGCGCGACGACCTGACGTTCTGGCTTGCCGGCCCGATGGCGTCGGCGGCGAGGCCGATGCCGGATGGCAGGACGCCGGAACCGGGCGGCTGGAACCGCATCGTGCTGGAGGTGCAGGACCTGCCGGCGC
This sequence comes from Mesorhizobium sp. CNPSo 4671, assembly GCF_057784245.1. Classification (NCBI taxonomy): domain Bacteria; kingdom Pseudomonadati; phylum Pseudomonadota; class Alphaproteobacteria; order Hyphomicrobiales; family Phyllobacteriaceae; genus Mesorhizobium; species Mesorhizobium sp. CNPSo 4671. The sequence continues at coordinate 117,577 of NZ_JBWLUW010000003.1, read as the reverse complement.
TCGCTGCCCGGATGCGCGAGGCCGGCGTGCCGTTCCGCAACGAGATTGTCGACGGCCCCGGCGGCCGCCAGATCCTTTGCGAGGATCCGTCCGGCAACGTCGTCGAGCTTTTTGAAGCAAGAGCATGATCCCTGCCCGAAATCCGTTCGCTTGCCTCGGCTTGCGCCTTGGCGCTGTCGGCGCGGCGCTCCCGCGCCGGCGAAATCGGATTATTCGGTTTGCCGGCTGATGGTATGATCGCCCTCGCCCACGGGGAGGCGAATCGAACATGGCCAACCCCTGACCATCGGCGCGCCGCGGCATCCGGCGTGAGCGCCGCCTATGAACAGGGCTGCCGGGAGATGCTCGCCCCCCATCTCGAGGCGCTGCTCGACAAGATCGAGGCCGCCGGCTGGGATCGCGGCCAGGCCGCGTCGGCGCTCATGTACCTACCTCGCCGCTAGGCGGCTCACGCCGGCCTGACGCCAAGGCCCGCCGGGGCGTTCACGAACAATTAATGATCCTGAAACTTGTCCGTAACCGGCAACGTGATATCCTTAGCTGGGGCTAATGCACAGGTCTGTCCGGTGCAGCTATTTGGGTGGGTTGAGTTTTGGGCGCGAGCGTCAAGTTCGGGACGATGTCCTATATGGTCCGGTCGGCGGTCCTCGAGTGCAATGGCTGCGGCGGCACCGGGCAGGTTTTCCAATGCCCGCGCTGGACAAGCTCAAACGGCCTTTGCTGTCCCGCCGGCACCCACCAGCGCGGCTGTCCCGGCGCCAGCGCGCCTTGCGCCGATTGCGGCGAGACCGACCAGAGCGGCGCCGGCCTGGGCCATTCGGCCTGAAAGGCGGCTTGCGATCCGCGTCGGCCGGGCCTCGTCCGACGCCCGCCATGGAACCAGCAGCGCCGGTCGCTGTTATGTCTGACCGCGGCATCCTATATAGCGATGTCCGCACGATCGTGCGGTTGACAGAAAGCGAGGCACGCCATGCCCGACGACAAATCCAAGATCAAGCAGGACCGCAAGCTGGTTTCGAGCGAGGAAACCTACGAGGTCGCCGCCTTCGCGCGCAAATACGGCATCCCGCAGAGCGAAGCCCAGACCATCATCAAGCGCTACGGACCTTCGCGCAAGAAGCTCGACAACCACATGGCCGCGCGCGGATAGAAGCCGCGAGCCGCAACCATTTCGCCGCTATGGCGTTGATGGATGCTGCGGGCCGCGTCAGCCCGGTTGGTGTTGCCAGCCGGGCTCGGCGGGACAATGAACAGGATGTCTTTTTCCTGGTTTCTGGCCAACGAAATGGCAGATGAGCATCTGTCCCGCCCGGCCCGTAGCGTGCCAGACTGACGAGAGCCAGACCGAGGGAGGGCCGCGATCATGTCCGACACCACACGCAGGACCGGCAGCTGCCTGTGCGGCGGCGTGCATTTCGTCGTCACCGGCCAGCCAATGCGGGTCGGCCTCTGCCACTGCAAGGATTGCCGCAAGGCGAGCGGCTCGGCCTATTCGGCCTTCGCCATCTGGCCGCGCGACGCCATCGAAACATCGGGCGAGGTCGCCAGCTATGGCACGCGCAGCTTCTGCCCGACCTGCGGCGGCCGCGTCGCCTGGATCGGCGATGATGAGGTCGAGGTAATGCTTGGCAGCCTCGACGTCGCGCCGACCGACCTGGAGCCGCAATATGAATTGTGGACCAGCCGCCGCGAGACCTGGCTGCATGCCTTGCCCGGCACCGAACAGTTCGAGCATGACCGGCCTCTTGACCGGCCCATCCCGGAAGACGCCGTTCCGCCGCCGCCGAGGCCTTTGTCGGACGCCGTCGCCCACGATTGAAAATTGATCTTTCGGGCCTGGAACCCTCCCCTGCCGGCGACGTTATCCGGCGCCCCTTGCGAGTGCGTTGTTTCACAACCGCTGTCCACTCCTGGGGTGACATGCCACGGAGACTTCCGTTGAACGACAAGATGTTCCCCCGACCGATCCGCCTGAAATTTGCCCCCGAGCGAGAGCGCGTTGTGCGCAGCGCCTGCGAGGGGCTGGAATGCCTCGGCGACTGGCCGGCCGGCCGAGGCCGGCGATACCAGGCGGCGCTGCGCTGCTGTCGCGATGCACTGGACGGCTGGATGCCGCCGGAAAAGGCGATGCGGGCGATGATCGACGCCGCACGCGAAGCCCACATCCTCCAATAGCGGGAAAAGCCCGGTAGCGGAAAACCCAGGAGCGGGAAAGACAATGCCCGATGTGATGCTATCTACTCCGGTGCGGGTCAAGCCGCATGGCTCCGACACGATCCGCGAGGTGGCGACCCTTCAGGACGCCAGCGAAATCCTGATCGACTGGCCGCATGCCAGCCGCGGCCCCTTCTATCAGGCGGCGCGTGAAAAGATCGAGGCGGCGCTGGAAAACAAGGACGGCGCGGCTCAGGCACAGGAGGCCTTCACGGCGCTGTGCGATCACGCCGGCCTGCTGGTCCGCTGATCGTGACCGCCGGCCGGCGCCATCTTGCGTCTCTGTTGTTTGGATCCTCTATTGCTTGGGCGGCTGGGCCGGTACTTCGCCGGGCTTGATTACCGGTGTCTTGCCTTGGTCGGGCGCTGGCGCGGCCATGCCCTGATCGCCGGTGGCCGGCGGCTTCAGCACCCCGCCGCAATCGTTGAGCTTTTCGCTCAGATTGCCGCCGCCGGACTGCTGCTTGTCGCCATGATCCGTCTCGACCCGGCAGTTGTCGGCCTGCTGGGCCGGGTTCTGCTGCTGATCCGTCTGCGCCGCGGCCGGCCCGGCCAAGGCCAGCATCAGGGACGCGATGACGAGAGGTTTCATCTCGGCCTCCTTTCCTTGCATGCCGCCCACGGCGGCCTTCCCTCGCGGGGACAACGCCTGACGGCCCAAAAGGTGGCGGCAAAAAAGGGCTGGCCGCCCTCACCCGGCGGCGTGACGCCTCCGGCCGCTATGCGTAGCGGAGGCGCCGTGGAAACGGTCCTAACTGTCCGGTGCCCGGGTCATGTCCCCCTCGCCGCCTTCGGCCGGAGCAACAGGCGATTCGGTCCTTTGCGGGCACTCCTCGTAACGGTGGTCGCGGCCGCCGCAGAAGGAACAGCACATGGCTTCGCGGCCCTCGTCTCCGGGCCACCATTGCGGCGTTTCGTCGGGCTTCCTGCCGTCCATGCCCAGCAATGCGCGACGCGTGGTTTGGTTGCGTCTCGCCCTGCGCAATGCGCGGCCCATCACGGAACCGGCGGACAGGTGGCTGGTTTTGTGGAACAATGAGGCTGCATCAGAACCAAGAGAAGCCATCATGTCCGCTCGCCTTCGAATCCTGTCGATGACCCTGGCCACCATGCTTGCGGCGCCCGGGCTGGCCGAGGCCCGTCCCGACAGCCGCAGCATGAGCTGTGCTGGGATCCAGGCCATGATCCAGAGCCATCGCGCCGTGGTGCTGACCACCGGCCCAAACACCTATGACCGCTATGTCAGGCAGTTCGGCAATGAATGCGACTGGCCGGAAGTGCCGATGTCGGCCTATATCCCGGCCCGCGACGGACACTGCCCGGTCTACCGCTGCGACGAACCGGTCAACAACTTCCCGAATTGACGCCTCGCCGTACTAACGGCATAACCATCCGAGCTTCTCCCGCTTCGTCTAATGGTAGGACAGCGCCCTTTGAAGGCGTGAATCGTGGTTCGAGCCCATGAGCGGGAACCAGAAAAATCAGATCGCTGGATTCCGAATCTTCCTTTCTGTCGAATACCCACTGAATAAACACGCGCGAATTGCCTGAGGGATAGCCGCCTCACAAGCGCCCACCGTATTTGTGGTCCGGGTCACGGGCCCGGCTTCCGCGATCACACCATAGGCCAACGCGGCAACTTGGTTCACAGTACAACCACAAGCGGTCGATTCCTTCGGGATGTAGCCACTTGAAAAGCCCGCAGCAGGTCGCTCCTGTGGCGGGCTTTTCCTATTGGGACCAAGGTCTTAGGTGGCTCCATACAAAGGTCTGACGTAACCGCTTTGGTTCCGGTATCGTCCATTGGATGTTCCATTACTTTAGTCAATCGCAATATATGGATGAAGGCTTGGCTGGGGTATAGACCCGCCGCCCGGCGCCACCTAATGTTTTGAGGCTTTCCCTGGCGGGCGCCTCAACGCTCCTTTGGCTTCGGCGTGATCTCCTCGACCCGCACCTTGTCGCCAATCTCTTTCGCCAGGGCGAAAGCCTTGGTTTTGTCCTTCGTGGTCAGGACCGTACGCCACATCGGTTTTTCAAAGACGCTCACGACATAGGTTGTGGCCGGCTTTTCAGTCATCGATGGCCCTCACCTCCTTCATTTGAATGCTTCAGTTATATTAGCGGTACCGCATATAATGATCAGCCGGCAGCAGCCCCACGCCGGTTAGGCCCGGCGCACTGCTTTCCCAACGAGTGTGCGCCGGGCCGCCCCAAGTCGGGCCGGCAAAGCTCGCGATCTCGGCTAGAGGTGCGCGAGCCGATCGGAGACCCGATCTTCAGCAGGGGATGCCCCTGCCCTGCTGACAACAACAACTATTAGAGATGACTAATGTTCCATCAAGCCGGTTCCGATCGAACGGACCGGCGCCCGCAGCCCGCGGGACCATCGAATGCCTTCGCCGCCGACAAGCTCCCCTCAGCCTCGCGCGACAGTGGCCGGCAGAGATGGAACCGTGCGCTGACGCGGGCGTTATTGTGCTCACGCAGTCGAGGTTCCAATGCAAACCGCTTGGTTTTCCAAACCCGTGGTGGTTTCGGTCGGTGTGGCCGGTGCCACCCGCAATCTGTCCAACGCCCAGCAGGCCATCGAATTGCTGACGACACACTGGCGCGACGCCGGCAGCCTCAAACATCAATCCGCGTTGCGCGCCTGCCGCCGCGCGACAAGCGGCGAGGTGCCTGCCGATATCGCCAGGGAGGCTTTTATCGAGGCGGCGCGCGAGGCACACATACTGGTCGAGTAGGTCGAGCCGCAGTCACGGATCGCAACTATCGTTCACAATTTCGTGATCGACGGAACCGTCTGAAACGGCGAGCGTTTTTTTGCAGGCGTCTTTTTTGTCAGGCAACATCAGGAGGCGTTTATGCGCATCATGAACCTCGTCACGCTCGCTCTCATCATCCTTGGCGGTCTCAACTGGCTGTCCATGGGTGTGACCGGCTATGACGTAATCGGCACAGCCCTTGGGGGCGCCATGCTGGCCCGCCTGGCCTATCTGATCATAGGCCTTGCAGCCGTATGGCAGCTCATGCCGGGCTTCCAGAGCTTCACCCTTGGAGAAGTCGATGCCGAAAGGCATCTCCCGCATCATCGGTGACTGGTAAGCCGGGGGCGGAGGGAAAACCCGCCGCCCCACGGGGGCATTCAGATGCCAAAACCCGGCGCGGCGTCGGCATCGGCATCGACGCCGGCTTGCGGCACGATAATCGATGCCAGCGGCGCGCTGAGGCGCCAGTGGAGACGGCCGGGCGAGCGCTCCAGTTCGGCTGAACCGCCCAGCGACTGAGGCGCCACCCGCTGCAGGACGACAGTGCCGAACCCCTTGCGTGTGATCTCATCGCCGTTGCTGCCCGGACGAGGCGTGGATGTTTCGGTCCAGAGCATCTGGAATTCACGCCCGCCAGAACCCTGGGCACCTGCACTCCGGGCGCCGGACCCTTGGACGCTGGCACCCTGGGCGCCGGAACCGATCGTCCAGGTGATCTCGACCCGGCCGTCTTCGCTGCCCAATGCGCCATATTTAGACGAGTTCGTGCCGAGTTCATGGAAGGCCATGCCCAGATTCTGCACGGCATTCGACTGCAGCGTCAGGACCGGACCCGAGAGCAGGATCTGCTCCTCGCGGCCGAACGGCTTCAAATGTTCCTGGATCAGGTCGAACAGGCTGGCGCCGGCCCATTCCGAGGTGACAAGCAGGTCGTGCGAGCGTGACAGCGCCATGATGCGGGCGCGGATCAGTTCCTCGAACTCACGCGGGTCGCTGGAGCGCTTGCTCGTTTCCCTGACCATCGACAGGATGACCGCGAACTGGTTCTTGACGCGATGGTTGACCTCCCGCATCAAGAGCCTGATGCGGCGCTCGCTCTCCTTGGCGGCGGAAATGTCGCGGGCGATCTTCGAGGCGCCGACGATCTCGCCATTGGCGTTCTTGATCGGCGAAACCGTCAGCGAGACGGAAATAAGCGCGCCGTCCTTGCGCCTTCGCGTCGTCTCATAGCTCGCCACCCGCTCGCCGGCGCGAACCCTGCGGATGATCTCGGTCTCCTCGCCCTTGAGGTGATCGGGGATGAGCATGAGGATGGACTGGCCCACCGCCTCCTCGGCGCTGTAGCCGAACATGCGTTCGGCTGCCAAGTTCCAGCTGGTGATGATGCTGTTCAGATCCTTGCTGATGATGGCATCGAAAGAGGAATCGACGATCGCCGCGAGCCGCCCGTCGGCGAGCATGTCCAGCCTGTTACTGCCCTTGGTATCGGTCATCGCCGCCCGGAATTCCGCCATCACCATTAGCTAGCGCGCTGGCGGCTCAAGGCAATCGCCCGGGAAAAATTGCTGCGGGCGACGCGCGACGAGGCAGCGCATCACGCCGAACGCCTCATCGGCCGGCCGGCTTCGCGCCTTCAGCGTCAGGCAGCACGCCGAACTCCTGCGACTTGACGCCTTGCTCGGCCGTCAGGAATCCGTCCGAGGAAAGACCGCGCCGCAGCAGTTCCCTGACCGCCGCCGAGCGGCTTGGCATGCGCCTTTCGAAGCGCCAGTTTTCCAGCGCCGCCAATTCGTCTGTGGTGAGCATAATCTGCAGTCGTTCGGGGCGTTCGAGTTCAGCCATGTGCGCGCTCCTCGCTCAGGACTAAAAATATAGTGAGTTAGTATCTAACTCATTCGGCTTATAATTAGGATAGCGCTCATTACGCGTCAAGACCTGCCAGTGAGCGCTCCACGCATCAAACTCATGATGCGTATCGAACGCCTGAAACACATTCCTGTAACTATCCTAACTAACTGATTTTATTTGGATATTATGAAATTTTCACTTGCCATGCCGGCGCGCCGGGCGCATGCTCCAACCTGAACAGAAAACCGTTCCCTTTGGGAGGTTTCGATGCGGTACGATTACTCCACGCGCCTGCGCGATGACGTCAATTCAGCGGCCCAGAGGGCATTCGAGACGGCAGGCATCATCAACATCACGGTGACCGCCGAACAGGTCAGGGTCCGAAATCTGGCCGAAAACGTCGCCCTCGAGGACATTGAGTATCTGGTTCTCCAGGCTGCCCAGCTGCTTGGCGCGGCAATCGAATTCGACGCCTTGAGCAATGGGTTGGCGCTGCCAGGAAATGGCATTGATGCTGAGGAACCTGCGATCAGCGCGCCCACCTTCTCACAGCCGGTCTCGATCCAGTAGTGCCGCTCTGACGCGGCTCCTAACCGCTGCGCCGCTTCCAACACGTGAATAAACGCCGGACCGCTTTCCGGCCGGGGACCGACTCGGTGGCTCGCGCCTCGATCACATTGACCGATCACAGTCGCCCGATCACGGTCGCCCGATCACAGTCGCCCGATCACAGTCGATTGAGACAGCTCCGAACACCTTTGGGAATTGAGCACGCGCTCTATATGGTGACGCAAAACCCGCAACCGGAGCCTCCACCATGACCCTCGCCACACGAAAACTCGGCAGCCAGGGACTGCACGTCTCGGCCATCGGTCTCGGCTGCATGGGCATGAGCCAGTCCTACGGTCCGGCCGACGAGGCTGAATCCATCGCCACGCTGCACCGCGCCATCGAACTGGGCTGCACCTTCCTCGATACCGCCGAGGTCTATGGCCCGCACACCAACGAGGCACTGCTCGGTCGGGCGCTGAAGGGCAAGCGCGACCAGGTGACGATCGCCACCAAATTCGGCTTCCGCATCGAAAACGGCAAGCAGGTCGGCGGCGTCGACAGCCGACCCGAGCACATCAGAGAGGTTGTCGAAGCCTCGCTCCGCCGGCTCGCCACCGACCATATCGACCTGCTCTACCAGCACCGCGTCGACCCTGATGTGCCGATGGAGGATGTCGCCGGTGCCGTCGGCGAACTGGTCGCGCAAGGCAAGGTGCGTTTCTTCGGACTGTCGGAGGCAGGTAGCGCCAACATAAGCCGCGCGCATGCCGTCTTTCCCGTCTCGGCACTGCAGAGCGAATACTCGCTGTGGGAGCGCAACCTGGAGCCCGAGATCATCCCGTTGCTCAAAAAGCTCGGTATCGGCCTTGTGCCCTTCTCACCCCTCGGCCGCGGCTTTCTCACCGGCGACGTCAAGCGTGCCGAGGATTATCCCGAGAGCGACTACCGCCGCAACGACCCGCGCTACCAGGGCGAGAATTACGACGCCAATGTCGAAGCGGCCGCCAAGGTGCGCGACGTCGCGACGGCCCGCGGCGTCAAGCCTGGACAGATCGCGCTGGCCTGGCTGCTTGGGAAGGGCAACGGTTTCGGCGTCGACATCGTGCCGATCCCCGGCACCAAGCGCAGACAGTATCTGGAGGAGAACATCGCCGCCGCCTCCCTGAAACTCGACGCCGCCGAAATGGCCGCGCTCGACGAGGCGCTGGCGCCAGGAAAAATCTCCGGCCCGCGCTATGGCGAACGCGGCATGGCGATGGTCGACCGGTAACGCCGCACTGGGTTCCATTTCCGGCAACTAGCGCCGCTACGCACCGACCCGAAGCGGTCGATCGGCGCCAAGATCATCCAGCTTCATCAGGCGGTCTCGGAATTTGACTGCCAGCAAGAGCCCGCCACCGCGAAGCGGCGGGCTTGGATGACCTTGGATCACTGAATGATCTTGACGATCTTGCGTGTGTGAGGATCAACCACAACAGTTTGGTTGTCGACCACGACGTAGCGGTATTTGACGTTGGGAACTTCATGAAGTTCGACGGTATCGGGCAGAGCCGTGCCGACATTGAGCTCAACCCCTGGAAGCTTGACGGAAGCCAGCGGTTGCTTGTGCACATACTCCTTGATCACCGTTTCCTGCTCAGGCTGGATGACCACATCCTGAGCGGCGGCAGCGCCAACGCCAGCGACAAGCAAAAGTCCTGCCGCGGCAGTGGTAAGATGCATCCTCATGATTGTCTCCTTTCCTTTGCAAGCCCTTTCGCTGGGCGATTGAGAACGCCGTCGGATGTGGGTTGTTCCTTCAAATTTCCGCCTGCCGCTTTTGCCAATTCGCCTGGAACGAAGTTTTTTCGTCGAGGTTTATCCTGCGAAGGGACTGATGCTTTCGAGGAGACCTCCCATGAAGCATATTCTGATCACCAGCATGCTCGCGCTCGGCATCGGATGCGGTGCCGCGGTTGCCCAGACACAGCCGGCTGAAACCCAGTCGGGCGGTGACGCCAATTGCGCGGCCGGCGCGGCTAATTGTCAAAAAGGCTCGAAGATGAAGATGGGCGAGCAGGCCCAGGGCAAGGCAAAGGCCCAGACGGACCAGCAGGCTCAAGGCAAGCCCAAGGCCAGGACCGACGAGCAGGCCCAGGGCAAGGCAGGTGCGACCGATCAGCAGACCCAGGGCAAGGCCAAGGTCCAGACGGACCAACAGGCTCAGGGCAAGGCAGGTGCGACCACCGATCAGCAGGCCCAGGGCAAGGCCAAGGTCCAGACCGACCAGCAGGCCCAGGGCAAGGCCAAGGTCCAGACCGATCAGCAGGCTCAGGGCAAGACCTCAACACAGACTGATCAGGGTTCGACTGCTTCCATCAGCAACGTGACTGTCGAACAGAAAACCCAGATCACCCAGGTCATCAAGGAGACCAGGGTCGAGCCGGTGTCGAATGTCGATTTCGACATTTCGGTCGGCATCGAGGTTCCCCGGCACAAAATCCGGTTGCATCGTCTGCCCGCGCGCATCGTCAAGATCGTGCCGGCCTACGAAAGCTACGAGTATTTCGTATTGGCCGATGGTCGGATCGTCATCGTCGATCCGGACACGTTGAAGATCGTCCTTATCCTGACCTGACCTTGTACCCATCGCACCGCCCGCCACACCCACGTGGCGGGCGTTTCTATGATAGGGCCGATGAGCCGACTGAGCGATGGCCACCTCGCGGCATGGAGGCGGATCAGTGCAGCTATTGGAGTTCCGACCGCATTTGCTGGGGCAAGGCCGCTAGGATTTAGCTGTCAGGACGTCAAAGTGGATTTCAGCACCCGCCTGTTCGTCGAACAACACCGAGCAGCCTCGCGCAAGCGCTACCGTGGAAAGGGCGTTTGCCACGACGTCGTCCGGTGACACGAAATCGCCGGTCAGCACCCTCAACTCTTCGACGCCCTCAGCCATCGAGACAAAATTTCCGACCACTCGATCGTGCCTGCAGCCCTCGACCACGTAAAGCAGATCGACCATTTCGAAGCTGTGCATGTTCAGCCTCCAATAAAAATCGTCCCTTACAGGGTCATGAAACGCATTGGCTGAACATAGTGTTCCGGCGGGCTTGAGTTACCCCTATCGCCGCTCCGGCCGGGCGCCGTTTGGCGACGAGCTTGAGGATCGTTCGACCGCGCGCGCGTCGCGGCATCGGCAATGCCATAAGCCATGGCCTCGAACCCGAAGGTGCCTAGATCCGTTTGAAATCGGCAAGGCCTAGCCGTATCCGCTGCCCCTCTGCAAAGGCTAGAGCAAACGCCTCCAAAATTCCTCGACCATAAGCTGGAGTGCCCATACTGCCTCACCATACGGCTGAGAATTCCCTCCAACGCTGATCCAGACACCCCGATTTTTTGCGATGATTGTGGAGCGTATCTGGGCACCTGGGATGAACTCCAAACCGACTTTGAGAGGCAAGGCGGTCAGAATGGTGTCTTCCGCCTGCACAAGGGCCGTATCCAGCGGGTCGAATAGGACGTGCCCCGACCAGATCGCGAGCGGCTGCATGCAAATCCATCTAGGCGCCCGCAATTGCCGTTTCTACCTCCCGCGCGGAATGACCTGTGAGATCCTTGGCGATTTCGCCTACAAGCACGGCCGATAGTTGCTGGTGATAGTGCTTGCGAAGTTCCCCCAGGGTTCGCGGAGCGGCGATGACAATCAGGTTGGCGATTCGTCCGTCCAGAACTTGTCGGTTGAGCAACCCGGCAGTTCCTGCCGCGAAACTGTCTTCTTCGATCTGACTGTTGTCGGGATTGGCGGAACTGCTCTGATGACGGGCGCCGGACCCCTTGTTCTCATTTGCCACGTCTTCAACCGCCGAGGCCGTCAGCTTCGGATTGGCTTCGTCTCCGGAGTTGCGAAACAGGTTGAGTTTCTCTCCATCAGCTACTGCAACTGCACCTTTGGGAATATTCATTTTAAGTCTCCAAAATTGCGCCAGTCGTTGGCTGATCCAATTCAAAGCCATCTGGCGTCGGCTTCAACGTTTCAACTCGCCATTGGATGCCTTGGATCGGAGCCTTTCGTCGAGGACCATCGAGATCGGAAAACCACATCGCGCCGCTGCGAGATGCCAGAGGCATCAAGGCGCGGCATTGAATGCGGAATGTCGTTCGTTCCCTAGCAGGCGCCGCCTACTGGCCGCTTTCGGCCCTTGAGGGCCAATTTTCATAGCATCCGTTTCAGCATCCCACCTGGAAGCCGCGAGCATGCTCGCAGTGGTCGTTTCTAACGAGCCGCTTCTGTTCCTGACCGATGATCTCAGGGTCGACGAGGCGCCAGGCAAAATCTCCGGCCCCGCTATGGCGAGCGCGGCATGGCGATGGTCGATCGGTAGCGCGCTAGGAGCATGGACGCCAAGGGCATGAACCGGTTTCGAAAAAACATGCCTAGAAAACAGATAGTTATCCTGACCCCGTCGGGGTGGGCGGGCCCTGCCGGTGGCCGAGACGGGCTGGGAACGGACATCCGGAGGCGCTCGACCGAAAGGCCGATTGCGGGCGCCTGAGCGAACGCGATATCCCATTCAAATTGATGTATTCCCCAACGTAAGCATGTGATAATTAAGAATTCACTAATGAAAGCATCGCGGGGGATGCCATGCCGTCCTTTAGATGGGCTGTTATTGTCGCGCTTGCCGCGACGCTCAACAATACGACACCGATGATGGCCGCCGAAACAGTGGGCCAGGCGGTCGTGATCAAGACTGCTGTCACCGGCGCGACCGGACCGCTTGTGGTCAGCGCACCGGTTCATCGGGACGAACGTATCAAGACATCCAATACCGGGCTTGGCCAGTTCGTGTTCCTGGATGGCACCAAGCTGGCGATCGGGTGGGGTTCTTCCGTCGTCATCGACAAGTACGTCTTCAGCGGTGAGAATTCGGTGAAGAACCTTACCGTGCGCGCAGCCAAGGGAACGTTTCGCTGGATAAGCGGAAGCTCGCCTTCGTCCGCCTATCAGATCGTGACGCCTGCAGGCACAATAGGCGTGCGGGGAACAGCATTCGATGTCCACATCGCGCCCAACGGCACAACCGCCGTCGTGCTCCTGAAGGGGGCGGCCCGATTCTGCAACGGCGGCGGATGCAGGGAACTGAAGCGGCGCTGCGATTGTGTGGTCGCGACGCCATCAGGCGCAATGACCGACGTCGTCAAGGTCAATCAATCCGTGCTCACCAGACTCGGCACCGCGCGGGCATTGCCGTTTCTGACCGGCAATCAGCAGCTTTCGGGCGGCTTTGGCGCGACCGGTTGCGGGCTTACGGCCTCCAGTCAACGTGAGGGCACCACGCCGCAGCAGCAGCGAACCTCACCGGCGCCCAATCCGCCCGGCCCACCCAGTCCGGGCACACCCGATCCGCCGAGCCCGCCAAGCCCGCCGAGCCCGCCGGATCCGCCAGGCGACACGGATGACGGCAACAACGGCCATGGAAACGATCCGGGTCATCACGACCCAAGCAATCCCGGAAGAGGCCACGGCAATGGCCATGGCAGGGGATAGCCGCACTTTTGTCTTGGCGCGTCCGGTATTCGACGGTCAGGAATCGGAGCCGAATTGTTGTTCCGCATAGCCGGCATTCGCTTCCACCGTCGCTCCCGCCCGTTTGGCAAGAAAGTCATCCGGTCGGCGCGATATCCGGCCATAGAAGTCCTGCAAGCCCGCCGGCAGGCCCGCGGCCTTGGCTTTGGCCGCCGCGATGATCTTTCGGCTGCGTGGCGAGCGCGAATGCAACGCCTCGACGAGCTTGCCGTGGAGAAGCCGCAACTCCGCAAAATCCGACGACGAGGCAACATTTTCATCGCCGACGACGGCGTTGATTTTCGTCCTCGCGCTCTTTCCCTTGAGCTCCAGCGATCCCGCGTCGAGCACGGCCCAGCCTGCCAGCGATCGTAGCGTGTCGTCGGACGCGAGGATGTCGAAATTCACCGTCTTGCACGCTGTCTCGATACGCGCGGCGACGTTCACCGCATCGCCAACGGCCGAATAGTTGAATCGCGACTCCGCCCCCATGTTGCCGACGCAGGCGACGCCGGTATGGATCCCGATACCGATGCGGACCGTCTGCTCGGCCCCGAAGCCGAATGCATCGCTCTCGTTGAGGCGGGCAATCGTCTCGCGCATGGCCAATGCCGCGCGAACGGCCTTGGCGGGATGATCCGCGACATCGATGGGGGCATTCCAAAAGGCCATGATCGAATCGCCGATGAACTTGTCGAGTGTGCCTTCATTGGCGGTGACATGACGGCTGAGCGCGTCGAGAAGCGTGTTCAGAAACCCCACGACGGCGGTGGGCGGCAGTCTTTCGCTGATCTGGGTGAAGTTTCGCACGTCGACAAACATCACGGTCAGCTCGCGGTCGTCGCCGCCAAGACGAAGTGCGTTGCGCGTGTGCTCGATGCGGTAGAGAAGCGATGGCGACAAATATTGACCGAAGGCCCGCCGGATCGCGCGCCGCTCCCGGTCGGTCACCAGGAAGCGGAAAGAGGTTGTCGCGAAATGCGTGATCGAGCCCATGACGATCGGCGCAAACGGGTCGAACAGCAGTCCAGCGAGCGAAAAGGCAAACCATGATGCGACCAGTGCCAGGCCGGTGATCGCCAGGCCGCAGGCGAGCGCAATCGCGGGGCTTACGAAAATCGTGAGGATCACCAGAAGGCTGCCCAGCGTCGCGATCGACGCTATTTCCAGCCCGTTTGCCCAGTCGGGCCGCGACAGATAGTGGCCGGACAGTATCTGTTCAACCATCTGCGCATGGAGCGAGACGCCCGGCACGTTCTCACCGAGCGCCGTGACACGAATATCCTGCAGCCCGGCGGCGGAAGTGCCGACAAACACGATGCTGCCTTCGATCGCGGCCTTTGTTTCGGGCGAGACGCCGCCGGGTGCGAGCACGTTCTTCGCCGAAACATACCGTTCCGCCTTGTCGGGACTGACATAGAGCCAGAGTTCGCCGGCCGAGGTCACCGGGATAACGAAGTCGCCGATCTTGACGGAGGTCATTATGCCCTGCCGGTCCGGCGCGCCGGCAATGAGGTAGGTGGAGGCGCCCTGCGCTACCCTTATGGCTTCGAGGGCAAGACCGGGATAGAGCTGCTCACCATCCGTCAGAAAGAGTGGGGCTGCCCTCACCACGGCGGTCGATCTGCCCGGATTGAGGCTGATATGTCCGATGCCGGCGGCATTGGCCTCAAGCTGCGGCCGCAGCGGTGTGGCTGCCCTGATATGGGGAGGAGCATCGACCGGGCTCTCGCCTATAAAGGCAATGCCGGCCTTCACTTGCGGCCGATAGTCCCCTTCGTTGGAGATGCCGTAACCCAGGATAACCGGCTTGCCGGCGATCGATTGGGCGAAGATTTCGTCATTGTCGGGCAAGCGATCGAGCAAGGCAGGGTCGACGCCTGGCACGGCGCGGACGACGGTGCGAGGCGACAGACGATCGGGCTCGGCGAAAACGATGTCGAATGCGATGGCTGCCGCACCAAGCTCCGTCAGTTTGTCGACCAGAGCCGCCATGCGATCCCTGGGCCACGGCCACTGCCCGAACTGCCGCAAGGAGGCCTCGTCGATGTCGACCACGCGGACGGGCATCGACTCGAACCTGCGAGGTGCCAGCCTCTGATATTGGTCGAACGTCGCTTCGCGGGCGAGCCGCAACGGTTGCGGGTCGCTCGCCCGGACAATGGTAAGCGCCGCGACCAGCGACAAGCCCAGGATGACGCCGGCCAACTGCGCGCGTGTCATGGCTTCTGCACCAGTTGCTGTGCCGCGTACCCTTCCTGCATGGTCCCGCCCCGGGAAGTGGCCTTTCGAGCCTCGAAGCTAGGCTGCATTGTTCCCAGAGAATTAGCAATCGCTAACCTACAGCCCAACGGAGTGGCGCGGTTCTGGCGCCGCCGATTTGCGTCGCCACGAAGAACTCGATCGGTTCCACATGGTCGACACCGGCGATGTCTAGCGTGCCGAGGCTCATCCCGAGAGCGACTACCGCCGCGGCAGGCACCGCCCTGCCGAACTTGTACGCCATCCTCGCGCGTGATATCGATAGTGATGCGTGGACTGTTGACACTTATCGTGTTGGCGTTTGCCGCGACCAATGCTGCGGCGGGCAATACGCTGTTTGACGCCATAGCTGCCGGCGACAAAGCAGGTGTCGAGCGAGCCCTCGCGAGTGGTGCCGATGTCGACAGCCGGGCACGCGACCAGGCAACCCTCCTCATCGCTGCAGCGCTCGACAACCAGCTGGAAATCGCTGAACTCCTGCTCGGCAAAGGTGCCGACGTCATGGCGCGCAACTCGGGCGGCTTCACCCCACTTCATGCGGCGGCCTTCTCCGGCAGCCTGCCGATCGCCAAGTTGCTGCTGGAAAAAGGCGCGGTACTCGACGATGCCGCCAACAAGGCGGGAGCTACGCCGTTGTTGGTGGCCGGCGAGGAAAACCACCTAGAACTGGCCGAATTCCTGATTGCGAAAGGCGCCGATGTGAACCATCCCGAGGGTCATGGTTACATGCCGACAACGCGCGCATTCTGGAAGGGCAATACGGATATCATACGGCTGTTCAAACGCCACGGTGCTACCTGCCAAACCAAAATCCTTGGCGAGGTGAACGCGGCGAAGTGCGCGGAGATCCACGATTAACGGAGGATGCAGATGAGCACGATGATCAAGTCACGACTGGTTCGGAATTTGGGGGCTGCCCTGGTCGCTGTAGCTGCGGTCGCCGGCGCGGGATCGGCCTGGGCCGACGACTCGGTAAACACCGGCTATTTCGGCGGTGTGGCGATCATGGGCTACGACACGGTCGCTTACTTCACTGACGGCAAGGCCGTGAAGGGCTCCGAAGAATTCACTTATGACTGGCTGGGGACACCTTGGCATTTCGCCAGCAAGAAACACCAGGAAATGTTCATGAGCGAACCGGTCAAATACGCTCCTCAATATGGCGGCTACTGTGCTGGCGAAGTCGTGGGCGGTGGGGTCACGGTCAATGTCGATCCGGAAGCATTCAAGATTATCGACGGCAAACTCTACCTGATCTACGACGTCGGCAATGCGGACGATTTCGCCGCGCATGCGGCTGAAAACATACCGAAAGCCGATGCCAACTGGCCGAAGGTCGCAGCCAATTTGGAACTCGACACGTATCACTGAGACCAGGTTCGTCCTACTGGACGACCGTGAAGTGAAACACCTTGCTTGTATTGGCATAGGAGTAGCCTGTGCCGGCAGTGTCATTGCGTCTGTAGACAGGACCGCAGTCGGGGCGCCCGAACAGGTTCTCGCTCTGCTCGCACAAGAGTTCGCCATCGACGTAGACGGTCTCGGTGACCAGCCGCGTCGTCGTGCGGAAGGCCGCCTTGCCGTCGCTCCCGATCTGAAGGAAGGCTGGTTGCAGGCCGGGTTCGATCTGGCCTTGCAATGTATGGCCAATGACGAGGGACGCGATCTCAGCACCCTTCAACTGGTCGTGCTCGTCCGGGGTAAAGCCATAGCGCCATTGGGGTAGGCCTGCCTGGCGCAGTGCGTTGACGAGGATCGCCAGATCCTGCGGGTTCCGGAAATGTGCATGAGTCATCTGCCACCCAGCCAAAGAGTCCACGTAGCTGGACCCTGCTACGAGGTGGAGCCCAGCTGCGATTTCGGCTTTCGCATCCGGTAGACGGCCGCCGCGGACATACGCCGCAGCGAGCGTAAACCGAAAGTTGCCAACCGTGGGCGCATCGACGCGTGCGCGTTCGAGAGTCTCGATCGCTTTCTCGACATTCCCCTGCAGAAGAAAAACCAGCCCGGCAGCTTCCCGGTTGATGGGTGAAAGGTTGGGGTCGAGCCTGAGCGCTGTCTCGACCGCTGCGGCTGCCTCGGTATAATTGCCGGCGCATAACTGAACATATCCAAGGGCTGCTTGCGCCTCTGCATCGCCCGGACCGATTGAAACAGCCTTCTTGGCAGAGGCAATCGCATCTTCGTAGCGGCGATTCACGACCTGCATGATACCGAGAATTGCATAGGGCGATGAAAGGTCCGGTTCGAGTTCCAAAGCTCGGCTCGCCTTCTCATAGGCTCTCTTTTGTGCTGGCGCGCTCTGGATGATGTCGTTTAAGGCCTCGCGCCAGATATAGACGGTCGTGCGCGCGTCGGCCGCAAAGGCTTCGGCAAAAGCGGAGTCGAGCCCCTCCGCCTTTTCATAGAGCGCAAGCGCCTCCCGCAGCCCGGCCTGCAGGACGCTGCGTGACGCCGTCTCGGCTTGGAGATAGTAATCGTAGGCTTCGAGGTTTTCGGTCGGCGGGCGCGCCATGCGCTCGCTCTCCGCTGCCGAAGCCTGGATACCGAGCGCCTTGGCGATCTCCCCGCTCATCTCTTCCTGGACGGCAAACACGCCGGCCATGCCACGGTCGAACCGGTTGGCCCACAGATTCTCACCCGTTGCCGTATCGACGAGCTGGGCATTGAGGCGGATCTGCTCGCCGGTGCGGCGCACGCTCCCCTCGACGACGTAGCGGACGCCAAGGTCGCGCGCGACGTCCGCCAGCGCTGCAGGCTTGTTCTTGTAGGCGAACACCGAGTTGCGTGCGATGACGTCCAGACCGGAAAGTTTGGTGAGGTCGGTGATCAGATCCTCGGTGATGCCGTCAGCGAAATAATCCTGGCCTGGATCGCCGCCGAGATTTGCAAACGGCAGCACAGCAACCGATGGCCGCGACGACACCGAGAACTTCTGCCACGCAAAAATGCCGGCAAGCACGGCAAATGCCAGAGCCGCGGCGCCTGCCAGGATCATGACGCGCGATCCCGGCCGGTGTGGCGCGGCTGTGACCTTTCCCGATGCTGCGGGATCCAGCAGCAGCCGATAGGCGCGAACCGGATCAGCGATGTTCTTGAGGCGCTGCTCGCCAAGACTGGCAAAGCCGACATCCACCTTGTGCACCGCGTGGTCGAATGCCGTGCCCGAGATGCAAATACCCCCAGGCTCGGCCATAGCCTCGAGGCGCGCGGCGATGTTAACGCCATCGCCGTAGATGTCATTTTCCTCGACGATGACGTCGCCGAGATTGACGCCGATGCGAAACCGGATCAGCCGGGCATCAGCGGTGCCATTGTTGCGATCGGCCATCCGGCGTTGGATCATGGCAGCGCACTGGACGGCATCGACGACGCTGGCGAATTCGACCAGCGCCCCGTCGCCCATGAGCTTGATAATGCGGCCGTGGAATTCCTTGATCGCAGGGTCGACCAGTTCGCGACGGCAACTTTTCAACCGCTCGAGCGTGCCGACCTCGTCCTCGCCCATGAGGCGGCTGTAGCCAACCACATCGGCAGCAAGGATTGCGGTGAGCCGTCGCTCCATACCTGCCTGCGCCCTCCCGGTCGATCACGCGGCTTCGCTGCAGCCTATTCCAGTCCCGCGTCGGACGCGAGCGTAAGCAGCCGCTTTCACCGAGACGCGTGCATCTACTGAATCACCGCGAAGTGGAACACCTTGCTTGAGTTGACGAAGGAATAGCCGCCGCCTTCATCGTCACGGCGCCTATAGACGGGTCCGCAGTCGGGGCGCCCGAACATATTCTCGCTCAGCTCGCACAATAGGTCGCCATCGACACGGACGGTCTCGGTGACCAGCCGCGTGGTGGAGCGGAAGGCTGCCTTGCCGTCCCTCCCGATCTGGAGGAAGGCTTGTTGGAGGCCTGGTTCAAGCTGACCCTGCAGCGTATGGCCCAGCACCAGCGAGGCGATCTCTTCGCCCTTCAAGCGATTGTGCTCGTCGCCGGTGAAGCCGAACGGCCATTCGGGCAAGCCCGCCTGCTGTAACGCGTCGATGATGAGAGCCAAATCCTGCGGGTTACGGTATTGCGCGCCGTTGACCCGGTATGCGGACAATGAATCGAACCCCGGTGTCGACATGGCACCTAGTCCCTCGGCGACCGCCGCCCTCGCGTCCTGCAGGCGGCCGGCGCGGGCATAAGCGGCACCAAGCGTGATCGTGAAATCGCCGACCGACGGCGCATCGTGGCGGGTGCGTTCGAGCGCCTCGATCGCCTTGTCGTTGCTACCTTGAATGAGAAAGACCAGACCGGCAATTTGCCGGTTTATGGGTGAAAGGTTGGGATCGAGCCTGAGTGCAGTCTCGACCGCTGCAGCTGCCTCGGCATGATTGCCGGCGAACAGTTGCACGTACCCTAGAGCTATTTGCGTCTCCGCATCGCCGGGGCCGAGTGCGACGGCTCGCTCGGCCGAAGCGATGGCTTCCTCGTAGCGGCGATCCACGACCTGCATGATGCCAAGAATCGCATAAGGCGACGAAAGGTCCGGGTCGAGTTGCAGCGCACGGCTTGCCTTCTCATAGGCGCGCTTGCGCGCGGGCGCGCTCTGCATGATGTCGTTGAACGATTCGCGCCAGATATAGACTGTCATGCTTGCATCCGCCGCGAAGGCCTCGGCAAACGCGGGGTCGAGCTCCTCCGCCTTGTCGTAGAGCGTGAGTGCCTCCCGCAGCCCGTCGCGCCGGCCGGTCCGTGCCGTCTGCTCGGCCCGAAGGTAGAAGTCGTAGGCTTCGAGGTTTTCGGTCGGTGGGCGCGCCATGCGCTCGCTTTCCACTGCCGAAGGTTGCATTCCAAGCGCCTTGGCGATTTCCCCGCTCATCTCGTCCTGGACGGCAAACACGCCGGCCATGCCACGGTCGAACCGGTTGGCCCACAGATTGTCGCCCGTTGCCGTATCGATGAGCTGAGCATTGAGGCGAATCTGCTCGCCGGTGCGGCGGACGCTCCCCTCGACGACGAAGCGGACGCCAAGGTCGCGCGCAACGTCCGTCAGCGCTGCGGGCTTGTCCTTGTAGGCGAACACCGAGTTGCGTGCGATGACGTCCAGACCGGAAAGCTTGGTGAGGTCGGTGATCAGATCTTCGGTGATGCCGTCAGCGAAATAGTCCTGGCCTGGATCGCCACCGAGGTTTGCAAACGGCAGCACGGCAACCGATGGCCGCGATGGCATCGAGAACTTCTGCCATGCGAAAATGCCGGCAATCGCGGCAATCGCCAGGACGGCGGCGCCTGCCAGGATCATGACGCGCGAGCCCGGCCGGTGGGGCGCGGCGGTGACCTTTCCCGATGCCGCGGGATCGAGCAAGAGCCTATAGGCGCGAACCGGATCGGCGATATTCTTGAGGTGCTGCTCTCCCAGGCTGGCAAAGCCGACGTCCACCTTGTGGACGGCATGATCGAATGCGGTTCCGGAGATGCAGACTCCACCTGGCTCGGCCATGGCCTCGAGGCGAGCGGCGATGTTCACGCCATCTCCGTAGATGTCGTTTTCGTCCACGATGACGTCGCCGAGATTGACGCCGATGCGAAACCGGATCTGTCGGGCATCAGTGGCGCCATTGTTGCGATCGGCCATCCGGCGTTGGATCATGGCGGCACACTGGACAGCATCGACGACGCTGGCGAACTCGACGAGCGCGCCGTCGCCCATGAGCTTGATAATGCGGCCGTGGAATTCCTTGATCGCGGGGTCGACCAGTTCGCGACGACAACCCTTCAATCGTTCGAGCGTGCCTACCTCGTCCTCGCCCATGAGGCGGCTGTAGCCAACCACATCGGCAGCAAGAATCGCGGTAAGCCTTCGCTCCATACTTGCCTGCGCCCTCCCCGGTCGATCAAGCAGCTTCGTTGCAGCCTATTCTAGTCCCGCGTCGGATGCGAGCGGACGCGACCGCTATCGGGAGGATGTCGGGTTACTCAGTATGCGCGATGCGCCGATCCTTCCGTCCGCGAGTTCTGAACGGAATGCTCTTCGACGAGATGTCGCTTAGGTATGACGCGAAACCGGCGCAACCCGATGCCGCGCTTGACTTGCTCATATGTTTCATAATAAATCATACATAATAATGTTAAAAAAGACGACGCGTCTGGGAGCACCTATGAAAATTACGGCCATCAAGGCGCTCGTCTGCAATGCGGAAATGCGCAACTGGGTTTTCGTTCGGGTCGAAACCGATGAGCCCGGTCTGTTCGGCTGGGGTGAGGCAACGCTGGAATGGAAGACGCGTGCCGTCGTTGGCGCGCTTCAGGATCTTGAGGCACTGCTCATCGGGCAGGATCCGCGCAATGTGGAGCAGTGCTACCAGATCCTGACGCGCCACGGTTTCTGGCGCCTCGGCGTAGAGGGAATGTCGGCCGTCAGCGGCATCGAGATCGCGCTCTGGGACATTCTGGGCAAGTCGCTGGGCGTTCCGGTCTGGCGGCTTCTCGGCGGCAAGGTCCGCGACCATCTGCGCACCTACACCCATCTCGGGCTCGGCGACATGAAGGCGGTCTATGAGAGCGGGTCGGCGGACACGATCGTCGAACGCGGACGCATCGTCACCCAGGCCGGCTACGACGCGGTCAAGGTCGTCTGCATCCCCTACACCCACTATGTCTCGCCGGCGAAAGCGGTCGACTCCGTCGCCAATATGGTTGGCGCGCTGCGCGAGGCCGTTGGTCCCGATATCGACATCATGGTCGACTTTCACGGACGCCCGGCCTCCGTCAACGCGGCGATGGACTATCTCAAGGCGATCGAACCGGCCCGCATCATGTTCGCCGAAGAGCCGGTGCCGCCCGAGGATGTCGCCGGCCTGGCGCATATCACCGCGCGATCGGCGGTCCCCATCGCATCCGGCGAGCGGCTGATCGGGCGCCGCGAGTTCACGCAATCGATCGCGGCGCGCGCGTTCAACATTGCCCAGCCCGATATCTGCCACACTGGCGGTCTGCTCGAGACCAAGAAGATCGCGGCTCTGGCCGAAACCGCCGGCATCGGCCTTGCGCCGCACAACCCGCTCGGCCCGATCGCCGGCGTCGCGGCGCTTCACTTCGGCATATCGACGCCGAACGTCATCATCCAGGAGGAGATGTCGGGTGCGGTCGCCTGGTACGACGACGTCGTCACCTGGCCGATCGATCGCAAACCCGGCCGCTGGGACGTCCCCAATCTGCCGGGCCTTGGCGTCACCGTGAATGAGGATGTCATCGCGCGCCACCCCTTCAAGCAGGAAGTGCTGCATGCCCGCAACGCCGTCATGCCCGACGGCACCGTGGTCGATTGGTGAGCGCCATGACAGGCAGGCTTCAGGGAAAGACCGCAATCGTCACCGGCGCCGGCCAGGGCATCGGCGCCGCCACCGCCCGGGCCTTTGCGCTGCAAGGAGCAAGGACCGTGATTGCCGAGCTCAACGCAACAACCGGCAAGGCGCTCGCCGACGAATTGCGTGCCAAGGGCACTGATGCCCTTTTCGTCGAAACCGATGTCACCGACAAAGCGGCGGTGGCCGACATGGTGGCCAAGACGATCGCGGCCTATGGCGGCGTCGACGTTCTCGTCAACAATGCCGGCGCCAATGTCTTCCACGAACCTTTGCTGATGCCGGACGAGGAATGGGACCGCTGTCTCAGGCTCGACCTTGAGGCCGCGTGGTTCTGCGCCAGGGCGGTGTTGCCGACGATGCTGGCGAAGGGTTCGGGGTCGATCGTCAACATAGCCAGCTGCCACGCCTTCAAGATCATTCCCCACACATTTCCCTATCCGGTCGCCAAGCATGCGCTGGTCGGCCTGACCCGCTCGCTCGCCATCGAATATGCGGCGCGCGGCATCCGCGTGAACGCGATCGCTCCCGGTTACATCGAGACGCCGATCGCGCAAGCCTATTGGAACACCTTTCCAGACCCGGCCGAGGAGAAGCGGCGGGCCTACGACCTTCATCCGCCCAAGCGCATTGGCCGGCCGGACGAAGTTGCAATGACGGCGGTTTTCCTCGCTTCGGACGAAGCGCCGTTCATCAATGCCGAGACGATCACCATCGATGGTGGACGCTCGGTTCTCTACCACGACTGACAACCAAGCAGGGAGGATCCACATGAAAACGACGACAAGGGCTCTGGCAACATTGGCGATACTGGCTGCCGGACTGATGGCTGGCGCGGCAAGCGCCGACGACATCAAGATCGGTTACATCAACAAGATGGGCGAGCATCCATGGTTCGTCGCCGAAGTCGGCGGCGCCAAGAAAGCGGCCGAGGCGGCCGGCGCCACCTTCGTGTCGCAAGACGTCCAGTTCGACTCCAATCTGACGATCACCACCTTCGACACGATGGTCGGCGACGGCGTCAAGGGCATCGCCATCGTCGTTCCCGACAAGGCGCTGGGACCGGTCATCGCCGAGAAGGCCAAGGCGGCGAAAATTCCCCTGGTCGCGGTCGATGACGACATCTACTACCAGGACGGCACCCAGGTCCCCTATGTCGGCATGAATGCCTACAATATCGGTGCGCGGGTGGGCGAAGAACTGGCCAAGCTCTACAAGGCCGGTGGCTGGGCCGGCAAGGAGGTGCGTATCGCCTCGATCGAGGACCGCAAGGCCGACACCTGCATGCAGCGCAACAAGGGGGCCGAGGAAGCGTTCCTGAAGGCGGTGCCCGATTTCAAGCCGGCAAACATCCTTCGCGTCCCCTACGACAACACGATGGTCAACGCCATCGACGTCATGACCACCACATTGACGGCCAATCCCGGCGTGACCAACTGGATCTTCTATTCCTGCAACGATGACGGCGTGCTGGGTGCGTCGCGAGCGCTGGAAAACGCCGGCTATGGCGCGGACCAGGGCATGGGCATCGGCATTGACGGCAGCCGCGCCTGCGAAGCCTTCGGATCAGGCAAGCCTTCGGCATTCCGTGGTACGATGTGGCTCAATTCGGCGAACCATGGCGCGCTGGCGGTGAAGATCCTGCTGGCCTCGATCAAGGACGGAACGAAGCTGCCCGTTCAGTCCTTCACCGACCCGGAATACATCACCGCCGACAATTTTGCATCGGACTACAAGGCCAAGCTCTGCCACTGAGCCGGACCTGCGTCATGCGTCCTCAGGGGCGCATGACGCTTCCAGTTGGCAGGTTCGCTGGCTGCCATGCCACCGAACACGATCGATCCTTGGGAGTGAGCCTTGACGCAATCGGACTTCTTCTCGCTCGACGGCATATCGAAACGCTTCGGCGTCGTGCAGGCGCTCGACAACGTTTCGATCGCCTTCCGGCCAGGCGAGGTTCTCGCTCTGGTCGGCGAGAACGGGGCCGGCAAATCGACGATGATGCGGATTCTCGAGGGTGTGTTCGGACCGGACACCGGCACCGTGCGGTACGGTTCCACGCCGATCGTTTTCGGCGAACCGCGCGACAGCCACCGGGCCGGAATACGCGTCATCCATCAGGAGCCGGAGATCGTTCCGAACCTGACGGTGGCCGAGAACATTTTCGTCGGCGAATTGCCCCGCCTGGCAGGCGTCCTGCTCGACTGGCGCAAGCTGGAGGAGCAGACCAACCGGGTGCTTGCGACCTTCGGCATGCGGCAGGACATGCGGCCACGCCAGCTCTGCGCGACGCTCGGCCCGGCGCAACGCCAGATGATCGAGATCATGCGCGCCATCCGTGCCGGCGGCCGGCTGATCGCCTTCGACGAGCCGACCTCGTCGCTGACCGATGATGAAGCGCGGCGCCTGTTTTCCGTCATCCGCCGGCTGCGCGAGGACGGCACGTCGATCATCTACATCTCGCACCGGCTGAACGAGGTCATCGACCTTGCCGACCGCATTGTCGTGTTGCGCGACGGCAGGCTGGTCGACGATTCGCCGGCGGCCGGCGCCAGCGAGCAGACCATCGCCAAGCTCATGGTCGGCCGCGACATCGCCGATCTGTTCACCCGCGAGAGCTGGCGGTCCGGGGAACAATTGCTGGATGTGGCGGGGTTGACCACCGACCGTGTCAGCGATGTCAGCCTCAGGGTTCGTCGCGGCGAAGTGCTCGGCATTGCCGGCCTCATGGGTGCGGGCCGCTCCGAACTGGCAAAGGCGATTGTCGGCTACGACCGGCGCATCGCCGGCACCATAGCCATGAACGGCGTGCCCGTTCTCCCCAACAGTCCGCATGCGGCGATCGTCGCGGGCATCGGCTTTGCTCCCGAAGACCGCAAGCACGAGGCGTTGCTGCTGTTCCGGAGCATTCTCGACAACGCGGCACTTTGCGTACCCGACAAGACGTCGAGCTTCGGCTTCTTCAACCGGCGCAAGGCGCTGGAGATTGTCTCGCCGCTGGCAGCCAAGATGTCGATCAAGGCACCCAACCTCGACGAGCAGGTTTCGAAACTGTCGGGCGGCAATCAGCAGAAGGTCGTTCTGGCGCGCTGGCTTGCCCGGCAGCCGATGCTGCTCATCCTCGACGAACCGACACGCGGCATCGACATCGGCGCCAAGGCGGAAATCTATCGGCTGATCGATGAACTCGCGGCAAGCGGCATCGGCATCATGCTGATTTCCTCGGAAATGCCGGAACTGATCGGTCTCGCCGACAGGGTTCTTGTCATGGCGGGAGGCCGCATCACGGCAGAACTTGCCCGCCCCGACATCGACGAGGCGACGATCCTCAAACACGCCATGCCGCAATCCGCACCAGCGCCCGGAGACCATATTCAATGAACAGCCTCGAGCTTCGCGCATCGAAAGCGCAGACCGACGCCAGGGGCGTTTCCACGCGGCTTGTGGAGCGCCTTGGCGTTCACAACATCAGCCTTCTGGTGGCGCTCGCCATTCTCGTTGTCATCTTCGGTTCGCTGCGGGGCGATGTGTTCTTCTCCAGCCGAAACCTGCTCAACATCGGTCTCGGCATCACCATTCTCGGCGTGCTGGCGATGAGCCAGACCGTGGTCATCGTCGGCGGCGGTCTCGATATCGCCGTCGGCGCCACTGTCGGTCTGACCACGGTCTCGACGGCAATGGCCATCCAGGCGACCGGGTCGCCGGCGGCCGGCATCGTTGCCGGCCTGGTGCTTGGTGGTCTTGCCGGTCTCGTCAACGGCATCATCATCACCTACGGGCGGGTCAACGCGGTCATTGCCACGCTCGGCACCATGGCGATCTTTCGCGGCATCGCCTTCATCATGTCCGACGGTCAGTCGATCGCCATCTTCAGCGACACGTTCCGGTTCATCGGCATCGGACGCATCCTCGGCCTGCCATTGCTGGTCTGGATTCTGGTGCTGACCGCGATCGCCTTCCACCTCTTCCTCGCGCGTTCGATTGTCGGCCGCAACATCTATGCGCTCGGCGGCAATCCCGTTGTCGCCCGCTTCTCCGGCATCAACATCAACCGCTACCGCGTCGGCATCTACATCATGAGTGGCGTTGCCGCCGGATTGGCCGGGATCCTGCTGGCCGCCCGTACCGGTTCGGGTCAGCCCGTATCCGGATCCCAGGGCCTGGAACTCGAGGCCATCACGGCGGCCGTGCTGGGTGGCTGTGCCTTGCAGGGCGGCAAGGGCACGATTGTCGGCGCGCTGCTCGGCGTCGCCATCATTGGCGTGCTCAACAACGGAATGATACTGACGTCCGTGCCAACCTTCTATCAATTGCTTGCAAAAGGCTCACTGCTGATCCTTGCTGTGGTCATTGCCGA
The DNA here is from genome assembly GCF_057784245.1 of Mesorhizobium sp. CNPSo 4671. NCBI lineage: Bacteria > Pseudomonadati > Pseudomonadota > Alphaproteobacteria > Hyphomicrobiales > Phyllobacteriaceae > Mesorhizobium > Mesorhizobium sp. CNPSo 4671. The sequence goes on along the minus strand of NZ_JBWLUW010000003.1, from coordinate 90,683 downwards.
GTACCACTTGAACAGGACATGACGATGGACGCGGCAACCGCTGCAATCGATCAAGGCAAGCAGGACCTTCCTGCCAGGGATGGCGCCACCTCGTCCCTGAAGGACCGCATCGCACGCGATCTCGGACAGCGCATTCTCGCCGGCACCTACGCGCAGCACGCGGTGCTGCCAACGGAGGCTGAACTGTGCGTCATCTACGGCGCCAGCCGCACAGCGCTTCGCGATGCGCTGCTGACGCTTTCGGCCAAGGGACTGATCGAGGCGCGCAAGCGGGCCGGCACGCGTGTGCGCGCGTCGAGCGAATGGAACAGGCTCGATGCGCAGGTTCTCGAATGGATGCGCGATATCGAGCCTGATCTCGATTTCGTCCGCGGCTTGATCGAGGCGCGGCTGGTCATCGAGCCGGCTGCCGCCCAGCTTGCGGCCAGGATGGCGACCTCGGGCGACCTCGCGGTGATCGAAGCCGCCTATGAGGCCATGCGTATTGCGCCGGAGGACGACCTCGCGGCCTGTCTCGATGCCGATGTCCGCTTTCATACCGCTATCCTGCGCGCCAGCCGCAACCCGGTTTTCGCCAATCTGGGCAACATGCTGGCAGCCGCGCTCAGCTTCTCTTTCCGACTGACCACATCGGCCACCGCCAACTATCAGCAGACGCTCAGCGCCCATGGCGATGTGCTGGAAGCAATCCGCATGCGCAGGGTCGACGACGCTCACGACCAGATGAAAGCGCTGATCGGCATAGCCTCGAACGACCTTCTCGCTGTCGCGCGCAAGGGCCGCCACCAACAGCCGGTCCCCGCTGCCGATCCCATCTGAGTTTGATGGCCCGGACCATTGGAATTCGAAATGGCGACCTGTCCGCCGAAATCGTTCCGTCGCTCGGCGCCGGTCTGGCGAGGTTCGACCATGGCCGCACGCCGCTGTTCAGGCCATGGCCTGACGGCGGCAGCACGAACCCATTCGATCTCGCCTGCAACCTGCTTGTGCCATGGTCAAATCGCATCTCCGGCGGCGGCTTCACCTTCGACAACACATTCCACGAATTGTCCCCCAACCTTGCCGCCGAGCCCTTTCCCATTCACGGCAATGGATTTTCAAGCGCATGGGACGTCGACTCCTTGATGCCGGACAAAGCCACGCTGTCGCTCGTCAGCGACGGCCCCGGTCCATATCGCTATCGCGCCGAGGTGGCTTACGCCCTGACCGAACAGGCGCTCGATCTGCAGCTTCAGGTCTGCAACAGGGCGCCGGTCAGGTTGCCGTTCGGGCTTGGCATCCATCCGTGGTTGCCAAGAACGGCCCGGACAACGCTTCACGCCCCGGCGTCACAGGTTTGCCTCGAACTGCCCAGCCATCTCCCCGACAGGTTCGAGGATGTCGCAACCTGTCCCGATTGGGATTTCGCCACACCGGCCGCCTTGCCCAGCGGTTGGATCAACAATGCATTTGCCGGCTGGGCCGGCGTCGCTTCCCTATGTTGGCCAGAGCAAAATCGCGGCCTCAGGATCGAAGCATCCCCGGCCCTGAGCTTCTATCTCATCTATTCGCCATCGCAGGCGAGCGATTTCGTCTGTTTCGAGCCGGTCAGCCATACCGTGGATGCCCACAACCGCGGTTCGCTCGACAAATGGAACGGATTGTCGGTGCTTGGCCCCGGCGAGAGCCTGGTGGCCGGTTGCAGCTTCGCGGTCATGTAGAGCGCCCAGCATGGCCGCGGCGTGCCCGGCGCGCCGACAACCAGGACTCAGATGTCACGATCCTCGAGAATGCGAGAGAGCGTGCCGCGCCCCAGCGCACTCATGGCGGGGTTGGTGCGACGGTAATACCAGACGAGACCCATGGCCTGCTGGAATGCCCAGGCGGCACCGCGCTTCCACAAGAGGTCATCGACTTGAAGGCCGCTCCGAAAGGTCGCCCTTCGCTCGCGGTCGAGAAGATGCCACGCGACCACCAGATCCAGCGACGGATCGGCTGGTCCGAAACTGCCGCCATCAAGCACTCCGACAAGACGCTCGCCCTGCACGAGAAGGTTTGGCGGGATAAGGTCCTTATGACTCATCACGACAGGCCCGGCGGAGGGCAACTCCCGGAACCGGCCCCACAGATCGCGCAGCCGAGCCACATCAAGAAGGCCCTCGCTGTTTTCAAGGCAAACAGCCATCCAATCGTCATGATCGGGGAGATGTCCACCACGTCCTTGCCCGTCGAAGCGTCGACCCCGTATGTCGGCCTGGCGCAACGATGCCACGAGGTGTGCAAGGTCAAGCGCGAACGTCGTCGATCCACTTAGCCCGTGTGGCGTGGCAACCTCGCCTTCGATCCACGTCTGCAATGCCCATGGCATTGGATATCGAGGACCGGGCTCGCCGAGCCCAATCGGTTGCGGCGTCGGATAAAAGCAATGTCCTCCGATCTCGACCATGGCAGCGGCCTCCGACCGAAGCATATCGGTACATTCGGCCGGCTTCATCGCCCGCAGCGGGAACCGCGCGGCGCTCTTAGAGCCAATGCGGAAGATGGCGTTGACGGTTCCCGACGATCCAACTGAGGTGATGTCCTCATGACGATACTGGGGAAACTGATCGCGGATCATCTGGCGGGCGATATCGATATCGATATTCACCTGATCGTCATGCATCATGAGCTCTCGTCCTGCCGAACTCGACATCAAGGGCAAAAGCGCCGAACTTCAGCAGCTGACGTCAAGGTTGAACCAGGTGTCGACAAGATCCCAATCGCCCTTCTATCATCGCCAGCAGGTCACTCGGGGAAACAGGCGACAAGAACGCCGCCGATATTGTACAAAGAGCCTATGGCATATTGTCTTGGAGGCGCAACACCATGCCCACAAGATATGTTCGAGTTTATTTAACTTAACAGCTGTGTGAATCCCGTAACCTGAAGGGGGCGACAGACCATGCCGAACGAGCAAACGACAATTGACCCAAGCGCAGCCGAAACGCAACACGGCCCGAGTGTATCGGTGCAAGTCAACCCCGAGGATTCCGTGCCTTTCCGGCCGGAACCGGTGTTCATCTCGCTCGGCCTTAAACGGGATGTCTTTGTGGGATTCTCAGGCGGCAATGCGGCACCGAGCCCCGATCCAATGGGAATCCCGCCGGTCGACTTGAAGACCGATGCGGGACTGCTGAAGGCCTTCCTGCTGCTCGGCTTCGAACCGGGTCCGGACACAACCCCATTCGGGTTCTCGATGCCAGCGATCTTCCGCGCCTCGGCCGCGTTCAGGGAAACCGTCGACCTGCCCGGCCTCAATGTTCCCATGCCTCCGGCTGTCATTGGTCAACAACCTCCGATCATCAAGCCGGGCATGATTCAGAATTACATGGGTCTCCAGGCCAATTTCTTCCAAATGTCGCTGGCGCCGCTCCAGGCGAAGCTAAGGGAGGCGCGTGTTCCGTTCACGTTTGGTGGCATACCCGCACCGGAGGACCTTCGGCCACAGCTCTTCCTGGTCGAGCAATATCAGCTTGCGAGCTTCCGCGGAGACCTGGCGCGGGATGATCTGGTCGACTCCATCAGCCTGTCTCCCGGCGGATCGATGACTTACAAGGTGATCATCAAGAAGAGAACATCGACGAGCAACGAGCTGACCTCCACCGTCCTGGACAGTCAGGACCGGGAGGCGAAGGACAATTTCAACAAGCAACTCAAGGACACCGCCGACAAAAGATCTGGCACGAACAACTATGATTATGGATTCGAAGGGAGTTTCCACGGGGAAGCGTCGGTCGAAATCGGCGGAGGCAGCGCGGACGCCCGGGTTCAAGCGCGCGGATCGACCAATGAGGTCCGGCAGGATTTTGCAGAATCGACCACATCCGCCATCGACTCCCAAGTGTCCGAGACGAACCGTTCCCGCAAGCAGAGCATAGAAACCGGACGGGAGGACACCCAGACCGACGAGCAAACCGAAAGCGTGAGGGAAAAGACGGCGCATAACCCGACCGCGCAGCCTGTGAATGTCGGAATTTTCCTGCTCAAGGAAGAGTTCGTTTCCGTTCTCAGCCTGGTCGACGTCGAGATTGCCTATCGCAATGGCGATGCGAACCAGGACCGTCAGGTGCCGTTGCGCAAGCTTGCCGAACTGCTGGATGCCGTAATCGAGCGCCCCGAGGATCGCACGGAGATTGCCGCGACAATCAACGCGCTCCTTCAAGGGATCGCCGACTACCAGGATGAAATTCGCAGCATCGTCAAGCCAGACCCGAGCAGTCCGTTTGGCTTCAGCCGCGATGCGCAACTGAGATCGGAATATCGGCTTCTGAAGTCGGACGGGACCTTGCGGCGGACGTTTTCGGTCAAAGGCATCCCCATACGCGGCTGCGAAAGGTCGTTGCGTCGGCCGAATGTAACGGTTGAGTTGCCGATAACCGGAATATGATCCGCTGGCGCCGACGACCGGGATGCGGCGCCAAGCTCGTCATGAGCGCTTTTACCGGCGACCAGGTCAGTGATTGGCTTTTGCGCCTAGCTCGCCGCCGCGGCCAGCGTCTTCCTTGGAGCGGCGCGTGGCCGGCGCCGCTTGGCGACTAGCTTCAATGCCACCGGCGGCTCGGTCGACAGCGCGCCCGTGACGGCGTCGACCATGCCGTGGGCGACGAAATCGGCGTTGATGTCCTGCGCCAGTTTGGCCGCCGCTTCCTTGTCGTCGTTGCCGGTCTCCGACCAGAACACGATGCCCACCCGAAGTGCTGCCTTCGCCCGCTTCAGCCGGCGAACCAGGAAGCGGGCGTGCTTGACGGAATCGCGGTTGAGGAAGCCGACCACCACCGTGTCGATGGTTTCGAGCTCGAGGCGGCGGATGCTGGCGGGTTCCATGTCGGCAAAGCCCGCCGTCGACGCGGTCGCACCCTGGACTTCGAGCACCTGCGCCAGCATCGCCGCGGCGGCATCGTCGAGTTCCCCTCGCCCGCCGGCGCAAAGCACCGACATACCGGTGCCGTCGGGCAGGTCGGCCACATCCTCGCCGGCGGCATCGCCGGGCTCGCCCGCCTCCCCGGAGATGTGCGGGCTTTCGTCCTCACCCGCTTCCTCCTTCGCATCGTCTTCGAGATTGGCCACCAGCGCGAGCGTGCTGGCCGCCACTTGCCGTCTCTGCTGGTCGCCCATGACGCCGCGCATACGGTCCCGCTCGCCCAGGAGAAGAGCCGGAATGGCAACCTTGTCGTAGAACTCGACCAGATATTTCTCCTCGAGCATCTCCTCGGCATGGTCGGTGGCTTCGTCCGGATCGCCAGCCAACAGCCGCTGGTAGAGGCGCGCATGCGGTTCGAGCACCGGCTCGTTGCCGAACAGCACGTCGAGGAACTCGAACTGCGGCACGTGCCTGCCCAGCACCACCAAGCAGACGGTGAGCGGCGTCGACAGCACCAGTCCGAGCGGCCCCCACAGCCAGGTCCAGAAGATCGCCGCGACGATGATCGCCAGCGGCGACAGCCCGGTCCGCGACCCGTAGAGCCAGGGTTCGACGACATTGCCGGTGACCAGCTCCATCACCACGAACAGGGCGGCCGTCCACGCGACGAGCTCCCAGCCGGGCGCCACGGCCAGCGCCAGGAACAACGGCAGCAGCGCGCCTATGACGGGGCCGATATAGGGAACGAAACGCAGCGCCAGCGCCAGCAGTCCCCACAGCAGGGCATTGGGAATGCCGAGGATCCACAGCCCGATCGCGATCGGTATGGCGTAAACGATGTTGACGACCATTTGCATCAAGAGATAGCGGCCGACCCTTTTTCCCGCATCGCGAAGCGCCTCGGTGGTGCGGTGAAGGTCGCCATAGCCGACAAGCCGGATGAAGCGGTCGCGCAGATCCTCGCGCTCGAGCAGCATGAAGATGACGACGACGATGATCAGCCCCGCCGATCCGAGCGGACTGATCAGCGGGCCGACGATGTTCTGCAGGACTTCGAGCGGCCTTTCACGTGCAACGATCTCGACCGGTACCGGCTCGCGCGGCGGCTTGTCCGGCGTAGCGGCCGGGAGCGTGGCGTCCTGCTTGTCGATCTCCTGGCCGACACGCTCGACCACGTTGCTCAACCGGGCGATGATCCCGCCCCCGACGCCGGTTTCCTTGAGCGAGCGGATCTTGGCCAGGATATTGGTCTGATAGACTGGAATGTTCTGCGCCAGCTCGCTGACCTGCGTGGCGACGATGAAGCTGAACAGGGCCAGTGCCGCGAAAGCGCCGAGCACGCTGGCGATGACGGCGGCGATCCGGGGAATGCCGATCCGTTTGAGCGCCGCAACCAAGGGCGCCAGCGCGAAGGTCAAAAGCAGCGCGATGGCGATCGGCAGGAAAACCTCACGCCCGAAATACAGCGCCGCCACCGTCGTGACGGTGGTCGCCACATTGGGCAACGAGGTTCGCGGGTGGGGCGCGGCGGCCGCAAGAATGTCATCCAGCCCATGCGCTGGAGACGCCGTCCCGTTTCGACGATTGGCCACTCGTTGATGTCTCCCCCTGCCGACGGCCATGGTCCGATATATTGAGCCGGCGTGCAACCTTCGCCGGCATTCCGCTGGCTACCCTTCAATTCCGGGCGGGTCAGTATGTTCCCTGCGGCCCGAGGCAATGGAGAGAAAGACTTTGGCCGGCCGTCGGAATTCACCTTTCACGGCCGGCGGCAGGCTTGGCGTGACGCTGCGCAGGGTGGCTCAGCGCGCCGCATATCTCGCCAGCGCGTGCTCGATCAGCACGTCGATCACCGTGCTGTAGCCGATGCCGGCCGCCGCCAGCGCCTTGGCGTACATGGAGATGTCGGTGAAGCCGGGCAGCGTGTTGACCTCGTTGACCAGCAGCGAACCGTCGGCGCGCAGGAAGAAGTCGACGCGCGCCATGGCCTCGCAGCCGAGCGCCCGGAAAGCCCGCGCCGCCATCTCCTTGGCCTTGTCGGCGACATCGGCCGGGACATCGGCGGGCACCTTGACCAGCGCGCCGTCAGCGTCGAGATATTTGGCCTCGTAGGTGTAGAAACCATGCTTGCCGGCGGGAATGATCTCGCCCGGCAGCGACACCGTCAGCGAACCGTCGGCCCGCTCCAGCACCGAACACTCGATCTCGCGGCCGTCGACGAACTCTTCGATCAGCGCCTTGCTGTCATAGCTCAAAGCCGTTTCGACGGCCTGCTCGAAGCCGTCCCTGTCATGCACCTTGCTCACCCCGAAGGACGAACCCTGGCGCGCCGGCTTGGCGAAGAAAGGCAGCCCAAGCGCCCCGGCAATCTCCTGGAACGAACCGACATCGCCTCTCAGCACGGTGACCGAGCGGGCGACGCCCAGCCCCGCCTCGCGCAGCAGCCGCTTGGCGACGTCCTTGTCCATGGCGGCGGCGGAAGCCAGGATGCCACAGCCGACATAGGCGACGTCGGCAACCTCGGCATAGCCCTGCACCGAACCGTCCTCGCCGAACGGCCCGTGCAGCACGGGAAAGACGACATCGACAGGGTCAAGCTGCGCGCCGCCCTGCGACACCGCTACCAGCCGGCCCTTGCCGCCGGGCAGCAGGGCGACTTCCACGCCATCTTCCGACACCGCAGCCCCTGCCTCGTCGGCGCCAGCCTCGGATGAAGGCTGCAGCAGCCATCTGCCGTCCCTGGAAATGGCGACCGGCACCACCTCGTAGCGCCTCCGGTCGATCGCCTTCAGCACATTGGCCGCCGACAGGCGCGACACGTCATGCTCGGCCGAGCGCCCGCCATAGAGGATGGCGACCCTTGTCTTTCCAGTCATTGAAACCCCTCGAAATCAAATGGTGACGGCAATGCCGCGATTGGCAAAGAAACGATCGAAATCGGCTGGCGACAACACTGCGTTGGCCTGTGTGGCGCTGGTATGGCCGGATGGGTTGTGAAAGCGGAAACCCTCGTCCGAAGCCGCCGTCACCAGCACCAGATGGCCGCCCTTCGACGGCGGCTCGCGCTCGGGCCAGCGGATCGCACTGCTGACCGAAGCGATGAAGAAGCGCAACCACCGCAGGATCGCCGGAATGTCGGCAGTCGCGACATTGGTCATCACCTGCGCCCCCAGGCCGAATTCCGTCTTCACGAAGGTGACGAAGGGCGCGTAGATCAGCCCCTTGATCGAGCCTTCATTGACGACATAGCCGCCATATCCAGTGCAGCGTCTGGCCAGTTCGATCGGCGGCACGATCTCGCCGCGCGTCGCCAGGATCATCTTCAGGCATGCCATGCCACAGATGTTGGCGGCCCAGACCGCATATTCGTCGAGGCTCTCCGCGCCCGACCCTTGCCACAGAGGATCGCGCCTGAGTGCTGCCTCGGCGCCATCGGCAAGCACGGCCAGCGTCATGTCTGGCGTTTCCCACTGGCTGAAAAAAGGCACGGTTTCAGGCAACGGGTTCATGGAGTTTCTCGGGCTGCTTTCATCAATCTCGTATTCTCGTATACGAGAATACGAGATTGATGAAAAGTCGCTTATGGTCTGTTTCGAAATCCGCTCCGGTGAGTGACGCGCCACCGCCTACTCGGCCTTCGTCCAGCCGAAGACCAGCCAGGCGTATTTCGATTTCTCGTCAGGCTCGGCGGTGTAGGTCATCTGGATATCGCCGTCCTTGGCGTAGATGTCGAGCCTGGGCGCCGTATCGAGCTTGAGCCACAGCGAGCTTTTGCTGAAGGACCAGGTTCCGCACCAGACGCAGGCCCCCGAAGTCGGGTCGCCCGGCTGATGGAAATTGTAACGGCCGTCCGCCGAGATCTCGAGATAGTCGAACGCGCCGTAGAACGCGGTCACCGTCTGCTGGAATTCGGCGGCGGCCGCTTCCTGTTCGGGCGTCGGCGCATCCTTCATATCGCGCGGTGGCCGGATGGCTGAGCCACTGAGCGTCCATTTGCCAACAAAGTCCTTCTCGGTCGGAAGATATTCCTCCTGAGCCCGCGCCGATGAAATATAAGAAACTGATAATATGCTTGTCGGCAAGATGGCTCCGCTCATAAGTAAAAGCGTGGCAGAACAGATTGCCTTGGTCGAATTTTGCATGAAATATATTTCTCCACGATGGGGAAAGGATGCCTCTGTCCGACAATAATTTGCCGCGTACCTTGCTTGGACGCCGGTTACCGCCGTCTTTGCACGGTTAGCATTGAGGCCAGCAATCTGGCAACGACAGGGGCGCCATCAATCCCGCACGCCGTTGGGTCAGGGCGCGCGGAAAACGCCGCCGGATGGCGAGCGCGGCTGAATTCCATGAAAGTCCCTAGAAGGTGATCTTCACCGAAGCAGTACTGCGCGTGTGTGCGCCGTGATGGACGGCCTCGATGTTGTTGCCGTCGGGGTCGAGCAGGAAGGCGGCGTAATAGCCGGGATGATAGGGCCGCTCGCCCGGCGCGCCATTGTCCGTGCCGCCGGCCGCCAGCCCGGCCTTGTAGAAGGCATCGACCATCGCATGGTCCTTCGCCTGGAAGGCCAGATGGTGACGGCCGGTAAGCTTTCCCAGGGCTGCCCGGCTATCGGCGCTGGAGATGAACAGCTCGTCGGACCAAAAATAATCCTCGCCGGTCCCACCGATCGGCACGCCGAGCACCTGGAAGACCGCCTCGTAAAAACGCCGGCTGGCGACGAGATCCCTCACCACCAGCTGGATGTGGTCGATGAGCCGGCCGCGATGCAGTTCCTGGGTTTCCATGAAAATTCCTCCTCGCAACGGCCCGAATGTAAATTCGCACAGTGCGTCGTCAATGCAGGCACGCGCAGCCTACTGACAGGCGGCCCTTCCGGTGCCGTCGGCGAAATCCCGTCGGGGGACCATCCTTCGGTCCATGTTGCAAAGGAAAAGCCCGCCGAAGAGGGGAAACCGGCGGGCTCTGGAGAGCCTGAATCAAAAAGGCCTTCAAATGTCTGCGGGGATCAGACACCCAGGGAACACCTGTCAGCCAAAGAGGTTCCATCCAGGATTCTTTTCAGGAGAAATTCTCCCGACGGGAACTTTTCGATCAAACCGGAGTTTCGTGGCGCGGCGGGAGGAACCACGATTGGATTGTTTTCAGAGGCTGGAGGCGCTGGTCGACAGCGCCGGTGTCGACGATGTCGAGGAGGCAACCGCCTTGCTGCGACGCTTCAAGGGCAAGTCGCAGGCAGTCACCGCCGCAATCGACGAGTTCATGCTCGACTTCATGACATTGGTCTTCGTCGTCGAGACCGGCGAGGAAGGCTTTGAAAAGCCGCTCCGCAAACTGGCGCGCACCAGGCTTGCGATCCTCAAGCACTTGGTCGCTGTGAAGGCATAGCGCCTTCCATGATCCGCCTTACCGCTTCAGCAGCACCGCCAGCCGTGGAATGCCCTCGGTCACCGCGCGGCGGTCGGCGAGCGTGAAGGACAGCCGCAGCGTGTTGCGCCCGGTGCCGTCGGCGTAAAAAGCGTTGCCGGGCACGAAGGCGACGCGGGCCTCCTTCACCGACCGTGCCAGGAGCTCGGTGGCATCCGCCCCTTCCGGCAGCGTCGCCCAGACGAACATGCCGCCTTCCGGGCGGCTCCAGCTCACGCCCTCCGGCATGTGGGCTTCGAGCGCGCCAAGTAGGCCGTCGCGGCGTTCGCGGTAGGCGCCGATGAGTTTTTCGACCTGGCCGTCGAACACGGCTTCGGCGACGCGGTGCATGACCAGCTGATTGATCGACGGGCTGTGCAAATCGGAAGCCTGCTTCATCAGCACCAGCTTTTCCACCACATGGCGCGGCGCGCAGACCCAGCCGACGCGCATGCCCGGCGACAGGATTTTCGAGAACGAGCCGCAATAGAGCGTGCGCGCCTTGTCGATGCCGCCGGAACGCGCGCAATCGAGCGCCAGGATCGGCGGCACGCCCTCGCCATCGTAACGCAGCGCCCGATAGGCGGCGTCCTCGATGACCGCGATGTCGAGTTCGCCGGCAAGATCGAGCACCGCCTCGCGCTGTTTTTTGTCCAGCGTGTTGCCGGTCGGGTTGGCGAAGTCAGGCACCAGATAGGCGAACTTGACCTTGCCGCCATTCGCCGCTGCCGCCGCGCGATAGGCGTCGGGCGTCATGTTGCCGCCTTCGGGCCGCAGCCGGTCATAGCGCGGCTCATAGGCATTGAAGGCCTGCAGCGCGCCGAGATAGGTCGGCCATGTCACCAGCGCGGTGTCATTGGGCGACAGGAACAGCTTGCCGAGATAATCCAGCGCCTGCTGCGAGCCGGAGGTGATGAAAATGTTGGCCTCGTCGCAGGCAATACCGAGCTTGCCCATCTGCCCGGCAATCCAGCGCCGCAGCGGCAAATAGCCTTCCGAGACCTGGTACTGCAGTGCCGCCCCCGCCTCCGCGCCGCCCAGCACCTCGGCATAGGCATCGCGGATCGCCTCGGCCGGAAACAGCGCCGGATCGGGGATGCCGCCGGCAAACGAGATGATGTCCGGCTGGTCGAGCAGCTTCAGCAGTTCGCGGATTTCGGAGGCCTTCATGCGCGACGAGCGCGAAGCCAAGAGGTTCATAAGGGTCAAGTCACGCCTCCCCGGACGATTTTCATATAGGTCAATGTAGCTGACCTATATCCGCTTTGTCAGGCAATTTGAATAGTGCCTGAAAGCCTTCCGCTATACGCCAGTCGCTGCCGGGGCGGAACGCCTACAAGGTTTTCTTGTAACCAATATGGCTGCCGGTGAAGCCGAGCCTGTCATAGAAGCGGTGCGCGTCCGCCCGCCCCTTGTCGGTGGTCAGCTGGACAAGACTGCAGCCGCGCGCCCGGCATTCTCCGATCGCCCATGCGAACATCAGCCGGCCGATGCCGCCCGAGCGCCGGTGGCCGGCGACCCGCACCGCCTCGATCTGCCCGCGCCATGCGCCCTTGCGCGACAGCCCGGCAAGGAAGGTGATCTGCAACGTGCCGATCACCTCGGCCCCATCCACGGCCACCGCAAGCAGTTGGTTGGGATCGGCATCGATGGCGTCGAAGGCATCGAGATAGCCTTGCGCGAGCGGCAAGGACGCATCCTCACGGGCGGCGCCCAGCGGATCGTCGGCCAGCATGGTGACGATGGCAGGCAGGTCGGCGGCTTGCGCCTTGCGGAAGGTGATCATGGTGCCGGGATAGCGCGAGGCGCCAGCCGGGGCAAGGTGCCTCTTGAGCCGGAGGCGATCGGCTGCAATCATGCCCGTCCCACCATCTCGCAAGAGGGCCGGCATGCATGCCAGGGAACCGCTCTACCGCAAAGTGAACACCCGAACCCGCCTGGTTCTTCATGACCGTGGCGGCGAGTACAGATGGTCGCGAAACACAGGCCGGGAAGACCGGACCAACCGGGGTTCGATGCATGGCGGGCACCAACGTGGTCTGGATTACACGCCGCTGTTCAAATTCCTGCTGTCGCATCTCGGCGACGATTGGGCGGCGGTCCACAGCGAGGCGGTGGCACGCCTGGACCGCGCCGATCCGATCTTCTGGATGGTCGCGCGCAGTGAGGCCGAAAGGAAGCCGTTCATCAGGGTGGGCGAAAGTTCCTACTATAGCGGCCTCTATGTCGACGATGACAACCGCCTTGCGCGCGTCGATCCTGACTTGCGGGTCGAGGATATGGAACCATCCTGTTCCTGCTGCACCCACACATTCAACGGGTTGCCCTTCACCAGAGCCTTCAGGCCCTTCGCTGGAAATGCACCGTAGCTGGCGGGAGCCAGCTTCAACGCAGCCGGTCCCGTGCCTGCATCAGCGCAAACCCCAGCAGGTTCTCGCCGCGCCACAAAAGCGGGTTCGCCGCTTTCTTGTCGTCGGCGGCCAGTCCGATGCCCCACACACGGTCGACGGGGCTCGCCTCGACCAGGACCTGCTCGCCGGTCGAAAGCAGATATGCGCGAAGGGCGGCATTCTGCCGGAATTTCTCAAAACTCCCCTCGCCGACGATGCGCCGCTTCGGCGTCCCATCTGGATTCGTCGAAACCGCGCACCTGCCGGCCAAACTGCTTCGCCTGCTTGGGGCTTCCTGCCCGCAGGATCTGCGCCGCGGTCTCGTCATCGCCGAACAGCGGGCCTTCTCGCCCATCATCCAATGTTCGGCGGTCGGATAGCTGCGGCCAGCCACGACAAAGGGGGCTGGCCACCATTGGCTGAAACAGGACGCGGTGATGCTGCCGTCCTTGGAGGGCTGATGTCCCCAGAAGAACAGGAATTTGAGCCGGGATTCTGCCCGGAACGCGTCTTCGAGCTGGGAACGGTCGTAAATCATGGACGCGACAGAACAGAGCGGGCGGGCAGCTTGTCAATACCGATCCTGCTGCGCCGGCAGCGGCAAGGGTGCGCTCTCCCTTCTCCCCTTGTGGGAGAAGGTGGATCGGCGCGCAGCGCCGAGACGGTTGAGGGGTGTTCCAGCGGAGTGAGACGTCTGTATTCCCTGGAGCACCCCTCATCCGACCTCGCTTCGCGAGGCCACCTTCTCCCACAAGGGGAGAAGGAGAGGCGCCAGCTACACCTCGCCCTCATAAACCCGCTGCGCCTGCATCAACGCCGCGTCCAGCCTCTCACCCTCGGCATATCCAGCCAGGTTCTCCGGCCGCTCGATGCCGGGCAGCAGCCTCGGGCACGGCTCGGCCGCGCCAATCACTGTCCGCACCGGGATGACGCCGGCCCAGACCGGATGGACGTAATCCTCCTCGTCGTCGGCAACGCCCTTGGCGCGCACCTTGGCCGACGCCTCCTCGATGCGCATGCCGATCACCGTCGTCGCCTTGGCCTCCTGCGCCGAGATCGGCCGCAAGGTCTCGCTGCGGCCGGGGTAGAAGCGGTCGACGACGCCGGCCAGCGCCTTCATCTTCTCCTCCGGCTCGTCGACGATCCGTGCCGTGCCGAAACACATGGCCGAGCGGTAGTTGGCGGAATGGTTGAAGCCGGTGCGCGCCAGCACCAGCCCGTCGAGATGCGACACGGTGAGGCAGGCAGGCGTGCCGCCGCGCAGCTGGCGCAGCATGCGGCTGGCGGACGAGCCGTGCCAGTAGAGCATGTCGCCCTCGCGCCAGTGGATGGTCGGCGTGCAATAGGGCTGGCCGTCGAACGTGTAGGCGACGTGGCAGAGCAGCCCGGCATCCAGCACCGCGAAGACGGCCGCATGGTCGTAGCTGCCGCGCTCATGCAGGCGCTTGACCCGGTTGCGGCTGGTGGTCGGAAAGCTGGCGGCGACGTCGTTCACGGCTTGCGTCCTCGGTTGTTGTCTGGCAACCATGCGCCATGACATTGGTCGATAAAAGGACCAATCCAATGGATAAAAATCAGACCAATATGCCGGATTGGTCGGCGCTGATCCCGGTTCTGCCCGGCGACGGCCCGCGCAGCCGCGAGCTTTACGCGGCGCTCAGGCGGCTGATCGAGACCGGCGCGCTGGCCGCCGGCGCCAAGCTGCCGACCACACGCGACCTTGCGCGACGCTTCGGCCTGTCGCGCTCGGCGGCCGTCGCCTGTTTCGAAATGCTGATCTCGGAAGGCTTTGCTGTCGCCAAGGTCGGCGCCGGCACCTTCGTCGCGCCCGACGTGCCACATCTGCCGACAACGCTGGCCAAGGCGCGCCCGCCCGAGATCGATGCCGCCACCTCGCTGCCTTGCGGCCTTGGCGTCGCGGTGTCCGACCCGCGCACGCTCAATTTGTTCCGCATCCTGCTGTCGCGTCACCTCGCCCGCCCCGGCCCCGAACATTTCCGCTATGGCGATCCGCGCGGCGGCCTTCCGCTGCGCACCGCGATTGCCACCTATCTCAGGACCGCGCGCGGCGTGCGTTGCGACGCCGGCCAGATCGTGCTGACCTCGGGCACGCAGCAAGGGCTCGACCTGCTGACGCGCGCAGCACTGCGCCCCGGTGACGCCGTGTGGATCGAAAATCCCTGTTATCCCATGGCGCACGCCGTGCTGGCCGGCAGCGGCGCCGGGATTATCGCCGTGCCGGTCGACGCCGAGGGGCTCGATCCCGAAATCGGCGAGCGTCTGTGCCCAAGAGCACGCGCGGCCTATGTCACGCCCTCGCACCAATATCCGCTCGGCGTGACGATGACGATGCGCCGGCGCCTCGCCCTGCTCGACTGGGCGCGGCGCAACGATGCCTGGATCATCGAGGACGATTACGACAGCGAGTTCCGCTATGCCGGTCCGCCGCTGACCTCGCTGCAGGGCATGGATGGCGCCAACCGCGTTGCCTATCTCGGCACCTTCTCCAAGGTGCTCTTTCCCGGTCTGCGCATCGGCTATGTCGTGGTGCCGGAACCGCTGCTCGACGCCGTCATGGCGGTCCGGGCGCGCTCCGACCGTTACCCCTCGACACTGGCCGAAGGCGCGCTGACCGATCTTTTGAACGAAGGCCATTTCGCCGCCCATCTCAGGCGCGTGCGCCGCCGGGTACAAGCCGCGCGCGACGTGCTGGTCTCGGGCCTCGAGGCGCATTGCGGCAACAGGCTCGATGTGACGGTGCCCGAACAGGGGCTGCATCTGATGGCGATGCTGAGGGGCGGCGGACCGGACACAGCCATTGTCGAGGCGGCAAAGGCGGTGGGCGTTGGCGCCCGGGCACTGTCCGCGATGTTCATCGACGGGAGGCCGACGCACGGGCTGGTGCTCGGGTTTTCCGGGTTTTCGGATGAGGAGTTGAGGGCGGCGATGGTGAGGTTGGGCGGGGTGCTGCAACAGCATCCCCTCCCTTCGTCATCCTAGGGCGAAGCAGGGGCGCAGCTCCGTCGCGGAGACCCTAGGATCCATGCCGCGACGCCTATGACGATCCAAAGCGGATCAGGATAAAGCACTACCACCCGTGCCGTAGAACAACTGCAATGCATCGGGATAACATCCTGGTTCCGCTGCATTTTCCGGCAGACTTCACGGCATGGATCCTAGGGTCTGCGCCGCGTCGCTGCGCTCCTTGCTCCGCCCTAGGATGACGAAGGCGTGTGTGTCGCCCCTCAATCCCCATCCCCCGCCGGCTTTGCCTTGCCACACTGCGCCAGCACCTTGCCGATCGCCCCGCTCGAGCCCTTCAGCGGAAAGCTGACCGCGCCATATTTGGCCGAACTGACCGACACATCCCCCTTCGAACGCAGCAGGTCGAGCAGCGGATCGGCTTTCTCCAAATCCACCGTGAAATAACCGTACATTTCCTCCAGCTGCAGCGTCTTGGTCACGGTCTTGCCGTCGGCCTTGAAGTCGAAAGCGCCGCTGATGCCGGGCTCCGTCTGCTGGCCGCTGGAACCCAGATCGTAGCTCAGCACCGGTTTGTCGAAGCAGGCCAGCATCAGATACGCGTCGCCCTTCGGCCCGCCGCAGACCGAGGCGGTCAGCACGCTGCCGCCCTCGTCTTCCTCCATCTTGGCGGTCCAGCCGCTGCACGATGCGGCAAAGGCCGGCTGCGCGGCCTGCAATACTGCCACGGCCCCGGCGACGACGAGATAGCGAACTTTCATGACTTCCCCTCCGACAATTGCAGCACCCGTCGGCAGCATATAGGAAAAGCGATCCCGTGACATTGGCCGTTGCGGCAAGGTCGCGTGGTCCGGGTTTGGAGAGAGCGGTGTTGAGAGCATGCGTTCGTCTGTGCGTTTTGATGGCGGCCCTGGTTACTTTGCCCGTGGCTGCCCATGCGCAGTGGAAGCCGGTCGAGAAGGTCGAGACCTACGCCATTTCGGGCCAGTCCGGGCTGGAGCTCTATCGGTCAATCGGCGAGAACGGACCGAATGTCGGTATCGCCCGCGCCATCGCCTACACCAACTTCAAGCTGACCTGGGGCGTCAGGGACTACAAGCCCAGGGGCAAGGATTGCGTGCTGACGGCGGGGAAGCCGAAATTGATCATCACCTACACCTTGCCAAGTCCTTCCGCGCCGCTGCCGCCGGCCGTCCAGAAGAACTGGGAGGTGTTCATCGCCGGCGTCAGCGCCCATGAGAAGGTGCATGGCGCCAGCATGATAAAAATGGTGCATGACATCGAAGCCGCGACAGACGGGCTGACCGTCGCCGACGATCCCAAATGCAGCAAGACCAGGGCCGAGGTGGTCCGTCGGCTCGACGCGATCTCGAAGGCGAGGATACAGGGCAGCCGGGATTTCGACCGCGTCGAGTTCGGCAAGGGTGGCAATCTGCAGAAGCTTGTCCTCGCTTTGGTCAACGGCGGCTGAGCGCCTTCAAGCTTCGGACACCAGCCCGTCGAGCAGCGCCAAACCTTCAGGCCAGTCACCCAGGCCGCTATCGGCATTGATGTGGCCGAACGGTCCGATCACGGCCAGGCGGCTGCCCCATTGCGTCGCCCGCGCCTGCGCATACTCCTGCGAGCCATAAGGGTCGTTGGTGCTGGTCACCACCAGCGAGGCAAAGCGCAGCTTGCCCTGCGGAATTCCGGCGAAAGCCATGCCATATCCGGGAAAGACCGCCGACGCTGGATCGGGAACGGCGACCAGCAAGGCAGCCTTGACCGGCCTTTGCGAAATCTTCTGCCAATGCGCGATCAGCAGGCAGGACAGGCTGTGCGCGACCAGCACCGGCGGCTCCGGCGCCGCGATCACGGCAGCCTCCAGCGCCGCCAGCCAGTCGCTGAAATCGGGCAGGTCCCAGCTTGTGGGCTGGAAGCGCCGCATCGCCGGATCGGCGCCTTCCCAGAGCGATTGCCAATGCGCCGGACCCGAACCGCCGCTACCCGGCAGGATGATGAAATGCGTCATGTCGCCTTGCTCCTATCGATTGATAGGCATGGTGGCGTCTTGCACTGGCATCGAGAATGGGAAACGATCGGAAAAATCACGTCCTTGCCGATGGATTCAAGGTGACCATGAAGAATAGCGATGAGCGCGCGCCGCTCGACCCGACCGACATCGCCATTGTCGAGGCCATGCAGGAGAACGGCCGCATCGGCATATCGGAGCTTGGCCGGCGGGTCGGCCTGTCGCAGCCGGCGACCTCCGAGCGCGTGAAACGGCTGGAGGAGCGCGGCATCATCGCCGGCTAC
This sequence comes from Mesorhizobium sp. CNPSo 4671, assembly GCF_057784245.1. Taxonomy (NCBI): domain Bacteria; kingdom Pseudomonadati; phylum Pseudomonadota; class Alphaproteobacteria; order Hyphomicrobiales; family Phyllobacteriaceae; genus Mesorhizobium; species Mesorhizobium sp. CNPSo 4671. The sequence continues at coordinate 72,730 of NZ_JBWLUW010000003.1, read as the reverse complement.
ACCGCGGTGATCGATCCGGTGGCGCTGGGCCTCGGCATGATGGCCATCATCCGCATGCGCACCACGCATGAGCACATCCGCCCCTGCCTGAAACAGTTCGCCGAAATGCCCGAGATCACCGAAGTGCACCGGCTGACCGGCGAGGACTGCTTCATCCTGAAAGTGGTCGTGCCCTCGCCCGCCCACCTTGAAACCATCGTCGACGCCGTGGCGCGCCATGGCGCGGTCACCACGGCACTGGTGCTGCGCAGCGAAAAGCCGAAGCCGATCGGCCGCGAGCTGATCCGCAGATCAGGCGGTTAGCGGCCCAAGCCTACCGGCTGAGATCAAGCGCCGCGCTCAGATCCCCCATCGGCGGCTCGCCATTGGCGGCGAGCGCCTTGTCGCGGGCGACGATGCCGGAGAGCACCGGCAGGTCGTAGCGCGCGGTGATGAAGCGCAGGATCGACGTCGTGTCATATTGCGTGTGGTCGACCGTGCCCATTTTCGCATAGGGCGAGATGATGAAGGTCGGGATGCGGTTGCCCGGTCCCCAGCGGTCGGCCCTCGGCGGCGCGACGTGGTCCCAGTACCCGCCATTCTCGTCATAGGTGACGACCACCAGCATGTGGCTCCATTGCGGGCTCTTCTCCAGATGCGCGACGAGGTCGGCCAGATGCTGGTCGCCCGATGTCACGTCGGCGTAGCCGCTGTGCTCGTTGAGATTGCCTTGCGGCTTGTAGAAGCTGACAGAAGGCAGTTTGCCGTCGTCGATCGCCTTGATGAACTCGGTGCCGTCCAGGCCGCCATCCCTGAGATGCGCGGTGCGCGCGGCGGTGCCCGGCGCATAGGCGGCGAAATAGTTGAACGGCTGGTGGTGGAACTGGAAGTTCGGCACCGGCGTCGCGTTCTTGCCGTCGAGCGTTGCCTGCCAGGCGCCGGCATACCAGGCCCAGTCGATCCCCTTCAGAGACATGAGGTCGCCGATGGTGATGTCGTGTTGCGGCGGCAGCGTCGTCGGCTGCGTCGGGTCGGCCAGCGCCTTGTCGCCGCCCTCGACCGGTTTGTTGGCGCTCGGCTGATAGGGCGGCTGCATGGTGTTGACGGCGTAGAAGTCGGGCGTGATGGCGCCGTCGTTGACAAATTTCGGTGCACCGCCAAGTGCCGAGGCCGGCGAATTGTCGGCGACCTTCAGCGTCTTGCCATCGGCCTCGACGACGGCGATCTGGCCCTTCACCGGGCTGGTGTCGGCATGCGGATAGACCGGCGCGCAGGCGCAGGCGAGCATGATGTGGTTGAGAAAGGAGCCGCCAAAGGCACCCTGGAAGAAATTGTCGGCCAGCACGTATTTCTTCGCCACCGCCCACATCGGCAGGCCGGAGCCGTCATAATGGCCCATCACCAGCCCGCCGGAATCGGCCCAGGCGGCAAACTTGTCATTCTTGCCGCCGTCGATCTGCATCTGCTCCTGGTAGAAGCGATGCCAGAGGTCGCGCGTGATGACGGAGGTCTTCTCGTTGAAGCCGCTGGCGTCGTCGATGGCGAAGCTGGCATTGGCAAGATGCGCCGACTGCGCCTCGGTCACCACGGGCGTCACGCCCTTGGCGGTCAGTCCGCCCCAGGCCGGCGGCAGTTCGGCAAGCGGCTTGCCGTCGCGGTCGAGCTGGCGCGCCAGATCGGCCGAGACATTGGCCAGCCCATTGGCGCCGGGGAAGCCGCCATAGAGATTATCGAAGCTGCGGTTCTCGGCATAGATGACGACGACGGTGTCGATCTTGTCGTAGCCGGGAGGGGCGGCGTTGGCAGCGGAGGCGAGCGATGCCAGGGCCGTGGAGGCGAGGCAAAGGGAGAGAAGGGACCTGGTCATGAAGATGCCTCGTGGCTGGGGGATGGCTTGAGGACGACACGCATCGGCAACGAAAACGCACGGATGGAGCTACGTCCGTGCCTTGTCACCTTTGTGACATTTGCCGGCCCATCGAACACGGTTTCGTGAACGCCGGGCTGGGTCATGAATCCGTTGCACAGGATACTTAGTTGCGGGATCGAAAACGGACTGCAGGCATGGCAACGGGACGATGGAAGAACCGGGCGGCAATGATCGCAGCGGCATCGATGGTAAGCTTAGCCGCACCGGCAAACACGGCGATACCGGATGGCGTCCACCCCGGCCCGATGTCGCGCGCGCAGGCCTACGCGCGCGCCGAGGCGCTGACCGCGCTTGGCAAGAAAATGTTCTTCGACCCGGCGCTTTCCGCCTCGGGCAAACAGGCCTGCTCGTCCTGCCATGACCCGCACCACGCCTTCGGCCCGGCCTCGGCCTCGCCGGTGGAGATGGGCGGCCCGAACCTCGACCGGCCGGGCGTGCGCGCCGTGCCCTCGCTGCGCTATCTGCAGGCGGCGCCCGCCTTCACCGAGCATTTTTACGATTCCGAGGACGAGGGCGACGAGAGCGTCGACAACGGACCGACCGGCGGCCTGACCTGGGACGGCCGCGCCGACCATGGCAAGGACCAGGCGAAGATCCCCCTGCTCTCGCCCTTCGAGATGGCCAACAAGGATGAAGCCGCCGTCACCGCCGCGTTGCGCAAGGCGGCCTATGCCGACGCGTTCAAGGCGGCCTTCGGCGACGACGTGTTCGACCATCCGGGTGACGCCTTCGACGCCGCCGCCGAAGCGCTCGGCACCTTCGAGCAGAGCGCGCCCGACTTCTATCCCTACTCCAGCCGCTACGACGCCTTCCTCGCCGGCAAGGCTGAACTCACGGCGCAGCAACTGCGCGGCCGTGCGCTGTTCGAGGACGAGACCAAGGGCAATTGCGCCAGCTGCCATCTCAGCGAACCCGCCAATGACGGCGAGCCGCCGCAGTTCACCGATTTCGGCCTGATCGCCATCGCCGTGCCACGCAACGCGGCGATTCCCGCCAATGCCGATCCGGCCTATGTCGATCTCGGCCTCTGCGGCCCGCTGCGCACCGACTTCAAGGGGCGGACCGAATATTGCGGCCTGTTCAAGACGCCGACCCTGCGCAACGTCGCGCTGCGCAACAGCTTCTTCCACAACGGCATCTTCCACACACTGCGCGACGCCATCGCCTTCTACGCCAGCCGCGATACCGACCCCGGCCACTGGTACCCCAGGAATGCCGACGGCACGGTCAAGAAATATGACGATCTGCCAAAGGCTTACTGGCCGAACTTGAATCGGGATCCGCCCTTCAACGGCAAAAAGCCCGGCGACAAACCGGCGCTCGACGACGCCGAGATCGACGACATCGTCGCGTTTCTCGGCACGCTCACCGACGCCGACCAGCAGACAGTGCCAGCGAACTGAACCCCTAGCGCCCTGCCCATTCCCGGCTCGACCGTCCGCGAAAAATGGGGTCTCGAGCTTTCCAGATTTGCTGCGCGCCAAGGCTTGGAAACAGTAAAGAAAGACATATCCCATTAGCGCTTCCTAAACCGCGATACGATATCCCTTGCCACTCGAGGGTGGGATACAGATGAACGCATTCAGGCGAGCGGCCGGATCTGTAGTGATCCTGTTGACCGGCGCGGCGACGCTGGCGGCGTTGCATATCGATGCCCAGCGAAACTTCGCGCTGGCCAAGGAACGCTATCTCGAGAATTCCCAGGCAGCCTCCAGGGCAACGGCCAAGACCGTCGAAGACGCCTTGCGGGCCGTCTATGAAAATGTCCGGACCTTGACCTATCTGCCCAGCGTCCAAAACCTCGACCGGCACGGCACCAATCTGGGCGACGAAGGCCGCGCGACAATCCAGCAGATCTACAACAACCTCGCCAACAACGTCTCCATTTCCGAGGTTTACTTCTTGCCGCTGGATTTCAACCCGGACCGCTTCGATGCGGTGACCGGCAAGCTCGAGGAGCCGATCCTCCAATTCGACCAGCTGATCGTGAATGCCAAGGCGAGATCCGAGGCCTCCGCCGACGCGAAGCCCGGAAAATTGGACCAGAATGCCCTGGTCCGCCCTGCCGAGGAGATCGAGACCTATGAATACCACGAACTGGCCAAACAGCTCGCCTGGCTGAAGACGAACTATCCGAATTCGAGCGCCATTGACGGGTTGAATGTGCCCATTATCGGCACGAAGGAGCTCATCACCTGCGACAACACCGATTTCATCCATACCGGCAATGACGCCGATCGCTCAGGCTTCATCCTTTCCGTCCCGGTCTTCGGCGGGGATGGCAGCCTGCGCGGCTCCGTCTCGGCGATCATGCTCACCTCGGCGCTGCGCAAACTGTTGCCGAGCAGCGACTATGTCATCGTCAATTCAGGCTACGGTTTCGAATCCGACCAGCACAAGATGTCGACGGCCCTGGCGGCGGACTCCCATGCCTTCACCGCAGCCGACCCCAATCTGATCTATTCCGAAGTCATCCCGCTCTCGCTCAACGATCCCAGGAGCGCATGGCGTCTCTGGGCCGGTTTTCCCAACAGTCGGTTCGACAGCAATCTGGACGTCCAGTCCGTGCGTCAATTCGAGCTGGCCGGCTATGCAGCGGTCGCGGTGGTCACGCTGTTGGCGCTGGCCTGCTGGTATGCGATCGGGCGGACGATGACGATGCAGGTCGAGGCTGCCGAGACCCTGGAGCGGCGGGTCGAGGAACGCACCGCCGAGATCCAGCACCTGGCCACGCATGACATTCTCACCGGCCTGCCCAACCGAGGCCTCTTGGCAGAAACGATGGACGAGGCCTTGAGAAGCCTCAGGGACAGCGAGAAGCTGGCTGTCCATTGCGTCGATCTCGATCGTTTCAAACCGGTCAACGACACGCTCGGCCATCCGGTCGGCGACGAGTTGCTTGGTGCGGTGGCGAAGCGGTTGAAACACCATGCCGGCGAAACCGCCATGGTGGCGAGAATTGGCGGGGACGAGTTCGTCATCCTTCAGCTCCTGCTCGACGGCAACGACGAGGCCGGCGGGCTGGCAAGCCGCGTCATTCATGCCCTGTCCGACGAATTCTCCATCCAGGGTCACAAGATCAACATCGGCGGCAGCATAGGCATCGCCGTCTTCCCCGACGACGGGCAAAATTCGGAAACCCTTATCCGCAACGCCGACCTCGCCTTGTACAAGGCCAAGATGGAAGGCCGCGGGACCTGCAGGTCGTTCGAGCCAGGAATGGACGCGAGACTGCAGGAGCGGCGCCAACTCGAATCCGAACTGGCGCTCGGCGTGAAGAAAGAACAGTTCGTCCTGCATTATCAACCGCTGCACGACGCAAAGACCTCGCAACTCACAGGCTTCGAAGCGCTGGTGCGATGGAACCATCCGCGCCTCGGCCTGCTGCCGCCGTCGGAGTTCATCCAACTGGCCGAGGAGACGGGCGTCATCGATGCGCTTGGCGAGTGGATCCTGCGGCGTGCCTGTACCGACGCCGCGAAATGGCCCCTGCCCGTCAAGGTCGCGGTCAATCTCTCGCCGGCCCAGTTCAAACAACAGGGGCTGTCGCTTCAGGTCGCCTCGGCGCTCGCGGCGTCGGAGCTGCTGCCGTCGCGGCTCGAGCTGGAGATCACCGAATCGGTGCTGCTGGCGAACAACGAAAACACGCTAAACACGCTGCACAGCCTGCGCGACCTCGGCATCTCCATAGCCATGGACGATTTCGGCACCGGCTATTCCTCGCTGAGCTATCTCAGATCGTTCCCGTTCAACCGCATCAAGATCGACCGCAGCTTCGTCAGCCTGATGTGCGAGAGCAGCGAAAGCCGGGCAATCGTCAAGGCCGTCGCCGAACTCGGCACCACGCTCGGCATGACCACAACCGCCGAAGGCGTCGAGACCGAGGACCAGTACAGGCTGGTCAGGGAGAATGGCTGCACGGATGTCCAAGGCTGGTTGTTTGGCCGTCCAATGCCGGTCTGCGAGCTACATGCGCTTTTCGAACAGCCAGAAGCCCTGACCGCGTAATCTGTCAGCTCCGCCAGGCCGCCAGATCGGCCAGGATCCGCGCCTTCAGCGCCGGGTCGGCATAGCTCGCCTGCACCGATGTCGCGGCGAGCTGGCGGATGGTTTCGTCGTCCCATGCGAAAGTCTCGGCGCAAGCGGCGTAGGAGGCTTCAAGCGTGGTGTCGAGCAGCGACGGATCGTCGGTGTTGATCGAGACCGGGACACCGGCCTTGCGCAAGGCATCGAGCGGATGTTGCGCAAGCGAGGAATAGACACCGAGCGCCAGATTGGAGACCGGGCAGACGCCGAGCGGAACCTGCCTTTGCGCCAGCAAGTCGACGAGGTCCGGATCCTCGATCGCCCGCACGCCGTGGTCGATGCGGTCGGCGCCCAGCAGTTCGATGGCGTCGCGAACGCCTTCCGGGCCGCTCGACTCGCCGGCATGAACGGTGCGCCGCAAACCCGCTGCGCCGGCACGGCGAAACGCCTCGGCGAAGCGCGGGCCGGTGCGGCCGGCCGCCGCTTCGTTTCCGTCGATCGACAAGGCGACGACACGGCTGTGCCTGATGCCGCTCAGCAACTCCACCAGCTCGATCGCTTCCGCCGCCGACTGGGTGCGCAGCAGGCTGACGCAAAGCCCGACCGGCGGGTGCCCATCTTGCTCGGCGGCCGCGAAACCCGCATCGAACGCGTCGATCATCCCCGGAATGTCTTTGTGCCAATGCGGCCAGTGCGTCGGGTTGACGATGACGTCGGCGTAGCGCACGCCGCTTCGGCCCATGCGCTGCGCAAACTTGTAGGCCGTGTTGGCAAGCTGCTCTCGCGTGCGAAAAGTCCCGCACAACCAGTCGAGCATTTCGAGGAAGCTCTTGAGGTCATGGGCTTCGAACAGCCTGTCGCGCGGCGTGCGCAGCGGAATGCCGGCTTCCTCGCAGTTCGCGATCACATCGTCGGCCTCGAAGCAGCCCTCGATATGGATGTGCACTTCGGCTTTCGGCAGTCCGATGAAGTCGGTCAATGACGCCTCCCCTCTTGGCCGGCGCCATCAAACCATGAAACGGCCGCTGCCGGTTTCAAGAAATGATTGAAAGAACTGCGCGTGGGCCGCGAGAGCGATCCGACCATACGCCGGCCAGTTGGCTTGGGCGCAGTCCGTCAATCAGGTTAGTGGCAAGCAAAGGTTCAGCAAGCGCAGTTGGGGTTTCGGCCAATTCGATCATCCGGCAACCTTGCGAGCCCATTGCCAGAATGGATCGTCCGAAAAGGCGGCATCCATATCCGACACGCGTGTGACGATCTCAGAAGCAGTCCTCGGCACGATCACATGAAACGTCGATGCGACCCACTGTCTGAACTCGAAAGGCGGCCGGTAGGAGACAACTGGTTGGTCTCCGCGATGCTCATTTGCATAGGCGTCTTCAGGTGTGAGCGCGAAGACCTCCGGCCAACAGAGTTCCTCGTAGCCAATGGCCAGCAAACGCAGGAAATCGACGGCGTTGTCTGCCAGTACGCAGGATAAGGTCGATCCTGATCCGGACCCCAGATGCACGAAGCGCTGCACGCCCGTGTCGTCCATCCATATCCCCGCCTGGGACCCCTCGCCACCTGTGACGATGAAGGGCGCCACTCGACCTGTCACTGAAACATCGCCATTGCCGAGCCACGCTCCCATCAAGTCAGGATCGACGACAGTGAAATGGGTGCGAGCCAGTCCCTCTCTTTGCTTAACTGTTGCGGGATACAGCGGGGCATAGCGGATGGCCTCGTTTCGAACGAACCCGTAATCCTCCATCCAGCGAAGTGCCATCTGCAATTCTTCCGGCATTCGCAGCAGTGGGGGAAACGTACTCTCGACCTCGCTCAAAAAGCTCGTCACGCCATGCCTCCTTCACAACGCCCGGATGACACCCCCATCCACGCGGATGTTCTGGCCGGTGATGTAGCCTGCACCCTCCGACGCCAGGAAAGCAATCGTCGCGGCGACCTCCTCCATAGTGCCGTAGCGTTGCATCGGCACGTTGTCGCGGCGCTCTTCGGTGGCCGGCAGGCTGTCGATCCAGCCGGGCAGCACATTGTTCATGCGCACATTGTCCGGTGCATAAGTGTTGGAGAAGATCTTGGTGTAGGCGGCAAGGCCGGCGCGGAACACGGCTGATGTCGGAAACATCGCGTTCGGCTCGGCGACCCAGGCGGTCGAGATGTTGATGATGGCGCCGCCCTTCTGCTTGACCATTTGCGGCGCCACGATGCGCACCGGCCGGATGACGTTCATCAGATAGACATCCATGCCGGTATGCCACTGCTCGTCCGTGATCTCCAGGATCGGTGCGCGCGGCCCGTGGCCGCCGCTGTTGACCAGCACGTCGATGCGGCCATAGCGCTCCAGCGTCAGGTCGGCGAGGCGCTGCAGATCGTCATTCGACTGGTTGGATCCGGTGACGCCGAGCCCGCCCAATTCCTTGGCCAGCGCCTCGCCCTTGCCGGAGGACGACAGGATGGCGACCTTGAACCCGTCCGCTGCCAGGCGCTTGGCCGCCGCCGCCCCCATGCCGCTGCCACCAGCCACGACGACAGCCACTTTTTCTACACTCATTGTATTTTCCTCTTCGGGTTGGCGGGCACCGCAAGCGGCGTTTTCGGGATTTGAGCGGTGATATAGCTGGTTTTTCCGCATGGTTCGAACCAGAATGCCTGAAATCAACCAGTAGAAAAACTCCTGCATGCCCGAAGCCTTCCTGAGCCTGCCGCCGCTGAATGCGCTGCGCGCCTTCGAAGCCTCGGCGCGCCATCTCAACTTCCGCATCGCCGCGGAGGAGCTGAACGTCACGCAAGGTGCGGTGGCCCAGCACATTCGCGGCCTGGAGACCCATCTCGGCACGAAACTGTTCGAGCGGCTGCCGCGCGGCCTGGCGCTGACCGATCAGGGCCGCGCCTATGTGCCCAACATCCGCCGCGCCTTCGACCTGATCTCGGAGGCGACCCTGCTGTTGCGCCCCGAGCCGGCGCGGCTGACGATCAGCGTGACGCCAAGCTTCGCCACCAAATGGCTGATCCCCCGGCTACAGGATTTCATGGCCGACAATCCGCTGGTCGACCTGCGCGTGCTGGCCAGCGAAAGCCTGTCGAGCTTCCAGGCCGACGGCGTCGACATCGCGGTGCGGCAAGGCCGCCCGCCCTTCGGCGCCGGCCTGGTCGTCGACCTGTTGTTTCCCCAGCAGATCGTCGCCATCTGCAGCCCGGCCCTGCTGCCGGCCGGCACGATCGAAATCCCGGCGGCCGAAATCCAGCATCACGTTCTGCTGCACGACGCGCACAATCTGTGGCCGGAATTCATGGAAAAGGCCGTCGGACTGAAGATGACGGCCGAGCTCAAACGCATGCGCTTCAACCAGACCAGCCTCGCCATCGACGCGGCCATCGCCGGCCAGGGCATAGCGCTGGCCAGCCGCTTCCTCGTCGCCGCCGACCTCGCCGCTGGTCGGCTGGTCCAGCCGGTCAGCGGCGAAATGCGCGGCGCGCAGGATTTCTATGTCGTGATGCCTAGAAAGCAGCGCCATCCCGAGCCGACGCAAGCCGTGCGGCAATGGCTGCTGGATGCAGGGGAACGGCCGCCGGTCTAGATCGGCAGCAACGCGTCCGGTTTCACATTGGCGATCGAGGCGTAGGTATGCGTCTCCCGGACGCCGGGCAGCGGCAGGATCACCCGCTGCAGGAAATCCTGGAACATCGTCATGTCGGCGATACGCGCCTTGACCAGATAATCGAAGCCGCCAACCACCATGTGGCATTCGATGATCTCGGGCGCCCGCAGCACCGCCTCTGCGAAGCGGTCGAAGACATGCGGCGCCGTATGATCGAGCCGCACCTCGATGAAGACCAGTTGTGCCTGCCCGATCCGGGCCGGGTCGAGAACGGCCCGCACCGCCTGGATGAAGCCTTCGGCGAACAACCGTTTGATGCGCTGCGCCGCCCCGGTCGGCGACAGGCCGACGCGGCGGGCCAGATCGAGCGTCGTGCGACGGCCGTCCTCTTGCAGCAAGCGCAACAGCGAGCGGTCGATGCGGTCGAGATCGTCCATTCTGGATTCGCACTTCTTGGCAATGGATAGCGTGATTATCACGCAGAAATCGTGAAAACAGCATATTTCATCACGCTGTCGAGTGGCAATACCGTTGACGGGCAACGCAACCCACCAAGGCAAAATCCCATGACGTCGACCATACCGACCTCCCGCAATGCCCAGACCAAGGGCGACATATCAGTGCTCATCCTGAGCGAAGCCGAGGTGAAAACATGCATCGACCCGCGCCGGCTGCTCGATGTGCTGGCGCAAGGCTTCAAGGCATTGTCCAGCGGCAAGATCGTCAATCCGGCGCGGCCGCAGCTCGACATTCCGCATGCTGGCTATTCGCTGGCGATGCCGGCCTGGACGGCGGGCATGCATCTGACCGTGAAGATCGTCAACGTCTTCGAAGGCAACATCGCCCGGGCCATCCCCAGCCATCTCGCCACCATCCACCTGTTCGACCCGGAAACGGGCATGCCGGTCTGCGTCATGGACGGCACCTATATCACCGCCGTGCGCACCTCCGGCTCGGCCGTGCTCTCGGTGCGGGAACTGGCCCGCCGCGACGCCAGGGTCGCGACGGTGGTCGGCGCCGGCGTGCAGGCCGGCCAGCATTTGCACCTTCTGCCGCTGGTGCGGGACTTCACCGAAATCCGCGTCGTCTCGAAAGCGTTCGCGGACGCGCAGGCACTGGCAGCACGGCATCCGGGCGTCGTCGCCGTCAGCGATCTAGAGGCCGCGGTGCGCTCGTCGGATGTCGTGTGCCTGGCAACGCATTCCTACCAGCCGGTGATTTCGGCCGAATGGGTGCGGCCCGGCACGCATGTCTCGTCGGTGGGCGTCGCCCCGCCCGGCGGCGAATTGCCGGTTGAGCTCGTCCGCCGGGCCAGCCTGTTCGTCGAGACCAGGGACGCCTTCGCGCCTACTCCGGTCGGCTCTTGCGAACTCGATGGCATCGATCCGCAAACCGGGACCGAGCTTGGCGAGATGCTACTTGGGCTGCGGCCGGGAAGGACCGGCGCCGACCAGGTCACCGTCTACAAGGCCATGGGTGTCGCGATGGAAGACCTGGTGGCGGGGGACCTCGCTTATCGCGAGGCAGTTCGGCGAGGATTGGGGCGGACCGTGGCCTTGTAGAGGATGCTGCCGATCGTCGGAGCCAGCGCTGCCCTCGCCGCACTGCCGGCCATTTCTTCCCGCTCTACGGGAAGAAATGGCTGCGCAAACAACCGAGGACAGGTCGCGCCGTTTGACTGGATACGAAATCATTTTTACGACTGACGGATGCAGTCGAATCCCTCCCCAAAAATCGTCGTCATCGGTGGTGGCATTGCCGGCCTGTCGCTTGCGGCGGCCGTGCGGGAGTGGGCTGATGTCACCGTCCTCGAGCGCGAGCCGCATCTCGGCTACCACGCCAGCGGCCGCTCCGCCGCTTTGTTCACCGAGACCTATGGCAACCGGCTGGTGCGGGCGCTGACACTGGCCAGCCGCCAGGCGATTGTCGAGGGCGGCTTCGCTTCCCATCGGCGCGGCGCGCTGCATGTCGGCTGGACCGGCGACGGCGCCGCTATCGACAAGCTGGCCGGCGAGTTGCAGGCGCTGGTGCCCAGCGTGCGGCGCCTGTCGGCGGCCGAGCTCCACGCGCTGGTTCCGGTCATTGCCGCAGAGGCCACTTGCGGCGGCGTCTACGAGCCGGACGCGGTGGATGTCGACACGGACAAGATGCTGACGGCCTGCGCCTCGGCGCTGAAGGCCAGTGGCGGCTTGATCCGCACCGGCGAGGAGGTGCGCGCCATTTCGCCCGATGGCGGCGGCCTGCGGGTGGAAACGAGCGCCGGGGTCTATTCAGCCGACATCGTCGTCAACGCCGCCGGCGGCTGGGTCGATGTCGTCGCTGGCCTCGCCGGGCTCTCCGGTCTCGGCTTCCAGCCCAAGCGACGCACCGCCTTCCTGTTCGACCCGCCTGCCGGCACCGACATCGCCAGCTGGCCGCTGGTGGTCGACCTGCACGAACAGTTCTACTTCAAACCGGATGCCGGCAGGCTGATCGGCTCGCTCGCCGACGAGACCGATTCCGAACCTTGCGACGCGTATCCAGAAGACATCGATGTCGCCATCGCCGTCGACCGCATCGAGCAGGCGACGTCGATGCGCATCGACCGACCCTCGACGCCATGGGCGGGCCTGCGCACCTTCGCGCCCGACCGCACGCCGGTCGCCGGCTTCGACCCGCGCCTGCCCGGCTTCTTCTGGCTGGGCGGCCAGGGCGGCTACGGGTTCCAGGTGTCGCTGACCTTGGCCAGGCTGAGCGCGGCGCTGATGCGCGGCCAGCCCCTGCCCGGCGACGTCACGGCCCTCGGCGTCACCGCCGCGGCGCTGGCGCCCGACCGTTTCCTGGTTCCGGTGACGACGCCATGAGGCCCACACTGCCGCTGCTGCTCAGCCTCAATGGCGGCTATGTCGACACGGCCGGCTTCCTGGCGCTGCAGGGCCTGTTCACCGCGCATGTGACGGGTAATTTCGTCACCCTCGGCGCCTCGCTGGTGCTCGGCATTTCGGGCGTGCTGGCAAAGCTGCTAGCGCTGCCGGTGTTCTGCATCGTCGTCATCCTGACCCGGCTGGCCGGCGAGCGCTTGCGCCGGCGCGGACATCAGGCGCTTGGGGTGCTGCTGGCGACCAAACTGGCGCTGCTTGTCGTCGGCGCGGCGCTGGCAATCCGCTTCGGCCCCTTCGCCAGCGGCGACAGCGCGGCCGCGATCGTCACCGGCATGGTGCTGGTCGCCGCCATGGCGATCCAGAACGCGGTGCACCGGGTCCATCTGGCGGCAGCCCCGCCCTCGACGCTGATGACCGGCACCACCACCCAGATCATGATCGACCTCGCCGACCTCATCGGCGGCCCGGCGCCGGAAGCCCGCCCGGCGCTCATTGCCCGCCTGCAGCGCATGGCGGCGGCGGTCGCCGTCTTCGCCGCCGGCTGCGCGGCCGCCGCACTCGGCTATGCCTTCGCCAATGTCTGGTGTTTCATCATCCCACCAGCGATCGCGCTCGCCGCGTTGGTGCTGCGGCTTGCATGGCCGGACGGGCAAGCCGGCTAGACTGCCCTCAACCTTCATCCGTCCAGATCAGGCGCAGCAGGCGCAGCAGCGTCGCCCGCTCCTTTTTCGTCAGCCGTTGCAGAAACCTGTCCTCGTGCCGGCGAACCTGTCGCCGCCAGCCCGGCATCGCCTGTCTGGCCGTCGGCGTCAGGGTCAGCACCCGCACGCGCCTGTCCTCGGCATGATCGTCGCGCTCGACCAGCCCGCGCTCTTCCAGTTCGGCGAGCAGCGGCGCCATGTTGGCGCTCTTCATGCCGAGCAGGCGGCACAGTTCCGCGGCGCGGATGCCTGGCCGCTCATCGATCAGCGCCAGCATGCCATAGGTGACCGGACGCAGGCCCGCATCGGTCAGTTCGACCGCGAAATCATTGAGCGCGAAAGCCGAGGCACGCTTGAGATTGTAGCCGATCTGCGCATCGAGCGCGTCGTCGGACATCATCTCCGGCCCGGTATGAGGCTGGGTTTCGTCCATGCCAACCGATCGCCGCGATGCCGGCCCTTGTCAAGTAAAAAAGACTATGCGACATAGCAATCAAGATAGCTATGCTCCATAGCAATTTCCAAAGTGGAACGGGAGGATACCGACCATGACCGATGAGACCGTTGCCTTCGATGTCGAGAACGGCATCGCCTGGGTGCGCTTCAACCGGCCGGACAAGCGCAATTGCATGAACCCGACGCTCAACCGGCGCATGATGGAGGTCCTCGACGAGCTCGAGTTCCGCGACGATGTCGGCGTGCTCGTGCTGTCGGGTGAAGGCAGCGCCTGGTCGGCGGGCATGGACCTCAAGGAGTATTTTCGCGAGACCGAAGCCAAGGGTCTCGGCGCCGTCCGCAAGGCGCAGGCGGAAGCCTATGGCTGGTGGCGGCGCCTGCGCTGGTACAGCAAGCCGACCATCGCCATGGTCAATGGCTGGTGTTTCGGCGGCGGCTATGGCCCGCTCTTCGCCTGCGATCTCGCCTTTGCCGCCGACGAGGCGCAGTTCGCTTTGTCCGAGATCAACTGGGGCATCCTGCCCGGCGGCGGCGCCACCAAGGTGGTGGTCGACCTCTTGTCGATGCGTGACGCCATGTACCACGCGCTGACCGGCGAACTGATCGACGGCAGGAAGGCCGCCGCCTGGAAGCTGGTCAATGAAAGCCTGCCGCTGGCTGATCTGAAGGCGCGGGTCAGCGAGGTCGCCAATATCCTTTTGAAGAAGAACCCGATCGCGCTGAAGGCAACCAAGGACGCCATCAGACGCGTTGCCGAGATGACCTACGACAATGCCGAGGACTATCTAGTCCGCGCCCAGGAGGCGGCCAACTCGCACGACAATGAGGGCCGCAAGGAAGGCATCCGCCAGTTCATCGACGAAAAGAGCTACAAGCCGGGCCTCGGCGCCTACGACAAGGCCAGATGACGCTATAAACGACTGCCGCAATCTGGGAGGAGATGCGAATGCCGGCCTGGACAACGCCCGATCCCGTGACCCTGCACGCCAGGGCGCAGCCGGACCGTGTTGCCTGCGTCGACCTCGCCTCGGGCAGGCGCTGGACCTATGCCGCGCTTGACGAGGCCATCCAGCGCGCCGTCGGCGTTCTCGAAACCGGTTACGGCGTCGAACAAGGGCAACGGATCGCCACACTGGCCCGCAACAGCGCCGATCTGCTGATCCTGCAACAGGCCGCCATGCGGCTCGGCGCTATCTTCGTGCCGGTCAACTGGCGGCTCGCCAGTGTCGAACAACAGGCGATCCTTGCCGATAGCGATCCGGCACTGCTGCTGCATGACACCGCGCTTGAGATGGCATTGCCCAAGGGTTGCAAGCCTGTCGATGTCGCCGCCTTCGCGGTGGCGGTGGAGGCGGAGGCGCCGGCGCCGCGCCGTCCCCTGCCCGCCGACGACACGCCCTCGATCATCCTCTACACGTCGGGCACATCAGGCCGGCCGAAGGGCGTCATCGTCACCGAGCGCAACGCCTTTGCCACCGCGGTCAATTTCGGCGTGCTGGGCCGGGTCGGCAATGCCAGCATCTTCCTCTGCGACGCGCCGATGTTCCATGTCATCGGCCTCATCACCAGCCTGCGTCCGCCGCTGCTCCAGGGCGGCACGGTGCTGATCTCGCCCGGTTTCGATGCCGGCGCCACCAATCGCCGCCTCGCCGATCCCACCCTTGGCGTCACCCACTATTTCTGCGTTCCGCAAATGGCCAGGATGCTGCGCGAGCACCCCGACTTCGCCCCGTCGCGCTGGACCTCGCTCACCGCCATTTTCACCGGCGGCGCGCCCAACCCGGCCGCCGAAATCAACTGGTGGCTGGCGCAAAGAGTCCGCATGGCCGACGGCTTCGGCATGACCGAGGCAGGCACGGTGCTTGGCATGCCGGTCGAGGCCGGCCGCATCGCCGGCAAGGCAGGCTCGGCCGGCCTGCCTGCGCCGATGATCGGCCTGCGCCTCGTCGACGACGATGGCCGCGACGTCGCCGCCGGCGAGCCAGGCGAGATATGGCTGTGCGGCCCCTCGATCACGCCAGGCTACTGGAACCGGCCGGAGGAGACAGAGCGCGCCTTCACCGCCGATGGCTGGTTCCGCACCGGCGACATCGCGCGGCGCGACGAGGAAGGCTTCGTCACCCTCGTCGACCGTCGCAAGGACATGTTCATCTCTGGCGGCGAGAACGTGTATCCCGTCGAAATCGAAACCGTGCTGCTCGACCATCCCGGCATCGCCGAAGCCGCCGTGATCGGCGTCGCCGACGCGCGCTGGGGCGAAGTCGGGCGCGCTTTCGTCGTGGTGAAAGCCGGATGCGTCGTCGATCCGGCCGATCTGGCGAGCCATTGCGGCACTCGCATCGCCCGCTACAAGGTGCCCAAGGAGTTCCTGCTCACCGAAGCGCTGCCGCGCACCGCATCCGGCAAGATCCAGAAACACATCCTTCGCACATGGACAGCACCCGCCGGCGGGCAGGACTGAGGCGGACGGCCGTTCAGCCGACGTGCGCGGAGCGGAAAACTGCCGCAGCAGCAGCCACGATCTCCGCATTGTCCTTGGCCACCGTTCCATCGGCCAGCGTCCTGCCGTCCTCCAACCCGACCCGCGTCGACCAGCGTTTTTGATGCGCCAGCTGCACGAACGACCAGACCGTGGCGTCGACGCCGTGCAGCAGGATCGGCCGCCGCAGGTCGGCGCGTTCGAGCACGGCGGCGATGCCGTGCGCCTCGTCGAGCGCCCTGGACAAATCCTGTATGTCGATCTCGATCAGGATGCGCAGCACCCGGTTGTGGTCGGCAAGCGCCACGAAGCGCTCGGCATCGACTGTTGTGGCAAGCCCGGCCTCGATGCCGACGCCGCGCTGGCGCAACAGCTCCATCACGGCGGGCGCGTCGGCCTCGGAGAGATTGACCGAGGCATAATCCGGCAGCTCGCGCCAGCCGGCGATCGCCGCGCGGGTCCGCGCAACATCCTCCTCGATCCAGGCGCCGGTCGACACACCGACCAGCGTGCCCGGGCAGATCAGGCGCACGGCGAGCACCGTCGCGTCGACGGCGGCCAGGCTTTCGCGCCCGTCGGCACCGCGCGGATGGATGTGCAGTTCGGCCGCACCAGCGGCGACGCAAGCCGCGGCATCGGTCGCCATGGCCTGCGCATAGAGCGGCAGCTTCGGGTGGAAATCGCGCGGACGCGCGCCATTGATGCAGGCCTGGACAATCATCGGGTGCCACCCTCAAAAATCCACCCTAGCCCTCGAAGGATCGCGCGGCAAAGAACCCAACCTCGAGACTGCTGACAGGACTCAGCCGTGCAGGCCCTGCTTGATCCCCGCCGGAATGTTCATCTGCGCCTGCAGCGAGGGATAATAGTCGGGATCGCCGGCGACCGTCAGTGGATCCAGCTTCTGCGGCTTCAGCGTCGCCGCCGCAATCGCCGTGAGCGGCTTTGCAGCAGCCGACAGCCGGACCAGCGACGGCATGTGCGCCTCGTCGCTGAAGCGCGGCCGAAGGTTGACGTCGTGCGGCTCGTCCTGGTCGAGGACAAGCGTCCACTGCGCCTGGCGGGGCATGGCCCGCGCCCGCAAGGTTGGCGACATGCGTTCGAACGCGATGGCGCGCTCGGCGGCCCCGGCAAGATTGCCCATGGCCTCCGCAAGCACTGCCTGCGCTTTCCCAAGCCCGAGCCCGGCAACCGCCTCGTCCGCCGAAGCGTCGTCGAGATTGATCAGGCGTCTCTCGCCGGCGAAGGAAATCTCCTCGGCGGTGGCTGAAAACCCCGCTGCCAGTGCTGATGTGGCGTAGCGCGGAACGCCGTCGATCACGACAAGGTCGATCCTGGTTTCGTCGGCCGCGAAGAGGCTGGCATAAGGATCGCCGCCATTGCCCCGCACCAGCATCAGGTCGGCATATTTTCCGGCCTCGATCGAGCCGAGATAGCGATCCCAGCGCAGCAGGCCCGCCGCGTTGATCGTCGCCATGGCGACGATGTCGCGCTGGCTGAAGAGCCCGCCAGTGGTCTGGCTGTATTGCCAGACCACTTTCATCTCGTGCAGCAGGTTCTTGCTGCCGGTCGGCGACCAGTCCGAGCCGATGCCGATGCGCAGCCCCGCGGCCTTTGCCGCCGCGATGTCGGCGGTCTGGCCGTAGAGCATCAGGTTGGACAGCGGCGACCACACCATGCCGGCGCCGGCCTGCGCCAGCCGGTCGAAATCCTCACGTTTCAGGGCGTTGCAGTGAATGCCGGTCAGGGACGGCGCGATCGCCCACTCGTCCGGCCCGATCTTGAGGTCGAGGAAATGCTTGCGGGCGCTGGTGTCGATTCCTTCGCTGAGATGCAGCAGCATGCATTTGTGCGTCTTCAGATAGTTCAGGAAAATGTCCTTCTTGTCGGCCGCGAAATCGGGGATCTGCGCCTGCGCATCCGGCAGGTTGGCGTCCAGGCTCTCCTCGACATTGCGCACCAGGCCACGATATTTGCGCTTGATGCCGGCGGCGCTGAACAGGGTCAGCCCTTGCGAGGTGGTGGTGCCGCCGGCCAGGCACTTTGCCTCGGTGAAGCGCGCGATCGCCGGCGCGACGCCCGGTGCCTTGCCCAGCACCTTCATCGGCTCGGTGACCAGCGCCTGGTATTCGGGCTTGCCTTGCCATGCACCCCGGTTCTTGTAGAGCTTCGGCACCGCCCACAGTTTCAGTATGTCGTAGGCGAGATGATTGTGAAGCTCGATCAGGCCAGGAAAGAACGTGCCGCCGGTCACCACCGGCGACAGATGTTCGAAGCCCGATGGCGGCGCGACCGAGGCATCCGTCACGGCGATGATGCGGTTGGCCTCGATCCAGATGATCGCGTCGGCAAGCACGGTGAATGCCGCGTCCATCTGCACGACGCGTCCGCGATAGGCACGTTTGCTGGCTTGCATGGAACCCCCCTGTTCTTCAAACCGGACGAAGGCGCGATATCGGGTTAACGCCGGCAGATCGCGCCACGGAGTAATTCGTCAGGAAAGGTCGAAACCGCACAAAGACAGATGGTTGGACCTGTTCGACGATTCAATTTCTCAATCGGTCTAAGGTGTGTTGAGATTCAGGTCAGGCCGAGCCGAAAATGGTGGTTTTCGAGAACCGGAGCGGAGCGGACATTCGGGTCCGTGAGCACCGGAAGCGCAGAAAGCCACCGCTTGCAGGCCGGCATCACCTGAATCTCAACATACCTTAATTCGACTTCGGCGCCTTCCAGATCAGCGTATGCCGGTCGTCGGGCTGAGGCCGGCTGACGCTGGCGAACTGCGGCGGCGCCATCGCCCGCAGCCAGCGGTCGTCGCCCATGAAGGCGGGAACCCCGAACGGCAGGTCGCGTCGCGGGATCACCGCATAGTCGGCCTCGACCAGTTGCGCGCCATAGTTTGCCCCGGTGGCATTGCCGCCGGCGTCGGCGGTGACGATGCCGCGCAGCGTGACGATCGCCGCCCGCCAGGCGTTCGCAAGAACCTGCGGATCGTGGCTGCTGGGATGGGGAAGCTTGAACACCTGGGTTCCAGCCTTGCCGGGCCATTTGGCGACAGCGCGCTGGGCCTGCGCGCCGAAAGCGATAACCGCCTGCACTTGCGGCCCCTTTGCCATGTCGAACAGCGCGTTGCGCCACGCCAGATGCGCCGGCTCGCCAAGGACATCGTCACCGCCGGCGCTCTGACTTGGGATCAGCGCGTAGGCGAAGGCATTGAGGCAGAGATAGGACCGGACCAGCCCAAGCTTGGCAAGAAAGCCCTGGACCCGCTGGCCGGCATCGCCGACCAATGTCCTCAGCGCCACCCTTTCGGTCGCCCCGGGATCGGATGCGATGCACAGAACCCGCGCCGACCCATCCAGCCTGCCCCGATAGAAGACCGGCCCCCAATCATACCAGAAGAAGTTCTTGAAGGGGGCGTAGTCGGGCACGCTGGCGAAGTGCTGGGCAAAAGCCGCGGGCGGACCGGGATCGAATTCGACGGCATTGCTCATGCGCCACCTGCAGTGGTTTGAACGCAGCAAGAATTCTTCGATTATTGTACTGACAGTAATTCTATATCCGCGTCACATTCAAGTAGCCTTGGAAATTTTCCCTCTAATAATATTCGGCCTGCGGCTCCCGGCTGAAAATCGCAAGGACGTGTCATTCGGGAACAGTTGGACAGGCAAGGATCTTGCCGTGTCGGCAGATTGACCTGCCGTGCCTTCGTTCGCTCCGGTGGCATTTGATTAAAAAGCGCCTGTGGATATTTACCCCACATTCCGCCAGGCCGGCCAAGATACATTAGGGCGGGATCATGGAGGGACCATTGACCAGCGATTTTTCAGCCGCCCGCATCCATCTCGAACGCGCCTATCACTATCTGCGCGGCGGTGACGAGACGAGCCGCGCGGCATGCGAGGCTCTCGACCTGCTGATCGAAATGGTGGCGGAGGCACAATACAGGCGGCCCGAGGCCGGGGTGCTGGACTTTCCGCAAGCGACGGCGCGGCACCCTGCCTGATTGAAGCGCGTCGACGCGCTTCAAGTCTTTGCCTTGTGCATGTCCTTATCCCAAAACCGCTACGCACTTCTGGGGGACATGCATTTTGCTTGATGCATGTCCTTATCCCAAAACCGCTACGCACTTTTGGGGACATGCATCAGGACGCCTTGCGGGCCTGAACTCCGTCTACCGGCCCGGTCGCACGCGCCACGATCTGCTCCAGCGGCTCAGGCCGGTGCAAGAGAAACCCCTGACCGAAATCGACGCCCATCGCCTGCAGGATGCCGAGCGTCTCGGCTTGTTCGATCTTCTCGGCCACGACGCCGCAGCCGACGCTGCGGGCAATGCCTGATATGGCCGAGACGATCTCGCGGTCGAAGCGGCTCTCGGCGATGTGCTCGATGAAGGAGCCGTCGATCTTGATGGCATCGACCGGAAAGCGCCTGAGATATTCGAACGAGCTCATGCCGGCGCCGAAATCGTCGAGGCTGACCTTGCAGCGCCGCTCGCGCGCCTTGCGCACGAATGTCTCTGCGGCGTCGAAATTGGTGACTGCGGCGGTTTCGGTGATTTCGAAGCCGATACAGGAATGCGGCGCCCCGGTTTGCTCGATGATGCTGTCGACGAAGTCCCACAGCCCCGGATCGCTCAGCGTCTGCGCCGACAGGTTGAAGCCGAGCGTGAGCGCGCCGGACTTCATCGCCGCGCCATGCCGCGAGAGCGCGGTGCGGATGATCCAGCGGTCGAGCCTGGCGGCAATGCCGAAGCGCTCCGCCGCCGGGATGAACTCGCTGGGCGGGATCAGCTTGCCACTACGCCCGACAAGCCGCGCCAGCACCTCGACATGGCGGCTTTCCTGCCAGGGGCGACCCAGCCGGTGGATCTCCTGGCCGAACAGCTTCAGCCGGCCGTCCTCCATGGCGTCGACGGTGTCGGCGGCGAGCCGCGCCGCGTTGAGGCCGCCCGAATTGGCCTCGGCCGAAAACACCGCGAAGCGGTCTCGCCCGGCGGCCTTGGCCGCGTAGCAGGCGTCGTCGGCGCAGGCCAGCGCGTCGGCGACCGTGGTGGCCCGGTCGTTGACGATGGCGATGCCGATGCTTGCCGCAAGCCGCCGCGCGGTCGCGGCAAGGCCGAGATCGGCGCCGCGCACGGCCGCCAGTATGGCGCCGGCCAGCAGCTCGGCCTGCGCCGCGTCGCAATGCGGCACCAGCAAGGCAAATTCGTCACCGCCGAGCCGTGCCGCATGCGCCGCTGGCGGCAGGCAGCGGCCAATGCCGGCCGCCACGCTCTTCAGCGCCAGATCGCCGGCGGCGTGGCCGGCAAAGTCGTTGAGCGCCTTGAAGTAATCGAGATCGACATAGAACACCGCCAGCGGCACGCCCGTGGCAATATGGTCGGCAAGCAGCCTGTCGAAGGCCGTGCGGTTCCACAGGCCGGTCAGCGCGTCGTGGCGGGCGGCGAAGGCGAGCTCCTGTTCGCGCAGCTTGTCCTCGGTGATGTCGCGCACCGTGCCGAGGATCTGGCCGGCAGCACCCGCGGCGGCGACGTAGCGCACCAGCGATTCGATGTGGCGGATTTCGCCGTCGCGCTTGATGATGCGGTATTGCGAGGCGGTAACGCCATTCGAGCCGGGTGCCGGCTGGTGGGCGCGCTCGGTGGCTTCCTTGTCCTCGGGGTGCAGAAAACTGTGCCAGAGGTCGGCCGGCACTTCGTCGGCATCGGCGACGAGCCCGAACATCTCCCTGGTGCGCGCGTCCCAATAGCTCTTGTGGGTGGCGATGTCGTAGTGCCAGATGCCGGTGCCGCTGGCGGCGAGCGCCAAGCGGAAACGCATGGTGACCTGTTCGAGCGCGGCTTCGGCCGCCTTTTGCTTCGAAATGTCGGTCTGCACGCCCATCAGCCTGAGCGGCTGCCCGTCCGCGCCGCGCTCGACAATACCGCCGCGGTCGAGCACCCACACCCAGTGGCCCTGCTTGTGCTTCAGCCGCAGTTCCGTCTCGATGGCATCGGTCAGCCCGGCAATGTGGCGGTCGCCGCTGGCCAGCGCCCGTTCGCGGTCGTCGGGATGGGTCAGTTGCAGCCAAAGGTCGCTGGTGTTGGCGAGTTCATTTTCCTCGTAGCCCAGCATCCGCGCCCAGGTCGCCGAATAGAAGCAGCCGCCGGTGCGAAGATCCCAGTCCCAGACACCAAGATGGGCGCGCTCCAGGGCCGTGCCCCAAAACGCTCCACTGCGACTTTTCTTGCCTTGACGCGCCATCGTCTGTTTTCGCCTGCTCCACCCGCGGGCAATCTGCGGCAAAACCAGAGAAGAAAGCGTTACTTGGTCGCGTGACAGCCGGCTGTCGTGGCTAAAAATCATCCCTCGCCGAAAACGGCCGGTAGCCGGTCCGGCCCAGCGACACATGCTCCTCGTCATGCCTCTCCCGCAAGCAGGGGGCCTGATTGCCGGAAATCGCCCTACCGATCGTCAGCAATCGTAAATCAAGATTTTGCGTGTCAAGTTTTCGCAAAAGCAATCTTTGATACTCTGAAGCAATCCGCAGAGCCATAATATTTGCCTTCGAAGCGGAACGCTCTGCGGTTACGCACATCAAAATCATCCTACCCCCGTTAGCCACTTGATGAGTTCGTTTGGGTGTCAGAAAAGAGCGGTCCGGCCACATGCCAAAGTAAAATTTTCTTTAGTTGAAAAAAATAGCTGTCAGGTCTATTTTCACAGGGCCAGCAGAGCAACTCAAAGTGCGAAACAAAACTGCTGGCGGGGAAATCACAAAGCACACCTTGGATAGAGGCGAGCATGACCCAGCTTGGCGCGGTTGGCCGGGCTGGCGCGAGATGTGTTTGCTTGCGAGCAATCCATCTCGAAGTTACCTCGGATCATTTGAACGAAACTAACCTGGGAGAGGCATTGCCATGTTGACGAGACATGTCGCGCTGGTTTCGGACGAATCCAGCATCGAGAATTCGGAATTGATCGCGGTCGCGGGCGCCCTGCAGAAGCAGGTGACGCGCGATTTTGGTCCGATATGGGGAATTCAGGCTGACGTCTCGGCATTTGAGAAGCTTGAAGACATGCCGCTTGACTACTGGCCGATCATCATCAAGGACGATATCGGCGATCCCAATGCGGCCGGCTACCATGAGGACCAACATGGGCAGCCTTTTTCGCTGGTCCAGTTTTCAGAGGGCTGGCACCTGACCGCAAGCCATGAGCTCCTCGAAATGCTGGGCGATCCCTTTGGTCGGCGAATGGTGGCCGGGCAGTCTCCGGTTCCCACGCAAGGCCGCGTCAAGTTCCTCGTCGAGGTCTGCGACCCCTGCGAGGCGGAGCAGTTCGCCTACACGGTGAACGGCATCACGGTGTCCGACTTCTACACGCCGCACTATCTCGACCCGGTGGCCTCTGCCGGTGTCCGCTACAGCTATACCGGTGCGATAAAGGAGCCGAGGCAGGTGCTGAAGGGCGGCTATCTCAGCTGGTACGAGCCGTCGTCGCGACAATGGTGGCAACGCACCTGGTTCGGGGGTACAAAGGCCGCTGATGGACCGTTGCAGAACTTGAACGTCGGCAACGGCAATCTGCGGCAGGCGATCGACCGGCTGACGCAAACCAAGCAGGCAAAGGCGCAACGTCGAGGCGTCAAGCCGCCGCGCATGGCGGCAATGGCGGCGCGCAAGCCCGACATGGCCTTTGCCAACCACGCCGCGGACCTTCGCGCGACGATCGCGGTGGTGACGAAAAAGGTGACGGCCGCCACGGTGACGAAAAGGCCCAAGTGATCCGCCTTGGTTGCTCGGGTCCTGGCCATTGCAAAGGAGTTGCCCGAGATGGCGAAGAAACCAGGAACAACCGACCAGCCCGCCAGCGCCGGCGATACGCCGGCGCAAATCCGGCGCGCCGAGGAACTCCGCCGCGAGATCGCCGAAATCGCCAAGGGTGGGACGCCTGCCGGCAAGCCGACCCCGCGCGAAATGACCGACGCGGCCGCGCGCGCCAAGGCCGGCAAGACCGAGGACTAGCAAGTCAGCGAAGATCGCTGCCCCTCGCCAGGGTGCCCCCCGTCTTTCGATTGGCCGGCAAGAACCGGAGTTTTGCGCATCCCCGATCGTCCTAGGGATGGCTCAGGTCATCGGCGACACCGATGCCCCCGCCAAACACAAAAGGATGCTCCCAATGACCAAACAGGAAGACAACAAGGCCGTCGTCGTCAGATGGTTCACCGACTTCTGGGGTGAAACCTGCGATCTGTCCGTCGTCGACGACATCGCCGCACCCGACATGCTGCTCAAATATTCACTGCACGAGCCGCGCCGGGGCCGCGACGACATCAAGGCCTTCATGACCGACTTCCGCGCCGCCTTCCCGGACCTCAACTTCTGGGCCACCGCCGATCTCATCGCCGAGGGCGATTATGTCGTCGGCCAGTGGGAGGGCGGCGGCACGCATTCCGGGCCGGCCTTCGGCGATTTCCTCGCCGGCTCGCTGCCCGCCGCCACCGGCCGCGCCATGCGCTTCACGGGCACCACCGTGCTGAAGGTGATCGACGGCCGGATCGTCGAGGAGATCGGTCTCGACGACGGCGTCGCGGCGCTGACCCAGCTCGGCCTGATCAAGGCCGCCTGATTTTGCAGGGGCCATCGCCGGCCAGGCGATGGCCCGCTTCGACTGCGGCCGAAACCCGGCAACTTTTCGGGGCGTTCGGAGGTGACTCCGCTGTCATCAATACTTATACATTTAACGATCACGCCTTCGTCAACGAATCCTTGATGAAAAAGGAATAATCATAATCGTCTAATATTTGGAATTTTTTTCAAACCCAAAGTGTAACTGAATAGTAATACTTAATCTGCGAAATACCCCTAATAATGCTTTGGGCGGCTGGCGGGTTTTCTCAATGAGTGCGCATACCGGGCAGCGGGACGGCGAAAGCCGCTCGCTTGCCATTTTTGACCTGGACATCGCTGCAACCAGGAGCGGCTGGCTGCTGACTGCCTTGTGCCTGGCTTACGCCCTGGCCGCGCTTTGCCTGCAGCCCAGCCGCTATCTGCACCTGGCGCAATCCTACGCCCAACCTTTCATCTTCTTCCTGCCCACGCTCCTTGCCGCCGGCCTCGGCCTGTTGGCGCTGACATTTGCCAGGCATAACCCGACACGGTTCATGCTGGATATGCTCAGGCAGCGCTGGCTGGGCGCCGCACCGGTGATCCTTCTGTTCTTTCTCGGCATCACCGCCTTCACCACCTTCAAGATCGCCATCCCGGAGATCGTTCCATTCTATGCCGACCGCATGCTGGCGGAGCTTGATCTTGGGCTGCATGGCGCCGATCCCTGGATATGGGCGCACAGCGTCATTCCCGAACCCGTCTCGGCGGTCATTTTCCTCGGCTACGGATATGGCTGGCACGTGCAATGGTTCGGCACCTTGCTGTTCGTCGCGTTCTGGAACAACCCGGCAGGGCGTTTACGTTACCTCTGGACGTTGGCGCTGACCACGATCCTGTGCGGCACCGTCCTGGCCATGGCGCTGTCATCCGCCGGCCCGATATTTCATGACCAGTTCTACGGCGGCGACCGGTTTGCCGCATTGCAGGACGCGCTGACGCAGAACGACTACGCCGCGCCGGTCCACACCTATGCCAGCTATCTGCTCACGGCCTACGCAAGCGGCCGCCCCGAACTGGGCGGCGGCATCTCCGCCATGCCAAGCATGCATGTCGCCTTCGCTACGCTCAACGCGTTCTTCCTGAGCGGTTTCGGCCGCCGCTGGGCCGTCGCCGGCTGGTCCTTTGCAGCACTCATCCTGTTCGGCTCGGTCTACACCGGCTGGCACTATGCCGTTGACGGCTACCTTTCGATCCTTGTCGTGTCCGTGCTCTGGTACCTGACGGGCCGTTTCGTTCTGCCGCAGGCGAGCCGCGACGCCACCGTGATAGGACTGCCGCTGCCCGAACCGGCGTCGCAATGACCGGACCAGGCTGAAGCCGGGGGCAGACCGTCCCTCCATTGCCCTTGGGAGAGCCAGGCGGCATTGGCGCCGCCTGGCTTTGCCGGTTACTGGCTCGGCGCCATCGCGTGTTCGCACGACACTTTTGGGTTCATGTCCGCGAACGTGCCGGTCGGGTTGCCCTTCCAGGCCCAGACATGCAGTTCGTAAAATTCACCCAGGCCATAGCGGTTGGGCGCGCTGTTGAAGTTGAACAGCTGCCCGTCCAGCGACGCCGGCCCCTTCGAGGTGATGTATTCGACCGCCACCAGCTTAAGCCGGCCATCGGCCATCGGCTCGTACATCACCGCCTCGGGACGGGCGATGTCGATCTTGTCGTCCTTCAGGTACTGACCGTTGACGTAGTGGATGCCCATGGCGCCGCCGGTGATGCCGCTGGCGCAGGGAATGGGCGCATAGCCCTCTTCTGTCGCCGCCTTGACGTCGAGAAACCGGCTGTTGGCCGCCCGCACCTTCTCGGCAAGTGGATTGGGGCCGGACGCGGCTTCAGCCGCCTCCTGATGTGCCTGTGCGACGGTGGCGCAGACCGCCAGCATGGCCCCCGCCATGACCAGCCTGTTGCAGAGATTTGATTTCATATCCATTCCATTCTTCTTGAAAAAGCACAGCTGGCCGGCCGCCGAAAATACGGCGGCCCGGCAGGCAAGCGCTGTGACTGTTGTTGCTTGGAGATCCCGGTGTGACGCCTGCCGGGAGGGATCATCCTTTCGGCAGATACGGGATCGTTCCGGCCAGATCGGTGTCGTCGATCAGCTGGAAGCGGCTGTCGCTGCCGCCCTGACGCGCCGAAACGAAAGGCGCATAGGCCGGATCATTGGTGAAGGCGTGCGCCGCCGCTTCCGATGGGAACGACATCAAGGCGATCAGCGTGGTGTCGAGCGGCTTGCCTTCAAGCGTCTTCACATTGCCGCTGCGCGACAGATATTTGCCGCCATGCTTGTGGACGATGTCGTGCACCGAGGCCGCGTATTCCGGCACCCATTTCGGGTCCTTCATCTTGATGTCGGCGATAACGTAAGCAGTCATGGTCGTCTCCTGGTTGCGGCGCACAGGGGTATCCCGTGCAACCGGCCAAAGGGCTCGCATGGCGGGACCCTCGCCAACCAGTCCGCGATCTGTACTGGGGTGGTACAGTTTCCGTACTGGCCGCTTCATTCATGAAGGCCTAATGTTCGGCCCGGGTTCGAGGAGGAACACCATCATGAGCCAGCACGGATACAAGCAGTTCTGTCCGCTATCGATGGCCGCCGAGGTGCTGTGCACCCGCTGGACGATGGTGCTTATGCGCGAATTGGTGGCCGGTTCGACCCGCTTCAACGATCTGCGCCGCGGCGTACCAAAGATGTCGCCAACCCTTCTGTCGCAACGGCTGAAGGAGCTCGAGCTGGCTGGGATCGTCGAGCGCAAGGAGGTCCAGGGCGAGAAAGGGATCTTCGACTACCGGCTGACCGAGGCCGGCCGCGATTTGCGCCCTGTCGTCGAGGCGATGGGCTTCTGGGGACAGAAATGGGTCGAGTCCCGGCTGTCGCTCAAGAACCTCGATCCGTCGCTGCTGATGTGGGACATGCGGCGCAATCTGAACCCCTCGCCGCTCCCCGAAGGACGCACGGTGATACAATTCCTGTATCAGGACCTGCCGGCGTCCAAACGGTCATGGTGGCTGATCGTCGAAAAGCACGGCGAGGTCGACCTGTGCTGGTACGATCCGGGCTTCGATGTCGATCTCTACGTCTCGACCGATCTGCACACGATGACGGCGATCTGGATGGGATTGCTGACCGTCGAGAAGGCCGGCGCGAAGGTTTCCCTGACCGGCGACCAGGCGATCGGCAAGAAGATGCAGACCTGGCTCGGGCTCAGCCCGTTCGCGGTCGAGCCCAAACGCGCGGCGTAGGAGAGCCGCCCGCCTCTCGCATTGGCTCGCGCCATCCTGACAGTTGGCAGGAAACGGGTGGCGGGGCCGGCTTCTCGCCGCTTCAATGCGGCCATGTTCATCACCCTGGCCAAAGACCTGAAATCCACCCCGCTGCCGGTCACCAACGACCCGCGTTGGGCGCGCATCGTGGCGCGCGACAAATCGGCGGACGGGCAATTCTGGTATTCGGTGGCGACGACCGGCGTCTATTGCCGGCCTTCCTGCCCGTCGCGGCGCGCCAATCCCGTCAATGTCCAACTGCACGACACGCTGGCTCATGCCAAGGCGACCGGCTTTCGCGCCTGCCGGCGCTGCAATCCGGATGGGCCTTCGTTGGAGGTCGGCAATGCCGCGATGGTTGCCGATGCCTGCCGCAGGATCGAGCAGAGCGAGGAGGAACCCTCGCTCGCTGAACTGGCTGACGCCGCCGGCCGCAGCGCCGGCTATTTCCATCGCGTTTTCAAGGCGATCACCGGGCTGACGCCGAAGGACTATGCCGCCGCGCATCGTGCCGCAAAGGTCCGCCAGGGCCTCGAGGACGGCGCCAGCGTGACGGCGGCGATCTACGATGCCGGCTTCAATTCGAGCGGGCGCTTCTACGAGAAGTCCACCGGCATGCTCGGCATGACGCCGACGCGCTACCGCGCCGGTGGCGCCAACGAGGACATACGCTTCGCCGTCGGCGAGACCACGCTCGGCGCCATACTGGTCGCGTCGAGCCGCAAGGGCGTCGCCTCGATCCTGCTCGGCGACGATCCGGACGCGCTGGTGCGCGACCTGCAGGACCGTTTCCCCAAGGCGCGGCTGATCGGCGGCGACCGCGACTATGAGGCGCTGGTCTCCCGCGTCGTCGGCTTTGTCGAGGCCCCACAGCTCGGTCTCGACCTGCCCCTCGACGTGCGCGGCACCGCCTTCCAGCAACGCGTCTGGCAGGCGCTGCGGGACATCCCGGTCGGCGGCACGGTGTCCTATGCCGAGATCGCCGAGCGCATCGGCACGCCAAAGGCAACCCGCGCCATCGCCGCCGCCTGCGCCGCCAACGCCCATGCGGTCGCCATTCCCTGCCACCGCGTGATCCGGAAGGACGGGGCGCTTTCCGGCTATGCCTGGGGCGCCGAGCGCAAGCGCGCGCTGCTCCACCGCGAGGCCGAAGGGTCGGCGAAGACCTACCGGTCCTCGCGGGCCTGACGAGGACCGGTGATGCGCACGATGGCAAGGTCTTCCGCCGCCGGTGCCAACAGCCAGATCGCCAACGGTGCCGCCATCGACGCGAAGTCGCAGGTCTTGGCCGCAATCGGTGAGCTGGTCGATGGTGGCAAGGCCGAGTGGAGCCGCACCGCGACGGGTGAGGTTGAATTGCGGCTGTTGAGTGGGGAGGTGTTCCTGCTGGGTGAGGCCACCGTCACGCGTGTCGCATAGGCACACTCAGCGCTCTACGGCGCCCCCCTCTGTCCTGCCGGACATCTCCCCCTTTTGGGCCCAAAAGGGGGAGATCGACTGTGATCACGGCCTTCGCCAATTTTCAACGTCACAGGAAGAGCGGGGCGCCAAAGCCGCCAATCTCCCCACCTGTGGGGGAGATGTCCGGCAGGACAGAGGGGGGCGCCGTAGAGCGCTTACCTTGGCATTGTCGGCCCCTCAAACCCCGAGATTTGAATTTGAAAGCAAGCATCGGAGTGAGGGCCGACCGGCACACCGCTAGGGTTCAGTCACAACAAGGAGTGAAGGCAATGAACCTCATGCAAACCCACATACCGGCGACAGCCCGCAACGCTGTCGCCCTCAACACCATCACCTACGCCATCGGCCAATCCGCGATAGGTAAAGTCCTGGCGGCGCGCAGCCATATCGGCGTCTGCGCCATCCTGATCGGCTCCGACGCCGAAGCGCTGGAGCAGGATCTCGCCAGCCGCTTCCTCGGCAAGGTGCTGGTCGAAGACAAAGCCGCCTTGAGTAACGATCTCGCCGCGATTGCCCGCTTCATCGAAACGCCCGGCGCAGGCCTCGACCTGCCGCTCGACATGCGCCACGGCACGCCGTTCCAGCAACGTGTGTGGGAGGTGTTGCGCGCCATCCCCTGCGGCGCCACCATCACCTACACCGCGCTTGCCCGGCACCTTGGCCAACCGAACGGCGCTCGTGCCGTGGCGACCGCCTGCGCCGCCAACGCCATCGCGCTCGGCATTCCCTGCCACCGCGTTGTCCGAACCGACGGCACGCTGTCGGGCTACCGCTGGGGCATCGAGCGCAAGCGCGCCTTGCTGGATAAGGAGGCCCAGATATGAACGCCCATGCCAGCGTTGCCGCATCTGCGGTGGAAGCCGCCGAGACACGCGTCGGCGCTTACGAGTGGCCGGCGCTGGCCGCCGAACTCGACGGTTTCGGCTGCGCGGTGATGCAAAAGCTGCTCTCGCCCGAGGAGTGCCGGCGGATCGCCGGCCTCTACCCCCAGGAGCAGCATTTCCGCAGCCATGTCCACATGGCCAGGCACGGTTTCGGCAAAGGCGAATACCGCTACTTCCGCTATCCCTTGCCGGACCTCATTGGCGGCCTGCGCAGCGCGCTCTATCCAAGGCTGGCCGAGGTCGCCAACCGATGGAACGAGCGCATGGGCATCGCCCTGCGCTACCCCGCGACGCATGCCGAGTTTCTCGACCAGTGCCACGCCGCCGGCCAGGTCAGGCCGACGCCGCTGTTGTTGCAATATGTCCCCGGCGACTTCAACTGCCTGCACCAGGACCTCTATGGCGACCTCGCCTTTCCCCTGCAGGTGGCGATCCTGCTCTCCGAGCCGGGTGAGGATTTCACCGGTGGCGAATTCGCGCTGACCGAGCAGCGGCCGCGCATGCAGAGCCGGGTCGAGGTGGTGCCGTTGCGCCAGGGCGACGCGGTGGCCTTCGCCGTCCACAACCGGCCGGTGCAGGGAACCAGGGGCAACTACCGCGTCAATCTGCGCCACGGCGTCAGCCGCCTGCGCTCAGGCATGCGTCACACGGTCGGCATCATTTTTCACGACGCGAAGTGAGCGCCGGCTCACGCCTCCCAATAGGGCGGATCGCCAAAGGCATTGCGTAGCCATGCGGTAAGTGCGCGCAGTTTGGCGGATCCGCGCCTGTCCTCGGGACAGGCGATATAGAGGCTGGCCCCTTCAGGCTCGGCACCGACATCGACGACCGTCAACCGCTTGTCGGCGATCTCGGTCCGGATGAAGTAGGCGGGGAGCAGCGCCAGGCCGAGGCCGGCAAGTGCTGCGTCGCGCATCAAAATCCCATTGTTGACGCGCAGCGCGGTTTCCGGGCGGATCGTCACCAGCCGCCGCGAAATCTTGAACCGCCAGTCAGCGGCACCCCGGATGGAATAGATGATGCCCTTGTGGCGTTTCAGTTCGTTGGGGGTCGCGGGCAATCCGAAGCGCTCGATATAGTCCGGTGAGGCCACGAGGAAGCGGCGGCTGGAAGCCAGCTTCCTGACGATGACAGGTCCGTCATCGACGGCCGGCCCGTGACGCACAATGGCATCGTAGCCATCGGCCGCCACGTTGACGAAACGGTCGTCGACATCAAGCGTCAGTTCGATCCTCGGATGCCTGGCCAGGAAGCCATACAGCGCCGGGCCGAGATGGAGGATGCCGAAACTTGTCGGCGCCGATATCCTGAGCGGTCCAGCGAGGTCGCCGCGATGTTCAGCGATTTCGGCGCTGGCATCGGTCACCTCCTGCATGATGCGCTTGGCGCGCTCGTAAAAACCCCGCCCCGCTGCGGTGATGGAGAGCTTGCGGGTGGTGCGGTCCAGCAGCCTTGCGCCGAGGCTGCGCTCAAGCTCCGACAGCCGCTCGCTAACGACGGACTTGGACAGGTTCATGCGCCTGGCCGCTTCGGTGATCGAACCGGATTCCGCGACGGCGACAAAGGCGGCGGCGGATTCAAGCTTCAGCATTGTTCGGTTTTCCCGAATTCACAATCAGGCGACCGGTGCCTAACGAAATCAAGGGCATGGTGCCATAGTCGAAAAGACCGCGATATGGCGGCGGCAGAATAAAAGCTCGGGGTAATGCATCATGTTTCGTTCTTTGGTTATCGTGCTCGGTCTGTTGTCACTCGCCGCTCCGGCCTCCGCGCGCGTGACCCCGTTTCCGACCGGCTTCAAGACGCAGTCGATCGAGACCAACGGCACCAAGCTTTATGTGCGCGTTGGCGGACAAGGACCCGCTGTCGTGCTGCTGCACGGCTTCGCCGATACCGGCGACATGTGGGCGCAGGCCGCGATAAAGCTGATGAAGGATCACACGGTGATCGTGCCGGACCTGCGCGGCATGGGCCTTTCGGCGCATCCGGACAGCGGCTACACCAAGAAGAGCCAGGCGGCCGACATCGCCGGCGTGATGGACGCGCTGAAGATCGACAAGGCCGACCTGGTGACGCACGACATCGGCAACATGGTCGGCTATGCGCTGGCCGCGCAATATCCCAAGCGCATCACGAAATGGGTCGTCATCGACGCACCGCTGCCGGGCATAGGCGACTGGGACAAGATCAAGCAAAGCCCGCTGCTCTGGCACTTCAACTTCCGCGGCCCCGACATGGAGCGGCTGGTCGCGGGCCGCGAGCGCATCTATCTCGACCGCTTCTACAACGAACTGTCGGCCGACCCGAAGAAGATCGACGAGGCGACGCGCGTCCACTACGCGAAACTCTATGCGCGGCCGCATGCCATGCATGACGCCTTCGAGCAGTTCAAGGCATTCGACCAGGACGCCATCGACAACCAGGCGATGCTTGCCACCGGCGGCAAATTGCCCATGCCGGTGCTGGCAGTCGGCGCGGAGAAATCGGCAGGCACGACACAGGCCGACATCCTGCGCTTCGTCGCGGCGGACGTGACCGGCGCCATCGTGCCCGCATCCGGCCATTGGATCATGGAGGAAAACCCGGACGCCACGGTCAAGCTCATCGCCGATTTCCTCTCGAAGTAACGACCGCTCGATGGGGGCTTTCCCTTCTCCCCTTGTGGGAGAAGGTGGCCTCGCGAAGCGAGGTCGGATGAGGGGTGTTCCAGGGAACGCCAACGCCTCACTCCGCTGGAACACCCCTCAACCGTCTCGGCGCTGCGCGCCGATCCACCTTCTCCCACAAGGGGAGAAGGAAAGAACAGCGCTTCATCCTGCGTCGGCGGCGATCATGTCCAGGATCCAGGGGCACGCATAATAGTCGGCGATGCGATCGATAACGCCGCCCTGCGCATGTATCCGCACGAGATAGGCCGGCCGCCATTCCCCGCCACGCCGCCTGTCGACGACCAGCACCGCCCCCCCTTCGATCGCATCTGGCCGCATGCGCCAGGGCTCGCCGCGCTCATATTCGACGAAATAGGGCGAGCGGGAGAGCAGGCCATTGTAGCAGTCCGAAACCCGCAGCCGGGCATCGGCGCTGGTCAGCGCCCGCACCCCGTCCCAGTCCCTGGCATTGAAGAGTTCGACATAGCGGCCGAGCAGCCGCTCCAGTTCGGGATCGTGTGCGGCTGCCCCAGCCGGCTGCGCCGGTAGAGCGGCGAGCTTGGCGCGGCCGCGATTGAGCGCCGATTTGACGCCACCGGTTGTCGAGCCGACCAGGTCGGCGATCTCGTCGAGCGAATGGTCGAAGACATCCTTGAGCAGCACGCAGGCGCGCTCCTTCGGCGGCAAGTGCACCACCAGCCGCTCGATGGCGCGGCCGGCGCCCGGGCCGGCGGGCTCGACGGGCAGCGCGATCTCATCCCCGGCATAGCCTGCCTCGGCCTTGAGCCGCGTGCGGCGGTTACGAATGAAGTCGATGCAGCGATTGTGAGCGATGCGGAACAGCCACGGTCGCAAGGCCTGCGCATCGTCGAGCAGCCCGATCTTGCGATAAGCCTCGAACAAAGCCTCCTGCATGATGTCTTCGCCGTCGAGCGCCGAACCGGTCATGCGCGCGCAATAGCGGTGCAGGCGGACGCGCAAATGCGAGACCGTTTCCAGGAACGCCCGGTAGCGCAGGTCGAACAGGCCTTCGGGGGCGAGGCGTGGCTCCATGCCTTGCCTCGTTTCACTGGAATTGCGGATCTGCTGGTTCATCGCGGCACGTCGCTCGGCGTTGCCACAGCATCGCGCAAGCGCCGCGCATCCACAAGCCGGCCCATGGTCACGCCGCCCTGTTGTCGGCGACATTGTCGCCAGCATCCGGCAGGCCCAGCCTCGGCCGCACCCAGGCGGCGAAGCGGCCGATCGCATCGTCGGCTTCCGGCGCCTTGCCGGCCATCATCTGGAAGGAGTGCAGCATGTCGTCGAAGACGTCGAGACGCGCCTCGACGCCAGCCTGCCGCGCGCGTTCGGCGAACATGCGGCTTTCGTCGACCAGCGTCTCGTCGGCGCCGACCTGCAGGAAGACGGGCGGAAAGCCGCTCAAATCGGCATAGAGCGGGCTGACCTCCGGATCGAGCCGGTCGCGGTCGCCGATGAAGTTGGTCACCAGCCAGTCGACACCCCCCTTGGCGAAGAAAGGATCCTTTTCGCGGTTGGTTTCGTAGCTGGCAGCGGTCAGCGCCATGTCGAACCAGCCGGACATCATCACCGTGGCGACCGGCAGCGGCCGACCTTGCGCGCGCAGCCGCTGCAGGACGCCATAGGTCAGCACCGCGCCGCAGGAATCTGCGGCCAGCGCAATAAGCCTGGTATCGAAACCCTGGTCGATGAGCCAGTTCCAGGCTGCCATCGCCGCTTCGAGCTGGGCCGGATACTTGCCCTGGTTCGCCAGGGGATAGCCATAGAGCAAGGCCCGGCAGCCGACGGCCTTGGCCAGATGGCCGACCAGCTTGCGATGGGTGTAGATCGAGCCGCCGAGGAAGCCGCCGCCATGCGCATAAAACAGCACGCGCCGGTCGTCGGCGCCCTTCGGCACGACCCATAGGGCCGGCACGCCGCCGGCATCCACCTCGATATAATCGACGCCGCCGGGTTCGCCGGTCAGCGCCGTCCAACTGCTGTCGCTGAAATCGACGAAGGCCTGCGGACTGGCCATCTTGCCCGCATTGGCGGCGATCGCCGCGTAATGGTTCCTGTTTGCTTCGCTCTCAATGCTCGCCATGATGCTCTCCTGGGGTTACGGATCGCGGACCGCGCGACCTTTCGAGAAGCAGAGACGGACGGGCTGATAAAAAGGATACGCCGCCCGCGGATGATTTTTCCGGGACCCGTCTAACCCTCTCCCCGAAACATCGCGGCGTGGCGTTGGGCGAATTCGAGGAACGGCGTCGGCCGCACGCCGAACATGTCGTGCGTGGCCAGATGCACCCGCGATTTCGGTCGTCGCAACCGCTCGGCCAGTTGTTCGTCCAGCGCATCGGCGAAGCCGGCCGGAACACCGCCGGCCAGCAGCTTGCGCCGCCGCTCTGCGGGGCTGACATCGACATAGCGAACCGGCTTGCCGATCGCTTGCGATATCAGCGCCGCGATAGCGCTCATCGTCAGCGCCTCCGGCCCGGTCATATCGAGGCTCTCGCCTTCATGGCCACCGTCGCGCAGCAGCCGGAAGGCCACCTTGGCAATATCCTCGACATCGACCGGCGACAGTTCGGTCTCGCCGAGCGCGAGATATAATGCGCCCTCGGCGGCAATGGTCGGCGCGTCGCGCAGGTAGACCTGCATGAACTGGCTGGGGCGCAGATGCGTCCATGCCATGCCGGCCCCTTCCAGATAGCGCTCGACCTCCTCATGCATGCGGGTGAAGCGGAACTTCGTCGCGTCATAGCCGATGTTGGATTCGGCACCGGAGAATTTTATCACATGCGCGACACCGGCCTGCTTGCAGCTATCGATGAATCGGCACTGCGTTTCCGTCATGTCTTCGGCCGCGGTCGAAATCATCAGCACACGGTCGATGCCATTGAGTGCGGCGCCCAGCGTGTCCGCCCGGCGCATGTCGCCCCCGACCAGTTCAACGCCGGCAAGCCCGCCAAGCCCTGCCACGGACACCCGGTCGGGATCGCGCACCAGCGCCCTCACCTCATGCTTCTGCCGCGCGAGCTCGCGCACGATCGCTTTGCCGTTCAGGCCGGTGGCGCCCGTCACCAGGATCATCATCATCTCCATCTGGGATTGCCGCGCCCGCCACGACGGCGACCGCACCTTGAAGACGAGGAGACGAGGGCAAAGGATTCTGCCCAAACAGTTTTTATCGGCACGATGCCTTTGCCACGCTGCGGTCACCTCGCCGGAGCGTAGCGGTTGATCACCATGCCGCAGCCATAGGCCTTCGAACCGACCAGCCGGAGGTTCTGAAAACCGCCCTGGTCGAAGATGCGGCGTCCCGCGCCCAGCACCGCCGGGTTGACGAACAGCTGGAACTCGTCGACCAGCCCGGCGGCGATCAAGGAGGAGGCGAAGCCGGCGCCGCCGAAGACGGCGATATCAGCCCCCTCGCCCGCCTTCAGCGCCTCGACTTCGCGCGGCAGGTCGCCGCTCACCACCGTCGTGCGTTCCCATCGCGAAGCCTTCAGCCTGTCGCTCGGCACCACCTTCCGGGCCTCCACGATACGCTGGGCGAAGGCGTAGAACGGGTCGTGGGGAAACTTCTTCGCCGCGTTACCCCAATGGGTGAGATAGCCCTCCTCGGCCATCTTGCGGCTGAGCAGGATGGTATCGATGCCGGCGAAGACGGTGTTGAAATCGCGCTTTAGGTCCTCGTCCCAACCGATGTTGTCGCCCCATTCCCAGAGCTGCCAGCGATGGTCCTCGCTCGCCCCGACAAAACCGTCGACCGACATCTGCATCTGCAGGATCAGCTTTTTCATCGTCGTCTCCTCGTTTGTCCGGTTCAAGGGGAATTAGTTTACTTTTGGAACCATTGACGTGCGGGAAAAATGATGTCAAGAGTAAAGTGATTTAAAAATGGAACCATAGACATGTCGACGCGCGAAAGATCCGGCTGCCCCATCAGCCTGTCGCTGGAACTGCTCGGCGACCGCTGGACGCTGCTCATCATCCGCGACCTGGTCTTCGCCGGGAAAAAGCATTTTCGCGAATTCCTGCAGTCGGATGAAGGCATCTCCTCGCGCACGCTGGCCGAGCGCCTGCAGACGCTGCAGGACGAAGGCATCCTCACCCGCAGCGACGATCCGAGCCATGGGCTGAAGGCGATCTACCGGTTGACCGAGGCCGGCATCGACCTGTTGCCGGTGCTGGCCACGCTCGGCGCCTGGGGCAGCAAGCACCGCAAGGCCGACGATCAGCTCGCCCGCATCGCCGACGAGCTGGCGGCCGGCGGCGAACCGGCGCTGGAGCCGATCAAGGCGGCGCTGCGGGCGGAGCATCTGGCGAACGCTTGATCACCGAAGTTCTGAAAGATGCCCCGAGGTGGGCTTTGCCCAACTGCGCGGCGGATCATCAGCGATCATCATACTCATCGTGAAGGCGGACCCAATCGCCCAGCGTATGCGATGGCCCGTTTTCATTGCGGCCGATGGGCGTGAGGTCGAGATAGCTGTAGGTCCCGATCAGGTTCTCGCCGCCCCGGCTCCGCACCTGGAAAGTGCAATAGATCTTGCCGTCGTCATCCCGGTAGAAAACGGTCGCGCCACCGCGATCCCTGCCTGTCATCGCGACCTCTTCGAAATTGAAGAGCACCTTGCCCGAACTGATCTGGTCCTCGGTGAACGACACCTGGAAGTCGAAATTGAAATCGCTCCCGAACGACGAAACCCAGTCGAACTGCCAGTTCATCCGCGCCTTGAAATCCATGAGCTCGGCGAGCGGTGCACGCGCGCAGACGACCAGGGAGACGTCGTGATGCCTGAGATGCTGGTTGGCGGCGTCGATGTGGTCGCAAAGGAATGAACAGCCGGTGCAGCGATAATCCGCATTGGGCGGAAACATGAAGTGATAGACGATCAGCTGGCTGCGGCCGGCAAACAGATCGGCCAGCGATCTCTTTCCCTCGCTCGTATCGAAAACGTAGGGCTTGTCGATGCGCAGCCACGGCAGTGCCCGCCGCTCCGCCGCGAGCTGTTGACGCTGGCGCGTCAACGCCTTTTCTTTCTTGAGATGCGATTTGTGCGCTTCAAACCACTCCGAGTAAGGCGCGTTGATGTGGTCGGTCATGTCGTCCTCCTTACGCACTCAGGCGTATGCTGCAGCCTCGTTGCCCGTCTCTAGGACGTTGTTGAAAACCGCGATTCGACATTTGGCTGTGCAGTTTTCGCGGGAAGAGCGCAGATGATACAGCCGAACGCGGACATACCGCTTGACAGCTGTACGCGTTATGTTCTCTATTCGTTCTAATCCATCAGCAACCGTGGATATGCAGCCGGATGGAAACGACAGCCACCATCCTGCATGCCGATCTCGATGCCTTCTATGCCTCGGTCGAGCAGTTGCTCGACCCGTCGCTGCGCGGCAAGCCGATTGCCGTCGGCGGCGGCGTGGTGTTGGCCGCTTCCTATGAAGCTCGCGCCTTTGGCGTGCGTGGCGGCATGCCGGGGCGCAAGGCACGCGAGCTTTGCCCGCAGCTGATCTTCGTCGGCGGGAATTTCAGCCACTACCAGCGGCTGGGCGACGCGGCGATAAAGGTGCTCGACGATTTCACGCCGGTGGTCGAACGCATTTCCATCGACGAGGCCTTTGCCGATGTCGCCGGCTGCACCCATCTGTTCGGCTCGCCACAGGAGATCGCCACGGCCATCCGCCGCCGCGTGCGGGCCGAACTCGGCCTGCCGATCTCGATCGGCGTGGCCCGCACCAAGCATCTGGCCAAGATCGCCTCGCAGGTCGCCAAGCCCGACGGGTTGGTGGTGGTCGATCCCGGCACGGAGCTCGCCTTCCTGCACGATTTACCGGTCGGCCTGATGTGGGGCGTCGGGCCGGCGACCAGGGCGCGGCTGGCCGAGATCGGCGTCGAGACCATCGGCCAATTGGCGAGGACGCATAGCGGCGCACTGACCAGGCTGCTCGGGCCCGCCGCCGGCGAAAAGCTCGCCGCCCTGTCATGGAACCGCGACCCGATAAAACTGGAGACCAGGCGGCGGGCGCAATCGGCCGGCGCGCAATCGGCGCTTGGGCAGAAGCCGGCCGTGGCGCGGGTGATCGTGCCGACCTTGCTGCATCTGGCCGACCGCGTCGCCAGCCGGCTGCGCGCCAAGGCGCGGCCCGGTCGCACGGTGACGGTGCGCGTGCGCTTTGCCGATCTCAGCACCGTGACGCGGTCGATCACGCTGGATCAGCCGATTTCGGCGACGACCATGCTGGCCGAGGTCGCTGGCGACCTGGTGCGCGGCGTGCTCGCCGACCATCCCGGAGAGAAGACGATCTCGCTGCTGGCGATCTCGGTCTCGCATCTCGAGGAAAGTGTCGAGCTGCAGCTCGATCTGCCGCTTGGCCTCGCCGACGAGAAGCGTCGCCCCGGCAGCAGACAAGGCCTCGCCCGCTTCGGCGCCGACCGCGCCATCGACAAGATCCGCGAGCGTTTTGGCAAGCAGGCCGTCGGTTATGGCACGGTGGCGCTGGAGGCGGCGCGCTCCGTGCCCGACGAATTCAGGGAATTGGCGGAAAAGGAATTGTGAGCGCGGGAAGCGTCAGCCCCCTCGCCCTACGGCTTCCGGATCAACGCCCGGACGTGGCAGGCGCGGCGGTCACGGCGGACAGCATTTCGCGCTTCACCAGCACCGGCTTCTGATATGTCTTCTTCACGGCAAAGTCCCCCAGCCCAAGCGGCTGGCGGCAGTAACATCCGGCCAGCGCGGCTTGTCAAGAAAATGCGGACTCCGGCCTGGCGAGCGGCTTCTTGTCCTGAGGCTCGCCTGGTGATCATCGCGACAATCGAGGTCGCTGACGGGTGAGCCCGGCCCTCTCGCCGTGAAATGCTTGCCAAATCTCACCATGCCGCCCATACAACAGCGTGGGCGGATCGCCCCCGAAAGGCGTTGTCCACGCCACACCTCTTCTTGCCAGAGATACTGTCCGATGTCAGCGACGCCGTACCCTTGGTCGAAGCCTTGACGGCCTCCTCCCCCGCCCCTTCACTATCGCTTGCCGGTCTTGGCTGGTCGGATTTCTTCGACGATCAGCTTGAGCCGGGCGAGGCAAACCTCATCCCGGTCCGCATTGCCATGGTGCACCGCGATCGCCTGAGCGGCATGTCTCAGTCAGGGCAAATGGATCTAGCGCTGCCGGCGAATGCGAACACCGGCGACTACGCCGTCGGCGACTGGGTGCTGGTCGAGCCGCATGATCAGCTTGTGAAGCGTCGCCTGACCCGCAAGACGGTGCTGGAACGCCGCACCCAGGGTGGAAGGGTGCCACAGCTGGCCGCGGCCAATGTCGACACGCTGTTCATCGTCACCTCTTGCAATGCCGACTTCAACATCGCCCGGCTCGAGCGCTATCTGGCGCTGGCCAACGAGGCCGGAACGACACCGGTGATCCTACTGACCAAGGCCGACACGGCTGAAGACGCCGAGGCCTACCAAATCCAAGCCGCCGCACTGCAGCGCGGCCTGGCCGTGGTGACGCTGAACCCGCGCACATCGGATGCCGCGACCGCGCTCGCCGCCTGGTGCGGCACGGAGCAGACGGTGGCGCTGATCGGGTCCTCCGGCGTCGGCAAATCGACACTGGTCAACACATTGGCCGGATCGGCGCAGCAATCGCCACAGCAGACCGGAGCCATTCGCGAACACGATGCCAAGGGACGCCACACCACCACGGCGCGGTCGCTGCATGCCATTGCCGGTGGCGGCTGGGTGATCGACACGCCGGGCATGCGCACGCTGCAGGTCAGCGACGTCGGCTACGGCATCGACACGCTGTTTGCCGAGATCACCGAGCTTGCCCCGCTGTGCAAATTCCGCGACTGCACGCATGTGCATGAGCCGGGCTGTGCGGTGCACGCGGCCATCAAGGCCGGCACGCTCGATTCGGAGCGTCTTGCCCGCTGGCGCAAACTGTCCGAAGAAAACCAGAACAACACGCCGGTGCAGAGTGGCCCGCGCGGCGCCAAGTCTCCCGCCGGTCGCGGCAGGCGGCGCTGAACGACTGCCCTACTGCCCTACTGCCCTACTGCCCTCTGCCCTACGGCTCAAAGCCGCGCCGTGCCGAAAATCCTGTCCCAGAGCAGCGACGTCACGCCGAAATTGGCGTTGTCGTCGATATGGTGGTGCACCGCGTGGCGGCGTTTGAGCGTGTAGAGATAGCTGGGATGGGCGGGATGCCAGTGGTGGATCATGTGGTGAACACTGATGTACCAGAGATAGCCCAGCATCAGCCCACAGCCGACCGCGCTGGCGGTCGCGAAATCCGAGAGTAGCCAGACGGGCAATGCGATCAACGCATGCACGCCGAGACTGAGCCAGGTCGGCGTGCCCACCGGACTGCGCTCCTCGACGTGATGACGGTCGTGCAGATCCCTGATGTAGGGCACGTGATGCAGGACGAACCGGTGCAGGACATATTCGATCAACGTCCACAGAACGAGACAGATCAGCACCGTGCCGATCCATTCCGGCGCGCTCTCTTCCCCGGCCTCAATCAGCCCGGCCACGCCCAGGAGGGCGATCACTAAGGGATAGACCACGAAATCGCTGTAGTAGCCGATCAGACCGAGTTGCATTCCCGATGCCCCAACTGATTTTCGACTCGCCCCAGAAACGACGCTAACAGATTGCCGAACTCGCGGGTGAGGTGCAATCCGGATGCATCTGACATAGCGTCGCAATTTCCCGGTGCAAGTTCGGCGCCCATGATCCCTGCAGAATCGGCCGACTCGCACCACTACCGCAAACGGACATGCAATCATGGCAAAACGCAGTGCGGGCCTGCTGATTTATCGTCGAAGCGGCGGCGAACTCAGGGTGCTTCTGGTTCATCCCGGCGGCCCCTTCTGGGCGAAGAAGGACGATGGCGCCTGGTCGATCCCGAAAGGCCTCGTCGACGAGGGCGAGGACGAACTGGCGGCTGCACAGCGCGAGACCGCGGAAGAGCTCGGCATCACCGTCGACGGCCCTTTCGCGCGCCTCGGCGACTACAAGCAGCCGGGCGGCAAGATCGTCATCGCCTGGTCGGTCGAAGCGCATACCGAGATCGATGTGACCACGATCAAGAGCAACAGCTTCACCATGGAATGGCCACCGCGATCCGGGTCGATGAAAGCGTTTCCGGAGGTCGACAGGGCCGGCTGGTTCACCCTGGCCGAGGCCGAGGTCAAGATCCTTGTAGGGCAGCGCCCGATGCTGTTGGATTTGCTGAAGCAAATGGATGCCGGGTGATTGCCGGTAAAACGAGGGTGACCAACAAAATGGAGAGAGACGTATCGAACGAACCGACCGCCATCCTGATGCAAAAGGTGAAACACGAGATGCAAGAGGTGAATAACGGCAACGACGATGCCGAATTGAACTACAGACTCGGGGAAGAACTCATCGAGAGATGGAGACGAGGATCCGATCTGGAGTTTCTCGTCGACCTGCTGCGATCTGAAAAATCCAGTGAGCGGCTTCTTGGCGCCTACTACCTCGGGGAAGTGGGCGGTGTCGATGGATTGAAGGTTTCAGCGATGGAGCTTGTCGACGACCCGCTTTCCAATTGCCGACGTGCTTTCATCGACTACGTGATAAGTTCCGGATGCTACGATGACACGATTGCCGACGGCATGGCGAAATGTCTGCTGGACCTCAATCTTTACGTCCGGGTGACGGCCATGCGGTGGGCAATCCTGACATCCGCCGAAATATTCGAACAGTTTTCCCGGCTGGTTGAGTCTGGAGCGGGCGGCCTCGAACCCAAATTCCGCAATCCCCTCAGCAACGACTTCTTGAACGAGTCCAGCCTGAGGCGAGCGACCCGGGGGCTGGACATCATTCGCAGCCTGCGCGCCGCCGGGAAAATTCAGGAGGTCAGGAAGGACTTCCCCGAAGAAGACAGCTTTGTCTTCGACAATTTTCTTTTTTGGGAGACCCATCGAGAACGCACTGCGGAATG
Organism: Mesorhizobium sp. CNPSo 4671; assembly: GCF_057784245.1. Lineage (NCBI taxonomy): Bacteria > Pseudomonadati > Pseudomonadota > Alphaproteobacteria > Hyphomicrobiales > Phyllobacteriaceae > Mesorhizobium > Mesorhizobium sp. CNPSo 4671. Next base: position 29,811 of record NZ_JBWLUW010000003.1, on the reverse strand, counting down.
GCAAAAACTCAAATTACGGCGCTGACAGCCGGCATGCCACGTACTGCCGCCTCCCTCCGAGGCTTGCCCTTGCCCTTGGAGCCGGATTGCGCGGAACAGCAAAGCGCTCTGTGGTCGTCGGCGCCAATTTCCTTCCATCGATCATCGCCCAGGGGCAAAGCCGCCACGTCTATCGAAAGACCAGACCCGATCGGCCGGGCCTCGATTGCTTGGTCCGTTCGATGGCGACGAGAAGTGCGCCCGCTGCCATCAACGGCAAATGGGCATCGGCAAGGCAGAGCGGCAAAAGCATCAGTGCCCAGCAGGTCGCCACGCACCAGCAGGCCAAGGTGAGGCCGAACAGCAGCGGATCGGTGAACGCCGCGACGCCGAAGATCGACAGCCGTGGACGCAAGTGACATCGGGCAAGGCAACGTGCCCGTGCTGGACTGACCTGCCAGGCCAGGCCTGTCGCGGCAACCACCAGCCCGGCGCCCAGTTCCGAGCCCGTCGAGCCGTGCAGGAGGTAGGCCGTCAAGATCAGGAACACACAGACGACCGTCCAGATCGACAGGTAGCCGGCGATGAAGAGCAGGATCGCTCGCCAGCGATGCCGTGACAGGGAGCGATACCACAAATGCAGAAACGGTCCGGCGAGCGCCGGCGCCATCATCGCGACCACCATCAGCACCGATCCACCAGCAAGCGCCGGCCAGCCGACTGTTTGTATCGCGAAGTCGAGAGCGAACACGCCTTGAGGAATTGTGGCGTTGGACGGACCGCCGCACAGCAGCGGCAGCACGACATGAAGCCGGTCACCCCCAACAATCAGCAGCCATGCACACAGGCTGACGCTCCAGAGCAGAAGCCCGAGCGGGCCGAAACCCCGTGCCTGTAGCCATTGTCTCAGCATCAGCTCGACTGACGATAGATGCTCACGCGCTTGATCGAGACCCCTCCCGCTCCGACTGAACTGACCGGCACGAACAGTACGGACAGGTTGCTGAGGTCGGCATTGCCGGACAGATGCAGCCGGTCGATTGTATCGGTGATCTCCAGCACTTTCGTCATTCCCGAACCGCCATGCGGTTTGGCCATGTTCGTCGCGGCGCGCGCTCCAAACAGCGACACCACCCCTGCCCGGTTGTCGGGATGCGCCGCCGGGTCGGCGCCTTCGGGCAGCCCGACATAGACGTCGAACACGGCGGCGTTGTTGTCGCTCGTGATATTCTCCAGATTGAGAAACACGCGGTCGGGCTCCGGGACGGACCGTGCCGCGAACTCGTTCAGCTTGAAGCTGTTGGTGACTTTGCGGGCGGTCGGCTTGTCGACCTTGATTGTCGTTGACGTCGGCGCGTTGGAGAGCGTGACGGCCTTGGCGTTGGCGCCAAGCAATTCGACGATGGGCTTTTTCGCCACGGAACTGACCTCCGGACCTGCAGCGCCTTGGGCGCCCGGTATCATCACACTCAGCGTTTTCAGCCTGAGGCCGAGGCGCTGTTGCCCGGCAAAGGGATCACTGGTGTCTTCATAGACATAGTTGAGCCCTGGTGCGGTTGTGTCGAGCATATCTTTCGGCGCAAATCGTTTGCGCGTTCCATCGGGCTGCGGAAGAATGAACTTGTGCCGCCCCGCCGGGCCATTGAGCCATGAGGAGAGAGTCGGGTTCTTGTGACGTGCGTCACGCTTGCGCCAGACCTCCCACAGCCGGTCGATATTGGCATGGTGCAGCCAGAAGATGGGATCGAGCCCTGCCGTCTCCGGCATCGACATGAGGCCCGCGAAACGCCAGTCGTTTGGATCTTGGCCGGCTTGGCTTCCGCCCACTCGCCCGTGCACCACATCATGCGGCACCTGCTCGAGCCAGCCTTCATGATCGCGATCGGCGTCATGCTGGAACGGCGTGCGCACACCGCCAAAGCCGGGTGAACCGTTGGTGACGCCCTCGAACTGCCCATCGGTCAGCGCGGTCTTGGTATCCACGTCCTGTGGCCGGATGACCACCACGCCGTCGCCGCGGCCGTAGCGTCGTTTGTCAAACAGCGGATTGTCGCCGCCATCGGGCCAGACGTTCTTTGCGAAGGCTTCAGGAAGAGCGCGAGGATTGGCGACGGCCTTGCTGTTGTAGTCCCAGTAAGGCAGCGCCCAGTCCGCCGGCGCGCCGGGCAATTTCGCGATGGCAGCGCGAACAATGGCTTCAAAAGCCGCGAGATAGCCGCGGTGCCAGGGAACGAAATACCAGCCATGATGCTGACACTGGCCTTGATCCTGGTTCTTGAATTCAGGCGTCTGCGGCAATTGCTCGGCAGGCTTGAGCCAGCCGAACTCACGCCAGATCTGTTCTTCGATACCATGGATAGCGGCAAGATATCGCCAACTGGTGACGTCCGGGAACGGCCGCGCCTTAAGGGCCTGCACGCCACGAGCATACCACAGCAAAACAGGATCCCAGGGCTGCGCAAGACTCCAGACGTTTCGCCGAATTCGAGCCATCGTCTCCCCCTTTGTTTAGCATGGAGAGTATATGCTCGAACGAGACCCGAATCCATTTGAATCCAAAAGTCTGTTCAAAGTAATTCCAAAAAATTTTAGCTATCGGACCACCGACAAGATGGGCTGATTTCGGAAAGATCATGCTCGAACAAACAGATAGCGGCAATCTCGATGGCATCGAGAGCGAACAGGATGCGGAATCCGCTGCCGCCGCCTTCGCCTTCGCGAGTCATCTCTCAATATTCGCGCAAATGCAGAAAGTAGCTTCCAAACCGCTGAGGCAGTGCCGCGCTGTCCCATTCGAAAAACGGTGCGTCGACCGAGGGACGCGGCGAACCTGCCGGCTGACTAGGTCGTCTCGCGCAGGATCACCGTCGGTTCCATCAGCACCGTCCGGCGCGGATGTGAGGGGTCGTCGAGAAAATCGATGAGCGCGCCGATCGCCAGGGCGCCGGCCTCGGAAATGCGGCGTTCGATCGTCGACAGAGGCCGCACCAGCAGCGGCGCGATGTAGATGTTGTCGAAGCCCATCACCGCGCAGTCCTCGGGAACGCTCAAGCCGCGTTCGCGCAGCGCCACCGTAGCCCCCATCGCCAGCATATCGCTCATGCAGCACATGGCCGAGAAGCTGGTGCGGTCGAGCAGCGTGCGGGTGGCCACCAGCCCGAACCTATGGTTGAACGCGCCGCACTCGATCAGGTCGGGATCGACCGGCAGCCCGGCCTCGCGATGCGCCCGCTCGTACCCCGCCCGCCTGATTTTGGTGTTCGAGGCCAAGGGATTGCCGCTGACAAAGGCGATGCGCGTGTGTCCGGCCTCAATCAAATGACGCGCCGACAGGAAAGCACCCTGCTCGTAATCCGTATCGATGCGCGCGGCCAGGCAATCGAGGTCCGGAATTTCCCGGTCCATCGAGACCACCGGAATCCTGAGCCGCTCCACCAGGTCGGCCTCCGGAATGAGGTCGCTTGCGGCGAGCACGATGCCATCGACGCCGTGGCTGGCGAGGAAGGTCAGATGCGCCGCCTCCTTTTCAGGGTCGGAGTCTGAATTGCACAGGATCGTCGAATAGCCGCGCTCGCGCGCGGCATGGTCGCAGGCGCGCACCAGCTCGGTGAAATAGGCGTTGAGGATGTCCGGCACAATGACGCCGATGACGCGCGAACTGCGGGTGATCAGCGAGCGGGCAATCGAGTTCGGCGTGTAGTTGAGTTCCTTGACCAGCGACCAGATCTTTTCGCGGGTCTGCTCGCCGATCGACTGGTCCTTCCGGTTCAGGACCTTTGAAACGGTTGCCGCCGTCACGCCAGCCAGCCGGGCGATATCCTTGATCGTTGTTGCCACAGTCCCTCGCCTTTCGACGAACAATGGCCTGTTGTTAGCCGCCATCGCTACATCGCCACGCGACTAGCACGGATCGCGATCCCAACAAACAGGTCGCGTCATCCACAGCCTCTGCCGTCGATTTGACAACCAGCCGGAAAACATCTAGGTAAACGTTTACCTATGTTAATTCAACGCTGTTTTCTGGCGATGAGCAGGCCTGCCCGGCGCAGGCTTGTGTGACGCCGGACGGGAGGATCTATGCACTTTCGAGCCAGCCTGCTTCGCGAGGATTGCTGAATGCCGGAGGCGTTGAAGTCAACCGGCACAGTCGGATCGCAGCAATCCGCTCCGACAAAGCTATCAATCGAGAATCTCAACGTCCGCTTCGGTTCCGTCACTGCTCTCAGCGATGTCAGCCTCGACATCTCGGACGGCGAATTCGTCTGCATCCTGGGCGCCTCCGGCTGCGGCAAGAGCACGCTGTTCAACGTCGTTTCGGGTCTGCTCAAGGCGACGTCGGGAAAGATCGTGCTCGACGGCCACGATGTCTCCAGCCGGCCGGGCCAGGTCGGCTACATGCTGCAGAAGGATCTGATGCTGCCCTGGCGCACCGTGCTCGGCAACATCACTCTGGCAGCGTCGCTGACGCGCGGCGCCACCACGCGGGATCGGGCCGAGGCGGCCGAACTGGCCAGCCGCTACGGCCTCGGCGACTTCCTCAACCATTATCCGCACGCGCTGTCGGGCGGCATGCGGCAGCGCGTCGCCATGATGCGCACCATCGCCGCCGGCCGCCAGGTGATGCTGCTCGACGAGCCGTTCGGTGCGCTCGACGCGCAGACGCGGCTTGGCATGCAGCAATGGCTGCTGCAGCTCTGGCGCGACCTCAAGCGCACCGTCCTGTTCGTCACCCATGATGTCGACGAGGCGATCTATCTCGCCGACCGCATCGTGGTGATGACGCCGCGCCCCGGCCGCATCGCCGAAATCCTCACCGTCGACCTGCCCAGGCCCCGGCCGCTGGAAGTGCTGACGACCGACATTTTTGTCGGCCTGAAGCGGCAGATCATGCAGCACCTCTATCACTGAAGCGCATGGGGACCACTCGAATGAACACACGGTTTGGGGCAGCAGCGGGGCCGTTCTTGATCTGGGTCGTGGCCATGGTGCTGATCCTGGTCACCTGGCAGGTGCTGGTCTGGGTCTCCGGACTTCCCGCCTATGTCATCCCGCCGCCGGCCCAGGCATTCCAGACGCTGTTCGACAACTGGCCGCGGCTGTCGGTGCTTACCGGCCAAACGCTGTATGAGACCGCGATCGGCTATGTCATCGGCGCGCTGATCGGCTTCGTGCTCGCGCTTGCCATGGGGCAGATCCGTGTCGTTCAGCGGCTGGTCATGCCGGCCTTGATCATTTCGCAGGCCGTGCCGATCGTCGCCATCGCTGCCCCTCTGGTCATCATCTTCGGCTTCGGCCTGATGCCCAAGCTGATCATCGTCGCCTGGATCGTGTTCTTCCCGGTCGTCGTCAACGTGCTCGACGGTCTCGCCTCGGTCGACCGCGATATGCTGAACCTCGCCCGCCTGATGGGCGGCGGGTCCTTGCGCACCTTCGCCATCGTCAAGCTACCGGCCTGTATCGGCCCGCTGTTTTCCGGCCTCAAGATCGGCGCCACCTATGCGGTGACCGGTGCGGTCATCGGCGAATGGACGGCGTCGTCCAAACAGGGCCTCGGCACCTATCTGCTCACCGCCAACGCGCAGATGAACACGGCCGGCGTCTACGCAGCGATGCTGCTTCTCACCGTCATCGGCGTCGGCTCCTTCCTGCTCGTCTTCGGGCTCGAAGTGCTGATGACGCCTTGGCGCTCCCGCTCCACCGCACCGGCCTGGGCGCAATGGAAGCCGGCGCAGGCCAGCGTCGCAGCGTGATTTTGCCACCAATTTCCAACCAGTCGACAACAACCAAAAAGGGGAATGCAATGCACAGTGCTTACACTAGGATGATCTCGGCGACCGTTGGCCTGCTGGCCCTCGGAACCGCCTTCGGCGCGGCTCCGGCCAGCGCCTCAGACCTCACCACCGTCCGCTTCGTCTATGACTGGGCGAGCGCCGATTTCGAGCTGATCCCGACGCTGGTCGCCCAGCAGAAGGGCTTTTATGAAGCCGAGGGCATCAAGGTCGATGTCATCTTCCCGCCGGACTCGCAGACCACGGCGCGGCTGCTTGCCGTCGGCCAGGCCGAGATCGGCTTCGAGGCCACCACCGACGTCGTCTTCGGCGCTGCCCAGGGCATCCCCATCACCTCGATCGGCCTCTACACCAAGAGCAACAATTGGGGCCTGTTCGGCCGCCCCGGCGAGCCGCTCTCGCTCGACAATCTGAAGGGCAAGTCGATCGCCATCTACACCGACTCCTGGACCAAGGCGATGATGCCCTTCGTGCTCAAGGCCGCCAAGCTGACCGAGGACGACGTCAAACTGATCATCGCGCAGGATTCCGACACCAATCTGCTGCTCGCCGGCAAGATCGACATCGCCACCAACACGGAAAACTATCTGGTGCCGCAGGTGCAGGAGACCTTGAAGAAGGACCCGACCAGCCTCGTCGGCACGGCCGCCGGCGCGCCCGACGTGCCGGTCTGGACCTACACGGCGTCGACCGCCTATCTGGCCGACCACGGCGACATCGCCAAGAAGTGGACGCGCGCCACCATCAAGGGAACCGAATGGGCCGCCGACCATCCCGACGAAGCCGCCGAAATGTTCACCAAGGCGTATCCGGAAGGCGGCAGCCTCGCCTACAACCTCTCCGGATGGAAACTGACCGCAGCGCTGATGAAGGGCGACACCGGCTACATGATGCAGGAAGACAAGAACTGGCTGCCGATCGCCCAGGCGCTGAAGGACACCGACCAGATCAAGGAAGTCCTCCCCGCCTCGAAATATTACACCAACGAACTGCTGAAGTAGCAGCGGTCGTCAAGACAAGGGCCGCTCCGCCGGGGTGGCCCGCTTTTACCAGTACCAAGAGAATGGACTTATCACGCATGGCCAAGAGCAAGATCATCATCGATTGCGACCCCGGCGTCGACGACGCCATCGCGCTGCTTCTGGCCTTTGCCTCGCCCGGCGAGATCGAGATCGTCGGCATCACGACGGTCATCGGCAACGTCTCGCTGCCGCTGACCACCCGCAATGCGCTGCGCATCACCGCCATGGCCAGCCGCCAGGACATTCCGGTTTACGCCGGCTGCAGCAGGCCGATCATCCTGCCGCGCGTGCAGCGCGGCGCCTCGGTGCACGGCACCGACGGCCTTGGCGACCTCGGCATGCCAGATGCCACGCATGAGGCTGAGAGCCAGCATGCGGTGGATTTCATCATCGATGCCATCCTGCGCGAACCGGGTGAGATCACGCTCTGCCCGATCGGCCCGATGACCAACATCGCGCTGGCGCTCATCAAGGAGCCGTCCATCGCGACCAAGATCAAGGCCATAGTCTTCATGGGCGGTGCCGCCTTCAGTCCGGGCAACACCGCGACCGATGCCGAATTCAACATCTGGATCGACCCGCATGCCGCGCAGGTGGTGCTGTCATCAGGCATTCCGATGACCATGTTCGGCCTCGACGTGACCCGCCACGCGACGCTGACCAAGGCGCGCTTCGACCAGCTCGAGCGCGACGCCAGCCCGATCATGCAGACCGCCATCGCCATGATGCGCCGCTATGGCAGCGGCGATCCCGCTTTGCACGACCCCTGCGTGACGGCGTTCCTGATCGACCCGACTCTGTTCGAGGGCGTTGACGCGGTGATCGAGGTCGAATGCGATCAAGCCGGCGCCTATGGCCGCACCCGGGTGGTCGAAAACGGCGACGGCCAGCCGGTGCATGTCATCACCGAGGTTGATGATGAGCGGTTGTTCCAGTTGATCGACCAGCGGCTGCGGCTGCTTTAGCGTCTTCGGCGGGGCAATCACGTAGGGTGACGCCCATTCTTCAATCGATCCATAGCCATCCAAACGCCGCCTCCCCTCACCACTCCGCATAATCCCTTGGGGTTATGGCCGCCTTGCGCCGGCTAAGTCATGTTTCGCCTCAACTTCGAGAAATGCAACCGGAAGCCCTTCGCCAACGCCTGATCTCCAGGCGCCAGCCGGCCTCCGGAAAAGCATCGCAAACAAGCTCCCCGGAGGCGGAACAATGCAAGACACAATCAAACTCGACCGCGCGCTCGGACTCTGGTCCGTCGTGCTCTTCGGCCTGGCCTACATGACGCCGATGATCGTCTTCGGCACCTTTGGCGCGCTGGCCGCGGCCAGCCAGGGCACCACCGCGATGGCCTATCTCGTGGCGGCGGCTGCCATCCTGCTCACCGCCATCAGCTACGGCGTCATGGCGCGCGTCTATCCCGTTGCCGGCTCGGCCTATACCTATGCCCGCCGCTCGATCAGCCCCAGCATCGGCTTCCTCGTCGGCTGGGCGGTGCTGCTCGACTATTTCTTCCTGCCGATGGTGATCTGGCTGATCGGTGCCGCCTATCTCGCCTCGGCCTTCCCCGCGGTTCCGACCTGGCTGTGGATCGTCGGCTTCATCGCGGTGACGACCGTGGTCAATGTCGTCGGCATCGCCTTCGCCAACCGCGTCAATTTCATCCTGATGCTGGTGCAGCTCGGCGTGCTCGTCGCCTTCCTGGTGCTCGCCGCCCGCTATGTCGTGGCGCTGAACGGCCCCGGCGGCCTCGTCTCGGTCACGCCCTTCTTCAAGACCGGCGTGCCGTTCTCGGCTTCGGTCGCGGGTGCGGCCATCGCCGCCTATTCCTTCCTCGGCTTCGACGCGGTGTCGACGCTGACCGAGGAGACCAGGGATCCCAGGCGCACCATGCCGAAGGCGATCCTGATCATCGCGCTCGCCGGTGGCGTGATCTTCATCGCCTCGGCCTACATCACGCAGCTCGCCCATCCCGGCATGGACTTCGTCTCGGTCGACGCCGCCGCCACCGAAATCGCCAAGGCAATCGGCGGCGACCTGTTCGTCACCATCTTCCTGGCGACGCTGGTCGTGGCGCAGTTCACCTCCGGCCTTGCCGCGCAGGCCAGCGTCGGCCGGCTGCTCTACGCCATGGGGCGCGACACCGTGCTGCCGGTCTCCTTCTTCGGCAATCTGCATCCGAAATGGCACACGCCGATCCTCAATTTGATCCTGGTCGGCGTGGTCGGGCTCGCGGCGCTGACGATGGACGTCACCACCTCGACATCCTTCATCAATTTCGGCGCCTTCCTTGCATTTACCGCCGTCAACGTCTCGGTGATCGCGCTCTATCTCAAGCGCGACCAGCAGGTGCGTCCGCTCGGCGTGCTGATCGGCCTGATCGTCCCGGCGCTCGCCGCGGTCTGCGACCTCTTCCTGCTGTGGAATCTCGACGAGAACGCCAAGGTGCTCGGCCTGGTCTGGCTAACAGTCGGCATCGTCTATCTCGCCTACCTCACCAGCTTCTTCCAGGTCGCGCCGCCCGAGATGGATTTCGCCGAATAAGGACGGGCGGCGGCCTTCTCACATCGGTGCAGGCCGCCGCTCCATCTCGTTGTTAGGAATCAGAAAAGCCGGCATCCCGTTTGGCCAATTCCAGTTGATAGATACTTCGCGAATGTCTTCTGCGTCGCCATATCTGAAGAGATACGATCAACGCAACGTAGCCAAATAGGGCAAGCATGCTCCAGAGAACACCGAGATCGCTCATGACCGCGGCGAGAAGAAGCACCGAGGCAACCACGGCCACGGCGTAATACAGGACAGAGGCCCAGACATATCGTTCCATCTGCGAGCTACTCATTGGCCACTCCCGGCCCGAAAGTGCGATTCATAACTCACCGGTGCCGAGCGATTCATTGCGTTTGGGCCTAGGCCAAAAACAGCCGGAAGAGTTCGGCCTGGCTGGAAATGGCAAGCTTCGAATAGATCTGCCGGCGATGGACTTTTACCGTGTTGGGCGACAGCGACAGGACGGCGGCGAGCGAGAGGTTGGAATGTCCCTTGAGGATCAGCGTGACGATTTCGAGCTCGCGCCGGGTCAGCAGCGGATGCTCGATCCGCGCCGCCGGGGCGGCGTTCTTGATGTCGAGCGAGAGGCCGGGAACATGATACCAGTGCCGCGCAGCGAGCGCGCAGACAATGGGCGCGGCGGACCTCAGGCGCTCCAGCTCGTCCTCGGCGAAGACCGGCGCCGCACCGGTCCGCGACAGCGACAGCACGCCGGCAAAACCGTTCTCCAGCTTCAGCACGAAACCGATCTCGTCGCCGATCTCGGTGGTGGCGTAGTGTCGCCGATAATATTCGGTGTGCGCGAAATCGTCGGGCGCCAACTCCCGCATCACGATCATGCGCTCGGCGCCGTCGCCGCGAACCGCGTCGTAGAACGGGTCCAGCACATAAGCGCCGGCAAGGTAGCGGTCGACGATGATCGAGCGCTCTGCGACGATCTTCTCATTGTAGAGGTCGAAGGCGCGGCCATCCGGCGAATAGAGAAAACCGTTCATCATCTGGAAGGGCGTCAGCAGCCGCAGCGCCGCCGCCAGCGCATCGGCAAATCCGCGCGAGCCGATCGCGGCCGCCGCGGCACCAAGGCCGGCATTCCAGACATCGAAGGACGGATGCGAGCCTTTGTCGGCGGACTTCATGGAAACGGCGGGGCCTCTCTTCCAGTTCAGGTGAGATTGTGCAGGTCCGCCACCCCCGAGCAAGCATGCTTTCCATTTCTTTGCGAAAACCAAAGCCGCCCGGCATGAATTCACCTCCGGAGACCCGAGCCATGACCCATCCGCTGGATCTGACCGCCAACACGATCGCCGATGGCATCCGCACGGGCGCCTTCAGTGCGCAGACCGTGGTTGCCGAGTCCATCCGCCGCGCCAAGTCTGTCGGCGACAGGTTCAACGCCTTTGCCGTGATCCGCGAGGAGCAGGCGCTGGAAGCCGCCCGCCTGGCCGATCGCGCCGTGGCGCGCGGTGACGTGACCGGGCCGCTGCACGGCGTGCCATTCGCGGCCAAGGACCTGACGCCAACATCAGGCGATTTGACGACGCTGGGCTCCTGGACGAAGGGCGATTGGGTGCCCGAAGAGACGGCGCTGTGCGTGCGCCGCCTGCAAGCGGCCGGCGCGATCCTGATCGGCAAGACGACGACGCCGGAATTTGCCTTTTCCTCCTTCACCAACAGCCCGCGCTGGGGCGTGACCCGCAATCCATGGAACCCGGAGCGCACCAGCGGCGGCTCCTCCGGCGGTGCGGGGGTGGCGGTGGCGACGGGCGTGGTGCCATTCGCCGAGGGCACCGACATGGGCGGCTCGGTGCGCATCCCCGCCGCCTTCTGTGGCGTCGTCGGGCTGAAGCCAAGCCTCGGCCGCATCCCGATGACCATCCTGCCCAGCGTCTTCGACAACATCTCGCATTTCGGGCCGCTGGCACGCAACGTCGCCGACGCGGTCACCTTCATGCAGGTGACTGCGGGCGGCAGCGACGAGGACATCACCTCGCTGCCGATCGGTTTTGATGTCTTAGCCGCAAGGGCGGGTGAGTTGGATGGCAAGCGCTTCGCGCTGTCGCTCGACCTTGGCTATTACCAGATCCAGCCGCAGGTCGAAGCCGTCATCCGGCAAGCCGTCACCGAGATGCGCAAAGCCGGCGCCATCGTCGACGAGGTGGCGATGGGCTGGACGCGCGCCGTCAACGACGAATGGTTCGATCTCTGGTGCGTCTTCATGTCGGCCTTCTTCGGCGACGAGCTTGCCGGTCATCGCCACCATATGGATCCATCGGTGGTCTCGATGATCGAACGCGGGCTGGCGATGAACGCGACCGCCTACAAGCGGGTGGAACTGCTGCGCACCGCGATGTGGCGGGACATGGCGCGGCTTTTCGAGCGCTACGATGCCTTGCTATGCCCGACCTGCGCCATCACGGCACCACCCGTGAGCGAGACCGACGACGACTATGTCGCGACGCTGCCCGACGGCCGCTTCAAGGGCCTGGATCTGACCTGCCCCTTCAACATGCTGCCGCAACTGCCGGCGCTGTCGCTGCCCGCCGGGTTCGCGGAAGACGGATTGCCGGTCGGCCTGCAGATCGTCGGGCGGCGCTTCGCCGATGAAGAGGTGCTGTCGATCGCGGCGGCGGTGGAGGCACGGCTGGGTGTCGCCGGGATCAATGCGGATCGGTTCGCTGCCGCAACTGCAGTCAGGGCAATCGCATAAGGTAGCGCCACCCCCCACTCAGTTTCACCCAAACCTAGCCGCCATCCACGCCCCGCCCGCCGCATTCGACTCCACCGCCGCCGCGACGAACTTCACCCCGCGCGCACCATCGACCACATCCGGCACCTGCGCCGCGCGCGCCGCATCCACCGCACCGCCGGACCGATGCGCCCGAATGATATCCGCGGCGTCGCGGTAGAAATTGGCGAAGGCCTCGATATAGCCTTCCGGATGCGCCGCCGGCATGCGCGACACGCGCCGGGCCTCCGCCGTCGAACCATGGCCGCCACGCACCAGCGTGCGGGTTTCCTCGCCGTAGGGCGAGAAGCGCAGTTCCTCCGGCCGGCCGCCCGACCATTCGAGCCCGGCTCTGTCGCCATAGATGCGGACAGAGAGGTCATTGTAGTGACCGGGCGAGGTCTGGCTGGCCAGGATCGTGCCGCGCGCGCCATCGGTCCAGCGCACCATCACATGCGCATTGTCGTCGAGCCGCCGTCCGGGAACGGCGGTGAACAGGTCCGCCGACACCGCCTCGGCCTCGCGGCCCGAAATATAGCTCGCCAGGTTGAAGGCATGCACGCCGATATCGGCCAGCACCGCCGACTGCCCGGCGCGTGCCGGATCGGTGCGCCACTCCGCCTGCTTCTGGCCTTCGGCGTCGATCGGTTTGGTCAGCCAGTCCTGGATATAGGCGCCATGCACCGACACGATCCGGCCAAGCTCGCCCGCCATCACCATTTCGCGCGCCTGGCGGACCATGGCGTAGCCGGTGTTGTTGAGCGTGACGACGAAGCGTCGGTTTTTGGCGCGCGCCAGCGTCACCAGCGCTTCGGCATCGCTGAGCGTGGTCGACAGCGGCTTGTCGCAGATCACGTCGATGCCGGCCTCGAGAAAGGCGGTGGCGATCGGCGCGTGCAGATGGTTGGGCGTGACGATGACAACGGCCTCGATGCCATCAGGCCGCGCGGCCTCGGCCAGCGCCATCGCATGGTAATCGGCATAGCTGCGTTCCGGCGCGATGCCGATCTCGGCGGCCGAGGCGGCAGCGTTCTCCGGATCGGACGACAGCGCGCCGGCGACCAGCGCGATCTGGTCGTCGAGGCGCATGGCGAGCCGGTGCACCGCGCCGATAAAGGCATTGCGGCCGCCGCCGACCATGCCGACCCTCAGCCGCTTGCCCGCCACCCCATCCGATGTTGCGTAGACCATGTTTTCTCCTCCGAGCCGATCATTGGCGACGCGCCAAGCGTCAAGCTCGGCTACCACTTTCGAACACAATTTCCAATTTCCATATTGTAATACGATCGTGCCGCGCTAGCCTGAGATCATGAGTGGGGCGGGCAAATCTTCAGGACGATCTCTTGCCGACGAGGCGGCGACGCGCAAGCGCGGGCGCTCTCTTGCCGCGTTGGGCTATATCCAGCCGCAGACCTATGAGGAGCTGCGCGCGGTGCTGTCGTCGGGCACAGTGCATTTCCCCAAGCGGCTGCGCCAGGTGGCGATCTTCATGTGGCAGCATCCGAGCGATGTTGCGCTCGGCACCATCGCGCAGGTGGCCGCGCAGGCCGGCGTGCAGCCCTCGACGCTGGTGCGCTTTGCCCAGATCTTCGGCTATTCCGGCTTTTCCGATTTCCAGGGCCTGTTCAAGGAACACGTCAAAGGCTCATGGCCGGAAGCGCGCGGCGAGCCGCGCACCGAGGCGGAGCCCAATGCCGCCATGCATTTCCTGCACGGCATGGTCGGCGCTTCGCAGGCCTCGCTCGGCCGCATCGAGGCGGGCTTCGACGTTGAGCGTTTCGAGAAGATGGTAACGCTGCTGGCGGCGGCCGACCTGATCTACGTCATCGGCTCCAAGCGCGCCTTCCCGGTCACCGCCTATCTGTCGCTGACGCTGTCGCAGCAAGGCGTGCGCAACGTGCTGGTCGACAATGTCGGCTCCTCCGCGCTCGACCAGGTCGGCTGCATCGGCGACCGAGACGCTGTGCTGGCCGTCTCGTTCAGTCCCTACAATTCGATCACGCCCGACCTGGTCGCCGTGGCGCATGAGCGCAAGGCCCGCATCGTCACCATCACCGACAGCACCTTCAGCCCGCTGATCCCGTTGTCGGACAGCTGGCTGGAAGTGGTGGAATCCGACTTCGCCGGCTTCCGCTCGCTGGCGGCGTCGCTGGCGGTCGGCATGGCGCTGGTCCAAGGCGTCGCCGCGCGGCGCGGCACATGAGGCGCTGCTGGCACAATTGACTATCGGGAATTGCCGTTCCATATTTCTAAAAATAGAAACTTTGTTCCGGGAGGAGGAATGGAGCTTCATCTCCAAGGCAAGGTCGTGCTGGTCACCGGCGCGACGCAAGGCATCGGCCGCGCCATCGCCGAGACGCTCGCGCGCGCCGGCGCTGAGGGATTGGTGATCACCGGACGCGACGGCAAACGCGGCGACGCCGTGGCGGCGGAGCTTTCGGCCACCGGCACGCCGACCATCTTCGTCGCCGCCGACCTTGGCGACCCGCAAACCCCTGCCCTTCTGGCACAGGCCTGCATCGCGCGCTTCGGCCGCATCGATGGCCTCGTCAACGCTGCCGGCTTGACCGACCGCGCCTCCTTCCTCGACGCCGGCCTCGATGACTGGGCCTCGCTCTTCGCCGTCAATGCGCGCGCGCCGTTCTTCCTGATGCAGGCCGCCATCGCCGACATGAGGAAGCGCGGAGAGCCCGGCGCCATCGTCAACATCCTGTCGATCAACGCCCATTGCGGCTCGCCGGAGCTCGCCGTCTATTCCGCCACCAAGGGCGCGCTGGCGACGCTGACCAAGAACGCCGCCAACGCCCACCGCTTCGACCGCATCCGCGTCAACGGCATCAATGTCGGCTGGACCGACACGCCGGCCGAACACGTCATGCAGGCCGAGACGCTGGGCCATGGCCCGGGCTGGCTCGACGCCGCCAACGCCGCGCAGCCTTTCGGCAGGCTGCTCAAACCGGACGACATCGCCAACCTTGCCGTCTTCCTGCTTTCCGACGCGGCCGGCCCGATGACCGGCGCCGTGATCGATCAGGAACAGTCGGTGATCGGGGCAAACCGGTGAACGCGGCTTCGGCATCGTCGGAAACGCTTGGGCCAGCCTTGCTGGACCGGCTTCCGGCCGCTGTCCAGACACCGGCCTATGACCGGAAAACACTCGCGCCCGGCATGGCGCATCTCGGCGTTGGCGCCTTCCATCGCTGCCACCAGGCCGAATACACCGATGACCTACTGGCACGCCAGTTCGACCGCTGGGGCGTTGTCGGCATCAACATCCGCCCGCCCACCCTTGCCGACACGCTCGGCCGGCAAGGCGGCCTCTATACAAGGCTGATCCGCGAAAACAGCCACATCGAGGCGCGTATTATCGGCAGCATCGTCCGCGTGGTCGACAGCCAGGCAAGTGCCGCACCGGCGCTCGGCGTGCTCTCCTCATCCGACATCGACCTGGTAACACTGACGGTGACCGAGAAAGGCTATTGCCACATCCCGTCGAGCGGCGTGCTCGATCTCGACCATCCCGACATCGTCCATGATCTCGCCAACCCGCAAGCGCCGCGCAGCGTGCCCGGCATTCTTGCGCGGGCGCTGGAATTGCGCCGGGCCACGCATGGCCGGAAGCTGACGCTGCTCTCCTGCGACAACATCCCGACCAACGGCACCATCCTGGAAACCGCCGTGCGCAGCTTTGCCGAACGGCGCGGCAATGGTCTTGCCGAGTGGATCGCGGGCAACGCCGCCTTCCCCTCCGCCATGGTCGACCGCATCGCGCCGGCGGTGACGCAGAACGACCTCGACAGCGTCGAGCAATGGTTCGGCTACCGTGATGGCGCCGTTGCCGTCTGCGAGCCGTTCCGGCAATGGGTGATCGAGCAGAAATTCGCCGGCCGCATGCCGCGCTGGGATCTGGTCGGCGCCACCTTCGTCGACGACGTCACGCCGTTCGAGCATCTCAAGATGCGGGTGCTGAACGGTGCCCAGACGACGCTTGCCACGCTCGGCGTGCTGGCCGGGCTCGAACACACTTTCGATGCCATCGCCGACCCGCTGCTGTCGGCCTTCATCAGGCGCATGCTGGTCGAGGAGACGCTGCCGACGCTGATCCCGGTGCCCGGCATGGATCCATCGGCCTATGTCGAGCAGAGCCTCGGCCGCTTGAAGAACACGGCGATCCGCCACCGCAACCACCAGATCGCCACCGACGGCTCGCAAAAGATCGTCCAGCGCCTGCTCAACCCGATCCGTGACCGCTTGAGCCAGGGCGCCAGCATCGGCCTGCTGTCGGTGCCGGTCGCCGGTTGGATGGCTTATCTCATCCAGGCCTCCGACCGCTTCGGCAAACGCTGGCCGGTCTCCGACCCCTATGCCGGCAAGGTTGCCGAGATCGCCGACGCGACAGGCCGCGATGCGGCGGCGTTGGCTTCGGGAATCCTGGCCATCGATACGATTTTTGACCCCGGCCTCGCCGCGAACGAAATGTTTCGCGCGGCCGTCACATCGACGCTGGACAAACTGCTTTCGGACGATCCGATGGCGGCCGTCCGGCACAGTCTGGAGCAAGATGAGACCGCAAGGTTGAAACGATCCAAACAATCGGCATTATGAACATGGCCGTGAAGACACGACAGAAGCAATTCCAGGAAAAGTGTGAAACGGTTTTCCGTCCGGAATTGCGCGAAAACAAAGGGAGAGCTCTTCAGCGTTTCCACGAAACGATGAAGAGCTCTGGGGAGGCACTATGAAACTTGGACTGCTCACCGCGCCGTTCGCGGAGACGCCGCTTGGCGAGGTTGCCAACTGGGCAAGCTCGGCCGGCTTCGAGGCGCTGGAAATCGCCTGCTGGCCGAAAACGTCTGGCGCGACCCGCCGCTATGCCGGCACCAGCCATATCGATGCTGCCTCGACCTCAGCCACGCAGGCGAAAGACATCGTCGCCTCGCTGGCGGAAAAGAGCCTCACCGTTTCCGGCCTCGGCTACTACCCCAACCCGCTGCATCCCGATGCCGCGCACCGCGAAGCAGTCATCGGCCATCTCAAGAAGGTGATCGTGCTGGCCGCCAATATGAGCGTGCCCATCGTCAACACCTTCTGCGGTGGCGATGCCTCCAAGACAGTCGACGTCAACTGGCAGGACGCGCTGAAAATCTGGCCCGAGATCGTCGCTTTTGCGCGCGGCCACGGCATCAAGCTTGCCTTCGAGAATTGCCCGATGATCTTCAGCTATGACGAATGGCCGGGCGGGCACAACATCGCCTATTCGCCACTCGTCTGGCGCCGCATCCTGGAGACCTGGGGCGGCGATGTCGGCATGAATTTCGACCCCTCGCACCTGGTCTGGCAGATGATCGACCAGGCCCGCTTTATCAGGGAGTTCGGCCCCTGCATGCTGCATGTCCACGCCAAGGACCTGATGATTGATCATGATGGTTTGTACGAGCGCGGAATCCTTTCGGCTGGCATAGGCTGGCAGGTGCCGCGCATGCCGGGGCTGGGCGATGTCGACTGGAGCGGCTTCTTCTCCGGCCTCTACCGCGCCGGCTATGACGGATCGGTCATCATCGAACACGAGGACAGGCGGTTTGAAGGCAGCGACGAGCAGGTCAAGCGCGGTTTTCTGCTCGCCCGCGACGTGCTGCGTCCCTACGTCAAGTGAAGGAAAAAGCATGTCGCCCAAAAGTGCTTGGCGGTTTTGGGGCAAACGACATGCCTAGGGAAAACATGTCGGCAACGACGTGTGGAGGACAACGAGCTGAAGCTGGTCGCGTGAATCTCTTTCTGAGCGACATGTCTCAACGACTTGGAACTGAAACTGAAAACAATGTGGAGGAAGACTGAAATGAAGAAAATCCTGACCATGGTCCCGCTGCTGGCGGGTGCCGCCTTGCTGGCCTCGGTGGGCGTCTCGTCGGCCGCCGGCAAATACACGATCGGCATTTCCAACACCGTCCAGGGCAATGGCTGGCGCGAAGAGATGGTCTGCGCCATGAAGGCGCAGGCGCTTGCCTCCGGCGAGGTGGCAAAACTCAACATCGCCCACCGCAACACCGATGCCGCCGGCCAGCTGGAAGACATCCGCAATCTGATCAGCGCCAAGGTCGACGCCATCGTCGTCAACCCCGCCGATCCGGCCGGCATCAAGGCGGGCCTGGAGGAAGCCACCAAGGCCGGCATCGTCGTCGTCGCCGTCGACCAGGCGGTCACCGAGCCGTCGGCCTACATCATCTCCAACAACCAGGAGGAATATGCCTATCTCGGCGCCAAATGGCTGTTCCAGCAGATGGGCGGCAAGGGCGAGGTGTTTTACATGCGCGGCGCCGCCGGTGCCTCGGCCGACAGCGATCGCGACAAAGGCTTCAAGAAGGCACTGGCCGAATTCCCCGACGTGAAGGTGGCTCAGGAAGTCTTCACCGGCTGGCAGCAGGACCAGGCCAAGCAGCAAATCCTCTCCTTCCTGTCAACCGGAACGCCGATCAACGGCATCTGGACGTCCGGCATCGACAACGTCATCGTCGACGCGCTGGTGGAATCGCAGGCGCCCCTGGTGCCGATCGTCGGCGCCGACAATGCCGGCTTCGTCGGCCAGCTGAGCTCGGTCAAGGGCCTGGTCGGCGCCGCCGTCACCAACCCCGGCTCGATCGGCGGTGCGGGTGTGACACTGGCGCTGCAGATCCTCGATGGCAAGAAGCCGGCGCAACAAACCGTGCTGGTGCAGCCGCAGCTCTGGGAAAACGCCACCGATGAAGGCAAGGCCAAGCTGAAGGCCGCCGCCGACCCGTCGCTCAGCCCGGAATGGCCGGTCTCGATCTCGATCCCGGACTGGACGACGTACACGAAGGACCAGATCGTGGCGTGCAAGGGGCCGGGGGAGTAAAGCTGACGAGATGCCCTTCCACCTTCTCCCCTTGTGGGAGAAGGTGGATCGGCGCGTTAGCGCCGAGACGGATGAGGGGTGTTCCAGCGGAGTGAGACGTTGGTGTTCCCTGGAACACCCCTCATCCGACCTCGCTTCGCGAGGCCACCTTCTCCCACAAGGGGAGAAGGGAAGGCCACCGCTGCGGCCGGCATCGCCAAAGCTTTTGGCTACATAACATTTGTATAGCTTGAATCGAGAACCCCACGATTTGACCACCAGCCCCCTCCTCGACGCCACCGGCGTCGCCAAAAACTACGGCGCGGTCGCCGCACTTCGCAACGCGTCGCTGTCCGTGCTGCCCGGCGAGGTACATGCGCTGATGGGCGCCAACGGCGCGGGAAAATCGACGCTGGTGAAGATCCTGACCGGGGCCATATCGGCCAATGCCGGGCGCATCCTGATCCGGGGCGAGGCGCGCGACATACGCTCGCCCGCCGCCGCCCGCCGCGCCGGCTTGTTGCCCGTCTACCAGGAGCCGTCGCTGATCCCCGATCTCGACGTGTTGTCCAACCTTCGCCTGACAGGCACGCCGGTCGAGCCGTTCCGCGCCTGGGTGCGCGAGCTCGGCATTCCCGACCTCGATATCCGCGACACAGCGCGGGACATCCCGCTGGCGGTGCTGCGCGTGCTCGACCTGGCCCGCGCGCTGGCCGTCGAGCCCGACGTGCTGCTGCTCGACGAGATGACCGCGGCACTGCCCGCCAACCTCGCCGAAAAGGTGCTGGAAGTGGTGCGCCGCCAGGGCGACGCCGGCCGCGCGGTGATCTTCATCTCGCACCGCTTCGTCGAAATCTCGGCGCTCTGCGACCGCGCCACCGTGCTGCGCGACGGCGAGACCGTCGGCGTCGTCGACATCGTGCCGGGCGTCGAGGAAAAGATCGTCGAACTGATGCTCGGCACCCGCATCGTCAAGACCCATGTCGCCGCACGCGGCGCCGCCGAGAAGGCGGCATCAGCCCCTGCCCGGTCGCGGCTTGCCGTGCGCAATCTGCGCGTCGGCACCAAGCTCAGCGACGTCTCCTTCGATCTCAGGGATGGCGAGGTCGCCGGCGTCGTCGCGCTCGAAGGCCAGGGCCAGGACGAATTGTTCGCCGCCCTCGCCGGCTCGATCCGGCCCTCGGGCGGCACGATCGAGGTCGACGGCTCCCAAGTGAAATTTTCGCACCCGATCGACGCCATCCGATCGGGGATCGCCTATGTGCCGGGCGACCGCTCCGAGGCGCTCGCCATGCAGCGCTCGGTCCGTGAAAACATCGCGTTGCCCTTCAGTGCCGCCTTGCGCAACTGGGGGCCGATCAACATGCGCAAGGAGCGCGCCACCGTGCTCAGCGCCATCGAGCGGCTGCAGATCGACACCCGCGCGCAAGGCGAGGTGCAGCGCCTGTCCGGCGGCAACCAGCAGAAGGTGACGATCGCCCGCTGGATCGCGGCGGATGCCCGCACCATCCTGTGCTTCGACCCGACGCGCGGCATCGATGTCGGCACCAAGCAGGAGATCTATCATCTGATGCGCGAGCTTGCCGGCCACGGCAAGTCGGTGCTGTTCTACACCTCCGAGCTTGAGGAAGTGCAGCGCGTCTGCGACCGCGTCATCGTCATCTTCGGCGGCCGTCTGGTCGACATTTTCGCCGTCGAGGACGCCGACGAGCCGGCGCTGATGCGCGCCGCCTACGGCCTGCCGCGCGGCGCCAAGGCCGATATCGGCATACTGGCCGACCCCACTGCCTCCGATGCGCCCTCTTCCGACGCCTCGGAGGCGAAGCCATGAACCATTTCCTGCGCCGCCAGGGCTGGGTCATCGGCCTGTTCGCCCTGCTCATCGTGCTGTTCATCGCCACCAGGATCATCCAGCCCGGCTATGGCAGCGGCGATTTCGGCTCGCTGGCGCGGGCCGTGCTGCCCTATGCCTTCGCCGTCGCGGCACAGACGGTCGTCGTCATTGCCGGCGGCATCGACCTCTCGGTCGCCGCCATGATGGCGCTGACCAGCGTTACCGCCGCCTCGATGATGGCCGGCGCGTCCGAAGAATACGCGCTGTTCGTCGTGCCCTTCGTGCTCGCCATGGGTCTTGCCCTCGGCGCGCTCAATGGCCTGTTGATCGTCGTCACCCGCGTGCCCGACATCGTCGTCACGCTCGCCATGCTCTTCGTGCTGCAGGGCGCTGCCCTTCTGGTGCTCGATGCGCCGGGCGGCGCCGCCGCCGAATGGCTGAAGGCGCTGATCTCCGGCACCGTGCCCATTCCCGGCCTGCCCGACGCCATCGACGCCTGGCTGCCCAAGGCGCTGCTGGTGCTGATCGTCTGCCTCTGCGTCATCTGGATACCGCTCAGGCGCTCGCGCCTTGGCCTCTCCATCTACGCCATCGGCTCGAGCGAACTGGCGGCGTTCCGCTCAGGCGTGCCGGTCAAGCGCACCCGCATCATCGCCTATGCGCTGTCGGGCCTGTTCGCCGCGTTCGGCGGGCTGGCGCTGACCATGAGCACCGGCATCGGCGCGCCCATCCCCGGCCCGTATCTCTTGGCCAGCGTCGCCGCCGTGGTACTGGGCGGCGTGGCGCTCGGCGGCGGCAAGGGCGGCCTGCTTGGCCCCATCGTCGCCGTCTTCGTGCTGCGCCTGGTGCGCACGGACCTCACTCTGCTCGCCATCGACCCCAACGTCACCGCCATCATCGAAGGCCTGATCATGGTGGCCGTGGTGATGTTCGGCGCGTTCATTACGATGCGGGGGCGGCAATGATGGGGGGGCATAGGCGCGCGCCTCTTCCTTCTCCCCTTGTGGGAGAAGGTGGCCTCGCGAAGCGAGGTCGGATGAGGGGTGTTCCAGGGAACGCCAACGCCTCACTCCGTCACGCACCCCTCATCCGTCTCGGCGCTGCGCGCCGATCCACCGCCCCGGGGCGAGCCAACGGTCTCGCCCCGTCCTTCGGACCCCACAAGGGAAGAAGGGAAAAATGCGTCGCGCCACCCCAATCGCGAGCCACCCCATGAGCACCACCGCGATCACCTCCGTCCCCCTCGGCCGCCGCGTCAAGCGCTTCATGGCCGACCGGCCGCTCGTCCCGCTGGTCATCCTGCTCATCATCCTGGTGGTGATCCTGCAGATCCTGCGCCCCGGCATCGTCAACGAGCGCTGGATCGCCAACACCATCAAATTCGCCATTCCGCTGGCGATCCTCGCCGGCTGCCAGACCATGACCATGCTGACAGGCGGCATCGACCTCTCCGTCGGCACGGTGGCGACGATGAGCGCCTTCATCATGGCGACGCAGATCGTCAGCCAGGACCCGGCGGTGGCCTTCCTGCTGGCGATGATGCCGGCGGTGCTGATCGGCCTGGTCAACGGCATCGGCGTCGGCGTCTTCCGCGTCCACCCGCTGATCATGACGCTGGGCACCAGCCTGATCGGCACCGGCTGCCTGCAGGTCTACCAGCGCACGGTGATCGCGTCAGGCGCGAAAATCCCAGACTTCCTCGCCTGGCTCGGCACCGGCGTCACCTACGGCTTCCCCAACGCGCTGCTGTTGTTCATTCCGCTGGCAGCGCTCATCGTGTTCACGCTGGCCCGCACCGGCTTTGGCCGCCTGCTCTACGCCGTCGGCGACAATGAGCGCGCGACGCGCCTGTCGGGCGTGCAATACTGGCAGGTCATCACCGCCCTCTACGTCACCTCGAGCCTGCTCGCCGGCATCACCGGCCTGCTCTATATCGGCCTGATCAAGGCCCCTTCCCTGTCGCTCGCCGAACCCCTGGTCCTGCCCTCGGTAGCCGCCGCCGTCATCGGCGGCACCTCCATCTTCGGCGGCCGCGGCGGCTACACCGGCACCATCATCGGCGCGCTCATCCTGACCGTGCTGACGACACTGCTGACGATCCTGCAGATGCCGGAGGGGGCAAGGCGCATCCTGTTCGGACTGATCGTGCTGTTCGTGACGGCGGCTTATCTGCGGATTGTGGAGGAAAGGTAGATCATGAATTGACTGACCGCAGTGGGGCCGAAAGCGGACCGGCAGCTGTCAGGAAGCGATGCAACAAAGCGGCTATTCTGTTGCGATCCCATTGCAGCTTACCCGATAACCTCAATGAATTCGCATTGCACCAGAGAGGCGCTATCGGGCGGCTGTGGCCGAACGTGCTGGGCCGGGCGCGACTTGGGATCGGGAAACATTTGAACCCATTCCGTGTTGACGGCATCCCCTGTCGGAGCTGTCGCGGAGATAGATCTCCACCTTGATGACACCTCCCGTGCTACCGCCCGCGGCCTCGACAATGGCGAGCATGTTGGCAAAGACGTTCGCGGACTGATCCGCGATCTCGGTTGGCAACTCGTGCGTGCTCTAATCTACGCCATGGATCGCCCCGGAGAACACCATACTGCCGATCCGGCAGGCGTTGCGAACCGCATGCCTGGCTCAGTCCCTTAACCGAAATGCTGCTGCGTATGGCCTACCGATCCATCACCATTTAGGCATAGCCGCCCCGGACGGCCTCAGCGTCCTTCAGACGATGAGTACTGCTTGCCTGCGTCAGGTCACAATCTCTGCGCGGCTCGTACAGGCTCGACAGTCTCATACGACGGTTCTCATCCACGCCAGGAGGGACTCACGAAGCCATAAGCGGGGACGTTCGGCGGGCGGTTCCGCGCCAGCCCCGCAAGGCGTCAGCAGATAGAGCCAGGCCAACATCTCATGGGCCTCGCCGCAGCAGGGACCGGCAATGCCCGCAGAAAGAATGCCAAGAGCTTCCCCTCGTGTCAGCGTGGTGGGCGCAACCGGAGCATAAGCCTTCACGTGCATGATCGACCTCCTATGTTGGCGACGGCAGCAGTGTGCCGACTGCTCGCCGGTTGTTCCGAAAGCATGGTCACCAAAGCTGCCTCTCGTCCTGAACGGCGCTGATCTTTTGCTGAATTCTGCTCCGGCTACCGGCGGCGCGCGCAGCGCCTCTGCCGTCTGGTTCCGCCTCATCTCATCGACATCAGGTCCGTCATGACGCCGACCCCGACCCTGACGAAGAACGTAGGTCTGGGGACCTCCGGACAGCCGATGTCCTTCAACTGATCGGGTGTCAGGTCTGCTAACGCCCTGCGTCCTGCAACCGCCCTCCGCCAGGACGTGAAGGCAGCAACAGCTGCCGCCACGCTTTTCGACGCCACCCCAAGCGGCCCGAGGTTCGATGCGTGGGCCTTCGCGTGAGTTTCCGTGTGAGCCATTTTTGCTCTCCCGTTCCAGATTATTGCCGGAGCTTGCCACGGGGGTGATTTGCGGTTGTTCAGACTGGCGCGAACCGTCGAGCAAAGGCCGGCGGACCGCCGTTAAATCCGCGTTAAATCGACTGGCGAAGATGCTATTCTACCGGTTCGTTCGAAAATTCGGAGGGTGTCGTGCGCATCAGGTTGCTTGGCGGTCTCGAAGTGACTTCCGCAGAGGGTCAGCCTGTCCGCTTCGCAACGCGAAAGTCCGCGCTGCTTTTTGCCGCCTTGGTCCTGGCGGGCCGCCGAGGCCACCATCGCGAACTGCTTGCCGAAGGGTTTTGGCCTGGACGGGGCGATGCGCAGTCGCGAAACAGCCTGCGCCAGGCCCTTGCCGACATCAGGCGATGGTTTCCCGCCGACGGCAATGCACCAATTTCTCTCGAGGGGGATCAAGAAACGGTCGCGCTGACGGCCGGCCCGGATGAAGCGGACATCTGGCTCTTCGAGCGGAAGCTCGCCGAGAGCGGGACGGCGCACCTTGCTTTCGCCGCCGAGCTTTACCGTGGTGATGTCCTTGCGTCCGAAATCATTCCCGACGGTCTGCAAGAATGGTTCAGCCCGCATCAGGTCAGGTTCCGGCAAAAAGCTCTGCAACTGGTGGAACGCCTGAGCCTCGCGCCGCCAGAAGCCGGGTCCGCGAATGAAGCGGCCTGCGAACAGCTCGCGGAAAGGCTGCTCGCCTCGGATCCGACTGCCGAGGCGGCCCATCGAGCATTGATCCGGATCCACGCCGCCAGGGGTCACGAAAACGCGGCCTTGCGTCAGTTCGAAACCTGTCGCGCGGTGCTGAAGAGGCATCTGGGCGTGGAACCCGAGGCACAGACGCAGTCGCTAGCGGAGTCGCTGCAAACGCGAGGCGGAAATCGCCAGACCGCTACGGCGCACGACATGGCGCCTCAGCCTGTCTTCATCCCGCCGAGGCCGCATGACCAGCCCTCGGTAACGGTGATGGCCTTCGACAATCTTGGCGGGGCGGACGACGAGTATTTTGCCGACGGCGTTGTCGAGGAGATCACTGCCGCGCTTTCCCGCATCCGGGATTTCTTCGTCATCGCGCGCCAATCAGCTTTCACCTATAAGGGACGCTTCGTCGACGTGCGCGAGGTCGGCCGGGAACTCGGCGTCAATTACGTCGTCGAAGGCACCGTTCGGCGAGGCGGCGACCGGCTGCGCATTTCCGTGCAACTGGTCGATGCCGAGACGCGGACACAGCTCTGGTCCGAGCGCTACGAGGGCGCGACTGTGGACGTTTTCGACTTCCAGGACAGGATCGCGGCCCAGGTGGCCGGCGCCATACATCCGGCCATTCGCGGTGCCGAGATCGAGCTGGCGAGGCGCAAGCCGCCGACCAGCCTCAGGGCCTATGATCTCGTCATGCGCGCCTATCCGAACATTTGGGGCCGCCGCAAGGATGCCAACGACCAGGCGATAGACCTGCTCAAGAAAGCGATCGCAGTCGATCCGGCCTATGGCCGCGCCCATGCGCTCCTGGCCTGGTGTCATGCCTCGAACGCCGCATATCTGTGGGCCGAGCACCCGGAAAATGAGCTGAAAAAAGCGCGTTCGGCGATCGAAGCTGCAGGCCTGATCGGCGATGATCCGACCGCATTGACCGCCGCCGGCTCGGCATTGAGCATGTGCGGTGACCAGGAGCGCGCAGCCACATTGATCGAAAAGGCGCTCACGCTCGCTCCGAACAATGCGTGGGCATGGGCACGCCATGGCTGGATCGCGATCTACACGGACGAAGCCGCCTTGGCCCCGGAGCGGTTCCATCGCGCGATGACGCTAAGCCCGATGGATCCGTTCGCATTCGCTGTGAGACTGGGAACGGGCTACGCCTTGGCCAAGACAGGTTCCCTTTCCCAGGCCGTCGCGATCGCCCGTGAGGTCATCGCCGCCCACCCCGACATCATCATTTCCTATCGATACCTCGCCGCCTGGGCGGCGATGGGCGGGGACCTGGAGACCGCCCGCTGGGCCGCGCAAAAGCTCATGGCCGGCCAGCCAAGTTTCACGATCGAGCGATACCGGTCTCTACCCATTCTTCGGAACACGAAATGGGCGAACCAGGTGGTCGAAGCCTTGAAGCTGGCGGGATTGCCCGAGCGCTGACTATCTTCGGCCCATCCTTGGTGCCTTGGCCTTCCCCTTGTTGCGGTTTTGGACAACGACACTCAGTTCCAAGTGGGGAAGGCTATGGCGGTTTCACCGCAATTTCCCGCAAGTTTCGTCGCCGCCTCACGATGTCAGGGAGACCTCTGGCTATAGTCGTCCTTGCTGTCACCGAGGACAGCTTTCAAGATGGAGACAAACGCCATGACGACGATCGATCACTTCATCGGAGCCGATTACAGTCGGCGGGCTTCCTCTTCCCGGCTCGTCAAGCTCTGTGCCACTGCAAAATCGGCGCTACTGTGGCTGCCACGCTTCTGGAAGAAGCGCAGCGATCTCGCCGGTCTGGCCGCGATGAGCGAATGCGAGCGTCGCGACATCGGCCTTACCGTCTTCGACGTCGAGAACGCGTTTACGCTGCCCGTCGACCGCGACCCCACGAAGGCGCTGGCGCAAATCGTGGATGATCGCCGCCACCGCCGCGAACTTTGATCACGGCGCAATCGGGCACGCCCTTGCAAACCCGGCGGAAAGGACCTGAGTCGTCGCTGGCGGGCCGCCGCAGATCAGTTCGGCAGGCCGGCCTCGCGAAGCGCCGCGACGATGCGCTTCATCGTGCTCGGGCCGAAAAGCGCCGAGTCGCAGACCTTGGCGATGGTCAGTTCGGGATAGCTCTCAAGCAACCTGCCGCATTCGCGCCGCGCCTCACCGCGACGGCCGGCATAGACCAGAGCCATCACCAGCCAACGCAGCGCCCATGTCGCGTCGGGCTGCTGACTCAAGCCGCGCTGCGTCAAGGCCACGGCCTTGTCGTAGCGCGAGGCGACGAAATGGGCCGCACCGATACCGATCAGCGCCATGTAGCCCATCGGGTCGAGCGGGCTTAGCCGTTCGAAACGCTCGAACTGCTCGATCGCCGCCTCGGGCCGCTCGCGATAGACATCGAGCCAGGCACTGCGCATACAGACCCAGGCGGAATTGGGATCGAGCGTGCGGGCCCGCTGCAAATGCTGATCGGCGACATCGTAGTCGCGGGCAAAGGAGTGCGCCGCGCCGAGCACGGCAAGCACCATCGGATCGTCGCTGGAGAGCGCTGCCGCCTTCTGCGCAAGGCGCAGACCCTCGTCCCTGGAAATGGCCGGCGTCTCCGTCCAGTTGTAGACGGCGCGCTGCTCATGGCACCAGGCGAGTAGCGAGAGCGCCAGCGGATAGGTAGGCTCGATCGCGATCGCCCGGTCGAGCAGCGCCGCGGCAACATCGTTCTGCGTCCGGTCGAGCGACCAGACCAGCGGAAAGGCGCGCAGCACATAGTCATAGGCGGCGAGGCTTTCGGGCCGCTTGCGCCGCGAGCGATCAATTTCGGCCGAAAGGATGGACGGCTGGATGGCACCGACGACGCTTTCGGTGATGCGGTCCTGGAGGTCGAAAATATCCGCCATGGTGCCGTCATAGCGGTTGGCCCAGATCGTCTTGCCGGAGGATGAGTCGATGAGCTGTCCGGTGAGGCGGATGTGATCACCGGCCTTGCGAACGCTGCCGGTCAACAGGTAGCGAACGCCGAGTTCGCTGCCGGCCCGCTTCACGCTGTTGGCATGACCCCTGTAGGCGAAGCTCGAATTGCGGGCGATGACGAACAGCCATCGCGTGTGCGACAGCGCGGTGATGATCTCGTCGACCATGCCGTCGGCGAAATAATCCTGCGCCGGGTCGCCGCTCATGTTCTCGAAGGGCAGCACGGCGATCGACGGCGTATCCGTGCCGGCACCCTCCGCGACCTCGGCAGGAGCCGTGCCGCGATCCTCGACCCGGCGGACGCGCTCCTCGTCGATCACATAGCCCCGCCGCATCACGGTGCGGATCAGGCCATCCGCATCCGGCCCGAGGGCCTTGCGGATATCCTTCATGCATTGGGTGAGAGAATCGTCGGAGACGGCGATGTTGGGCCAGACGGCATTGACCAGTTCGTCCTTGCCGATGACGCGGCCGGCATTCTCCAGGAGATAGACGAGCAGCGAATGCGATTTGGCACGCAGGTCGATGTCGAGCCCACCCTTTTGCAACCTGCCTTTGCGCAGATCGAGCCTGTGGCCGGAAAATTCGAACGTTGTCATGTCGCCCTTCAGGAAGACGTCAAACCACTTCGACCTGCAACCGATAGTTACCGCCTATTCCCACCCTCGCCTTGTATGCTCGAAAACACCATGCCCGCGCCATGACATCAAGGCTTGCGCCCGCTGAAGATGGCATGACCGGCGAACAGCCAGATGCAATCGACGTCGACCAAACCAGCCTGTGAAAACCACGCAAGCTGTTCAGCCAGTGAAGATGGCTTGTCGATCGGCTCGCCATCGGGATTGCGGAAGTAGTTCCAGCCGAGGCGATTGAACTCGGCGAAAGCTGCCAGATCGCCATCGATTGCGAGTGCCCGCGCACGCACCGCTTCATCCCATTGCCGTGCGGCGATGCCGAGCCCGCTTTCGCTCGGCGGACGCACGATGTCGGCGACGACAAGGATGCCGCCAGGGCGCAGCGCCGCCGCCAGATCGGCAAAAAGCGTCCGTTTCTGGGCGCCGTCGAGGTGATGGATAGCAAGCGAGGAGACGATGGCATGCGGAGGCTCGGCAAAGTCGCGCCAGCCGCGACCTTCCAGTTCGAACGCCGTTGTGGTCAGCCGGGCGGCGTGGTCGCGACAGGTGTCCTGTGTTTGTGCGCGCATTTCCGCCGAACCTTCAAGCGCCAGCAGACGGCAGGCGGGAAACCGCTCCAGTAGGGCGAGGCTGAGTAGCCCCTCGCCCGGGCAAAGCTCGACAAGCAGCCCGCCCTGATGAAGTGGCGGGACCAGGTCGGCGATAATCTCGATCTGGCGTTCGCGTTCGGGAACGAAATACCGGCCGTAATTCAGAAAGCTGCGGGAATGGCTCTCGTCCCAGTGGTTGATGCGCGCGTCTGCCATGATCTTCCTATTCTCAACCCAATGTCGGCCAATGCCCAGTGTGTGTGTGTGTGTGTGTGACGACGGAGTGTCTCAATCCACCGTGCTTCAATCCCGGCCGACCGTCCTGACCGCGGGCTGAAATTCGACTGAAAT
Source organism: Mesorhizobium sp. CNPSo 4671 (assembly GCF_057784245.1). Classification (NCBI taxonomy): domain Bacteria; kingdom Pseudomonadati; phylum Pseudomonadota; class Alphaproteobacteria; order Hyphomicrobiales; family Phyllobacteriaceae; genus Mesorhizobium; species Mesorhizobium sp. CNPSo 4671. Next base: position 383 of record NZ_JBWLUW010000003.1, on the reverse strand, counting down.
TGGCCTGAGAGGGCCATCTTCAGACCCTTCTCTGCAACAGGCCCAACCCCGTTTCCAGCAACCGACTTCAGCGCGCCCCATCAGGGCACCTGCATTAACCACTTCGGCCCACTGCGGCCTTCGAGAACCGGCGGCGAATGACCGCTATTGGCGCACCTGTGACCGACAACGCGGTCGCCAGTAATGTCCTCTTTAAGGCATCGATACAGCTAACTTTGATGACCGAATTGAGGTGGTGGGTTCAACCGGTCACTGCAACACTCTTAATCTGAGAGGATGAGGAGGTGTTGCATGGTGACGTCACGGATCTGGTTTACGTCAGCGCAGAAGGCCGAGCTTTGGGAGCGATGGAAGCAAGGTCAGAGCATTTCGTCGATCTCGCG